>NZ_QNRY01000047.1 GCF_003315515.1 Brenneria salicis ATCC 15712 = DSM 30166 | reverse complement strand
AGAATCCGAAGTTTCGTGTTATTTATCAGCCGGTTTACTCGCCCTGGGTAAATCATGTTGAACGGCTGTGGCAGGCGCTGCACGAAACGATAACCGGAAACCACCAGTGCCGCTCAATGTGGCAGTTACTGAAAAAAGGGCGTCACTTTATGAATACTGTCAGCCCATTCCCCGGTGGGAATCATGGGTTGGTAAAAATGTAGCGATATTAGGATCAGTTATTTAGCTACTCTATTGATAATTAACTTAGATATTTTATTCACAAACTTATCCACAGGCATGTCTTGCGATGATCCATGCAAAAATGAGCAATACCTTACGTTAGGGATCGTCTCTTTCCTTCAGCTATGGCATGCTTAGCGTCATGACAGATGACAAAGATTACAGCAGGCTATGGTTCAGATTTCAGAAAACCCATTCATTCTGGTAGACGGCTCATCCTATTTGTACCGTGCTTATCATGCGTTCCCGCCATTAACCAACAGCGCGGGGGAACCAACCGGCGCGATGTATGGTGTATTAAACATGCTGCGCAGTTTGCTGGTGCAATATCGCCCCAGCCATGTTGCTGTGGTGTTTGATGCCAAAGGCAAAACGTTCCGTGATGAATTGTTCGAGAACTATAAGGCACATCGTCCACCGATGCCGGATGACTTGCGTGAACAGATTGAACCCTTGCACCAGATGGTGAAGGCCATGGGGTTACCCTTGCTTGCCGTTTCCGGCGTGGAAGCTGACGATGTAATTGGTACGCTGGCTTTGCAGGCTGAGAAAGCCGGATTATCAGTATTGATTAGTACTGGTGATAAAGACATGGCGCAGTTGGTTACGCCCAATGTTACGCTTATCAACACCATGAACAACACTATCCTCGGCCCGCAGGAAGTGTGTGAGAAATACGGTATTCCGCCTGAATTGATTATCGATTTCCTGGCGTTGATGGGAGACTCATCCGACAACATTCCCGGCGTTCCCGGTATCGGGGAGAAGACAGCACAAGCGTTATTACAGGGTATCGGCGGTCTGGATAGGTTATACGCCAATCTGAATAAGATCGCGGGGCTTTCATTTCGCGGCGCTAAAACCATGGCGCCCAAGCTTGAGCTAAATAAAGAGGTTGCGTACCTTTCCTATCAGCTTGCCACCATTAAAACTGATGTTGAGCTTGAACTGAGTTGTGAGCAGTTAACGGTCAATGAGCCGGATATTGATGAACTGCATCGTTTATTTTCCCGTTATGAATTCAAACGCTGGTTAGTGGATATTGAATCCGGTACATGGTTGCAGGATAAAAAAGGTAATACGCCTGCGTCACAAGCGTTCAAGGCGACAGAGAAACGCGTTGACGAAGCCGCATTGGTTCTTTCTGCTGACGGCTATGTCACCATCCTGGATGAAAAGACGCTGCTGGAATGGATTGAGCGTTTAAAAAATGCAGAGGTATTTGCCTTTGACACCGAAACTGATGGGTTGGATACGCTGACAGCCAATCTCATCGGGCTTTCATTTTCGGTAAAAACCGGGGAGGCGGCTTATCTTCCATTAGCTCACGATTATCTTGATGCGCCAGAACAGCTGGATCGCACGCGGGTATTGGCGTTGCTCAAACCTTTGTTGGAAGATGAAAAATGCCTGAAGGTTGGCCAGAATCTTAAATTTGATAAAGGCGTGATGAATCGCTATGACATCGAATTGAGGGGCATCGCATTTGATACCATGCTTGAGTCTTATGTTCTGGACAGTGTTGCCGGGCGTCATGATATGGATAGCCTCGCTGAACGTCACTTGCAGCATAAAACAATCACCTTTGAAGAGATTGCCGGTAAAGGCAAGAATCAACTGACATTTAATCAGATTGCGCTGGAGCAGGCTGGCCCCTATGCGGCGGAGGATGCGGATGTCACGTTGCATCTGCATCAGAAACTGTGGGCGCAATTACAGCAGCATCCTGAACTCCGTCAGGTGTTCCAGACCATTGATATGCCGCTGGTGCCGGTGTTGTCCAGAATGGAGCGGACTGGCGTATTGATTGATCCCGGTATTCTGTCTGAGCACTCTAAAGAGCTTACGGTTCGTTTGGCTGAGTTGGAAACCCAAGCCTACGAGTTGGCTGGTGAAGAGTTTAATCTGTCATCGACAAAACAGCTTCAAGGTATTCTCTACGAAAAACAAAAGCTGCCAATCCTGAAAAAAACGCCAAAAGGCGCGCCCTCTACCAATGAAGAAGTGCTGGCGGAACTGGCATTGGATTATCCTCTGCCGAAACTGATCCTTGAATATCGCGGGCTAGCGAAACTGAAGTCTACCTATACCGATAAGCTACCGTTGATGATTAACCCGGCAACCCGGCGTGTGCATACTTCTTATCATCAGGCGGTAACCGCTACCGGTCGTTTGTCTTCCAGCGATCCCAACTTGCAAAATATTCCGGTACGCAATGAAGAAGGGCGTCGTATTCGTCAGGCTTTTATTGCACCGAAGGGATACAGCATTGTGGCGGCGGACTACTCGCAGATTGAACTACGCATTATGGCGCATCTTTCCGGCGATAAAGGTTTGTTGAAAGCGTTCTCCGATGGGTTGGATATCCACCGAGCTACCGCTTCGGAGGTTTTTGGTATTGCGTTGGATAAAGTAACGACTGAACAGCGCCGTAGCGCAAAGGCCATTAACTTCGGCTTGATATATGGTATGAGTGCATTTGGGCTGTCGCGGCAATTGAATATTCCCCGTTATGAATCTCAGAAATATATGAATCTGTATTTCGAACGCTACCCCGGCGTTCAGGAATACATGGAGCGTACCCGCCAACAGGCTGCGGAGCAAGGCTATGTTTCCACGCTTGATGGGCGTCGTCTTTACCTGCCGGATATTCATTCTCGTAATGCTATGGCGCGAAAGGCGGCGGAGCGAGCGGCCATTAACGCCCCTATGCAGGGCACAGCCGCTGATATTATCAAGAAAGCGATGATCGCGATTGATAGTTGGTTACAGCAGGATAAGCCGCTCGTGAATATGATCATGCAGGTTCACGATGAACTGGTTTTTGAGATCCATGATGGGATTCTGGAAGCATCGCAGAAAAAAATCAGAGAGTTAATGGAAGGCTGCATGCAACTCAGTGTACCGCTGAGAGTGGATATTGGCACCGGCATGAACTGGGATGAAGCACATTAAACCAATATTTAGGTCATAATTTTTTGTAATAAAATAACAGGATAGTGTGACTTGGTTTAACTTTGTGTAAATGGCCGCCGATTTCCGTGAAAGTAAACAACAAAAAAAACTTTGTTCTAATGAAAAAATAGGGTAGAGTTAAAGGCGTAGGGTACAGAGGTAAGATGTTCTATCTTTCAGACCTTTTACTTCACGTAATCGGATTTGGCTGAATATTAGCCGCCCCGGTCATTTTTTGACTGGGGCGTTTTTTATTGGTGTTTAGTGATGGCTTAAGGCTAAGGCGCGGATGGCCGGCCTTGCCCGCCACAGATACCGGAATTACTTACTTTCCTGCGCCTCTGTCTCTTCAGTCTGCGGCAGCGTACTGAACCAGCTATCAAGTTTCTGACGTAATTTATCTACGCCCAGCTTCTTCAGTGAAGAAAAAGCTTCGACCTGGATATCACCTATGATTGGCAGTACGGCTTCACGTACCATATTGAGTTGGGCTTTACGAGCGCCAGATGCCAATTTATCGGCTTTAGTCAGCAGAACCAGAACCGGAAGCTGTGCATCAGCCGCCCATAATAGCATTTGTTGATCGAGATCTTTCAGCGGGTGGCGGATATCCATCAGAACGATCAGCCCTTTCAGGCTATTACGCTTCTGAAGGTATTCGCCCAGCGAACGTTGCCACTTGAGTTTCATGGCTTCCGGTACGTCGGCGTAGCCGTAGCCCGGTAAGTCCACCAGACGAATGCCTTCTGCCACTTCAAACAGGTTGATAAGCTGCGTTCTTCCCGGCGTTTTACTGGTACGCGCCAGGCTTTTTTGATTGGTTAGCGTATTCAACGCGCTGGATTTTCCGGCGTTAGAGCGCCCAGCAAAGGCAACTTCAATACCGCTATCTGTTGCCAGGTGGCGAATATCCGGGGCGCTGATGACAAACCGCGTCATGTGGTAGTTATATTGCTGGGTCACAATCATTATCTCTGTTTGGATCGATGTCTGGTTGGGGATTATACCTGTAACTGACCATAAAGGCGGTTTTATTGTGTCGGTACGTTTCGTGGTGTGACGGGACAGGCGT
The DNA here is from genome assembly GCF_003315515.1 of Brenneria salicis ATCC 15712 = DSM 30166. Taxonomy (GTDB): domain Bacteria; phylum Pseudomonadota; class Gammaproteobacteria; order Enterobacterales; family Enterobacteriaceae; genus Brenneria; species Brenneria salicis. Next base: position 22,930 of record NZ_QNRY01000047.1, on the reverse strand, counting down.
TGAATTGACACCTTACTTGCACCCTGAAAGACAATAGGTATAGCCTGTATCCGTAGCTGAAATAATGAAAATCAGGATCAGTCCAGGCGAGTACTTTTTTATTGTCGGGCTTTCTGCTAGATTCCGCCGCAATTACCTTCACCTGTGTATCTGAGAACAACATGATGAGCCAAACAATTAAACCTAAAATCAAAAGAAAAACCCGCGAAGAACTGGATCAGGAAGCACGTAACCGCAAGCGCCAGAAAAAACACCGCGGTCATGTCGCGGGTAGTCGTGCTCAGGGTCAAGGGACGTCAAGCGAAACGAATGGACAGCGTAAAACCGTTGATCCGCGTATTGGCAGTAAAAAACCGATTCCGTTGGGGATTAAGGAAACCGTCGCACCGAAATCTAAATCTGTCGTCCATACTGATAAAGAGACGACTAAACCCGTCATCATGTCGCCAGAAGAAGAACTGGCGCTACTGGAAAACGATACCCGTCTGGATGCGTTGCTGGATCGTCTGGATAACGGCGAAACATTGAGTGCCAAAGAGCAGTCATGGGTGGATGAAACGCTGGATCGTATTGATGTGTTGATGGAGCAACTGGGTATTGAACTGGATGATGATGAAGAAGAACAGGAAGATATGCTGCAACTTCTGAAGCGTAATAACCCGAAAGATACATTCTAATTGATAAAAATACTGGCTCTGTCATTGGCGCTGCTGGTTACGTATTATCTGTTTTGCCTGTTAGGTGAGCTATGGCTGTTGTCCAGGCGGAAAAATCGATTGCAACGTGTGGTTCTGCGCCCGCGGGCGCCGCAGGTGATCGCTCCGAGCAGACCAAAACGGCGCACGTTGCTTTAAGCTGATGCCGTAATGATTCGAAAAGGGAGAGCAGGGATTGCATATCAATAAAAATGTCGGGAGGAGTGAGCAGCATGTCCGAACAAACCGTTGATTGGGATTTAGCCCTGATTCAAAAATATAACTATTCCGGGCCGCGCTATACCTCTTATCCCACCGCGCTGGAGTTCAGCGAACACTATGATGAATCCGCTTTTCAGCAGGCGGTTGCGCGTTATCCACAGCGAATGCTGTCGCTCTATATTCATATCCCTTTTTGCCATCGCCTATGTTACTTCTGCGGTTGTAATAAACTGGTCACGCGCCAGCAGCATAAAGCGGATGAATACCTTGATGTGCTGGAGCAGGAGATCCGTCAGCGAGCGACGCTGTTCGTCGGGAGAACCGTAACGCAAATGCATTGGGGCGGCGGTACGCCGACCTACCTGAACCAAGCGCAAATCAGTCGTTTGATGGGGTTATTGCGTGAGCAATTTTCTTTTTCGCATCAGGCTGAATTGTCGCTGGAAATCGATCCAAGGGAAATTGAACTGGATGTGCTCGATCATCTGCGTGCCGAAGGATTTAATCGCCTGAGCATGGGGGTGCAGGATTTCAACAAGGACGTACAAAAGCTGGTGAATCGTGAGCAGGATGAGGATTTCATTTTTGCATTAATCGCGCGCGCGAAATCCCTGGGTTTCACGTCAACCAATATTGATCTGATTTATGGCTTGCCAAAGCAGACGCCAGAAAGTTTCGCTTTTACGTTGCAGCGAGTCGCTGAACTCAGTCCACATCGGCTCAGTGTGTTCAACTATGCGCATTTACCCAGTTTGTTTGCGGCTCAGCGGAAAATCAAAGAAGCTGATTTGCCGGATGCGGAACAGAAGTTGGAAATTTTGCAGCAGACGATCAGCACACTGACACAATCTGGTTACCAGTTTATCGGTATGGATCACTTTGCTCGCCCGGATGATGAACTGGCGATGGCGCAACGGGCAGGAAAACTACATCGTAATTTTCAGGGTTATACCACGCAAGGCGACGGTGATCTGCTGGGAATGGGGGTATCAGCGATTAGTATGATCGGTGATAGTTATGCGCAAAACCAGAAGGAACTGAAGCGTTATTACGCACAGGTTCGGGACTCTGGCAATGCGTTGTGGCGCGGATTACGGTTGACGCAGGATGATTGTATCCGGCGTGATGTCATCAAGACGCTGATTTGTAATTTCCAGTTAAGTTACCACCAGATTGATGCGGATTACGGTATCGATTTTCATTCCTATTTTTCGCAGGATTTGCAGCAGTTGGCGCCATTAGCGGCGGATGGGCTGGTGGAGATTCAAGAAGACGGTATTGTGGTGACAGCCAAAGGTCGTTTGCTGATCCGTAATATTTGCATGTGTTTTGATAAATACCTGCGAAACAAAGCGCAGACGCAGCAATTCTCGCGGGTAATTTAGTAAAAAAACCACCAGTCAGTTTTAACAGGACTGGTGGTTTTTTTATGGTGAAACCTCTTTAATGAGGACACCGCTCATCATTGGTATGAAAAGCGGATTAACTAAAAAAGTTAATCAGAACGGCACACAGGACAGCGGCGATCGCTGTTTGCGGTGAATAGCTCGCAGCGGAGCTTATTTCAGCACTGTGTGACACGACGGAAATTAATGAATCCAGCATGGTACTCCTCCCGAATCAGCGACACGATCATACTGCTGGTCAGCGGTAAGTAAAGAACAAATTCGTGACAATTTCGTGCGCCAGATGGTATTTTTATCACTCGATTTAGTGTCGAACAATTGAGCAATAAAGGCGTAACCGATGCTACTCCATCCCCAGTTCTTTCAGCTTGCGCGTCAGGGTATTTCTTCCCCATCCCAATAAACGGGCCGCTTCCTGCTTGTGTCCCTGAGTATGCCGCAATGCAGTGGTGAGCAAGGTTCTTTCCATTTCGGGTTGCGCTTCCGCCAACAGGTTTTGATGACCTGAACGCAGCGCCCGATCTGCCCATTGCGCCAATAAGGTCGCCCAACTGTCTGGCAACATCTGTACGGTGGAATCGGGCGCCGTGGTTTCAAACAGTTCCGGCGGCAGATCCTGAATCAGCACTTCCTGACCGGCGGCCATCACCGTCAGCCAGCGACAGGTGTTTTCCAGTTGGCGCACATTGCCCGGCCACGGCAGGCGGGTAAGTGCCGTTTCTGTTTCGGGGTGCAGATTTTTCGGCTCAACGCCCAACTCTTTGGCCGTTGCCTGCAAGAAGTAACGCGCCAGACGGGGAATATCTTCGCGGCGTTCACGCAAAGGAGGCAGGTGAACACGAATGACATTCAGACGATGAAACAGGTCTTCACGGAATTTCCCTTCCTGTACCCGCAGTTCAAGGTTTTGATGCGTCGCTGCGATAATTCGCACATCCACTTTAACCGCGGCGTAACCGCCAACCCGATAAAACTGACCGTCAGCCAGTACGCGCAATAAACGGGTCTGAACATCCAGCGGCATATCGCCGATTTCATCCAGAAACAGCGTGCCGCCATCCGCCTGCTCAAAGCGCCCCTGGCGAATTTGATTAGCGCCGGTAAACGCGCCTTTCTCGTGACCGAACAGTTCTGACTCGATTAAATCTTTTGGAATGGCCGCCATGTTCAAGGCGATAAACGGCGCTTTGGCGCGCGGGCTATGGCGATGCAGCGCATGCGCCACCAGTTCTTTACCGGTGCCGGATTCACCGTTAATCAGCACGCTGATGGAGGAGCGCGACAGACGACCAATGATGCGAAACACATCCTGCATGGCAGGGGCTTCGCCGATGATATCCGTTGTCGGGCCGCTGATAGGCGTGCTACGGACAGGCTGCTGTTGCTCCAGATAATGGCTGATGGCGCGTTCGACCAACGCGACAGCCTCATCAATATCGAAAGGCTTTGGCAGATAATCAAATGCGCCTTGCTGATAAGCGCTGACAGCGGCATCCAGATCGGAATGTGCGGTCATAATGATGACCGGTAGCATCGGATGCCGCTGTTTTATTTGTTGCAGTAAAGCCAGCCCGTCCATTCCCGGCATACGGATATCGGACAACAGTACGTCTGGCGTTTGTGTCGCCAACGCATGCAGAGCCTGGTTTCCGTTATCAAATGTCGCACTGGTCAAGCCCGCTCCAGTGAGCGCACGTTCGAGCACCCAACGGATGGAGCTATCGTCATCGACAATCCAGACTATCCCTCGTTGCATTGTGAACCTCACTGGCGAATGGGCAGGTACACCGAAAATTCGGTATGGCCTGGCCAACTGTTAAATTCAATTTTACCGGAGTGCTGATCGATAAGACTGCGCGCAATGGACAAGCCTAATCCTGTGCCACCTTCCCGACCACTCACCATCGGATAGAACAAGGTATCCTGTAGCTGGGCTGGTACACCTGGACCGTCATCTTCAATGTCAATACGCGCAGCAAGGCGATAACGCACACCATGTAAGGTGAGTTGAAATGCGGTGCGGGTGCGCAGCGTAATAGTGCCGCCTTCTTGACCTAACGCCTGCAACGCATTACGCGTGATGTTCAGCAGAACCTGTTCAATCTGATCCGGATCGTGCGTAAGTTCAGGCAAGCTGGGATCATAATCCCTCACCAGCGTCACGTTGTCCGGTTTTTCCAGAGAAACGAGCTTACATACCCGTTCTGCAACCTGATGAATGCTTTGGGTGACGTGCAGGCCGGGTTGCTGAGGGCCGAGCAGACGGTCAACCAAATTACGCAGGCGATCCGCCTGTTCAATGATAACTTTAGTGTATTCGGTCAGCGCCGGATCGGGTAACGCCTTGGAGAGCAACTGCGCCGCGCCGCGTAATCCACCCAGCGGATTTTTTATCTCATGCGCCAACCCTCTGACCAGATCGCGCGCGGCCTGCTGTTGAGCATGTTGAAGCTGTTCCTGGCTAAGACGGCGTTGATTATCCATCGGCGCCATTTCCAGCAGAATGAAGTTATCCTGTACCCGTTGCGCGGTAAGCGACATGATATGCGCTTTGCCATCCACGACGATCGTCACTTCGTTATCCGTAAAACCTTGCCCTGAATCCAGACTCTCAAGCATCAAATCTATATTCAGAGAAAAATATCCCAACAGTTCAGGCAACGGTGTTCCTGATAATTTACGCGAGCTTTGTGCCAGTAATTGTTGTGCCGCCGGATTGGAATAATGAATCGCCAGATCGTTATCCAGCAATAAGATGCTGTTTATCAAAGAATTTAGGATCTGCCCAGCATCGGGCAGCGTGCCTGTTGCCATAACGCAGACTCCCGCACTATTTTAGTGCATTGTAGTGTATATGATAGAGACGATGTAGCAACTTCAGCGCTCGTGGAGAAAAAAGCCCATCATGAGATGGGCTGAAAAATTTCCACGGCAACAAAAAATTTTCAGAAAAAATGTTAATAACACAAAGCATTAGCCCGTCGGCCCTACCTTGGATGACAGGTATGGATAACCCATCACAAAAACAGGCTAACGATTGACTGCCAGCAGCCCAAACTGGGCCGCTGTTTACTGTACGACGGTGATTACACGCTATAGTACAGTTCAAACTCAACCGGATGCGGAGTCATGCGAACACGGTCATTCTCTGCTTTACGCAGTTCAATGTAAGCATCGATAGCGTCGTCAGTGAATACGCCGCCACGGGTCAGGAACTCGCGGTCTGCATCCAGTGCGTTCAGCGCTTCTTCCAGAGAACCAGCAACCGTTGGGATTTCTTTCGCTTCTTCCGGCGGCAGATCGTACAAGTTTTTATCCATCGCATCGCCAGGATGGATTTTGTTGATAACGCCATCCAGACCGGCCATCAGCAATGCTGCGAAGCACAGGTATGGGTTAGCACCCGGATCAGGGAAGCGAACTTCAATACGACGCGCTTTCGGGCTGGCCACAACCGGAATACGAATAGACGCAGAGCGGTTGCGGGCAGAGTAAGCCAGCATAACCGGCGCTTCGTAACCTGGGACCAGACGCTTGTAAGAGTTGGTGGTCGGGTTGGACAACGCGTTGATCGCTTTAGCGTGTTTGATGATACCGCCGATGTAGAACAGAGCCGTTTCGGACAGACCGCCGTATTTGTCGCCAGAGAACAGGTTTGTACCATCTTTGGACAGAGACATATGGCAGTGCATACCGGAGCCGTTATCACCGAACATCGGTTTCGGCATGAACGTTGCAGTTTTACCGAAGGCATGGGCAACGTTATGCACGACATATTTGTAAATCTGAATTTCGTCCGCTTTTTTGGTCATGGTATTGAAGCGGGTTGCCACTTCGTTCTGACCGGCGGTCGCCACTTCATGGTGATGCGCTTCAACAACCAGTCCCATTTCTTCCATGGTCAGACACATGGTGGAACGGATGTCCTGTGATGAATCAACCGGAGGAACCGGGAAATAACCGCCTTTGATCCCCGGACGGTGGCCTTTGTTGCCGCCTTCATATTCTTTGCTTGAGTTCCAGGCGCCTTCAATGTCATCAATCGTGACATGGGAGCCGGAGATGCTGCTGCCGAAACGAACGTCGTCAAACAGGAAGAATTCCGGTTCAGGCCCAAACAATACGGTGTCGGCAATGCCGGAAGAACGCAGAAAATCTTCAGCACGTTTAGAGATAGAACGCGGATCGCGGTCATAACCCTGCATGGTGCCCGGCTCCAGAATATCACAGCGGATGATCAGCGTGGTTTCTTCATAGAAAGGATCAAGGACTGCGGTGCTGGCATCTGGCATCAACACCATGTCGGATTCGTTAATACCTTTCCAGCCGCCAATCGAGGAGCCATCAAACATTTTGCCTTCTTCGAAGAAGTCTGCGTCAACTTGATGAGCCGGAATGGTGACGTGCTGTTCTTTGCCTTTGGTATCGGTGAAGCGTAAATCTACGAACTTCACTTCATGTTCATTCAGCATCGTCAAAACGTGTTCTGCGGACATACTTGATTCTCCCGATTGGTCATTTATCGTCGTGGAACGAATATCGTTGTGGATTGATGTTGTTAGCGTGAGTAGACTAAAGCTAAAAGTGTGCCAACTTTTTAAATGTGTGCAATGTGTTGCTCTTTGGGGCTTTCCGCCAGAAGGCAACTGCACCATTATAGTTTATCGCACCAATATGGTGCTTTACTGGTGAATTGTGGCACTTAAATGGTGCAGTGATTCACGCTTATCGCGCTTTTGCACCGTGAAAGGGATCACAAAGCAAGCAGCAGTAGGTTGTTTATCATAGATTCTTGTGATCTTGTTTAGTCCCTCGATTAATACGTGTACAATAGCGCGCTATTTCTAAATGCCTGAGGCAAAGCTGTGATCGAAAATTTGCGTAACATCGCCATTATTGCGCACGTTGACCATGGGAAAACCACCCTGGTCGATAAGTTGTTGCAACAATCCGGAACGTTCGGAGAACGTACTGAAGCAACCGAACGTGTAATGGACTCCAACGATTTGGAGAAAGAGCGTGGAATTACCATCCTCGCCAAAAATACCGCCATTAATTGGAAAGACTACCGCATTAACATCGTGGATACCCCTGGACACGCCGACTTCGGCGGTGAGGTAGAGCGTGTAATGTCGATGGTTGACTCGGTGCTGTTAGTTGTCGACGCAATGGATGGTCCGATGCCGCAGACCCGTTTCGTGACCAAAAAAGCATTTGCCAATGGTCTGAAGCCAATTGTGGTAATTAACAAGGTTGACCGCCCTGGCGCGCGTCCTGACTGGGTTGTCGATCAGGTGTTCGACCTGTTCGTAAACCTGGATGCGACGGATGAGCAACTGGACTTCCCTATCATTTATGCGTCCGCGCTCAATGGTATCGCAGGTAACGACCACACGGATATGGCGGAAGATATGACTCCGTTGTATCAGGCGATCGTCGACCATGTTTCTGCGCCAAAAGTAGAACTTGATGCGCCGTTCCAGATGCAGATCTCCCAGTTGGATTATAACAACTATGTCGGCGTTATCGGCATTGGCCGTATCAAACGCGGTAAAGTTAAGCCTAACCAGCAGGTCACTATCATTGATAGCGAAGGCAAAACCCGCAACGGTAAAGTCGGTAAGGTTCTAACCCATATGGGGCTCGAACGTATCGAAGCAACCGTGGCTGAAGCGGGCGATATCATCGCCATTACGGGTCTGGGCGAACTGAACATCTCCGATACGATCTGTGATGTGAACGTGGTTGAAGCTTTACCGGCACTGACGGTTGATGAACCGACCGTAACCATGTACTTCAACGTCAATACCTCGCCGTTCTGCGGTAAAGAGGGCAAATATGTGACGTCTCGTCAGATCCTTGAACGCCTGAACAAAGAACTGGTGCATAACGTCGCACTGCGGGTTGAAGAAACCGAAGATGCCGATGCGTTCCGCGTTTCAGGCCGTGGTGAGCTTCACTTGTCGGTTCTGATCGAAAACATGCGTCGTGAAGGCTTCGAGTTGGCGGTTTCCCGTCCGAAGGTTATCAATCGCAAAATCGATGGCCGTATGCAAGAGCCGTTCGAAAACGTGACGCTGGATATTGAAGAACAGCATCAGGGCGCCGTTATGCAAGCTATGGGCGAGCGTAAGGGTGATGTCAAGGACATGATCCCGGATGGCAAAGGCCGTATCCGTCTGGATTACCTGATCCCGGCTCGCGGTCTGATCGGTTTCCGTACCGAGTTTATGACCATGACGTCGGGTACAGGTCTGCTCTACTCTACTTTCAGCCATTATGATGACGTGCGCGCGGGCGAAATCGGTCAACGCCAGAACGGGGTTCTGATCTCCAACGGTCAGGGTAAAGCGGTGGCATTTGCCTTGTTCAGCTTACAAGATCGCGGCAAGCTGTTCCTGGGTCACGGCGCTGAAGTGTATGAAGGCCAGATTATCGGTATTCACTCACGCTCCAACGATCTGACGGTAAACTGTCTGACCGGTAAGAAACTGACCAACATGCGTGCTTCCGGTACGGATGAGGCCACCACACTGGTTCCGCCGATCAAGATGTCGCTGGAACAAGCGCTGGAGTTCATTGATGATGATGAACTGGTTGAAGTTACGCCTCTGTCTGTGCGTATTCGTAAGCGTCATCTGACGGAAAACGATCGTAAACGCGCTAACCGTGGTCCGAAAGAAAGCTGATTTTCATCTGCTATTTCTTTTGTGCGAAAGGGCATCTTCGGATGCCTTTTTTACGTGCATCGTTCTCTCGCCATCGTCCTTATCTACACCTCTGCTTGCATTTTTTCCTGCTCATCTTCCCTGTTCAGGTTTGCGATTTCCCGCTACAGTGAAAAACCAACGGTTACATCAGGAGGAGAGGCCATGCTTTATATCTTTGATTTGGGCAACGTCGTCATCGATATTGATTTCAACCGGGTGTTAGGCGTCTGGAGCAATCTTAGCAGTACGCCTCTGGCGACGCTGAAAGCGCGTTTTGTCATGGGCGAGGTATTTGAACAGCATGAACGCGGCGAAATCAGTGATGAAGCGTTTGCTGAGCAGTTGTGCCTTGATATGGGGATTTCGTTGAGCTTCGAGCAGTTTTCCGCCGGATGGCAAGCTGTATTTGTGGCGCTGCGGCCTGAAGTGATCGCGATCATGCGGCAACTGCGCAATAACGGGCACCGCGTCGTGATCCTTTCCAATACCAACCGCTTGCACTGCGGTCATTGGCCGGCGCTATATCCTGAGGTAGAGGACGCCGCCGATCGTCTTTATCTGTCACAGGACATCGGTTTGCGCAAGCCTGAGCTGGCTATCTACCAGCATGTGCTGACTCAGGAAGGCGTCACGCCGGAACAAGCGGTCTTCTTTGATGATAATCCTGCCAATGTGACGGCGGCCCAAACGCTGGGGATCCGCAGTATTCTGGTGGCGGACCGTCAGGTAATCCCGGATTTTTTCGCCACTCAGTCAGTCTCCGCCAGTATGTGAACCATTGTTTAGCGGAGGCATCGCACATTTTCGCGATGAATCCGGCCAACATAATGAAAACAGGAGTAAAAATCTTCTATGATCGCGTTAATTCAGCGGGTTTCCAGCGCCAGCGTCACCGTTGACAATGAGACTGTTGGTGAAATAGGGCAAGGGTTGCTGGTTTTGCTGGGTGTTGAGCAAGGCGATGATGAACAACAGGCCGAACGGCTTTGCGAACGTGTTTTAGGTTACCGAATATTCGGTGATGAAAATGGCAAAATGAACTTGAATGTCAGTCAGGCTGGCGGCAGCGTACTCGTCGTGTCGCAATTTACGCTGGTGGCCGATACCCAGAGAGGAATGCGCCCCGGCTTTTCCCGTGGCGTGATGCCTGCGGAAACTGATCGCCTCTATCAATATTTTGTCGGACAGTGCCGTGAACGGGCCATTCATACGGAAACTGGGCGTTTTGCCGCGGACATGAAAGTCGCATTGATTAACGACGGGCCGGTGACATTCTGGTTACAGGTATAGCGTATTGTTCAGTGAGGCTTGAGTTTAAAGAGAACTGGCTTTAAAGATAAATAGTTAAAGAAAAATAGTAGTAAAGATGAATGGTTTAAAGAGGAATTGTCATGTATCACCTGAGAGTGCCTGAAAGCGCAGAAGAACTTGATGCGTACTATCAATTCCGCTGGGAGATGCTGCGCAAACCGCTGCATCAGCCGCTTGGCTCTGAACGAGACGCTTATGATGCGCTGGCGCATCATCAGACCGTGGTTGATGAGCAAGGGCGGCTGGTGGCGATTGGCCGCCTCTCCATCAATGCCGATAATGAAGCGGCAATCCGGTTTTTAGCGGTGCATCCTCAGGTCAGGGGGAAAGGATTGGGGACACTGCTGGCGATGACCCTGGAATCGGTGGCGCGTCAGGAAGGCGTGAAACGGGTGGTATGTAGCGCGCGCGAGGATGCCATGGATTTCTTCGCCAAGCTGGGTTTTGTCAATGAAGGGGAAATCACCGCGCCCCAGACTACGCCGATACGCCATTTTCTGATGATTAAGCCGATAGCGACCCTGGATGACATTTTGCATCGCCCGGATTGGTGTGGACAGTTGCAGCAGGCCTGGTACGAGCATATTCCGCTGAGTGAAAAAATGGGCGTGCGTATCAGCCAGTATACCGGGCAGAAGTTTATCACCACCATGCCGGAAACGGGTAATCAGAATCCTCATCACACCCTGTTTGCCGGAAGTATGTTCTCGCTTGCCACGCTGACCGGTTGGGGATTGATCTGGCTGTTATTGCGGGAGAGGCGCCTGGGGGGAACGATTATTCTGGCTGATGCGCATATTCGTTACAGCACGCCGGTGGCGGGCAGACCAACCGCGATTGCCGATCTTGGTTCACTGAGCGGGGATTTGGATCGCCTCGCCCGTGGGCGCAAAGCCAGAGTGCAGTTGAATGTAGATCTGTTTGGTGACGACAAGAAAGGTGCGTTTTTTGAAGGTATTTATATCGTTTTACCGGCGCATCCCGAAGAACCGCTGGAGCAGAGTGGATCGACGTTGCAGTGAGTGATGGCGTTAGCCATCACTCATGATAAGTCTTACTGCGCGCTCTGCGTCGTTAATGCGCCTTGTCGCATTTGCTGATTGATGGGCTGTTCGTTGCTGTCTGTGCCTTGCAGCGCACCATTTAAGCTCGGTTTTAACGGCGTATCGGCAGCGAGTCGCCCGATAAGCTGCAATTGCAGGTTCGCATTGCCTGACGGGGTTGAGGACGGCGTCGGCCATCCCCAGCGCGTCAGGATATCCATCGGGACGGAACGTCCGCTCATCGTAAATGAAAACGCGCGATCCGGTTGTTGGCTGATAGTGGCCTTGGCTTCCAGCAGACCGGTTTGGGTAAACGTACTGAGATCGGTGATGGAAATCTGGTGGTCATTGGCCGTCAACGCCAACGAGGGACGCCGGATATCCACCTTATTGAAGGTGGCATCGCTGGCGTTCAGATTCAGGCTACCGGCCCAAACTCCCCATTCATGGTTGCGCGCCAGCAGCAAATCGCTGCCGTATCCATCCAGTGCGGTAAGCTGGAATGGAAAATCCGGGTTGATATCAATCAGCAGATTGCGATTCGCGGTGAATTTTCGCACATTTACTTCCGCCAACCAGTCAGGCAGCGATGTTTGCCAGCGTTGACGCCAGTTGCCCGGCAGCGTGTATTCCATGCCGGCCACCACAAACTCATTCAATTCTAAGCGATGGTTATTACGCTGCCAGCTACCGTTGGTACGCAGCAACCCGCCTTCCCAGCGGGTGGTGAACTGTTTGATCCCCACGCCGTTCGGCGAGAGCGCCAGATCCACGATAGGATCGATGAAGTGCATGCCGCCGTTGACAATATCGGTGGCGTTAAAGGATAACTCGCCGTCCTCGCTTTCCCAGTCGCCTTTGGTAAAGGTGACGCCCTGTAGCGTGACATCAAGATCGATAAACGCCCAGCCCGGCCCTTCAATGCGGGCATTAATCAAATCGAAGCGATTGACCACCACGGACGGAATAGCGGTTATCGGCCCCCAGAAATCCTTTATGGTTCGTGGGGTTTGAAGGCGAACATTGCTGAGTCGCAGGTTATCAATTTGCCAACTGCCATCTTCCCCACGGCTGGCGTTACCGGTGAGTTGACCTTGTGCTACATTGGCGCCGAAATTACTGAGAATAAGCTGGTTCTGGTTGATTTCACCCTGCATCAGCACCTGACTGGCGGGAATATCATTAATTCGCATCGAGCGGGCGCTAAGCTGGAAGCGACTCTGCTTACCCAGCAAATATCCCGCTTCTGGTCGCCAGGGCATAATCCCGCCGTTGATGACCTGACCATTCAAACGCCAGTCGCCGTCTTGCGCCTGTAGCGCCATCGAGCGTAATTGTAAAACGTCCGCCTCGATGGGTAGCGTAACGGCCGCAGACGACAGATTCAGCGTGCCGCCCGCCAGTTCCAGGCTGGAAAAGTGGCGCGGCGCGGTGATCTGGCGCATGCTGAGTCCCGCCGAGACGGTGGGTGCGGAGAGTGTCGGGGGCTGATCCTTGTGGCCGAAGATGACATCGTTAAGCTGAATACGACTGGGAGAAGACCAGTCATGGCTGATTTTACCTAATGAAAGCTGGTAATTGGTGTTTTGGTTCACCCAATTGCTGACCCAGCCTGCCGCCCATGCTGTTTGCAGCAATACGTACAGAATAACCAGCGCCAGTAACGCCAGCAGGAATACCGTCAGCAATAATTTCCCGAGAAATTTCATCGTGTCTGTCCATGCCTATCGTCAGGGATACTGAGTTTATGCCGCAATTACCTATAAGGCTCAATAGATAATGTCGTTACAGACAGTAAAAAGCGACGCGTGTTGCATCATGCGTCGCTTTTGTTGGCGCAGGTCAGACGTATCGGTATTACTTTTCTTCCTGGGGGAAAACCAGGTTCAGTACGATGGCGGTGATACCGCCTGCCGCAATACCGGAAGAAAGCAGGGTTTTCATCCATTCTGGCGCGAATTGCAGGATTAATGGCTGTTGCGATACGCCCAGTCCGATGGCCAGTGAAAGCGCGATAATCATGATCGCGCGGCGATTCAACGGCTCGCAAGATACGATCCGAACGCCGGATGCGGCGATCGTACCGAACATGACGATGGTTGCGCCGCCCAGTACCGGCTCTGGAATATGTTGCACAAAGCCACTGACCGCCGGGAACAGGCCCAGAACAATCAACATCAATGCAACCACGAATCCGACATAGCGGCTGGCGACGCCGGTAAGTTGAATAACGCCATTGTTCTGCCCAAAGCAGGAATTCGGAAAGGTATTGAAGATTGCGGACAGGCAGGAGTTCAGGCCGTTTGCCAATACGCCGCCTTTTAAGCGTTTCATGTACAGCGGCCCGCTGACCGGTTGTTCTGATACGTCGGAAGTGGCGGTAATATCCCCAATGGTTTCCAGTGAGGTCACCATAAAGACCAGCATCAGCGGGATAAGCAGGTTCCAGTCAAATCCCAGGCCATAGTACAACGGCGTCGGCACCATGATGAGCGCGCTTTCTGCCGTTGGCGAGCTATCCGGCAACATCTCCATCGCCCACGCGACCAAATAACCCACCGCCATGGCGATCACCAGCGACGCCACGCGCAGATAAGGGTTACGCTGGCGGTTCAGAATGATAATCACCGCCAGAACAATACCCGCCAGCAGCAGGTTTTTCGGCGCGCCGAACGTGTTGTCGTTCATGGCGGCATAGCCGCCGCCGATCGATGTCAAGCCAACCTGGATCAGCGACAGACCGATAATCATCACCACAATGCCCGACACCAGCGGCGTGATAATCCGGCGCGCAAGGTGCAAAAAGCGCGAGAGAATGATTTCTGTGCAGGAGGCGACCATCAACGTACCAAACAGGGCCGCCATCATGGTGGGAACATCCGCGCCCCCGTTTTTCAGCGCCAACCCGCCCATGATCAATGGCGTAACGAAATTAAAGCTGGTGCCCTGAATAGACAGCAGGCCTGACCCGACGGGGCCCCAGGTTTTAATCTGTAGAATGGAAGCAAGGCCAGAGGCAAAAAGCGACATGCTGATGATGTGCTGCGTGTCTTGCGCCGGTAGCCCCAATGCCTGACAGATCAGCATGGCGGGCGTGATTACCGCGACAAACATCGCCAGCAGATGCTGACAGGCTGCAAACAGGGTTTGTGGCAGAGGAGGCCGGTCCTCCAGACGGTAGATTAATTCGCTGCGCTTAGGCGTCGATGTCAGATCTGGTTGAGGAATATCCGTGGTGGTGGTCATAATAATTGGCGTATCTGAAATGACAAAGAGGGCATTTTAATGATCTGCCTGACAAAAGCAAACGTTTGCGGAACGCAGTTTCATTTGTTGCCATAAAAACATTATTTAAAATATGGTTATTTGACGCGAGGTGCTATCACGACGAGAAATTAAGCATTGGTATAACGGGTTCGCTCTGGTAACCAACGCTCAATCAATGCCTTAGCGCGTTCCGGGTAGTATTGATGAAGGTGGCGGGCAACGCGTTGTATCTGCGGAATTGACGCTTGATCACGTAGCAGATCCGCAACTTTGAATTCAGCGTTGCCTGTCTGACGGGTGCCCAGCAACTCGCCGGGACCGCGAATTTCCAAATCACGTTGCGCAATAACGAATCCATCGTTGCTGTCACGTAATACCTGAAGCCGTTTCTGCGCCGTTTTGCTGAGCGGGGTTTTATAAAGCAGCACGCAGTGTGAGGCAACCGCGCCACGACCAACCCGGCCTCGTAGCTGATGAAGCTGCGCCAGACCTAGTCGCTCTGGATTTTCAATAATCATCAGGCTGGCATTCGGGACGTCAACGCCAACCTCAATAACGGTCGTGGCGACTAACAGTTGTAATTCACCCTGCTTGAAAGCCAGCATAACAGACTGTTTTTCCTGTGCTTTCATACGGCCATGCACCAGGCCGACAGCAAGATCGGGCAGCGCCGCTTTTAACTCCGTCCAGGTGGCTTCAGCGGCCTGAGCTTCCAGAAGCTCGGATTCTTCTATCAGCGTACAAACCCAATAAGCTTGCCGCCCTTCCTGCTGACAGGCGTTGTTGACGCGCTGAATAACGTCATGACGGCGTGAATCGGGGATAGCCACGGTGGTTACGGGCGTTCTCCCCGGCGGCAGTTCGTCAATAACCGAGGTGTCCAGATCGGCATAGGCAGTCATAGCCAGCGTTCTGGGGATCGGTGTGGCGGTCATGATTAACTGATGAGGGTGAAATCCCTGCTCTTCGCCTTTTTCCCACAGCGCCAGGCGTTGGTGTACGCCGAAACGGTGTTGTTCATCAATAATCACCAGCGCCAGCCCAATGAATTTTACCTGTTGTTGGAAAATGGCATGGGTTCCCACCACCATGGATACCTGACCGCCTGCAATGGCGTCTTGCTGTGTCTGACGGGCTTTTCCCTTTTGTTTTCCGGCCAGCCAGCCTACCTCTATTTCCAATGGTTTAAACCATTGGCGAAAGTTATGCGCATGCTGCTCCGCCAGGAGTTCGGTAGGCGCCATGAGCGCCACTTGCTTGCCGTTCGCGATGGCGCGTAGCGCCGCGAGCGCGGCAACCAGTGTTTTGCCTGAGCCAACATCGCCTTGCACCAGCCGCATCATGGGAAAGTCTTTGGTCATGTCGGCTTCAATTTCGCTGACGACCCGCGCTTGCGCCGCGGTTGGGGAGAAGGGCAAGCTGGCAAGCAGACGCTGTTTAAGATGGTCGTTGGCTGGCAGAGATAGTGCCTGATAACGCTGCGCACCGGCACGGACCGCCAGCATACTCAGATTATGCGCCAGTAACTCTTCCATAATCAGCCGCTGCTGCGCCGGGTGTTTACCCTGTTCAAGTTCGCTGAGCTGCATATCGGACGGCGGACGATGCAGCATATGCAAGGCTTCCGGCAAACTGATAAGCGTTCGACTCAGTTCTTCCGGCAACAGTTCATCAATGGGATTGGCATCCAGCAAAGCCAGCGCCTGATCGGTTAATTTGCGTAACGTGGCCTGACGAACGCCTTCCGTGGTGGGATAAACCGGCGTCAGCGATTCCTGCAATTCAACCTGCGTGTTATCCCCTTGCAGCCGGTATTCTGGGTGGATAATTTCAGCGCCAATTTTGCCGCGCTTGATCTCACCATAGGCGGTGACGCGCTGGCCCGGCGCCAGACTGTTCTTCATTGCGGCGTTGAAATTGAAAAAGCGCATGGTCAGCATGCCGCTGCCATCAGTGATTTGGCAGGTGAGCATACGGCGACGGCCAGAGGTGATGTCATTACGCAAGACTTCGCCTTCCACGGTGGCGTACATCCCCGGCAGCAGATCGCCGATAGCATAAAGGCGGGTTCGATCTTCGTAGCGCAGCGGCAAGTGAAGCAATAAATCCTGAACGGTTTCCAGCCCAAGTCGAGCCAGTTTCGCGACCTGACTGGCGCCCACGCCAGTGAGCGTACTCAGCGGTTGGGTATGCAGCAGGCGGCCTTGCATCAGGACTCCGACGCTTGCATCGCGGCCCACCAGGGGGCATCGGCCACAATCTGGCCGTTATTATCGATATAAGGGCGGGGCAACCCTTTACGTTTAGCCACGCGCGCCAGCACCGGATAACCGCCTTCAAACAACAGGCGCTGTTGTTCTCCCTCTTCCAGCGGACTATTTTCGCGCTGGTACATGCCTGCCATCTGACGTTGCCGCTGAGCTTCATACAAAATCAGGGCGGATGCGACCGAGACATTCAGCGATTGCACCATGCCCGTCATAGGAATGATGATATCCCGGTCAGCCAGTTTTAGCGCTTCCGCGGTAATACCGGTTTTTTCCTGTCCCAGCAGAATGCAGATTGGACGCGTGTAATCAATGTCACGAAAATCAACCGCCTGTTCGGACAGGTGGGTTGCCAGCACTTGCATGCCCGCTGATTTGAGATGGCTGACGGCATCATGGATGGTGCGATGGGTTTTGACTTCGACCCAACTGTTGCTGCCCGCCGCGGAAGAAACCAGCGTTTTCATGCGATTGGTGGGCCACACGGCGTGAACCTGATGAACGCCAACCGCATCAGCGGCGCGGATAACGGCGGAAATGTTATGGGGCTTATGCACCTGCTCCATGCAAAGCGTCAGATCGGGCTGACGGCAGGTCAGCATCTCTCTTATGCGTGCATAACGTTGAGGGGTCATAACAGTTAATTTCGGTTACGGTTAACTTTTATTACATCCGGCATCACGCGGATCTTACGCATAATATTCGCCAGATGAACGCGATCGAGCGTAGTGAGGCGGATAAACGCGCTATATACGCGCCCGTCTCTTTCTTCTGTATTGATGCTTTGAATATTGGAATTCGCGGCGTTGATCGCCGCAGTCAGGTTAGCCAATGCGCCCTGATGGTTAAACATATCCACTTTGATTTCGGCAATAAACTCTTGCTCGGTCGCTTTATCCCATTCAACCGCCATGAACTTCTCAGGTTCTTTCTGGTAACCGCGGATGTTACGACAGGATTCGTGGTGGATCACCAGCCCCTTGCCGGGGCTGACGTGGGCGATAATCGGATCGCCGGGGATGGGGCGGCAGCATTTCGCGAAGGAAAGCATTACGCCATCCGCGCCTTTAATTGGTAATTTGCGCAGCCCGGTATTCCCTGACGGCGATTGTTCATTGAGCAGGTTTTTCGCCACCACCACACTCATGGCATTACCCATGCCGATTTCCGCCATCAGATCATCCATCGTCGCGAGTTTCATTCTGTCCAATTCAAGCTGAATGCTCTTTTGTGGAATATCCGACAGTTTATGTCCGCTGCCCAGTGCGTGACTCAATAAACGTCGCCCCAGACTGACGGAATCATCGCGTTTGAGGTTTTTCAGCATTTGCCTGATTTTGGCGCGCGCACGGGAACTGACGACGAAATTCAGCCAGGCGGCATTCGGTCTTGCGCCCGGCGCGGTAATAATTTCAACGGTTTGTCCGCTGGTTAGCGATTGGGATAATGGATAGGGTTGTCGATCTACTCTGGCCCCGACGCAGGCATGACCAATATCCGTGTGTACGGCATAAGCGAAATCCACCGGCGTCGCGCCCGCCGGCAATTCCACAATCCGGCCTTCCGGCGTGAACACATACATTTCGTCGGGAAACAGATCAGACTTAACGCTTTCGATAAACTCAAAAGAGCTACCCGCGCTCTGCTGTAATTCCAGCAGGCTTTGCATCCAGCGTTGCGCACGAACCTGTGCGGTGGTGCTGCTTTCGCCTTCCTTATAAGCCCAATGCGCCGCCACGCCCATTTCCGCCATCTGATCCATATCATCGGTACGGATTTGTACTTCCACCGGCACGCCATGCGGACCAATTAGTGAGGTGTGCAGCGATTGGTAACCATTGGCCTTGGGGATGGCGATATAGTCTTTTACTCGTCCGGGACGTGGTTTGTACAGACTGTGTACCTGGCCTAACACGCGATAACAGGTATCCACTTCTTTAACGATCACCCGAAAGGCGTAAATATCCATAATCGAATGGAAACGCTGTTCTTTCAGGTGCATTTTGCAGTAGATAGAGTATAGGTGCTTTTCGCGACCGCTGACGCGGCAGGTAATCCCGGCTTCGGTCAAACGCCCCTCGATCTCGGCGAGGATTTTCTGGATCATCTCTTTACGGTTACCACGGGCCGCTTTGACGACTTCTTTAATCACGCGGTAACGGTTGGGATAGAGCGCTTCAAAACCCAGTTCTTCCAACTCGGTTTTTAGATGATGAATGCCCAGGCGGTGCGCCAGCGGGCTGTATATTTCCAGCGTTTCGCGGGCAATACGGCGCCGTTTGTCCGGGTGCAGTGAACCCAGCGTGCGCATGTTGTGAGTACGGTCAGCCAGTTTGATCAGAATGACGCGGATATCCTGCACCATCGCCATGATCATTTTGCGAAAGTTTTCAGCCTGCGCTTCTTTCTTATCGCGGAACTTTAGCTTATCCAGCTTGGAAACGCCCTCCACCAGTTCAGCAACGCTTTTACCAAAAAGCTGTTCCATATCCTGGTAGGTGGCGGGTGTATCCTCTATCACATCATGCAATAACGCGGCCATCAGCGTTTCATAGTCAAGACGCATCTCGGCCAGGATACAGGCCACCGCGACCGGATGAGTGATGTAGGGTTCACCGCTGGAGCGAGTCTGCCCCTCGTGAGCATCACGTGCGACGAGATAAGCCTGCTGTAAACGTTTTATCTGGTCTTCCGGCAGATAACGTTGAATCAGCAGATTAAGGCTTTCAAAAATGTACAAAGGCGACTCGTGGTCTAATTAACGACGGCCTTCAGCAATCGCTGTAACCGCCTGAATTTCTGCGGCTTCCTGCTCTTGCTGTTCCTGACGGTCACGAACGTCCAGAATCTGGGCGTTGATCAGACCTTCTTCGATCTCGCGCAGCGCGATCACGGTGTACTTATCGTTTTCTTCCGGGACCAGCGGTTCTTTACCGCCAGTTTGGATCTGACGGGCGCGACGAGCAGCGACCAACACCAGGTCAAAACGGTTACCAATTTTCTCTACAGCGTCTTGAACAGTTACGCGTGCCATAAATGTGCTACTCCACAGGAAATAAAATGACTGCGCATCATACTGAAAGAGGCGTCAGTCTGCCAATAGTTTGGTGATTAATGCATCATGCCGTATTTTTTGTCTGCCTAAACGCAGACGTTCAGCGCGAATAATGGTTTTCAGATCCAGCAAAGCCAGATCGAAATCGTCATTCACAATTAAATAATCATACTCGCCGTAATGCGTCATTTCAGCCACCGCCTGCGCCATGCGGCGTGCGATAACCTCTTCGCTATCCTGACCACGGCCGCGCAGACGGCGCGCCAGTTCCTCTTTTGACGGCGGCAGAATGAAAACGCTGCGCGCCTGCGGCATTTGGGCGCGAATTTGCTTAGCGCCCTGCCAGTCAATATCCAGGAAAACGTCTACGCCTGTCGCGAGTATCTGTTCGATGGCAAGCCGTGATGTTCCGTAGTAATTGCCGAAAACTTCAGCATATTCCAGGAATTCGTTCGCCTGAATCATACGCTTGAATTCATCGGCCGAGACAAAGAAATAGTGCTCGCCGTGATTCTCTCCCGGCCTTTGGGCGCGAGTGGTATGAGAAATCGATACCTGCGTGTCATAAAGCGGCTGCGTTTTTAGTAGCGCCTGAATCAAACTTGATTTTCCGGCCCCACTGGGAGCGGAAACGATATATAACGTGCCTTGAGCCATAGTGAAGTTTTGTTAATTGCGATTAGTGGAATATACCCATCAACTTTCAATCTTCAGGCTGACCATGACCAGCACGTTGAAATATATTGGATACAGATGCGACAGGACGCGCATTTTTCATATTATACACACCGGGACGCCATCAGTCGCGGTGCGATAAATATCATCGCCCAATGTTTTTCTTTTATGCCACCTGATTTCTTGTCTGCCAACAGGTTTAATTCGATTTGCGTGGCGGATTCCGGTGATTTTCCCTTTGTTTGCAAGCCATAAATCATCTTGCGAGGCGCTTTGCATTTTTCCTTTTTCGCGCTCGTTTTACCTTTATCACTGCGTTTTACTACGGCTCTTTCTGACGGAGGTGTACGTGATGCGTTGCTGGCTCAGGCGGTTATTCATTTTCGTGTTGTCCGGTTGTACCAGTTGCGCCCTGGTCGCCGCACCGGTTTGCCCGGATTGGCCGGCGGCGCGCTTGGATAACGAAATCGATACGTTGCGCAAGCAGTTGGAACGCTGGGATGACGCTTACTACCGGTTAGGCCAAAGCCCGGTTGAGGATGAGATCTATGACCAACTCAGAAAGCGGTTGAACCATTGGAGAATCTGTTTTCAACCTGATGCCGGGGCCGCTCGTATCAAACTGCCCGATAACGGTAAACAAGTTCATCCGGTGGCGCATACCGGTTTGAAAAAGCTGTCCGAACGCGGACAACTGGCGCAATGGATACAACAGCGTAATGAGGATGTCTGGATCCAGCCGAAAATAGACGGTGTGGCGGTAACGCTGGTTTATCGGCAGGGAAAGCTGCTATCAGCCATCAGCCGGGGAAATGGCCTGCAAGGTGAGGACTGGACAGCCAAAGTGCGGGATATTCCAGATATTCCGCAGAAGTTGGAAAACTCGCCTGAGTCAATGGTGTTGCAAGGTGAGCTTTTTTTTGAGGCGACCGATCATAGACAACAAATACAAGGCGGAATTAATGCCCGCTCGCTGGTCGCCGGAGAAATGCGGCGACGTCAACCCTCGCCGATACGATCGCGCATTGGCGTTTTTATCTGGGAATGGCCGGATGGCCCGCCGACGTTACCTGAACGTTTAGCGGCGTTACAGGTCATGGGATTTGGTATGGCTGCCAGCTATACCCATCGCATTTCGTCATTCAGAGAGGCTGAGAAATGGCGGGATATCTGGTATCGCAGCCCCTTACCATTTGTGACCGACGGCGTGGTGATACGGCAGGGTAAGACGCCGCAGGGACGCGCCTGGCGCGATACGCCAGGCGATTGGGCCGTAGCCTGGAAATATCCGCTGGTGCAGCGGGTGGCAGAGGTGAATGGTGTGACATTCTCGGTTGGCCGGACAGGGAAAATTACGGTAGTGCTGAAACTTAATCCTTTGCAATTGGATGACAAGTCTGTGCGCCGGGTCAATGTGGGTTCGCTATCGCGCTGGAAGCAATGGGATGTGTTGCCGGGCGATCAGGTCACGATTAGTTTGGCTGGACACGGGATCCCCCGTTTGGATGGTGTGGTCTGGCGGGTCGTGGAGCGCCAGACCATTATCCCGCCGACAGAAAGTGATTTTCACCCCTTCAGTTGCTTTCAATACAGCAGGGCGTGCCAGGCGCAGATGATTGCCCGGTTATCCTGGCTGAGTGGCGATCATGGGCTTAATCTTGGTGGTATCAGCGCGGGTATATGGCAGCATCTGGTACAACAAGGCATGCTGAGCGATGTTTTATCCTGGCTTAAGCTGACGTCAGAACAACTCCAGTCAGTGGCGGGAATGGGGAACAGGCGGGCTGATGACATTTATGGGCGTCTGCAAATGGCTCGTCGCCAACCGCTGTCACGCTGGCTATTGGCGCTGGGAATACCTGTACCGAAGTCCGCCGGAAAAGCGCTGGAAAATGCCAGTTGGTTGCAGTTGCAACAGCGTACTGCATCGCAGTGGCAGCAGTTTTCAGGTATCGGCGCCAAGCGTGCTGAAGAGATCATGGCTTTTTTGCGACATCCGATAATTGTTGAGCTTATTGCACGGTTGCGTCATGAGGGGATAAAAACAGAGCGGATTGATGTTGAGAGATTGGGTCTGTAATGGATTATGAAACATATGTCAGTGTTTTAACGCTAAATAGCTGTTCCAAATAGTAGATCACTTTGAGGGAACTCAGTCCGAGTTGAGCGATCTGATCAATCGCTAAAAATCACAAATCACCAACCGGACTGAGCGATGCCGATCATAGCACCAATACCCCGTACCGAACGACGTCGGATGCAGAAAACCATCCATAAAA
>NZ_QNRY01000046.1 GCF_003315515.1 Brenneria salicis ATCC 15712 = DSM 30166 | reverse complement strand
CGGCTGGCGATGAGTCGTTTTATTATTGAGTTCGGTGACCGGTTGAACGGTCACATTTAATAGGGTGGCAATTACACAGAATTATTTACAGGGTCGATAATTCGGCCCAACTTAGATCTTCGGATGAAGCGGAGTTAATACGGTCGCGAACGTTCCTTAGGTTGTCTGGTGAAAGATGTTGCGGGCACAAACGATTCATCGCGTTTGTAAAAATCGTACGTTTCATTTGCAATATAGATGCGCACTCGTGCGGGTCACACGATGCTATTTTGAAGCCACGTTTTCTCTCCCAAGTGAGTAAGCCTCTTTCGGAGAGGCGTATCAATACCTCACGCACGGGTACTTGGCTTACTTTTAACGAGCAGCACAACTCGCCCAGATTTATATACTGACCTTCGTGGAAGCGCCCTTCTATTATCCAGGAACGCAATTTATCGAAAACATCGACCTTTATTTCATACATATATTTCACCGTTCAATATTTAATTAATTTCACGCATGTGTGTGACCATCATTATTCATCATATGGTTGAATGCCAGGATCGTAATCTGGACTGTATGGTTTGCATGATCTCTGTTTCCAATGGACTCTGTCGTTGAACCGCTTTCAGAAATCAGTTCCTGTGATTTGCTCTCAATTGTCATATATGTGTAATTAGCCATGGTAAAACTCCTTTTAATTGGGCATAAAAACAGACAATACAACCATTATAAGTGCTCAACCATAATTTTTATTATAATAATTAGCATGTTGCCAATATATTATTTCCCTGTATTGGCCTGATGATACCAACATAAAACGATCGCTTTAGTTGTTCTATTAATGATGTTTTGACCACAAAATCTGTTAATAACGATAATTTACAGAAGGATATCAATATGGTTATGGCGAGGAATATATCGATGCTCCATGAGCAATAATCAATAATAACGATTAATAAGGACGCTAATTTATTCTGTTATTGTGTTGCTTTTAATGGCAGTACTGATTGTCGTTCTTAAACTAAATACCTTCGCCGGGTAGTAGAGTACTTGAAGGGAGAGCTCAGTCCAAATTATGCGATCGGATTAAGCGCCAAAAATAACAAATCATCAACCGGACTGAGTTATGCCAAAAGTAAAATGCCTTTGAGAGGCTTGAGCGGAATGCGGTGAAAGACGCACGCACTGTTCTTAGGAACGCGCAGTCTGGCAATAGCCTGCGCTTATCCGACTCTATGATGAGAGAATAAAATAGTCGCATTAGTTAAACAGTGACTTCTGTCAGAGGAAACAAGCTGAGACGGAAGTAAAAAATAAGTGATTTAGTTACCAAAAAGAGAGTGAAATGATTTTGAGTTGTTATACCGAGCGGAGTTTTGGACGAATGCCAGGAAACATTCACGGTGCTGAAATGATATTCTCGCGCACTCATCTCCCGGATATGTGATATTTTTACGCGCAATCCGTCCACGACTATTGTGATAAATCAACTATGGCAATTCGAGTTATCGCGCTATCCAACCCACGTCTGGCTCAGGCTTTCGTGGATTACATGCATACGCAGCGCGTCAGCCTGGAAATGCGTACCACGGGACAGGAAGCCGAACTGTGGCTGGCAGACGACGCGCAACTGACGCAAGTACAGGCGGCGCTGGAAATTTTTCTGCGTGATCCCTCCAATCCCCGCTATCAGGCGGCAAGCTGGCAGACCGGCTCGACCGATGCCGGTATTCAGTACCGGTCGTTTTCTTATCTGCAAACCCTTAAACAGCAGGCGGGTCCGCTGACGATGTTGATCATGGTCGCGTCGATTGCGGTTTTCGTACTGATGAAGCTAGCGGGCTATGAGCGCGTGATTACGCTGCTCGCTTACCCGGACGCCGGGCAGCAATGGCAACTCTGGCGTTGGTTCAGTCATGCCTTGTTGCATTTTTCCGTTTTGCATATTTTATTCAATCTGATGTGGTGGTGGTATCTGGGCGGGCCGGTGGAAAAAGTGTTAGGCGCCAGCAAGTTACTGATGATTACCTTGATTGCCGCGCTGATCAGCGGTTGGGTGCAGTCACGGTTCAGCGGCATCTACTTTGGCGGATTGTCCGGCGTGGTGTATGCGATGATGGGATATGTCTGGCTGCGGGGAGAGAGAGAACCTGACGGTTATTTATCCATGCCGCGTAGCCTGATGGCGTTTGCATTGCTATGGCTGATCGCCGGATATTTCGATATTTTAGGCATGTCGATAGCTAACGCGGCCCACGTGACGGGGTTGGTGATCGGGTTATTGATGGCCTTCTGGGATACGTCTAATAAAACCAACTCCCGGTAAATCGGGACATGTTAGGGGATGAACGTGAAGCAAACACAACGGCATGACGCCATTATCGAATTGGTGCGTCGTCAAGGCTATGTCAGCACCGAAGAACTGGTTGAACATTTTGCGGTCAGTCCACAAACGATTCGTCGCGATCTCAACGATCTGGCGGAGCAGAATAAAATCCACCGTCACCACGGCGGGGCGGCGTTGCCATCAAGTTCGGTGAATACCGCCTATCATGACCGTAAAATGATGTGGTCCGATGAAAAGGCCCGCATCGCCCACCGGGTGGCGAGCCAGATCCCGGATGGCGCCACATTGTTCATTGATATCGGCACCACGCCGGAAGCGGTGGCCTATGCGTTGATGCAGCATAAGGGGCTGCGAGTGGTCACCAATAATCTGAATGTGGCGACGTTGCTGACGTCAAAAGAGGATTTCCGTCTGATCCTGGCGGGCGGTGAAGTGCGCACGCGTGATGGCGGCATCATGGGCGAAGCGACATTGGATTTTATCTCTCAGTTTCGACTGGATTTCGGTATCTTGGGCATCAGCGGCATTGACATGGATGGTTCGTTGCTGGAATTTGACTACCATGAAGTGCGAACCAAGCGGGCGATTATTGAGAACTCGCGCTGTGTCATGTTGGTGACGGACCATTCTAAGTTTGGCCGCAATGCGATGGTAAATCTGGGCAACATGGATTTGATCGATTATCTTTTTACCGATCAACTACCACCGCCGAGTGTGCAAAAAATTATCGAACAACATAAGGTGCAGTTGGAGTTGTGTTGAGCCAGACGTGCCTTTTTCCGTGACGGACGACAGGGGGGAGGCATCATGTCATCATATTCATCCACGCACGCTTTTTCATTCAACGCATCCCAATTTGCCGCCGCTTTACTGCGCCAGCGGCAATATTTCGGGGTTGCCTCCCTCACTTTGCTGACCCCGGAACAGCGCTGGCGCGCCGTCAGCGTGGCGCTGGCTGAACAACTGGCCGCGCAGCCCGTAGCCCCGGCGAGTCACACCGCTTCGCGCCACGTCAATTACCTGTCGATGGAGTTTCTTCCCGGTCGTCTGACGGGCAATAACCTGCTGAATCTGGGCTGGTACGATGATGCCGCCGCGGTGCTGGCCGAGCAGGGGATTAGCCTGAGCGACGTATTGGAGCAGGAGAGCGATCCCGGTCTGGGCAACGGCGGTCTGGGACGGCTGGCCGCCTGTTTTCTGGATTCTATGGCGACAGTCGGGCAGGCGGTCACGGGCTATGGCCTGAATTATCAGTACGGGCTGTTCCGTCAGCATTTCTCGCAAGGGCAGCAGCAGGAAACCCCGGATGACTGGCAGCGTGATAATTATCCGTGGTTCTTCCAGCGGCCCGAACTGGCTGTGGATGTCGGCTTTGGCGGCAAACTGCAAGAGCATGACGACGGCGGCAAATCATGGCTGCCTGAGGTCGTCTTTCGCGGCGAGGCTTGCGATTTACCGGTGATTGGCTATCGCAATAGCGTCATCCAGCCGTTGCGCCTGTGGCGGGCGACCCATCCTCACCCGTTTGACCTGACGTTGTTCAACGAAGGGCGTTACCTCAAAGCGGCGCAGGCCGGTATTATGGCCGCCAGCCTGACCAAAGTGCTGTATCCGAATGATAACCATACGGCGGGCAAACGCTTACGACTGATGCAGCAATATTTTCAATGCGCCTGTTCCGTGGCCGATATTCTGCGCAGACATCTGGACGCGGGCCGAGGGTTGTCCGAACTGCCTGATTACGAGGTGATTCAACTTAACGACACCCATCCGACGTTGGCTATTCCTGAGTTGATGCGTTTGCTGTTGGACGAACACCGGCTGAGTTGGGATCAAGCCTGGTCGATAACCGGACGGACCTTTGCCTACACCAACCATACGCTGATGCCGGAGGCGTTGGAGCGCTGGGATGAGCGCCTGTTTGGTCGGCTGCTGCCTCGTCATCTCTCCCTTATCCGGCAAATCGATGCATGGTTTAAAACGCAGGTGGACGCGGTGTGGCCGGGCGACAGGCAGGTCTGGGCGAAAGTCGCCATTCGTCATCAGCGGCAAATCCGCATGGCTAACCTGTGTGTGGTGAGTTGCTTTGCGGTTAATGGCGTGGCGGCGTTGCACTCCGAACTGGTGGTAAAAGACCTGTTCCCGGAATATCACCACCTGTGGCCGACAAAATTCCATAACGTCACCAACGGCATTACGCCGCGACGCTGGTTGAAGCAGTGTAACCCGGCGCTGTCAGCGCTGATTGACGAGACGTTGCAGACGGAGTGGATCAACGATTTGCCGGTTTTGCAGGGGCTGGAGCCCTATGCGCGGGATGCCGGATTCCTTGAGCGTTATCGGCGGATTAAATACGACAACAAAGTGCGGCTGGCCGAGCATCTCAAACAACATTATGGCGTCATGATTGATCCGAACGCGCTATTTGACGTGCAGATTAAACGGCTGCACGAATATAAACGCCAGCACTTGAACGTATTACATATTCTTGCGCTGTATCGTCAATTGCGCGATAACCCGCATCTGGATATAGTTCCGCGCGTCTTTCTGTTTGGCGCGAAAGCCGCGCCGGGTTATGTGCTGGCGAAGAATATTATTTACGCCATCAACCGGGTTGCGGAAAAAATTAATCATGACCGCCGCTGCCATGAGCGCCTTAAGGTAGTATTTCTTCCCGATTACCGCGTGTCACTGGCTGAACGTATGATCCCGGCCACTGATGTGTCTGAGCAAATTTCGACGGCGGGTAAAGAGGCGTCCGGTACAGGCAATATGAAACTGGCGCTGAATGGCGCGCTGACGGTGGGAACGCTGGATGGCGCCAACATTGAAATGGCGCAGCAGGTCGGCGCTGAGAATATGTTCATCTTCGGCCATACGGTAGAGCAGATAAAAACCATGCGGGCCGAGGGCTATGCGCCATCGGACTACGTGGCGAAAACGCCGCTGTTGGGTGAAATATTGGCTGAACTGGCCAGCGGCGCTTTTAGTCGGGGAGATAAGCAAGCGTTTGCGCCACTATTGAATAGTCTGCTGAAGGCGGGCGATCCCTATATGTTAATGGCTGATTTCGCACCGTACTGCCAGGTGCAGCAGGACGTGGATGCGCGTTACCGTGAACCGGATGAGTGGACGCGGCGTTGTGTGCTGAACACCGCCAGAATGGGAATGTTCAGTTCGGACAGGGCAATTCTTGACTACCAGAAACGCATTTGGCAAGTGCGTCGTTAAGCAAAAGGAGAGGGCGTTCAAGGTGGATAAAGCGGCAATCCAGCAGACAGGTATTGCAGAAAAATATACCGATGCTTACGGCAAGGAACAGCTTGTCGAGGCATCGATCAGGGATAGGCTTCTGGCGATGATGGATACGTCGGGGAGCGAAGATGCGCCCTTGCCCCCGGTGAAAGTATTTCTTCAGGGACGGGGTGCGGCCATTACGCTGACTGGCAGCGGCGAATTTGCCTGGACGCTGGTGTATGAAAACGGCGGACAGGTTCAGGGGCAGATGACCGGCGGCATGGTGCTGACGCTTCCTTCCGCTCTGCCGCTGGGCTATCACCATCTGACCTTGACGCAGGCGGATCGGCGTTGGTCGTGCCGCATTATTGTCGCGCCGCCGCGTTGCTATGAACCGGATGCCATCTTGCAGGGTAAGCGCTGGTGGGGCGCTGCCGTCCAGCTTTACACCTTGCGTTCACAAAACAACTGGGGCGTGGGCGATTTTGGCGATTTGCGCCAGTTGGTTGAGCAGATAGCCCGTCGCGGCGGTGTGTTTATCGGGCTTAATCCGCTGCACTCCTTGTATCCGGCCAATCCTGACGCCGCAAGCCCTTACAGCCCCTCTTCCCATCACTGGCTGAACGTGATTTACATTGATGTCAACCGGGTGGACGATTTTCAGCAGAGCGCGGAAGCGCAACAATGGTGGCTGCGCGACGATACGCAGCATGCGGTGACGACGCTGCGTGCGGAGCGCTGGGTCAACTATGAACCGGTGATGGCGCTGAAACTTACGGCGTTGCGGCTGGCCTTCCGTTATTTTAATCATCGCAGTTCACTGGATCCACGCATCAGCGCGTTCCGCCAGTTTGTGTTCAACGGCGGACAAAGTCTGCAATTGCAGGCCACGTTTGATGCATTGCAGGCTTACCTGAAACGTCAGGGCGAGGACTATGCCGACTGGCGTCAGTGGCCCGCCCGCTATCATGATGTGCTTGGCGAAGCGGTGAAGTCCTTTCGTCACGAACAGGCTGACGAAATTACGTTTTATTGCTGGTTGCAGTGGCTGGCTTACGAGCAATTGGCGGAGTGCTTTGCCCACAGTAAGCAGCTTGGTTTGCCCATCGGCCTGTATCGTGATTTGGCCGTCGGCGTGGCGCGCGGCGGAGCGGAAACCTGGGATGAGCGCCAGTTGTACTGTCTGGACGCCTCCATCGGCGCGCCGCCCGATCCGCTGGGGCCGCAGGGACAAAACTGGCAACTGGCGCCGATGAATCCCTATATGCTGCGCATGCGCGGCTATCAGCCTTTTATTGATGTGTTGCGCAGCAATATGGCGCATTGCGGCGCGTTGCGTATCGATCATGTGATGGCGCTGCTGCGCTTGTGGTGGATACCTGAGGCGGAATCGGCGGTGAACGGAGCGTATGTCCATTATCCGGTGGATGATCTGTTGGCTGTGCTGGCGCTGGAGAGTCAGCGGCACCGCTGTCTGGTGATTGGCGAGGATTTGGGCACGGTGCCGCAGGAGATTGTCAGCAAAATGCAGGAGTTCGGGGTTTATTCCTACAAAGTGCTGTTTTTTGAAAAGGATGACAAAAACGTCTTCCGCCCGCCCGCCGACTACCTGCGTCAGGCGATGGCCACCATCACCACGCACGATCTGCCTACGCTGCGCGGTTACTGGCAGGCGGTGGATTTATCGCTGGGCAAGGATCTGGGGCTGTACCCGAATCCGGGATTATTGGAACAGCAGATCCAACAGCGTGAAAAAGCCAAACAAGGGTTGTTGAATGCGCTGCATCAGCACGGCTTGCTGCCGCAGCGGGTGGGACGAAATTCGGCGTTGACGACGATGGGCGCTCCGCTTAACCGTGGGGTTCAGCGTTATCTCGCCGATAGCGCCAGCTCGCTGGTGAGTTTTCAACTGGAAGACTGGCTGGATATGGCGACGCCGGTCAATGTCCCCGGCACCAGCCGGGAATATCCCAACTGGCGACGTAAACTGACGCGCACGCTGGAATCCATTTTTTCCGATTGTTATCTGGAACGGTTGATCCGCGATATTGATTTACGGCGCGGGGCGCCTGAAGTAAGCGCATTTGACCCGCATGCAAGGCAAAACCCCAGGTCTGGTATGGCGTATTGCAGACCTGGGGCGCCGGCGGGCGGCAATCAGTAGTAGGAATGTTCGCCGCGTTGATGCTCGGTGAGGTCGCGCACGCCTTTCAGTTCAGGGAATTTTTGCAGCAATTCTTTCTCAATTCCTTCTTTCAGCGTGTAGTCAACCATTGAACAACCGTTACAGCCGCCGCCGAATTGCAGGATCGCCAGACTATCGTCGGTAATTTCCATCAGCGTGACTTTACCGCCGTGACCGGCCAACTGCGGGTTGATTTGTGATTGCAGTACGTATTCCACACGCTCTATCAGCGGCGCGTCGTCATCCACTTTACGCATTTTGGCGTTCGGCGCTTTCAGCGTCAGTTGAGAACCCAACTGGTCGGTAACGAAGTCGATTTCAGCGTCTTCCAGATAAGGGGCGCTGAGTTCATCCACATAGGCGGAAATTTTCTCAAACTTCAGTTCGGTGTCGCTGGCTTCCACGGCGTCCGGCGGACAGTAGGAAACCCCGCACTCTGCGTTTGGCGTGCCGGGATTGATGACGAAAACACGAATTTGCGTGCCTTCTTCCTGTTTTGCCAACAGTTTCAGAAAGTGTTCCTGAGCAGCGTCAGTAATACGGATCATAAGGGTAAACTCGATAGTTGACTGCACTTATCGGTTATAATACGCCCATCCTCCCCTGAACTACAAGGTTCGGCACAAACACCATACCTGAACGCTGACTGCGCCGCGCGCCAGCAGCAGACGGCTGATTTCCGCGGCGGTGCTGCCGGTGGTGACCACATCGTCAAGCAACGCGACCGTCCTGCCTGCCAGTGACGCCGGGCAGACAAACGCGCCGGCGAGATTTTTACGGCGGGCGCTGGCGCTGAGTGTTTGTTGAATGCGGGTTTGACGCAGACGACGGATCGCCCGCGGCGAATATTCACAGCCAAGCCAATGCGCCAGCGGACGCGCTAACTGTTCGGTCTGGTTGAAACCCCGTCGCCACTGACGCTGTTTGTGCAACGGAACGGTAAACAGAACATCGGGCCGGCATTGCGGCCCGGTTCCCCGCAGTGCGTACTCCCGATAGGCGCTCAGCCAGGCGAATAAAATCTGGCGAGCCAGGACGGTGGCCAGTTCCGTTTTGCCATGAAACTTGAACAATTTCAGTAGCGTATTGAAGGGCGCACGGTAATCGCCGACAAAAATTATCGACTGCCACAGCGGGGGATGTTGCACACAACGGCCACATTGCCAGGTTGGATCGCTGGTGGATAAACCGCAACGCGGGCAGCAGCGGGGCAGGGGCGGTAAATGGCGTTGGCAAGATGAGCAGATACCATGTCGGCTATGATAAAGCGGTAGTCGGCATAGCCAGCAGTGGGCGGCGATGGTTAACATAGCGTTTTCCCTTAAATGAACAAGCATGTATTACGAAGACAGGAAGATAACCGATGGCATCGCTGTATTGGCAGACTGAAGGCACAGGAAAAACGGAACTTGTGCTGTTGCACGGCTGGGGGCTGAATGCTGGGGTGTGGCATGGCATTTCATCGCGGCTGGCATCGCATTTTCGTCTGCATCTGGTGGACTTGCCTGGTTATGGCAGAAGTCAGGGTTTTGGTCCCGTGTCGCTGGAAGCGATGGCGGATATTGTTTTGGCGCAGGCGCCGGCGCGCGCTATCTGGCTGGGATGGTCACTCGGCGGGCTGGTTGCCAGTCAGGTGGCGTTGAGTGCGCCGCAGCGGGTCAAGGGCCTGATTACGCTGGCCTCTTCCCCTTGTTTCCGCGCCCAGGACGACTGGCCGGGCATCAAGCCGGAGGTGCTGCATGGATTTCAGCAGCAACTCCGGGATGATTTTCAGCGCACGGTGGAACGCTTTCTGGCGTTGCAAACGTTAGGAACGGCGAGCGCGCGGCAGGATGTCCGTTTACTGAAAAGCGTGGTGCTGGAGCAACCCATGCCGCCGGTCGAAGTGCTAAATGGCGGTCTGGATATTTTGCGTCAGACGGATTTGCGTCAACCACTGGCTTCGCTGATGCTGCCGTTCCTGCGGCTGTATGGCGCGCTGGATGGATTGGTGCCGCGTAAGGTGGCTGGTTTGCTGGATGAACGGTGGCCGCACTCGTCATCGTTAGTGATCCCCAAAGCGGCGCATGCCCCGTTTATTTCTCACCCGGCGGCGGTTGTTGAGGCGGTAACGGCTTTCGCCGACCTGTAAACGGCGATAATTTACATTTTCTCCTCAATTTCTCCACGGTTTCGACCATGCTGACAGGTAAGGTGATTTAGCGCCCGATGGCAAGGCGGTGACCTGCCGATACTCTATATAAACTGTTCATAGATTCACCACTTCGGAATATGGCTGACGCTGGGGGCTTCCCGTCAGCGATTACGGCCAATTCTGATGACGTCGCATGCGTTTATTTCTGGCGTAATGCCGATGGCGATCAGCGGCGGCGCGGGATCAGCCAGTCAGCACGCGGTTGGCGCCGGCGTGATCGGCAGCAGGGTATCCGCGACATTCCTCGCCATTTTTTTTGTCCCGCTGTTTTTCGTCGTGGTGCGTCGGCGTTTTCCGTTAAAAGAGAAAGCGGATTAGCCGCCCGGAAGAAATGTTGCGGCGATTCATCAAACTGTAAGAAAAAATAACTACGTTATGTCCTGCTAATTTTCCAATCAAGGACATCACGATGAAAGCTCGCTGGTTACTGCCTTTGTTGTTTGCCGCCGCCCTGCCGGGAATGGCGCAGGCACAAGCCATTTATCCTATCGACCGCGCCAACATGCTGGCGGGCGGTAAATTCGATTTTAAAGTTGAGTTTGATGAGGTTCTCAAACCGGAAGATATTCGCATTCTGATAAATGGTAAGGATTATCAGCAGGTGCTGGGAAAAACAGCCACCTTTGTTGAACGCGAAGACGGCGCCAATGCCTCGACGGTGTGGCTACGGGATGTGCAGTTGCCTGCCGCCGGGAAATATGTGGTGGAGGCGCAGGCCAGAGGCAAAAAAACCCAGGTGACCTGGGACGTTTACCAAACGCCGGAAACGCGCAAAGCCAAAAACGTGATCCTGTTTATCGGTGATGGCCTGTCGGTGGCTCACCGTACCGGGGCGCGCATTTTGTCCAAAGGTATTACCGAAGGGAAAGCCGACGGGCGTCTGGCGATTGACGATCTGCAATACATGGCGTTCGCCGGTACATCCAGTACCGATTCCATTGCCGCCGACAGCGCCAATACCATGAGCGCCTACATGACGGGGCATAAATCCGGCGTGAACGCGCTGGGCGTTTACGTCAGCCGGAGTAAAAACTCGCTGGAGCATCCGAAGCAAGAAACGCTGGGCGAGTTGATTAGCCGTTCAACGAAGATGTCTGTCGGTGTGGTCAGCGACGCGGAGATTGAAGATGCGACGCCAGCCGCGGTGGTATCCCACACTCGTCGCCGGGCGGACAAATCTGAGATCGTCGGCATGTTTTACAACGTGCAACCTAGCGTGATCCTGGGAGGCGGTTCGGCCTATTTCCTGCCCAAGAGCGCGCCGGGCTCCAAGCGTAAAGACGAAACCAACTACCTCGAAAAATTCCAGCAGGCGGGTTATACCCTGGCAACCGATGCCGATACCCTGAAGAAAAATGCGGCGCAGGCCACCAAACTGCTGGGGCTGTTCCATAGCGGCAATATGGACGGGGTACTGGATCGCCGTTTTCTGAAAAACGACGTCACCAAAAAATTCCCCAATCAGCCGGATCTGACCGAAATGACGCAGGCGGCGCTGGATGTGCTGTCTAAAAATAAAGACGGCTTCTTTCTGATGGTGGAATCGGCGCTTATCGATAAAGCATCGCATCCGCTTGACTGGGAGCGGGCGTTCTATAACACCATCATGCTCGATCAGTCAGTGGCGCTGGCGCAGAAGTTTGCCGAGAAAAACCCGGACACCATGATCATCGTAACGGGCGACCATACTCACGGTATCTCCATTATCGGCACGGTGGATGACAATAAACCGGGTGCCGACATGCGTGAGAAAGTGGGCGTGTATGAAGAAGCCGGCTTCCCGAATTATCAGGATGCCAATAAAGATGGTTACCCGGACGATGTGAATGTCTCCAAACGTCTGGCGGTGTTCTTCAATAACTTCCCTGACTACTACGAAACTTTCCGTCCGAAACTGGCAGGCACCTTTGTACCCGCTGTGGAGAATGACAAAAAAGAGTATGTGGCGAACAAAGCCTATGAAAACGTACCGGGCGCCGTGTTACGCGAAGGCAACTTGCCACGCGCTTCCGATGGCGGCGTACATTCCGTGGACGATATGGTGATTCAGGCCAGCGGGCCGGGAGCCGAGCGGATCCGGGGTTATATGGAAAACACGGATCTGTTCCGGGTTATTGTGGATGCCCTGGCGGTAAAACCACAAGATAAATAATAAGCTATAGGTATAAACAAAACGCCTGGCGGGGAAGCCCCGTCAGGCGTTTTGCTATGAATGACGTCTTCACCAGTGAAAGTGAAGGCCGGGGCTGCGGTGTTCAGCGCTTTTTAAACGCCGCGGCCAGCGCGTCGCTCATGGCGCTGTTGCCCGCGGACGATGTGCTGGCGGGGCGGGTACGCGCTTTGCCTGCTCCCGGACGCCCGGAGAAGGCAGCGTTATCGCGCGTGCCGCTGTTGCGGCGGACGGCGGTTTCGCCCGGCTGCTCGTCGAGGCGCATGGTCAGCGCGATGCGTTTGCGTTGCAGATCCACTTCCATCACCTTGACCTTGACGATATCTCCGGCTTTCACCACCTTGTGCGGATCATCGACGAAATGGTCGGCAAGTGACGAGATATGCACCAAACCATCCTGATGTACGCCAATATCCACGAATGCCCCGAAGTTGGTGACGTTAGTGACCGCGCCTTCCAGGATCATACCGGGCGTCAGATCATTCATGGTTTCCACGCCATCGGCAAAGTTGGCGGTTTTGAACTCAGGACGCGGATCACGCCCCGGTTTTTCCAGTTCTTTGATGATGTCGGTCACGGTCGGCACGCCAAAACGCGCATCAGTAAAATCCGCCGGTTTCAGGTTGCGCAGGGCGGCGGGGTTGCCCATCAGATCCTGCAACGCCTGTTCCGTGGCGGCCAGAATACGCTCCACGACAGGGTAGGCTTCCGGGTGAACGGTCGAAGCATCCAGCGGGTTATCCCCGTGATTGATGCGCAGGAAGCCCGCGCACTGCTCAAAGGCTTTCGGCCCCAGACGGCTGACTTTCAGCAACTGCTCCCGGCTGCGGAAGCGGCCATTTTCGTCGCGCCAGGCGACCACGTTCTGCGCCATCATCCGCGTCAACCCCGCCACCCGCGTCAACAGCGCGACGGACGCGGTATTCAGATCAACGCCGACGGCGTTGACGCAGTCCTCAACCACCGCATCCAGTTTTTTCGCCAGCAGACTCTGACTGACGTCATGCTGATACTGGCCGACACCGATGGATTTCGGGTCGATTTTCACCAGTTCGGCCAGCGGGTCCTGTAAGCGGCGGGCGATGGACACCGCGCCGCGCAGCGAAACATCCAGATCGGGAAACTCTTGCGCGGCCAGTTCGGACGCCGAATAGACTGATGCTCCGGCTTCGCTCACGATCACTTTTTGCGCCTTGATATCGGGGAACTGTTTTTGCGTATCGAGGAAGAAACGCTCGGTTTCGCGTGACGCGGTGCCGTTGCCGATTGCCACCAATTCAACCTGATGCTTGATGCACAAAGCTGCAACGATGGCGGCAGCTTTGGCGGCCTGTCCGGTATGAGGATAAATCGTGTCGGTGGCTACGACTTTGCCGGTGGCGTCCACCACCGCGACTTTCACGCCGGTACGCAGACCGGGATCGAGCCCCATGGTGGCGCGCATGCCTGCTGGCGCGGCCATCAGCAGATCGTGCAGGTTACGGGCGAACACATTGATCGCTTCGTCTTCGGCTTTCTCCCGCACGCTACCCATCAGTTCGGTTTCAAGGTGCAGCAGGATTTTGACGCGCCACGTCCAGTTGATGACCGCTTTACGCCAGTTATCCGCGGGCGCATTGCCTAAACGCAGATTCAGGTGATCGGTGATAATCTGTTCGCAATGGCTTTCACTCGGCGCTTCTTCAAACTGCGGATCGGCGTTCAGCGACAGTTGCAGGAACCCTTCGTTACGACCGCGGAACATGGCGAGCGCCCGGTGAGACGGCACCTGAGCAATCGGTTCGTGATGGTCGAAGTAGTCGCGAAATTTCGCCCCTTCGTCCTCTTTGCCTTCCACCACGCGGGATACCAGATGGGCGTTTTTCCACAGATAGTGACGCACTTTCGCCAGCAGCTCGGCATCTTCCGCGAAGCGTTCCATCAAAATATAACGTGCGCCATCCAGCGCCGCTTTGGTGTCCGTCACGCCCTTTTCGGCATCAACATAATGCTGGGCGGCGAGTTCCGGCGTCTGGGCGGGATCTCGCCACAGGCTGTCCGCCAGCGGTTCAAGACCGGCTTCAATGGCGATCTGTCCGCGAGTACGGCGTTTGGGCTTGTACGGCAGATAAAGATCTTCCAGTTCGGTCTTGCTCAGCGTGCTGTTGATGGCGCTGGCGAGCGCTTCGGTCAGTTTTCCCTGTTCGTCAATTGATTTCAGAATAGTCTGTCGGCGATCGTCCAGTTCCCGCAGGTAACTCAGACGCGTTTCCAGCAGACGCAATTGGGTATCATCCAACCCGCCAGTGACTTCTTTACGGTAACGTGCGATAAAAGGGACGGTGTTGCCTTCGTCCAGCAGGCGCACGGCGGCGTCCACCTGCTCCGTTCGGGCCTGCAATTCGCGGGCAATAATCTGGCTTAATGAATCATTCATAGGTCTATATCGATGGTCATCAATTAATGGATTAAATGGCAAGGGGACAGTTATACGGACTGAGCGCGAAAAATGCCAGCCGATCCCGTTGAGCCTGCGGCGGCGTGGCGCGCTCATGCGTACCGGGCAGGCGGCAAACTTTACCTGAATCAATATTACGTCGGATTCTTGCAATTCCGCGGCGATTTTAGCGTATTAAATAAGCAGGGTAGGCGTCGTGACGACAAGCCGCCCGCCAATAACAATGAGATATATTTCGTAATAGCGAACACGATTATTCATTCGGCAGGAGAAAGATTCATGACAGCAAGACAGTCTGCGTTGGCAATAGATGGCAAAGAAAAACTGACGCTGGAGATGCGGTCCGGCGTGATGGGAAAAGACGCTGTGGATATCCGTCCGTTTGGCGCTCAGGGACTGTGCAGCTACGATCCCGGATTTGCCAACACCGCCGGGTGTGAATCCGCCATTACTTACATTGATGCGGTGAACAGCGTACTCCTGCACCGCGGGTTTCCTGTTGAACAACTGGCGGAGCAGTGCGACTTCATCGAGGTCTGTTTTATTTTGCTGCGCGGCGACACGCCTACGGCGGAAGAATATGCGCAATTCACCAGCGACATTACCCGTCACACCCTGATCCATGAACAAATAGCGCGTATGTTCAGCGGATTTCGGCGCGACGCGCACCCGATGGCGCTGATGTGCGCGGTCGTGGGGGCGCTTGCCGCGTTCTATCATGATGTGCTGGATATTAATAATGCGGAGCATCGTGAATTGGCGGCGGTTCGCCTGTTGTCCAAAATGCCGACGCTGGCGGCGATGTGTTATAAATATTCCATCGAACAGCCTGCGGTTTATCCTCGTAACGCCTTATCCTATACCGGTAATTTCCTGCATATGTTGTTTTCTGTTCCGGCGGAGAAATATGAGGTGAATCCGGTGCTGGAGCGCGCCATGAATCGAATTCTGATCCTGCATGCCGATCACGGTCAGTGTCCGTCAACGATGGCGGTAAGGGCGTCTGGCTCGTCCGGCGCCAATCCGTTTGCCTGTATCGCCGCAGGGCTGGCGTCCATGTGGGGGCCGATGCATGGCGGCGCGAATGAAGCCTGTATGCGTATGCTGGAAGAGATTAAAACCGTGGATCGGATCCCGGAATTTTTGAAACGCGCGAAAGACGGACGCAATTCGTTGCGTCTGATGGGATTCGGCAACTCGGTGTATCAGCATTTCGATCCGCGTGCGGCGATCCTGCGTAAAACCTGTTATGAGGTGCTGGCTGAACTGGGGATGGAAGACAGCCTGCTGCAGGTGGCGATTGAACTGGAACATATCGCCATTACCGATCCCTATTTTCTGGAAAACAAACTGTATCCCAGCGCCGATTTTTACACGGCGGTGATCCTTAAAGCGATGGGGCTGCCGCCGTCGATGTTCACGGTTATTTCCACCGTGGGCCGCACCATCGGGTGGATTGCGCACTGGAATGAAATGCATAACCAGCCGGAAATGAAGATCTATCGTCCTTGTCAGATCTATACCGGTGAGCCGCGCCGGGATTATGTGTCAAAACGACAGGCCTGACGGTTTTTACCTTCATTACGATAAAAGCACAGTTACGATAAAAACATATAACCTGAATCTGAACGTGTGGAATTAATGTTACGAGGACATCAAGCGACATGAGTACTGAACAGCAAGGATGGCCAGCCGGTTATTACATCGCTCCGCGCCAGTGTAATATCAGCGCGGAACTGGTTGCGGCCTATCGGGATATACCGGCTGCCGTGATTGGCGACTGCCTGGGAAGAAGTACGGGAACCATCGGGCTTCAGCGTTATCATCAGGACGTGGATAGAATCATTTGCGGCCCCGCCATTACGGTTCGTGTCTGGCCTGGGGATAATCTGATGATCCATAAAGCGCTCTTTATGGCGCAACCCGGCGATATCATCGTTATTGACGGCGGCGGTGATGTGACGCAGGCGCTGATTGGCGGATTGATAAAAACCACCGCCATCACGCGCAACATCGCGGGTTTTATCGTGGATGGCGCGATACGGGATCTGGCGGAATGGGCCAGCAGCGAAATACCGGTTTACGCCAAAGGTCATACTCATCGCGGCCCCAGCAAAACCGGCCCTGGAGAGATCAACGTCCCGGTTTGTTGTGCCGGGATGGTGGTCAATCCAGGGGATATGGTTATCGCCGACAGTGACGGCGCCGTGGCCGTCACTGCCGCACAAGCGGCGGACATCCTTGTCAAGGCAAGGGAGCAGTTGGCAAAAGAAAACCTCATCCGGCGCCATAATCAGGCTGGCACTGCGGACCCTGAGCGCTTTGACGCTATCCTGCGTAAATTGGGTTGCCCGTTATAATCATTAAACCTATCCACTCGCACCTTGTACGGGCTGGTTATGTGTTTATCGCTATATCGCTGTTTTTACTCACTCGTCTGACGCGTTTTCACTCATGAAGGGGGCAATGTAGCGCTGGTAACGGGATGGTTTAAGCTGCTGTAAATCCACCAGCACTAACCCGTCGATACAGTTGTTGAAATCAGGATCGATACCGAAATCAATAAATCTGACGCCGCCGGGCTCGCAGATTTCAGAGTACTGTTTATACAGCGCCGGAATGGCGCAGCCCATGTTGTTCAGCATGCTTTTCAGGCGCGTCAGATCCTGCTGATAATCCGTGCCTTCAAATTGTTTCAGTACGTCGGGCAGTGATGCCGGATAAGGACGGCGCGATTGGGCCAGCGGCTGGTCGGGGGCGAAGTGCAGACGATAAAAGGCGATCAGCAAATCGCGCGCGGTTGGCGGCAGTGCGCCGGACAGCGAAACCGGGCCGAACAGATAGCGATATTCCGGGTAACGCGCCAGATAAGCGCCAATGCCCAACCAGAGATAGTCCAGTCCGCGCTTGCCCCAGTATTTCGGCTGAATGAAACTGCGCCCCAGTTCGATCCCGGACGCCAATATCGGGTTCATCTCTTCACCGTAGTGAAACAGGCTGTGGCTATAGAGGCCATTTTTCCCTCTCCCGGCGATCTGGCGAGCGGTCGGAATAAAACGATAAGCGCCGACAATTTCCAGATCGTGCTCATCCCACAGAATGAGGTGCAGGTAGTCATCATCATAGCTGTCCAGATCGCGGCGCTGACCGGAACCTTCGCCGACGGCGCGGAAGGCGATTTCCCGCAGGCGCCCTAATTCGCGCAGGATCGGCACATAATCTTCGTCGCCGCGTTGGTAGAGACAGACCCTCTTCCCATCTGGCGTGGTGTCGAGCATTTCACAATCAGACAAGGCGCGTTTCAACATCACCCGGTCTTCGGCCAGCGCGATGGGTTTTTCGCCGGAAAAGCAACCGGGTTTCCCCTGTCCCAATCGATAAACGTGACGGCGAAAACGGGCAGCAAGATCGTTGGCCTGCCAGTCGCCCTGACTCCAGGTAGCATAAGGAATGCGCGCGCCAATGCGCAGTTTGAGCCGGTTGCCCTGCTGACGAAACATTTCCCTGACCAGCAGCAGGGTGGAAAACGGTTGATAAATCAGCGATGAGAGATAAAACAGGCTGCTGTTGCGCCCGCTGATATGGATCGGAACGATGGGCGCTCGCGCTTTGCTCGCCATACGGATAAAACCATTGCGCCAGTGTCCGTCGCGAATCCCTTTCAGGCTGATGCGGGAGACTTCCCCGGCCGGAAAAACAATAATCGCCCCATCATTATTCAGATATTGCTGGATGGCGGTAACTTGCTGACGGTTGGTGCTATGATTAAAGTTATCCACGGAAAAAAACAGATTCTTCAGCGGTACAACATAAGAAAGCACCTGACTGGCAACGATACGCACATCCGGTCTGATGCTGGCGACTGTGCGTAACAGCGCCAGTCCATCCAGCGAACCAATCGGATGGTTGGCAACCAACACCACCGGCCCCTGGCTCGGGATGTTTTCCAAATCTCCTTCCACCATTTCACAGTTAAGATGAAAGTGATCCAGAATTTGCTCGACCAGATCCAATCCCTTCAGATGGGGATAACGCTGGGCAAACTGCTGGATTTCATTTTCGAATAATAATGTTCGAAGTAGGGTTCTTTGCCAGGAGGGGGTCTGACGGTGGGGGACAAGGTCTTGCAGAATGGCATCTAAGCTAAACATAAGTCGTTCTCCGTAGCTTAACTGAACGCAAAGGTAAGGGATGGAGGTGACACATTTATGTCAGCGTGGAGATAAGCGATGAAAATATCGGCAGGTTTGCAGAACACGCCGCTTTCGTCAGACGTTGATGTCTGTCACATTTTTTTCACGAATACACATTTCAAGCAATCTGATTGCACGTCTCAGGCAATGCGCGTTCATTCATCTTCGGTATAGTTAATCAAATGTTAATTACGTTAATTATATTGGTGGTATGTGTGGTTTTTATGATGATGGCTGAGGATTTATCCTTTTTGTACTTAACGAGTTGTGGCTATTGATCATCTTTTCGAAATGAACCTGTATGCAATGGAGATGGCATAATGTCAGTTAGAAATGATTATGATGTGATCGTGGTGGGCGGCGGTGCGGCAGGGTGCGTCGTCGTGGGTAAATTAGCGGCAAAAACGGATTTGAAAATACTTCTGTTGGAGGCCGGTGATGACGATGACGATATGCTGATCCAAATCCCCGCCGGTTTCGCCAAACTCCTGCAACAGGATAAACATGTCTAGCCCTATAACACCATTGCGCAAGTGCAACTTACGAACGAGCCTAAACGCTACCGCTCAGGAAAAGTAATTGGCGGCGGCAGTTCCATTAACGCGATGTGTTATGTGCGCGGACAAGCAAGAGATTATCAACAATGGCAGGATGCCGTGGGTGAGGAAGGTAAATGGTCATGGCAGGATATCCTGCCGCATTTTATCGCCCAGGAAGGCAATGATACATTCCACAATGAATATCATGGCGCGTTCGGGCCGTTAAAAGTCTCGCTTCCCAAAAATATCAATAAACTGAATCAGGGATGTTTGCGGGCATTCCAGGAGTATGGTTTACCTTATAACCCTGACTATAACGGAAAAACGCAATTAGGCGTTTCGCCGGTACAAGGGAATTTTTCCGATGCCAGACGGTGCAGCGCCGCCGTAGCCTATCTGAATCCTGTGCGTGGCCACGCCAATCTGGAGATTAAAACCCGCTGTCCGGTCAGCAGGATACTGATTGAAAACGGTGTGGCGACGGGGGTTGAGTTCAAGGAAGGAAGCCAGTTACGTCAGGTTCGTGCCGGACACGTCATATTATCAGGCGGCGCGATACACTCGCCCAAAATCCTGATGCATTCTGGCGTTGGTCCTGCCGAACACTTAACCGCATTGGGTATGCCGGTTTTAGTCGATTCACCTGATGTGGGGAAAAACTTACAGGATCATCCGATTGTACCGGTAAAAGCCTACTGCAAGGGAGATTTAGGCTATCAAAAGGCCGCCCAGGGGATTGGCGCACTGAAATCAGGGTTGAAATATCTCATCAGCAAGGACGGACCGGCTGCAGGCAATGGTGTGGAAACGGTTTCCTATTTTAACCCCGACGATTTGACCGCGGAACCCACCATCCAGTGTTATCACGTTCCGATTATCTCAGAGGATGGCCTTAGCCCGTCAGGGAACCAGTCAGGGGTCACCTTCGAACTCGTGGTGCTACGGCCTAAAAGCCGGGGTGAAATCAGGCTTCGCGACACGAATCCTTTTTCGGAACCCCTGATCAATCCTAATTTTATGGCCGATGAATATGATCTCGCTACCGCGATAAAATCCGTGAAGGCGATGAGAGAAGTGATGAGTCAGCCTTCTTTGACCGCCTATCTCGAAAGTGAGGTTGCGCCGGGGCCACAAAACCAGACCGATGAACAAATCGGCGCATGGATCAAGCAAACCGTGACAACCATGTGGCATCCGGTTGGCACAAGCCGTATGGGGAAAGATGAGAAGGCGGTTGTCGATGCACGCCTGCGTGTTAAGGGCGTCGAAAATCTGCGGATTATTGATGCTTCTATTATGCCTAATATTATCAGCGGTAATACGAATGCGCCGACCCAGGCGCTCGCCAATTATGGTGTAGAGATGTTTATCGAAGATCTAAAACATTAGTTGACGCCTGTTTATCAGGTCGCCACTAATCCGATTTTAAAATACAGAGAGGATATAAATCATGACTGGTTCTGAACGCATACTATCCGTATTTAAATCGCAACAAGATTTTTTTTCATCTTACCAGACCAGAGATATTGAATTTAGAAAGGCAGCATTGCAAAAACTGAAAAAGACTATCCTGGCGAATAAGGAATTAATTTACGACGCGCTGGACAAGGATCTGGGGAAGCCAAGAGAGGTTGTTGATCTGGCTGAAATAGGTGCGGTGATACTGGAGATCGATACCGCCTTGAGCCATATTGATCAATGGAGTAAGGATGAGGAGATAAAGATCGAGGTCAGTGAGATATTAAAACCCTCACGTTGTGTGGTGCGGCACGAAGCGTTGGGGGTTTGCTATATCGTCGGACCGTTTAATTATCCGTTCAATCTCACGCTATGCCCGCTTATTGGCGCGATAGCCGCCGGGAACACCGCCATTTTGAAACCATCCGAGTTAACGCCTCATTCCGCCAGTGTGATAGAAAAAGTGATCGCAGAGACGTTTTCAGATAACTATGTCGCCGTTATTCAGGGAGGTAAGGAAGAAAA
This sequence comes from Brenneria salicis ATCC 15712 = DSM 30166, assembly GCF_003315515.1. GTDB lineage: Bacteria > Pseudomonadota > Gammaproteobacteria > Enterobacterales > Enterobacteriaceae > Brenneria > Brenneria salicis. The sequence goes on along the minus strand of NZ_QNRY01000046.1, from coordinate 6,784 downwards.
TACACAACTGCTTACTTTGCCGTTTAACCTTATCTTTTTCACGGGCAGCCCCGGTGTCGGCAAAATAGTGATGGAAGCGGCGGCCAAACATCTCACGCCGGTGGTGCTGGAATTGGGGGGGAAATGTCCGGTGATTGCATGTGAAGACGCGGATATCGATCAATTAATTGAAAGCCTGGCATTTTCTAAATTCATCAACAGCGGACAAACCTGTATCGCACCTGATTATTTGCTGGTGGATCGGCGAATCCACTCCTCGCTGATGGAAAAACTGCTTCCTTGTGTCCAACATAAGTATCCCGATTTGGCATCGAACGGGAAAGTCGTTTCTGAAAAACAGGTATCAATCCTGAATAATTACCTCGATAAAACGCAGGGGAAAATTGTGTCAGGCGGTAATAGCGATTCCGAAAAAAGACATTTTCAGGCCACGATTATTGATGATGTCTCCTGGTCGGATGCATTAATGGAGCATGAAATTTTCGGCCCGTTATTGCCGATAATAATTTTTGATGATCTTGATACAGTCATTAAACAGATCAATGAAAATCATCCCAAACCGTTGGCGCTTTATGTGTTCACTAAAAATGAACAGCAGGGCAGCGAAATTATTAACCAGATCCAGTCAGGGGATGCGCAGGTCAATGGTATTTTAACCCATGCGATGTCTTCGGAGTTGCCGTTTGGCGGTATCGGCCCATCAGGAATGGGAGAATATCACGGTAAATACAGTTTTGAAGCATTTAGCCATCGTAAGTCAATTCGTTTTGTGGCATGAACATACGGAATAATAAATCGGTATACCTGCTTAGGGCAGGTATACCAGCATGAGATCAAAGGCTATGCCGGGTTGATTTTTTCCCGCGAACGATATTGGCTGGCATTTCTATCATAGTGTTTCTTATACAAGTAGCAGAAATGCGATTGACTGACAAAACCACACTGCCAGGCTATTTCACCAATGCTCATATGGCTGGAATGGTGGTCGTTCAATAGTGTATTAGCCAGAATAACCCTTTGTGTCCACACGTAGCGCATCAGCGAGGTATTTTCATTTTTAAATAGTCGGTTCGGATAGTTTATGGAAAGCTTGACGCCATCGGCGATTTTCTTCGCATCCAGCGTCTCATCTGATAGATTTTTATGAATGAACTGTTTCACACGGATCAATGTTAAATTAGCCAGGCTCTCTTTATTTGTTGATTTCGGCATAATGCTGGCGGCAAGCTCATCAAGCATCGTGATAATGGTATGAGAAAGCGTAAGTGACAGCGTGTTATTCAGGTTAATATCTGGTTGCGCCGCCAGCATTATGATGTTTTTAACCAGCATGGCGTCTGAAGATTGCGGATCAATCTCAGAGAGCAAGTCATAACGTTTATTTAATAAGTGATTCTGCAAATTCTTTTTCAGGCAACGGATGACGATCAACTGTGTATCATCATTAAAATATTCAATAAAATCGCTACCGGGGTCAACGGCCAGAATAGATCCTGGCGGATATTTTTTAATATCATGTTTTTCTTCAATAAAAACATTGCCGTCCAGTACTATTTTGAATAGCAGAGCATCGTCTCTTACATTTTCATCGTTCACGCTGAGATATATTGGATCGGTGCAGACATGAGCAATCGAGATGATATTGTTTCTTTTTATCCTAATATGTGAATTAAATACCTTGCTTGGCGCGAAATGTGATATCAAACCATACTCAACATGGAGTAATGATTCCCACTGCTGTAAATCCGCATTAAAAGTGATTTTTTTGAAGGGCTGATTGGAATAGGCTGGCAGCATAACCGTCTCATCTTATCACTTGATATCAATTAGCCTGTCTTTATGGCTATCGGGATTCATCAGATTAACAACTTAAAATCGTAAAGAGAACTGGAATCGTTCCTGCGTGGCGTTGTCTTTCCAAGAACGGATAAGGTCAGATTGTCCGTTATTTATTCCTGTACCGATCCGAGATATTCAATGGCGTTCACAAACCACGTTTTATCGCCGTCCGGGGTGGCGACGGTAACTTCCTGATCGACCTCTTTTTTCAGCAGGGCGCGCGCCATAGGGGAATCAATGGAGATGTAATCTTTCACGTCACCATAAATTTCATCCGGTCCGACAATACGAAAGCGCTTTCGCTGGCCCTCTTCATTTTCGATTTCAACCCAGGCGCCAAAGAAAACTTTGCCATCCTGCTGGGGAGAATAATCGACAATTTGCAGTTCGCTCAGACATTTCCTCAAATAGCGAACACGGCGGTCAATCTGACGCAACAAGCGCTTGTTATAGGTGTAGTCGGCGTTTTCCGAACGATCTCCCAGGCTGGCGGCCCATGACACGATTTTAGTGATCTCCGGTCGTTTTACATTCCACAGATGATCGTGTTCCGCTTTGAGTTTATTGTATCCTTCCAGGGTGATCAGATTCGTTTTCACGCGTTTGTACTCTTATGGTCGTGGGTGTGGCCGTGGGGAAATGGTTCGGCTGACATTATACCAATGATCCTTTGCGGGAGGTCAATCTGGCCGGGTGGTGATAAAGCGATGCCTGATCGCGATCTTTATTGCAACGGTGCGGCGAATCACGATTGATTTATTCAAGAACGACTATAATGGCAAGCGGAACTGGTTGATTACACGTATTTTAATATGCTTTGTAACAATTTGCCTCGAATGTATACCAGAAACGGCTGTCAGTAATTCGTATGATTCTGAACAATAGCGGCATCGGCGGCTATTACGCCTTTGGAGAAAGAGAATGCAAGAGAACTATAAAATTCTGGTTGTAGATGACGACATGCGTTTGCGTGCGCTACTGGAGCGTTATCTGACCGAACAGGGTTTTCAGGTGCGTAGCGTTGCCAATGCTGAGCAAATGGATCGTTTGCTGACTCGCGAATCATTTCACCTGATGGTGCTGGATCTGATGTTGCCGGGTGAAGATGGTTTATCCATTTGCCGACGTTTGCGCAGTCAAAGTAACCCGATGCCTATCATCATGGTGACGGCCAAAGGGGAAGAAGTCGACCGTATCGTCGGGCTGGAAATTGGCGCGGATGACTATATCCCCAAGCCATTCAACCCGCGCGAACTGTTGGCCCGTATCCGCGCGGTGTTGCGTCGTCAGGCGAATGAACTGCCCGGTGCGCCATCGCAGGAGGAAGCCATCATCGCGTTTGGTAAATTCAAACTGAATCTGGGTACGCGTGAAATGTTCCGCGATGACGAACCGATGCCGCTAACCAGCGGTGAGTTCGCGGTGCTGAAAGCGCTGGTCAGTCATCCGCGTGAGCCGTTGTCACGTGACAAGTTGATGAATCTGGCGCGTGGCCGCGAATACAGTGCGATGGAGCGATCCATCGATGTGCAGATTTCCCGTCTGCGGCGCATGGTGGAAGAGGATCCGGCGCATCCGCGCTATATCCAGACTGTGTGGGGCCTGGGCTATGTCTTTGTACCGGACGGCAGTAAGGCATGACGCGATGGCGCTTTTCTCCGCGTAGCGCATTTGCCCGGACGTTACTGCTGATTGTCACGTTGTTGTTTGTCAGTTTGGTCACCACCTATCTGGTGGTGTTAAACTTCGCGATCCTACCGAGTTTACAGCAGTTTAATAAGGTACTCGCCTACGAAGTCAGAATGCTGATGACCGACAGCCTGCAATTGGAGGATGGCACCACGCTTGAGGTGCCGCCTGCGTTCCGACGTGAGATTTACCGTGAGTTGGGCATTTCGTTATATACCAACGCGGCGGCGGAGGAGAGCGGCCTGCGATGGGCGCAGCACTATAAGTTTCTGAGCGATCAGATGGCGCAGCAGTTGGGCGGCCCGACGGATGTTCGGGTCGAAGTCAGTAAAAATACCCCGGTGGTATGGCTGAAAACCTGGTTGTCGCCGGATATCTGGGTGCGTGTGCCGCTAACGGAAATTCATCAGGGCGATTTTTCGCCGCTGTTCCGCTATACGCTGGCGATTATGCTGCTGGTGATCGGCGGCGCCTGGCTGTTTATCCGGGTCCAGAATCGTCCATTGGTCGAACTGGAGCATGCGGCTTTGCAGGTCGGTAAAGGCATTATTCCCCCGCCGCTACGTGAATACGGCGCTTCTGAGGTGCGCTCCGTGACCCGCGCTTTTAACCAGATGGCGTCCGGCGTGAAGTTGCTGGCTGACGATCGGACTTTGCTGATGGCTGGCGTGAGCCATGATTTACGCACGCCATTGACGCGTATCCGCCTGGCAACGGAGATGATGAGCAAGGAAGATGACTATCTGGCGGAGTCGATCAATAAAGATATTGAAGAGTGTAATGCCATTATCGAGCAGTTTATCGACTACCTGCGCACCGGTCAGGAGATGCAGACCGAAGTGGCCGATCTGAATGCGATTATGGGTGAAGTGGTGGCCGCTGAAAGTGGTTATGAACGTCAGATCGACAGTGATTTTTCCGCCGGTGAGTTATTGGTGCGCGTGAGTCCGTTATCCATTAAGCGTGCGGCGCTGAATCTGGTGGTTAACGCGGCGCGTTATGGTAACGGTTGGATTAAGGTCAGTACCGGACGAGAACTACAGCGCGCCTGGTTTCAGGTGGAAGACGATGGCGAAGGTATCGATCCTGCGCAGTTAAAGCACCTGTTCCAGCCCTTTGTGCGCGGCGATAGCGCGCGTACCACCAGCGGCACCGGCCTGGGGCTGGCGATTGTACAGCGAATTATTGATGCCCATGACGGCGTGCTGGACGTTTGCACCAGCGAGCGCGGCGGGTTATGTGTCCGCGCTTATCTGCCGTTGCCGTATGAAGTTGTCGGTGCCGATAGCCGCGCCGCGAAAGAGTGATGTTTCCTGATAAATAAAAAGGCGCGGCGAACCGCGCCTTTCGTTTAATTACCGCCGAGGACCGGCGGTAACCAGTGCGGCGCCTGCCGGCGTATCAGTGTATTTATCAAAATTGGTGATAAAACGCTGAGCCAGATCGTCGGCTTTTTCCTGCCACTGCGCGATATCGGCATAGGTATCGCGCGGATCAAGGATCGCAGGATCCACGCCCGGCAGCGAGGTGGGGATCGCCAGATTGAAGATCGGCAACGTCTTCATTTCCACATCATCAATGCTGCCGCTCAAAATGGCGTCGATAATCCCGCGCGTGTCTTTAATGGAGATACGTTTTCCCGTCCCGTTCCAGCCGGTGTTGACCAGATAGGCCTGCGCGCCTGCGGCCTTCATTCGCTTAACCAGCACTTCCGCATACTGTGTCGGGTGCAGCGAAAGGAATGCCGCGCCAAAGCAGGCGGAGAATGTTGGCGTCGGCTCCGTAATGCCCCGCTCCGTACCGGCTAGTTTAGCGGTGAAGCCAGACAGGAAATGGTACTGAGTTTGATCTGACGTCAGACGGGAAACCGGGGGTAATACGCCGAACGCATCCGCGGTCAGGAAAATCACTTTGGTCGCATGTCCGGCTTTGGATACCGGTTTAACGATATTGTGAATGTGGTAGATCGGATAGGAAACGCGGGTATTCTCGGTTTTTGAACCGTCGTTGAAATCCACGCTGCCGTCGGCCAGCACGGTGACGTTTTCCAATAGCGCATCCCGCTTGATCGCGCCATAGATGTCCGGCTCCGCTTCCCTGGACAACTTGATGGTTTTAGCGTAACAGCCGCCTTCAAAGTTGAACACGCCGTCATCATCCCAGCCGTGCTCATCGTCACCAATCAACTGCCGTTTTGGATCGGTCGACAGGGTGGTTTTCCCGGTGCCGGATAAACCGAAGAAGACCGCTACATCGCCTTTTTCACCGACGTTCGCCGAGCAGTGCATGGACGCGATGCCTTTCAGCGGCAGCAGGTAGTTCATGATGGAGAACATCCCTTTCTTCATTTCGCCGCCGTACCAGGTGCCGCCGATCAACTGGATACGCTCGGTCAGGTTGAAAGCGATGAAATTCTCGGAGTTCAGCCCTTGTTCCCGCCATTGCGGGTTAGTGCATTTGGCGCCATTCATCACGATAAAATCAGGTTCGAAATCCTGTAATTCGTCATCGGTCGGACGAATGAACATATTTTTGACGAAGTGTGCCTGCCAAGCAACTTCGGTGATAAAGCGGACTTTCAGACGGCTGTCCGGGTTGGCGCCGCAGAAGGCATCAACGATGAACAGACGCTTATCAGAAAGCTGTTGGGTGACAAGCTGTTTCAGGTGAGTCCAGACTTCCTGACTCAGCGGATGGTTGTCATTCTTGCCGTTCCCTTTATCAGACCACCATACCGTGTCGCGGGTGATATCATCACGAACGATATATTTATCCTTGGGAGAGCGACCGGTAAAGATACCGGTATCGACGGCAATGGCGCCCAGATTGGTTTCCACGCCACGTTCATAACCTTGTAAAGTAGGGGAGAGTTCTTCCTTGTAAAGTAATTCGTAGCTTGGGTTATAAATGATATCGCGGACATCCTGGATTCCATAAGCAGCGAGCGCTTGCGGGGGTATACCTTTGACAGACATAGAGCTACTCCTAAATGTTATATTCGTAAAATGTTATATTCGTACTGATAATTATTGTAGGAGAGCGAGCTTATTTTAACCGCGATTGCAATCATAAAGTTAAATAAATTTATTAATAACTTTGCTTGCAAAGAGTGTTGAAAAAATAACCATTTCGGTCTAAATAACTGCGCCTAATAGTAGATCACTGAAGGGAACTCAATCCGGTTTGAGCGATCTGATCAATCGCCAAATCAAAACAAATCACCAACCGGACTGAGTTATGCCGATCATAGCATTCA
>NZ_QNRY01000045.1 GCF_003315515.1 Brenneria salicis ATCC 15712 = DSM 30166 | reverse complement strand
TGAATGCTATGATCGGCATAACTCAGTCCGGTTGGTGATTTGTTTTGATTTGGCGATTGATCAGATCGCTCAAACCGGATTGAGTTCCCTTCAGTAATCTACTATTAGGCGCAGTTATTTAGCCTTACCCTAAATCTTAAAAAAAGGCGTTGCCGCAAAACCGGGCAACGCCTTTTTTACGTTGTGAGCAACCGAACGTTATTTGGCGGAAAAATGTGGTTTCGCTAGCTTAAAACAGCCTTAACATCTTGCCAAAGATGATTTTTTCAGCACTTAACCAGCCACCAGAAGGATTAGAGTTGCGTGTGAGTCGGCAAACGGTATAATGCACCCGTTTTCCGCATACCTCTTCGTGCCGAAGTGGCGAAATCGGTAGACGCAGTTGATTCAAAATCAACCGTAGAAATACGTGCCGGTTCGAGTCCGGCCTTCGGCACCATTAGTATACAATCAGGTCACCCAAGGGTGGCTTTTTTTGTGTCCATAATCTTCCGCTGAGTTCCATAGTCGTCTGTTAAATAAAGAAAATATTTTCATCCTCTCTGCCGCGTCGATTTCTCCCTCTTCCATGGTGGTCGTTTTTCATCCATTGACATCCGGTCCATTTGGGGGCTTTAATGGGGGCTCTTTCGGTTCGATTTACACGAGGCCCCCAAAATGCCTTTATCAGATCGCGCTGCCCACAACGCAAAACCGCTCGAAAAACCCTACAAGCTCAGCGATGCCCACGGCCTATATCTGCTGGTAAAACCGGCTGGCTCGAAATTATGGCAGCTTAAATATCGCTACCAGGGTAAAGAAAAAAAACTCTCCTTCGGCGCTTATCCGCTAATCGGTTTAGCCAAGGCCCGTGAACTGCGGGAAAAAGCCCGCGTTTTATTGGCAGACGGCCTCGATCCCGCCGAAAAGCGCAAAGAAGAAAAGCTGGCCAATGCGCCGGCGCATACCTTTGCCTCGGTGGCCCGCGACTGGCATGCCAGCAACCAGCGTTGGTCGGCGGACCATGCCGCCAGGGTGATGCATTACCTTGAGGTCTACCTGTTCCCGAGCCTGGGTGACCGCGATATCACCGAGTTGAAAATACGCGATTTACTGGAACCGCTAAAAGCGGTGGAAGCGACTGGCAAACTGGACGTGGCCTCCCGGTTGCAACAACGGGTCACCGGTGTAATGCGTTACGCCATGCAGAACGGCTTGATTGACTATAACCCCGCCCAGGATTTGGTCGGCGCGATTGCCACCCGCAAGGCAAAACACCATCCCGCGTTACCGTTGGAACAGTTGCCGGATTTTTTAGAATGCCTGGAGGATTATGGCGGCAGGAAATTAACCCGTCTGGCGGTGCAACTGGCGCTGGTGATCTTTATCCGTTCAAGCGAATTACGCTTTGCCCGCTGGCAGGAAATTGACCTGAAACGGGCGATGTGGACCCTGCCGGCAGAACGTGAGCCTATTGAGGGCGTGAAGTTCTCCCAGCGCGGTTCGAAGATGCATACGCCGCATCTGGTGCCATTATCTCGCCAGGCGGTGGTATTGCTTAAGCGGATTAGGGCGTTATGCGGTGATAACCAGACGCTGGTATTCCCGGGCGACCATGATCCTAAAAAGCCCATGAGTGAAAACACCGTTAATAAGGCGCTGCGGGCGATGGGATATGATACGAAAACTGAAGTATGTGGGCATGGTTTCAGGACAATGGCCTGTAGCGCGCTGGTGGAGTCGGGACTTTGGTCACGGGATGCGGTGGAACGGCAGATGAGCCACCAGGAGCGCAGTGGGGTACGGGCGGCTTATATCCATCGGGCTGAGCATATCGAGGAACGTAAGCTGATGGTGCAGTGGTGGGCGGATTATCTGGATGCTAATAGGGAGGGGTATGTGGTGCCGTATGAGTTTAAATAAACTCTCAATGGGCTGCCCCAAGGTGCTCGAGCGCTTCAGGCTTTAAGTTTAGACATTTTCCTAAACTGGCATAGGTGTATAGAGCATCAGAGGGCTAATGCCAGTGCAAGCGCGTTCTGTTCTTCGGTGTAACGGGACTTTTTCCTCGGCATCGCCGCCGTCAACGGAATGGTTTTATCATGCCGGATTTCCAGTTTTGGCTGTAGCAGGGTATTGGGGTAGGGTCACTGCTCCACTATTGGGGGTTAACAGATCACTCTATGATCCTCGAAACTGCTGGTGATGACTTTATGACAATACACATTTTGCCTTTGCTATCGACAATTGTGATTTTTTTCCACTTCAGTGGCAAAATAGCCTTAATAGACAGTTATGCCTCTGGAGCATCTCAACATTATGACCAGCCTTGTTTTTTCCTATTCCCATGCGGATGAAGCATTACGTAATGAACTTGAAAAGCATCTGTCACCCTTGAAGAGAACAGGGAAGATAACTACATGGCACGATCGACGCATTACTCCTGGGCAAGAGTTTGAACGTCAGATTGACAAATATTTTGCCGAAGCTGATATCATTTTGCTGCTGATTAGCAGCGATTTCATTGCTTCAGATTATTGTTATCAGGTTGAGATGTCTAATGCGCTTGAGCGTCATAAGCGTGGTGAGGCGGTGGTGATTCCGGTGATTTTGAGGGAGTGTGCCTGGCACTCGTTGCCGTTTGGAGGCATTCTCGCGGCTACTATAGACGGTAAACCAATCACTAAATTTGCCAGCCATGACGAGGGCTTTGTTCAGGTTGTCGGCGCCGTCACACGGGCCATTACTAATATGGAAGTGAAAAAGCCGCAACAGGGTGTGAATGTCCATTCTCCGGCCACCACGCATTCAGTGTTTCAGACATCTGATACTATTTTTACGCCGCGTTCTGGCAATCTGGCTCTGCCAAAGAGCTTTACGGACCTCGATAAAGATCGCGCCTGTCGTGAAGGTTTTGAGTACGTCGCACATTATTTTGAAAACTCACTAGCCGAACTTAAAAAGCGCCATGCCGGGTTAGATGTTGATTTCCATCAACCTGACGCAGATTCCTTTACTGGCACAGTTTATATGAACGGTAGCAAAGTTGGTCAGTGTGGTATCTGGCGCGGCAGTCGCCATATGGGATTGGGAGATATCTGCTACAGCCAAAGCGGTGTGACCCATAATAGCTGTAATGAAAGCCTGAGTATTGCTGATAATGGGCAGACCCTAGGCTTTCGTGCTCTGATGGGCTTTGGCTACAGCAATGCAAGAGATTCATTGCTTACCAACGAAGGAATGGCTGAGCATCTCTGGAAGATGTTTTTTGACCCAATCCAGCAACGCACCCGTTAAACACTGCAGTAACAAAATTCTGATATGAGTTGAATATTTAAATGTATAGTGAGACCCAACTGAGTTTAGGGATCACTACTGTGACGGGAGAGGCTCATTCCTCCCGATTCGCTTGCCGGGGGCGGATAATTTTGCCTTCGACAGTGAGCAGCCAGTAGTTGGCCAGCTTATCCATTCTTTTACACATCCACCCCATCGCCCTAGGCCATCACGCACCAGCGTCATGATACAAAGCTGATACACCGCAAACAATACAAGCCAGCGGGTTTTCCAAGAATGCGGGTACCGCGTCGTTCCTATTGTTAGGTGAGAACCGACACAGGATGAGTCAAATTTATGTCGTTGTTGCTGGTGTTGTCAGCACAGCCCAGGCAGCCCCGGTCTTCAAGGCTGCGACGTGGTTTCCACTACGACCGGTCCAGTCCGCTCAGCATCAATTCGAGGACGAAGTACCCATCCGGTACTGATGCTCTCTGTTTTTATCCTACATTCTGGGACCTTTGCTGTTCCGTCATCAGTATGACGGTGCTGGCATATCCTCAAGGAGAATTTATGATTATTCCCCTCGATTCCTCTGCACCGCGCTTTCAAAAACAGGTCGCTGTTGTGAAAGTGCCAACCCTGACTAACTTGAAAAGTGTAAGGAGATGCCTTACAGTGGAGGCAATATGATCCGGAGTTTCAAGCACAAGGGGTTGCAGGCTTTATATGAGCGCGGCGATCCCTCGGGTGTACGTCCCGACCATATCCCACGCTTGCGACGTTTGTTGATGTATCTGGACTACGCCGGTGCGCCAGGTGATATACCCGGCTTTGGCTTGCATCCCTTGAAGGGCAAGCGCAAAGGCTTCTGGTCGGCCAGCGTCTCAGGCAACTGGCGTGTGACATTTCGCTTTGTCGAGGGTGACGTCGAATTGATCGATTATCTTGATTATCACTAAGGAGGCCCATGATGCCGATGTATAACCCCCCCCATCCGGGGGAATCGCTGCGCGAAGACGTCTTGCCCGCCATTGGCCTGACGGTCTCTGCGCTGGCGCGGCATATCGGTTATTCACGCGGACAGTTGTCTACTGTGTTGAATTGTCATGCCGCGATCACCGCGGATCTGGCTTACCGTCTGGAGCTGGCGGGTATTGGTTCTGCACGCGTCTATCTGGCTGCGCAGGCGGCATACGATCTGTGGCAAGCGGAGCACCGTGAGCATCCCCCTATTAAGCGTCTTATATTCGCTTAGTGGTCTTTGTCATAACCAGGCCCCACGAGTGAGCTGTCCCTGCGCGTTGGCATCCGTTCCAACCGCTTGGGATCAGTTCATTGGTGGGGTCTTTTTTATCGTTGAGGCTATTCAAATTTTAGCCAATCCTCTCAGGCTGTAAGCGGCTTTGTGAAAAAGTACCACTGGTGGTGCTCTGGAATATCGTTCAGGGTCATCTGCAACTGATAGCCCTGTTTTTCATAGAACGGGCGCGCCTGGAAGCTCAGTGTATCTACCCGGGCATAGAGGCAACCGCGTGCCACAGCTTCTTGCTCTGCTGCCTGCATCAGTTTGCTACCCATTCCTTCACCCCGCAGGCTCTCGTCAACCCAGAGATAATCAATATCCAGCCAGTTACCAAAAGTATTACCTATCAGTCCTGCCACCTTGTTACCGGCATCATCGTGAGTAAACACCGCTAATGGTAAGCGATCAACGCTACCGATATGTTGACGATTGAAATTGAACAGCGGCTGGCGGATATCTTGGATATCTTCTGTACTAGGGGTTGGGGTGACGATAAGACGCATAGGTTCCTCCTTGTTATTCATCTAGATTAAATAAGAGCTGCAAAGGGGTTTGAAGCCAGCGCGAAGGTTTCAAACGCTAGGCACAGGGTGTATTAGCCCCCTGATGATCCAGACATTTTGACCCGCTTAACGGACTGGCTCTAGCAGGAATCGCGCGCGGGAAGTCACCTCAGTTGTACCGACAACAGGGGGTGCCGGGATCATAAACCAAGCCGGATGGCGATCCCAGCATGGCCGCAAACCGATCAACACGGTTGTGGTGTAGACCGCATTGTTGGCTGACGAGTGGATAAGCCTGCGATGAGATACGGGGCAACGGACCGCTGTGGCCCCAATCCCGGAGACTTCTTATGGCACACCATCATGACCACCACAACACACAAGAGCACGATACCCTGTTTACCACGCCCACCGCACTTATGCTCGATACCCGGCTCACACCACTGGAGCGCAACTGCTGGCAAGTTTTGCGCATGCTGCGCGCGGCGGAGGGTCTTAGCCCGTTGACGAGCCTGGGGCAATTGCGACGCTATCTGACCTCCACGCCGTTAGGGCAGCGCGCTGGCTTTGAGACGGCCTGGCGCGTCCTCGTGGTATTGCGGCTCACTGGCTGGATCAGCCTGGTGGGGCAGCATCGGGACCCCATGACCGGCCATGTCCTCAACGAGCTGTATCAAGTCCATGAAAGCACGCTGGCCTTCCATCAGGCGAGCGTGCTCGATGCAAGTCTCCCGGAGCTTCTGCAAACGTCCATCGGCCATGAAAATAATCAGGTCGATCGCATCGCCATGCACATCCAGGAAACGCTTGAACACATGCCCACCGCGGCTCCAATTCATGCCGAAGACCAAGGCAGCGATGATGATGAGCCACCGGCACCACGCATGCCGCCTGTCCGGGATGACCAAAACACAGCACAAGCGCCAGCACCCGGCGATCCCGTCAGCACCACAGCAGGTCCGCAGCAGACCGACCCTGTCCAGCAGACAACACACGAGCAAGGCAGTACGTATAGTAAGTATCTAAATAAAAAAGAACGTACGTACCGCGCACGCGCGCACGAGGGTGTCAGGCCGGTGTCGCCGCCAGTAGCATTGCCGCCTTGCCTGGGTAGTGCTAAGGCTGAGCAGCAAAACGATGTGCTGGCGGCCTTGCATCGGCTGCCGCCCCAGTATCGCCAGGACGTGCTGGATGAATTGCAGGCGCGCAGCCAGAGCGGCACCGTACGCAGCGTCATCGCTTACTTCTTCGGCCTGGTCAGACGGGTACTTGCCGGCGAGTTTCGCTTGTGGGCAGGCCGCAAGGCCGCACAACCGGCCAACCGTCCGCAACAGGCTGCTCCCTGCAGGATTTCGACAATCCAACGTGCCGAAGTTCGCCAGGAGCCAACCCCTAAACTCGCATCACGTGAAACCGCGCTCGCGCATATCGCAGACATCCGCAAGATGCTTAACATGCCGGTGAACGCCGGAGACTTTGCCGCTCAGGTGATGCAGGCCAAGGGGTGGCGGACCCACCCTGCCTGATGCCCGCCATGCCTTCGCGGCCTGCGGCCTAGACCAAGAGGCGCCGCCTCTTGGAACTCCGTTCTCGCCGAAGGGCAGGGGTGCAGGGGACGAACATCCCCTGCACCCAGTTGATAGGCTGATGCGCTGTATGGGCGTCAATGGTGCGCTGCGCCGGGTGCTCACCCGTTCAGTGCTCGCCAACGGCTGCGCTCCGCTGTGGCTTGCGCGCCCGCCATTGACCCCCACTTCGCGCGAATTTTTCCTGCTTGTCGGGCAATTTCTTCGGATGCCGTCGCATGGGCTTTACACTTAAGCTGCCTGCGCAGGAGCGGCATAAGCACTAGGTCGCCCCTGCGCAGGTAGCCGACAAGGCCGAAGGCCGCGTCAGTGCAGCAGTCGGGTAATGCGCATTCCTGCCTCCGCGCCTTTTCGCTTTACACGACTCCAATGCCACGCCATGGGCCGTCACTGCACGCCGCAGTGACGGCCCGGAGAATTGCAGCAACAATGCGGGTTGGCGCTGTATCCGATTTCATGCTGCGCACATGATGATGCCCTGACACACTGGCATGGCCATAACCCACCGGCAGGTTTAAATGCCGGGATACCTGGCGCAGGGCATAAGCGCCACATCGGCCGAAGTTGTCACTTCACCGATGCCGTACCCACCCGGTTGCCCATCCTGGCGTGTTTCGGCTCAACTTCGCGCGCCGCCCTTACCCATAGGGGAGCCTTACTTATCGCTGCATTGATATACCCAGCCATCATCACATCGCGCCTACCTGCGCTTCTTTTGTCGTTTCAGTTCGGCGTTATAAATGTCTATCTGGCGTAACCGCCCATCTTATTCTCATCACTTCATAGGAGGTCATTATCCAAATTGTTTGCATTGCTATTCCTTGCGGTAAACATCGTCTGGTCTTCCCACAGGAAGAGGGACGATGGCCTCATTCGCGGCAGCAGGTGATCTGAGCACCTGGCCCATGCCCTTCGGGGATCTCGCTTCAGCGAGTTGGCAATAACACTCACCTTTTTTAGCTCAGGACAGAAAACGCCATAGTCAAACAGGAGATATCGATGGATGATCTCACCTATACGCTACGCCAGCTATGCCAACGCAATCGCGATGGCAGCCATGCGACGCAGGCTGACCGGATGCGTTCACTGGCGTTGGCCAGCCGTCAATTGCGGGAGGCGGGATTTCGGCAGATGCGGGCAACATCGCTTAAGGGCAAGCATGTCAGGGTATTATTGGAGCGTTGGCAGGGCGAAGGATTGTCGGCAGGCACACTTAAGAATCGCCTGGCGCATTTGCGTTGGTGGGCCGAGAAGGTCGGCAGGGCCGGTGTTATCCCAGCAGATAATACTCAACTGGGTATCCCTGAGCGGCGATTTGTCGCCAGCGAGAACAAGGCGCACGAGTTAGGCGATAGTTTGGATAAAGTAAATGATCCCTATGTACGCATGAGTCTGCTTTTGCAAAAGGCTTTTGGTCTGCGCCGCGAGGAGTCCATCAAGTTTCGACCCGGCTATGCTGACCGTGGAGATTGTATTGTTCTCAAGAGAACATGGACCAAGGGCGGGCGTGAACGAACGATACCCATTATAACCGCTGAGCAACGAGATGTGCTCGATCGGTCGCATAGGCTGGCTGGAGCGGGTTCGCTGATCCCCGCGCATAAGACGTATATACAGCAGCGCGATGTCTATGACGGGCAATGCAAAGCGGCAGGGCTGAGTAATATGCATGGGCTGCGACATCATTACGCCCAGGCCCGATATCAGGCATTGACGGGATGGTCAGCTCCGGCCGCGGGAGGTAAGTCCAGCCACATGCTAATATCCACAGAGCGTACCCAGGATGCGATCGCCCGCCAGACCATAAGCCGAGAGTTGGGGCATGAGCGTACTCAGATCACGGCTGTATATTTGGGGCGGTAAGAAGGATGGGCGGACTCACCTTAGACGCGGAAAATAGCGGTCAACGCACATTGAGTATTGGTGCTGACAGTTACTTTTGCGCTTTAAGTATTAGAAACGGTGGCCGGCGGCAGTGCTTCATTAATTCGGGGCGTTGTGCCAGGGCTTCTTCTGTCGGCTGCGGCTCCGACAATGCACGTAGGGTAAAACCACAACCCAGCAGGGTGTTAACATAATTTTCAGTTGTGCGATGGTATTTAATGACGTCGTTTATAAACCACTTGGTATGGCGTATCAACTGATCGTGATAATTATCCAGTGGCCAATGTTCGCCGGTTTCAGTGGTGATCTATCCTACCGGCCAGGCGGTACAAACCGGATGTTCAACGCTGAAAATAAAATAGCCGCTGGGCTTTAGCGCATGATAAACCTTGCGGCATATCCCCGAATAATTCTCGACGTAATGCAAGGCTAATGAAGACACCACCAGATCATAAATATTGTCATCAGCAGCAAAATCCTCCATCGAAATATGCTGAAAGGTAATGCCCGGATCATCCGTCAGGCGTTGTGCCTCAGCCAGCATACGCGTTGACAGTTCAATTCCCATGACATGGGCGGCACCCTTGGCTCGGGCGTAACACGCAAAATCGCCAAAGCCGCTATCAAGATCGAGAACGTTTAAGTGACTGAGTTCCGGCAGTAACGCGCGGATCGCGGGTAGTTCCAGCGCGCTGTTCAGGCCGGAATCGTGTTGGCGTAATGTTTTCTATCCTTCAAAAAACTCGGGATTATCGTATACATTTTACAGGGATAAATCGTTGTGCCATGCGGTCATGATGCCAGTCTCCTTGGTTTCATTTACGCAAAATGATTCGGTGAAAGGCGGGCTTGCAAAACAGGGGCGAACCATACATTTTTTGTTTTGCCGTATTCAACCACCTCCTTGAGGATCTCGTTTTCCATGGTTTTCTTACCCAGGAGACGCGGGAGTTCACGGATCTGTTTCATGGCACTGTTTAACTCAGAAGCTGGCACAACCTCTTCGCCGGCTGAGACCGATGTCAGGCTGCCTCCTTGTATTGCTTATGCCATTTAAGGACTTGATTAGCATTCACATTGTGACGACGAGCGACAAGAGAAACGGAACTTCCTGGTTGGAAAGTCTCCTGGACGATAGCGATCTTCTCCTGCGGAGTGCGACGGCGGCGTCGCTCTGGCTCAGTAAGAACAGTACCCATGATTTCGCTTTGACTAGGCTTAAACATGGCTTTAAGACTACCTAGTATTTTAAGAGGGTCAAAGTGTATGGATCATTAAGGGGCAAATACGCTCACTGACACAATTGGTCAGTGAGGCTAATGCCTTAATTATCTCAGCATGCGGCCGTGTGAGAGAGGCATCTGTTGAAACACTAAGTTGTCACGGGGGAAAAAGGCATATAGAGATCATGGGTTAGCTTGTATACAATAAGAAAATTCTTTTTTAGAGAACATGAAGTTATGAGCGCAATCACATTACGCAAAGCGTTGGGTGTACTCGCGAAGTCATCTTCGTTTTCTGTCACCACGGTAACTCACCGACAAAGAGATATATTTGATCAGTTAAAAGAGCAACTCTTTGTTAAACAAGATATTGAAAAAGATTTACAGCATCACTTGGATGTTTCTAAACCCGGTGAAATCATTTTTTTGTGCGGTAGTAGTGGGGATGGTAAGTCTGAAATTTTAACGCGCTGCCAGTCAAACCCACGTTACCAGCAGCGATTTGCCTTTCATCTGGATGCAACACATAGCTTCGCCCCTCAACAGACCGCCATTGATGCTTTGAACGATTTGTTCGACAATCATCAGCAGCAATTATGTCCGTTGCTGGTGGGTATCAATACTGGGATGCTCGCTAACTTCGCTAGAGAAGGTGCTGAACGCCATCAGGTGCTTCGTTTGGTGATTGATGCATTTTTATCGGGACAGCAAGAAAGTAGTGGCCCTTTCCACAGTGACAATTGTTCTTTTTTTGATTTTGAACATTACCCTAAGTTCCAGTTTGATGAAGACAGGCGATATTCACCATTTATAAAAAAATTGTTAAATAACTTAACTAGTGATGATGATAAAAATCTGTTTTACACTATTTTTCAACGTGATCAATCAACAGGGCATGATTTAAATACCATTGCCAACTTCAAACTGCTCTGTATGCCCGGTGTTCAGAATGTCTTAATCACCCAGCTATTTAAAGCCCGCTTAATTAAAGACCAGTTTGTTACGACAAGAACATTGCTGGATTTTTTGCATCACCTGCTGACTGGGTCAGGTTACCTGTTTGATAACCTCTTCAATGGTGAAGAAAATGACCTGATTAAAAAGGTCTCTGATTTCGATCCTGCCAGATTGCATACCTACGAGCTCGATCAGTTCATTTTGCGTTATGAGCTAGGATTGATTGATCCAGACCTGGATGATTTTCTTGTAACCCTAGAAAAATTACATATTCAATTTGATCGCCAGTGTGTTAAGTCGGGCGATGCGGCCTCGCTGATTAGGCTATTCTGGCTGCTACAACATGAGTCGTTGGGCAATAATTATCACCATAAATTTTTAGTGTTTTTTAAAGAATCATTGTTTGAACGCTACTCAGAAATCTGGCATTTGCATAAAAACTACACCGCAGATCCAGAACAAAAAAGATCGTTGAACCGATTTTACTCTTCCGAGCTTATAGCTGGTATCCAGCGCTACGCAAATCGTAAAGCGCCTGAGTTGATCACGCAAAAGGAAGAGTTCTTTTTGGGTGAATTTGGCGGGGTTAAAATCACAGCACCAATGGCGCTGAAACCGGACTGGGATGCCATTTTCAGGAAAAATACAGCCCACCCAACCTGCTTCGACATTCATTTAAAGGTGGGACAAAACTCACTGCTGCCTGTTCGTATCGGGCTTAATTTATTTGACCTATTGAGCAAACTGAATAATGGCTATCGTCCTAATAAATACGACAAGAGCGCGATCGTATTACTGGATGAAATCGTTGAACTGATTGCGGAGCGGGCCAAATCTAGTAGTGAAATCAAGTTTTATGATGGCGCACAGCGGGTCTACAGCGCCAGGGCGGATGACGACATGATCACCATCAGCGGCATGGAGAGATAACATCATGTATCCCATAGCAACAACGTTAAAAGTGGGCAACAATCAACTAGATAGCTACCTGCCGGTGCGCAATAAAAACAATAATATTGACTGGCAAATTGTCACCGGCTTGGTACTGAGTTATGCCGTGAAGTATAAAATCGACACTTATAATCTCGAGCAATTTCGCGAGGATTGCAAAACTCACCTGCAAACATTGATTGATGAACCAGCCTTCTGGCCTTTGTTGGAGCGAATGTATTTTTCCAGCCAGGATATCTTCCGTGTCTCTCCGCTTTTTTTGCTGTTTCACGCACAGTTCGATGCTGAAAAAATAAGCGCAGGCTCTATGGCAGATAAACGCCTTGGAACGCTGTTTGCCAATCTGATGAGGGGGTTCAGCCTAAATTATCCGATACAGGACAAACTGAACTTCATCGAACAACAAATGCTGAATAAGCTCGATGAGAAAGTAAAATTGCTGGGGGAAGGTCCGTTTGCCGAAGAGCAACCGTACTTGCCCTATATGGTAACGTGCTTCCAGTCCGATCTGGCGTTTCTGGCTGATCATCCGCAATATCTTTTGCAGGAATTGACTAATACTCTGCGTTTGTATGCCTTTAGCTGGTGTGCTCAACTGGCGCTCAATCTAGAGAACTGGCGGGACGGAGAACCCAAAAGTAAGTCTCTGTTTTTTATTCTTGATACCGAAAAAGCCAGCTCAGAACGGGACCAAATAAAGCGCTTTGGCTATAAATGGTTTTCCAGCCACAGTGAAAAACTTTTCCCGATACTTTCCGCGCTGGAGGTTTTGCAATGGGGCAAAGGGGCGAAAAAACGCCCATTGTGGCAGGTCTATCAGGATGCCCTGAATGATTCAGATCCTTCTTCACAGGCATTAAATGCTCTCAACAAGTATTTGCAGGAATTTATTGAGGATCGCCAACTTTCCTCTCGCGATCAAGCTACAAATCTGGACGATACCTTCAAACAGCTATTATCCGTTGCCGTTGAACAGTTTCAGGGCAAGAAATCTGAACGAGCATCGGTAAATCGCAAATACATCAACGAGCTGGAAAACCAGATTTGTGCTGACTTCATCCAGGTGCGTGGCCGGGCGGGGAAAGTACTGGTGCTGAATCAGGATCGGCTGCTGCTGCTGACCAATCTTACCGTTGGTAAAAACAAAAAACTCCGGTTGCATGAACTGCTGCGCGGTTTTGAGCAACGCGGATTTTATCTGGATAACCAGTCCACACAAATGCTGGTGGCGTTTTATGAACGCATGGGGAACGTGGAACGAATGAGTGACAGTGGAGACGCCGTATATGTCCGTAAAACAGTATGAAACCTATCTGGCGGAAACCTTCATTGAATGGGTTAGCCGCACCATCCAGCCGGGTGAGCGCTACCAGTTTAAATCTCCCGATCCCGATAACGCCTTAAAACTCTGGAAGGCTTTCGACTCCTTAGCTGATGGAAATAATCTGGAGATCGCGCCGGAACAGCATCTTGCATGCGTCTCATGTAATGGCATCCAGCTTATTCCCGTACTGCACGGTACTACTGCTCCTGCGTTTACGGAAAACTATATTTCCCACCTGCGCGATAAAGTTTCCGGCCGCAACGGGATTTTTGCCCAAACGGCGTTGTTGATTATCCATAATAGCATGTTAGATACCTTGCTCAATAGCACCAAGGATGTGGCCGCACCGGATGCAATCTGGCATCCCGAAACTTTTCGTCATCAACTGGAAAAATTAATCACTACGGACAGCAACCGTTCGCAAGTGTCCCGCTGTTTGCTGGGCGATCAGTTGACAACGATACTGGATGAAGGCGCAACCGTATTTGGTTTTTCATCGTTATACCGCCTGCTGGACGACGGCAACCTGGATTTCTCTGAGTTAAAGCTATTCAACGATAATAATTTATTGAATTTTAGAGATAAGCAGCTACGCGCCCGGCTGAATGAAAACCAGAAATTATATCGCCAGATAGAAGACAGTATTGAGCGTTACAGTGGGCAACTGGAGAATGTGCTGACCGAGTTCAGTACCAAATTTATTCAGGAACACTTCGTCGATAAAGACGACTGGCGTGAGCTTGATTTTTCTGTATACCAAGATGAGAAAGCGCAGAACAGCGAACAAAAACTGGTGCTGGAAAACATCTGCGTTGAGAATGGTGAAATCTGGCAAAGAGCAAAAAGCATCAGTAAAGCGGGTAAGCGTGATATCAGCGTCCTGGTGCAGGTACAGCCGGGACAATCGCAGGTCGAACTGGAATTCAGCTTTCAGAGTAACGACCTTCAGGATGATCAGATAAAAATTGCTCATCATCGGCGGTTACAGAAAGAACATTTCTGGCGCACCAGTCGGGCCGGCGGGAAAACCTCCCGCATTATGGCGTCAGTGCCTTTCGACGGGCATCCCTGCTTCTTTAGCCTCGAAATAATCAACCGCAATAACTCGGCGGAAGAGTATAAGTTTCGCCTGCTGTTAGTTGAACAGGGGCAATTCTGGCTGAATGAGATACAGCACTGCTACCGCGTTGAGCCGGGTAAAGACCAACTGACTCTACAACTGGAAGATAACGAGTTACGGATTGCAGAGACAGGCGACCAGACCTGTACGCTGGATGAAGAGAGCGATGACATTGATTGTCGGCACTATGCGCGGGTGAACTTTGAGACGCTGGCGAACCAAAGTGAGCTGATCAAATTTGCGCTGATTTCAGGTGATTCCCGTCTGCTGCTTAATATCGAAGGGCCGGGGGCAGAGGAAGGATTAACGCTACCGTTGCTTTTTGATCAGAGCCGTTTCAATAAGCTCTTCAAAGAAGAGGGTAATGCGACCTGGAACCGGATGAAGGGACGTGTCGTTCTGGACAACACCGAACATAACGTGGTCGGTGTACGCCAGCAGTTGCTGGCGCTGGAAGCTTCACTGATCGAACGGAACTTGCTCGGTGCAGACAGTGACGACAGCGTATTTGCGCTGGATGAACTCCTTGCCAGCTACCCCGACCTCCATAATGCGTACCATCAACTGTTGGCTTACTATCAGCGCCGGAACACCCTACCGAGCCTGGTGTCGTGGTCAGTGGAATACCGTGCGCTGGTCAGCTACGTAGTCGCTACTTTTGAACAGGCACTACAACAAATTGGCCTGAGCAGAGCGCTGACGCTACAGGAAAAACGGCTGCTACATCTGGGGATTTGCCGTAGCGATACGCATGAACGCCTCTCACCATTGCACCCCTTAGTGTTGGCTTATCATTTGCAACTTGCAGAAACCATCATCGCGGAGCCAGAACAGCCCACATCGGCTTCATTTGCCTCATTACCACCGATTACCCTCGATCGCCTGGTTGTCTCTGGCTTAATGCCGTTTGTGTACCATAGCGAACATGAATATGCGCAGCTACAGTCAGTAGTGGAAAATCGCTTCTGGATTGACGTTATTCCTCAGCGCCAGATGAGCCATGACTACGTTAAACGACTGGTAAAAGACAAACTCAACGAATTCACTGACGCCTATTCCCGGTTGTTCCAAAGAGCCGGGAATAATGCATTGATTATCAATGCTATCAACCAAGGTAATGCCAGAGAGCTATTCCTGGGGCTGGTGGAATACTTTAAGCAGGAAAAAGAGCGGGCAATTTCGGTGCATGTAAACTGCTACGATGAACACCTGCTGCCCAATGCCTTTGACCACTTTGCCGAAAGCGGCAGCTATGAACAGCTTAAAAAAGATCTTGACCTGAACAGCGGCACATGGCGTGCAGAAGCCGATATGCTAATTGATCTGCTACGTAGTCGATTAACGTTCAGCAAATTTGTCCTGCCATCAGCAAATGACAAACTGGCTTATGCCCATCTGGCGTTTTTCACCAATACCGCACCGGTTGATTGCCGCCAGATCCGCATTGAAGATGCCTCAAGTGGCGTGTTATGTCATGGCCTCATTGCGGGTGAAGGGGCGGAAACCCAGGGCGATGCATACTTTACCGCTTTTGGCTTGCGTAATGTCGATACTGAGCCTTATTGCGCCCTGCGCCTTGCCCGCTTGTTGGGCTGCCTATGGCAACCGGCGCGACAGAGCAACAGCCAGTATCACGGTCAGGGGATTGGTCTGGCAGTCAGCGGCAACTTTAAGCAATTGCTCAACCGCTCTTATGACAGCTCGCTCTGGACCACCATTATTGACCCAAAAGTCACGCTTGATTTCTTTACCAGCCAGAAAGATGTGGTACTGATCCATTATTCTGACCAGTACACCAGTTGCGCAGGTTATGACGCCGTGACCGTCACAAAACAGGTTGAGTTGTTCCTGCGTCTGCTCCAGACAGGAAATCAGACCGGACAACCTGCCGTTGACAGCCAGCACCTGCTTACTGAATTTAATGCCTTTAACGGTGAATGGCTACTGAAAATGTTGCGTTCTGGTGAGAAAGATCGCAAAGAGAAGCACGGCATTATCGGTGCGTATAAATTCGTGCAGTCCATGCTACATCAGTCCGATATTTGCTGGGTTCCGTTGTCGGTAGCTGAAATGATCCGCGTGTCCGGTAATGTCGGACTGAGAATGAAAGAAAGCGATTTATCTCGCCATTTAAAGGGTTATCAAAAAGGTGCGATCTCTGACGATGTGCTCTTTGTGGGTTTTAAAGATAATAGCCTTTATCTATTACCGCTGGAAGTGAAAACGGGGGTACGGCCGGATTACAACCATGCCGGACAGCAGGCTCGCGAGCTGAAACGCTATTTACAGCAGGATATTCTGGGGCCGCAAACGCTGGCGTCACAACTATATCGGGCGCTCTTCATCCGCCAGGTATTGATGCAGGTAGAAAAGTTGCGTCTGTATGGTGTATTGGACAACGACAAGTTGATTCCCCTATTGGCACGACGTGAATGGTGGCTCACCGGCGACTACCAACTGGGTGAACTTGCCGACTACCCGGATGGCTTTGTGGTGGCGCATGTAGACAGTGAGAGCTGTTTTGATCTTTCTTATAAAGCGACGCCGGAGAATATTTTACAAATTGAGATTCCTTATTCACTGCTACCGTCACTCATTTCCATGCAGGGGGATCAACAACCGCTGGCCGAACGTTATCACGTGCCGGGAAAATATCGGCTTAAGCCGGAGTGTGAGGTATCTCCGTTCCAGTATGAGGCGATAGCAGAAACGCCTTATGAGACCGATGCTCAAGCTGTTTCTGAGCCTGAACCGCAGCAGCACGTTGCACCACCGCCATCTGCTGAGATCAACGATACGCCACTGCAAATCCTGTTTGGTCATGAAGCCGTGCACCAGCAACCGCTATACTGGGAGCCGATTAACACCGCGAAGTTTATGAACACCAATACCGGTATTATCGGCACGATGGGCACCGGGAAAACTCAGTTTACCAAATCGTTGGTGACGCAGTTGATGCATAATCAGTCCTGTAACGTTGATGGTAAGCCGATTGGCCTACTGATCTTCGATTACAAGTCGGACTATGTGGATGAGGCTTTTCTGGAAGCCACTGGTGCTAAGAAATATAAACTCTTTAAGTTGCCCTATAATCCGCTCTCGCTGTTTGGCGATACGCCGATGTTGCCGATCCATACAGCAGGCGGGTTATCGGAAACGATGGCGAAAGCCTATGGTCTGGGCCATAAGCAGCAACTTAAGTTAGAAAATCTGATTTTAGAATGTTATGACGCGGCGGGCATTTCGCCTGAAGATCCGACAACATGGTCAAGAACTGCACCAACGATTGAAGACGTATGGCAGCGTTTTCTTGATCAGGAGAAAGTCGAAGAAGATTCCCTTTATGCCGCGTTGTCCAAACTGGCGCGGTACAAAATTTTCGAAACAATCCCTGAGAAGATGAACAGTCTGTACGAATTGATTGATGGGGTAACAGTGATTGAACTGGCTGGCTATCCGCCGGAAGTACAAAATCTGGTGGTCGCCCTGACACTGGATTTGTTCTACGCGCAGATGCAAAAACGTGGCAAGCCAGTGGTGCGGGGGGACTATCGCCAGCTAACCAAAATGATTCTGGTGGATGAAGCCGATAACTTTATGCGCCAGGACTTTGCCAGCCTGCGTAAGATCCTGAAGGAGGGTCGCGAGTATGGCGTTGGTGCAATCCTGTCAACGCAGGAGATTACTCACTTTAAGACCGGAGATAATAATTACGCCTCTTATATTCTGACTTGGGTTATTCATCGTGTGTCTGAGATTAAAAATGCGGATATCAAGGCGGTGTTTAACGTTGATGATAAAGGTGAGCAAGAGTCTTTAATGGGACAGATTCGGCAGCTAGGGAAGCATTTTAGCCTGTATGTAGATGGGAATAAGAAGGCTAAGAAGATGCGAGATAAGGCATTCTGGGAGTTAAATTATGAAAAATGAGATATTTCACCCAGCGTATGGTGCTAAATCTTCTATTTATTTCTGTAAGGGAGGCCTACAATGGGGAAGGTGAGGCATAATCCATGGGGAAGTGTCATTAAAGAGTTATGGGCACGGGTTGTTAACACATTTAATAGTATCTCTTTTATTGCTTTTTTTCTTGCAGGGATACTTTTTGTCGGCGGTGTTGGATTATGGCTTCCTTACTTGTCAGCAATAATATCTGGGGATAAAAATGCATCCTTTTTTGAGAGCGTAAATGTTTTTACTTATTCGTTCGCTATACTTGGAACTTTATGTGTGGATGTGATTTTAAATAATCAAAAATCGACAAAAGATTTTTTAGGATTAGGGATGATATTTGGAGTTCTTGCTCTTATTTGTTGTGTTGTTGGGTATTTAACAACAAAGACAGGAAATTCATATTTATTAAACTTTGGCACCTTTCTTACATTGCTTATATTTATATGCGCTAATGTAAATGATGATAAATTTGATAATGATGCCTCTCGAACCGAACCAGATCCTATAGGATATAAAGAGGCTGCTCTATCCAAAATTAAAGATGGTGAAAGAAATGAATAAATTCCCAATGAAGTTGCCAGCAATCAAAGTAGCACAACCGTTAGGGGATTTTTATGTTGTATCGATTCCTGCTGAAGTTTTGCTAAATGTATGTTACACAATTAGAGCAGAGATATTAGATGGTTTTGAAGATCAATCTATTTCTCACGTTGGTATGTTTATCAGTAAATTAATAGGAAATCAAAGGGTTACAGCCAAGTCCCGGCTTGATGAAATAAAGAGATATACTGAAACTGTAGATGCTAGTTTCCCAAACTCAATCATATTGGGTGTTAATTATTCTAGTGATGGCACTTTGGTAACAGATGAAGCTATACGCTGGGATATAGAGCACAAAGATAATGGGTTTTATTACCTTACTATTCCAACAGGAGAAAAATTAGCTTCTATTATTGATGGGCAACATCGTGTTTTTGGGTTTACTAATTCTAACTGCAAAGATATGGAGTTGTTATGCTCGGTGTATTTAGATCTCCCATTAGCTTATCATGGTAGAATTTTCACCAATATAAATATTAATCAAAGACGAGTAGATAAAAATCTAGCTTATAATCTATTCCAATTTGATATGGAACAAGGTGAGCCATCATCTTGGTCACCAGAAACTCTTGCAGTCTATTTCACTCGCGTTTTATCTGAAGATGTAAATTCTCCGCTGAGAGGTAAAATAAAATTAGGCGTAGTGAATGGAGGATCAAATTCAACTATATCGATGGCATCAATAATTGATGGTATTTTGTCATTAATTACAAATAATCCCAAAACTGATAGAGATATATTGCAAACCAAAAAAGTTTCTGAAGGACGTGATAGGAATATGCTATTGAGCATACCATCGAAAGCACCTCTTAGGAAATTATATCTTGATAATAAAGATAAAACATTATTTGATATTATTTTGAGTTTTCTTGCATCTATTGTGAATCAACTATGGAAGTTTAATGTTTTCAAAAAGACACTAGGTATGCAAGCATGTTTTGATTTTCTTAAAATAATTTGTGAAGATGACGGATATTCACATATTGATATTAATGTTTTGCTTAAAAAAGCATCTTTTGTTAACTTCGATGATCCATTTTTCGGTGTTCAATCAAAATTGAGAGTTAGGATTAAAAATACTCTTATTGTTGCTTCTGGCATAAAGGTGTTGAGTGATTTGAATATAAAAAATGATGCGGATTATTCAGAATATAAAAGATTATTGGCAGATATCTAAATGATTACGCAATGCCAAAACTTCATTTTTGGCATTGCGCATAAGGTAAACCGTTATTTATAAGGCTTTAACTATTGATAATAATGTACGGTAATTTCTTAATCCTGCAATCCCATCCTCAACATGTGCAGCCCACGCTTTAATTATCATCTTCTGCTCTAGCTGCGGATAAAGCATCTTCAACACCAGTTCCGTAGCTTGCAGTGTTTCCCCCAGCCACGTAATTTTATCCAGCACCAGTGAACCATCTAACTTCTTACTATCCCGGTCAGTCGAGTAACGAAACTGACTTTCCACCGAACGGAAAAATGCCAGCCGAGCGGCAACATTCGGCGTGAGCCCCGTATACCCTTTTAATCTTTTAAGCTGCTCTTCAGTCTGACGACTAAGCACCATTCGATTCGGGAGCATCAGATTGCCTCCTTGGTTAATTCCCAGAAATAGCCAGGTTTTAGAGTCGATGACTTGGTGTGCACATTAAAGACTATCTCATAAGCATGGGAAATGTCGTCACGTAATTGATCGACAAAATAACGTTCATCTACTTCTGTATCTGTGGATAGCAGCACAACCTGATGGCTAGCCTCTGGGAAGTAATGATTTATCAACTTATCTCGATGCTGAGAGTCCAGGCGCCCTAACGGAGTATCGATGATCACAGGCAAATCACGACCAGAGGTTTTTGCCAATGCTTCAAGGACCGCAATCGCATAAATCTGCTTTTCACCAGCAGAAAGCAACTTACGGTTAATCACTGAGCCATTTTCATCAATTAGTTCCACATCAAATGTTTCAGGATTGATATGTGCACTAAGTTGTAAATCCTCTTTGCGAGCCAGCTTACGGTATGCCAGTTCAAAGTTTGTAGACAGTGTTTTTACTCTTGCCTGAGTTAACACATTGCTGTAACGATCGAGTAAATTTATCGTTTCTTGGGCATTCTTAAATGCACTACTAAAACTGTGCTGATAGCGAACGGCATCATGTGCCTTTTGTACCTGGCGGACGCAATCCAGTTGTTGTTGTTTTGTGTGTTTAGCCTGTTCTAGCAGCGAACGATATTTCTGCCACTGGGCTTCGCGCTGTCGATCCAAATCGCGCAATTTTTCAAAGAGCCCTATTAGCTGATCGTCTTCTGGCGCTCGGGCAATGTTAGCAGCGGCTTGTTCAAGCTGCTGTTCAACATCAGCCAACTGATTACGATACATATCAAAGCGTTGCCAGGCTCTCTTACTTTCCTGCTCTATGGATTGTTGAAGCATACCCGCTTCGCGTTCAGAGATATCAAAAAGCAAATCGCCTTTAGGTTTCGTTGCCATATACTCTTTCAGATTATCTGTAATGGCTTCAGTAGCAATTTTACTAGTGGTGCTGGAGCGCAATGCAATATCGTTTCCGAGTTGTGTCAAAAACTGACTCAGTTCTTTTTCAAAGCTTTTCGCCTGCTTGATCTGCGTTTCATTAGCAATTTGTTGTAGTAAACGGGACAAGGTATTAGGAGCTAACGCATAAGGTAGTGCTCCATCAAATTCCTGACGTATTGTTTTCTCCAGACGTTCTCTATCTTTCAGAAATGTTTCAACTTTCTGTTTCTCTTGAATTTTTGTCTGGGCAAATGCACCACCTTGTGCATTCAATAGGCCTTCATAACGGGTGATGTCTTTAGACAGAAACTCAATTCGCGTTTTGGCAAAATCAGCTTTTTCCAGCAGTTCTTCCGTCTGACCAACTAATTTTCTACATTGCGTTTCAAGCTCTATGACTTGCTGTTGCTGAGAGCCAGCCAACTGGCTGGATTGCTGGCGCTTAACAAAAATCATTAAATCATTGCTTAGCTTAGAGATTAGATCTAAGCCTAATAGGCGACGTACAGCAGTACGCAGAATATTGCCGGATTCATCTTCCGCCAGTTCCGCAATTTTTTCACCATCAAAGAAGAACAGATCAGCGATACCATGCGGAATTAATTCATTAAGGAATCCCTGGCATTGATCATAATCGAGCTCATTAAGAGGTTGCCCATCCTGCTGTAAAGAAAGACGGTCTTTCTTGCCTTTTTTCCAGTTTCGCGTGACGGTAAAATCTGACTCATGACCACCTTTATTATAGGTAAACGTCAGTTCTATCGATGCTTCTTCCGGCTGTTCGCTATAGTAAGTGCCGTTATGAATCAACGAGCTAAGCTGCTCGATATATTCCTGTTGTTGAATCGCGAGACCAAACGCCATGCGACCATACAACGCTAGCCGGATAGCCGATAAAATTGAGGTTTTTCCTGCGCCATTTAAACCACCAAATAATACTATAGGTCGTGGATTTGTATCATGTGGACGCTTTCTGGGGGCTAAATCAATGGTGTGTGTACCGCTAAATACCCGAAAATTATGTAATACCAGTTGTTTAATGAGCATGTTCGTTTTCCTCACCAATCAATACAGAGGATTCACTGGCATCGACAATCCTACTCTGTAAAACCTGGAGCTCAGCTTCCAGTCTGGCAACTTCTTCCTGATGAATATCCCGATCGTTGCGTTTTTGCAGCGTTACCTGTTGTTGCTGGATCTCTTCCAGACTGCCCCAGTCTTGCTTTAAAATTGTGCCGAGTTTGTCAAATATCCCCTGACGGCGACTTAATCCTTCCATTGAAACTTCCAGCTCAATAAGTTTCATTACCATTTCAGGCACAACGTCAAATCCTTGGGCTATCTGTATCAGTAAATCAGCATCGCTGGCGTCAAAGCGTGACTGATCGTCAACCACCCACTCTAGATCCTGCTGATACACCTCGCGGTAAATACCTGGTAGTGTGTCGTACCAGTCTGGTTCATTAGGATCTTTCAGCCATTCCTGACGGATCGCGTGCAGTTCCGGTTTGGTAATTAACGTAATAGTGTGACCCTGAGCATTCAAATCCCTCTCAATTTTAAGTAAATCTTTTAGCCACTCCTGACGGTATTTTAGCCAGTAAGGACCAGGAACATGCTTACGATCTGCGCTGAGCTCCTCACCATCCTTAGCGTATTGATAACTCACTTTGCCGGTACGGCGTTTATAGTTGCGATAAGTGTCTTTATTCGCTGGATCGGTGGTAAACGCTAGTAGATCACGATATTTCAGCAACGGAGACATCCATTCTTCTCCATTTTTGATCAGGCTCTCCATAGCTTTATCTTTGGTAACCACGGTGCAGGTCCAGCAGCCAAAACGTGAGTTTCCGCAGGAAGGGGTACTTTCATCGATCACTAATGGACACTCTCCTTGTGCGGAAGAATCCATATACAGTGTCCAGAGCGGGCGATTGTTGCCTCCCCATGGGCTTTCCCACTCTTCGATATCGTCAGGAGAATAACGAAACGCGCCACGTAACAGCTTCCAGACATCTTCCACATCCCAGCTATCAATGGGGGTATAGATAAACGCATTTGCCAGCGTGGTGTGTCGGGCCAAGCGCGAACCATCAATTTTGTGCTTTGCGATCACTTGAGCACGAGAAGCGCTTTCGCTACTGCGTGAACCTAGAACAACAATCACCTCATCAAACTGGCTGACTTTATCCTTTATAAAGTCACTGACCGGATTAATTTTCATACGTTCGGTACACCAGCGAAAACTGCGGGTTGGGGCCGGATAACCTTTCCCCAGCAAATTAACCCAGAAGGTTTCATTGGTTTTTGGCATGACCGCATGTTGGGTAATCGGCAGACCATTACGTTTTGCACCTGCCTCGATCTGCATCATCGTTTTCTTAATCAGATCAACCACCACCGGCGTCTCTACCAGCGTGTCGGATGACACTAAGAAAACATCTTTGTTACGCATTTCAGGAGGCAGTCCTAGTAAGGCCAGATACACCAGTGTAATAACCGCTGAAGAGTCTTTACCACCACTATAGCCAATCACCCACGGACGTTTATCCGTACAATAAATTCTCTGAACTTCAGCTACATATTCGGTCAGAGGGCGTCCAGCGAATTGTTCTTGATTAATAAAATCTTCGTACTCGGCCAGATCGAAGGCCTGAACCAATTTACTCATGAGATAACCATTTGAGCTTCAAGCCCCTGTTCTTCAGGAGTTAGAGGGAGGGAGAGCGCGATTTTTAGCGCATTACAGGTTAACTGGATCGCCGTACTGGTTTTACTCAGCTTGCCATGCTGCATCGCTCGTTTGATCAGCTCCGGGTTGTTTCTGCGCCAGTTAAATGTTTTGAGTGCTGCCATTTTCTCTGGCCACTGTTCTGGATAATCCGTCAGTAGTGTAAATCCCAGTTGCCCGAGTGCCTGCAAACCAATACCATGAGCGTGAACATAGTCTTGCCGTAGCTGAACAGGCGAAACCTCTTTTTTAACCGCTAACTGCCAGTCCGGCATCACACGAAAAATAGCCAGCCAGTAGTTGGTGGCTATTTGGATGCATTCTTCAAAATTGCCCTCTTTAGGATCTTTGCCCAGCAGCGCGCGGGTTGCCTGCTTGATACTACTTAACGTAAACAGTTTATTTGACCGCTGACTGATACCGGATTTTTCCAGCTCGGTCATTCCGACAAAAGGCTCTACAGACATTGCCAGATAACGCGCCAGATTTGAACTGGCATCACGATGATCGTACAGCGATGCCAGAGATGGACTGGGTCGAATGGCGTATTTATTCAGATCGGCGAACATCTGCTGGCTTCGCTTTAGCCCTTCATCGACAAAAAACAGCACCGGAATATTATCTTGCCCTAGCTCCGGGCGGGCATCTAAAGCGTCTTCAATCGCTTTACGACGATGCTGGCCGTCATTAATCAAAATTTGCGCATCCATTGGCACGCATAGTGTTCCCAGGTTGTTAGAACCGGGGAACTCATCAAACTGGACGTCAACAGCAATGGATGCTGTCAGCGCTGAAAACACATAATCTTTAGGATTTTCCAGGAGGTAACGAACCATTTCGGGGATGCGTGATTTATTCAGTGTACGTTGTGCTCGTAATTCTGGTGGCACGTCATTTTCATCAAAGCTGAATATTTTCGGAATGATACGCAGTGGGCATGTGGCAATGTAGAAGGGGCGACCAGCCTGGATGCCGCGTATAGCGGGAAACGAGTAGCAGTAATCTGCATCAACATTAGCCATATGTAGTCCGTATGTAGCATCAAGTGAAGTCTGTTACGTGATATTTTACGTAATGTGTGATTGAATTTGTAGTTTTTTTTACGTAATTTTTTGCGTGCTATGCCTGCTCACTGTTAATTAGTACACCCCCGATGTTAGTAATTCTTCAGAGGTAACATGAGAACATCCTTATGATGTTGGATTCTAGTCGCTGTACGCTATAGATGGTTAATCAGCTGAACTTCACTAGCGCCTGGTTCATAGGGGCAACGGTGTTCTCCATTCTCCGTGAGGGCATCGCAGCTGGTTGCCACAGAGATGACAAACATAATTAGACTGCTGAAAGCAGGCGTAAGCTGTCCCTTAAGGGACAACAGACGCCATGCGTAAGCGTATGCCCAGCGCCGTTCGTTTTAACCGAAGCCGTTAGATAACCTTGGTGCCCATCTGTATCAGACGGGCCTCTCTCATGGAAAAACTCTCCAGATCAAGACGGACTGGCGTTCAGCGCTTCGCCAGTTTTACTCCCCAGAACTAAAATTAAAGCTGGTTCAGCTTGCACTAGAGCCAGGCACATCTGTTACCGAGATCGCTCGCCGCCACAACGTAAATAACAATGTCCTGTTCAAATAGATACGCCTGTTCCCGAGTGAAGGACGGGTTACGTAAACTTGCTCTGATGCTAATGAAATGAGTGGAGGGAAGCACTATTTTGATCGATGATATGCCAACCAACATTCATCCAGGAGAGGGTACTGATGACCCGCATCGTGATCGATTTACCTGAAGAAGATCTCCGGCAATGGGATAATCTGGCCGCTATACGCCATCTTTCTCGGGCAGAGTTAATCAGGCAAGCCTTGTCTGGCTATCTTGCAGATAATCGTGCTGATAGTAATAATGCGTTTGGCCTATGGGCTAATAGCAACACTGACGGCATCCTCTATGAAAGTCAGGTCCGCAATCATGACTGGGAATGAGTGTTCGATGGGCTTCGTTTGACATCGCTATCAGTTTTAAAATGGCGCTGAAAAAGTCCTCGCAATCTGGTTTGACCAGTGCTAAATTCAGCATGGAAACAGGTTAGCTTTGCCCCTACTTAACAAATTGGGGGCCTTTTTGGGGGCTTCGATTGAAAGGCGCTCTAACTAACTTACTAAAATTAAATAATTATTTGGCTGTTCGAGTCCGGCCTTCGCACCAAATATGCAAAATCAGACGTCTACTGACGTCTTTTTTTGTCTCTAAAATCCAGCAGTTATGCTGTTTTCCCCCTGCTATATGTCTCTTGACGTCCACTCACATCTATCCACATATACCAACAAATGATGGTATAACTGGTGGTATCTTCGGTTCGATTGATTTTGATACCAACAATGGAGGTATCAACTGATGGCGCTCACTGATATCAAAGTTCGAACAACTAAACCCTTAGATAAACCCTTCAAACTCACGGATGGGCAGGGTATGCACCTGCTTATCAATCCCAATGGCTCAAAATACTGGCGACTCCAATACCGTTTCGAAGGTAAACAGAAAGTTTTAGCATTGGGTGTTTATCCAATGGTCTCTCTTGGTGAAGCTCGCAGGTAACGAGATGAGGCCAAAAAGTTGGTATCTGATGGTATCGATCCTTCTGAGAAGAAAAAAGCCGACAAGATCGAGCAAAGCGAAGCCCTGACATTCGAGGCTGTCGCTAGGGACTGGCATACTGCCTGTAAAAGGAAATGGTCTGATTCCCACAGCGAGAGAGTTCTGAAAAGCATGGAAGATGGTCTCTTTACTGCTATTGGTAAAAAAAATATCCGAGCTTAATACCAGAGATCTTCTTGCCCCTATCAAGGCTGTTGAAGCTTCTGGGCGATTGGAAGTTGCTTCCCGCCTACAGCAAAGAACAACGGCAGTAATGCGATATGCTGTCCAGAACGGGCTGGTAGATTACAACCCTGCTCAGGAGATGGCAGGAGCTATTGCCGTAGCCAAAAGAACCCACAGGCCAGCTTTGCCATTCGAACGATTTTCAGCACTCTTAGAACGAATTGATAACTTCAAAGGTAGAAAACTCACGAAGTTAGCCGTAAAGCTGACATTGCTCATTTTCATTCGTTCCAGTGAACTCAGATTTGCTCGTTGGTCAGAAATAGATTTCGACAATGCCATGTGGACTATTCCTGCAGAGCGAGAGCCATTACCCGGAGTGAAACATTCGCATCGTGGCTCGAAAATGCGAACTCCACATCTTGTTCCTTTGAGTTGTCAGGCATTGGCTGTGCTGATGGAAATTAAGGAGATCAGCGGTGACCATGAACTCGTGTTTATTGGTGATCATAATTTCCGCAAACCTATGAGCGAGAATACAGTTAATAAAGCTTTGCGAGCTATGGGCTACGACACTACCGTTGAAGTCTGTGGACATGGATTCAGGGCTATGGCTTGTAGTGCCTTGATTGAATCCGGTTTGTGGTCGAAAGATGCTGTTGAACGGCAAATGAGCCATCAGGAGCGGAACTCAGTTCGTGCTGCCTACATACATAAAGCAGAACACCTTGATGAGAGAAAGTTAATGCTTCAGTGGTGGGCTGATTATCTGGACGCTTTAAAAGTAAGGCAAGTGTCTCCATTTGATTTCAAAAATGTGTAATCTGTAAATCACTGATAGTTGTTGGTTCTCCTTTATCAAAAAACATTGGTAGGGGAGAACCCACTAAAAAATGAAAAAATTAGCATCGTCTCATTGAAGCATTCACTTTGCGGAGGGATTAATGAAAGTGGTAAGTCCTTATGAGGAATTGAAAAATTGGTTCGACATAAATAACTATGCTCAAGTTAAATCGCTTACTATCAAGGCGCTACATAAGGAGCTTGTATTTAGGGAGTTAATTGTGGATAGCATAAACTTTGAATGGGAAGACGATGATCAAAATCTGAAATCCATACTAAATGGTAATCCAATTTTAAGCCAAGAAGTTAATCATTCTGACCAATTTATTAAAAGACAAACACATATTGAACAGGTGAGTTTTGAAGATTTAAGAAAACAAGAAAAGAAATTAGTAATGTTCGATGTTGATTGTTTTGATGAAAATGGGGATTTCAAAAAAGAGTTAAAAGATAAACCTATAACTCAAACAATGAGAGAGCTTTTCCTTAATAAAAACAATAGCAAAATGTATGTCTCATTTGACTTAGGTTTATCGAGTGATGAGGAAGTCATTTCAGCCTTACAAACAATGTTGCCCGTTTGGAGAAGCGAATATGAAATTGAATCAAGGAAGATTGAAAAGGTTGGCATTGCAAAAATAAGAAAGTTAGTCGATCACAATATCATTCCGATGATGGATCTATTGATTTGGGCCAGTCTTAAAAAAGTAAATATTTCTAATATGATAATATCTCGCGTGTTATACCCAGATTTTACTAATGAGATTAGAGGAGAGGATCACATTAAAGATACCGACAGACCGGTTGCAGAGAAAACCTTGAAAGGTGAAACAAGCCGTAGTTTAGAGTATTTCATCAATAAAAACAGTCATCTTTCGAACATACCAATTGCAGATCTTGATGGATTTTAGCTTCTAATCATCATGTTAGCTGTCAAGGGGAGGGTGCAATTTTTTTTCTTCCCCATAAATCCCCTCCGTTTTTCCTCATCCAAATTCCTAAATAACTGATCCTAATATCGCTACATTTTTACCAACCCATGATTCCCACCGGGGAATGGGCTGACAGTATTCATAAAGTGACGCCCTTTTTTCAGTAACTGCCACATTGAGCGGCACTGGTGGTTTCCGGTTATCGTTTCGTGCAGCGCCTGCCACAGCCGTTCAACATGATTTACCCAGGGCGAGTAAACCGGCTGATAAATAACACGAAACTTCGGATTCT
>NZ_QNRY01000044.1 GCF_003315515.1 Brenneria salicis ATCC 15712 = DSM 30166 | reverse complement strand
TGAACGCTATGATCGGCATAACTCAGTCCGGTTGGTGATTTGTTTTGATTTGGCGATTGATCAGATCGCTCAAACCGGATTGAGTTCCCTTCAGTGATCTACTATTAGGCGCAGTTATTTAGCATTACACTTACCAATATGATTATCCGACACAACCTATCAGGAAAACGCCATGATTGACCCGAAGAAGATTGAGCAGATTGCCCGTCAAGTGCATGAGTCCATGCCAAAAGGTATCCGGGAATTGGGCGATGATGTGGAGAAGAAAATCCGGCAGGTACTGCAGTCTCAGTTTACCCGGCTTGATTTGGTTAACCGCGAAGAATTCGACATTCAAACCCAGGTGTTGCTGCGTACCCGCGAAAAAATCGCGCAACTGGAACAGCGTTTGAGCGAACTGGAAGCCAGACTGCCCGCACCAGAACAAACAACGCTCACGCCAGACGCCGAATAATCGTTTCGCCCGCCAATGCCTCCTCTGATGAATGGCTGGAGGCATTGCTTTAATTTTAATGGGATACCAGTTCGGTTCGTCTGCGAGGCAGAAAAACCCACAACAGCGCCAGCATGGTCAGCGCATACAGCGATTTCCAGCCAATCATCAACAACAATGCGCAACATAAAATGCTGCCCACCGCCGCCATGACTTTGGCCCGCCCTTGCAGTAACCGCCATCCGGCCAACATGCACAGCAGATATACCAAAACGAAAATACCGTTGGCGTACACAATGAGCGTTTCCAACGGCAACCGCAGCCAGTAAATCAGCAGGCAGCACACCAGACAACATGCCACTACGATAGATAAGGCATTCGCTGGCGCTTGCCCGTCAGATAATTTCGCCAACGCGCTTCCTTCCGGCGCCTGCGACCACACCAGCCGGGCAAACCCTTGCGTGTAGATATTCACATTGGCAAAGCAGGCCAGATATCCCACCAGGCAGGCGATCCACAAGGCATGTTCACCGAACAATTGCACCACAATGCCCGGCAGGGAAGCGGTCGCAGCCATCCCTTCACCGTAAGCTTTAAAATGTAAAACAGCGACCGTAGATCCCCAGTAGACGGCGCCAGCCAGTAACATGCCTATCAGCAAGGCGCGTGGAAAATCACGCTCCGGCGTGCGAAATTCCGTCGCCATATGCGCGAACGCTTCCAGTCCGACAAAACACCAGAACATCACCGCCAGCGAGCTAAAGGTATTCGACCAGGAAAGCTCGGCAATGGCGGGCCAGGGAATGTGGGCCGGTGTGATATCCCCTTGCCACCAGATAGCCGCCACCAGACCGACCACCAACAGGGCGATAATAATTTGAATATTGGCGCTGGAACCGGCGCTACGTAGCCCAAGCACCCAGATCCCCCCCAGCGTGAGCAACTGCACCATCAGCAATCCCAGATCGTGCCAGCCTAACGCCGCCTGCCAGAAACCCGCCGCAATTTGTAATGCCGCAGGAAGCCCCAAAGGGATCACGGAAAGAAACAGCCAACGGGTGACGCGCGCCAGACGCGGCCCAAACGCCATCTTGACGAAATGGGCAGAACCGCCGGCATGAGGGAAATGTTGGCCTAATGCCGCAAATCCAATCGCAATCGGGAAAACGAACAGGATTAACAGCGGCCATGCCCACAGACTATCCTGTTGCGCCAGTTGCGCCACCAGCGCGGGTACGGCAAATACGCCGGTTCCCAGTAATGAGGTGGAAAGCAGCCCCACGCCCTGAATCACCCCAAGTTCCTGTTTTAATCCTTGAGTCTTACTCACCGCCACTCACCTTCTTTTCGTTATATTCTGACGCCGTCCCATTTGCACGCAACCACTGGCTCAGGTAAGCTAGATAAAAAAAGCCTCCAGACTGGAGGCTTTCGGTTGCAATCGCGTCGCATAAGTATTAGTTATTGGCTTTCAGCACGTCACGGATACGTGCTTTATATGATTCCACTTTCTGCGGCGTCATCATCCGACGTTCATCGTCCAATACCACGCCGCCAACATCATCCGCGATGCGCTGAGCAGATTGCAGCATCAGTTTAAAGTTCTGACTGGCATCGCCATAAGACGGCACCATCATGAAGATGGACACCCCTGGCGTAGAAAACTCAGACATCTCATCCGGGTTGAACGAACCGGGTTTCACCATATTCGCCAGACTGAACAACACAGGCCCGGCACCGGCTGGATTCACATGACGATGGAAGATATTCATCTCGCCGAACTGGAAGCCTGCCTGCAACACACTTTGCAGCAGCAACTCGCCGCCGATAACACCACCATGATGCGCAGAGACATGCACAACCAGAACCGCTTCTTTTGGCTGCGCCGGCTCAGCGCTTTTGTTTTCAACAGGCGAAGAAGAAGCATCGATTGATGCTGACCTCGCTTCTTCATGCGGCAAACGAGGTTCATCAGCAGACATGGGATCATCGGCGAAAACAGAAGGCTCACGCAATGGCGCGGTTCGCGCGGCAACATCGCGAGGCGGGTGTTCAGGCTGAACTTGAGGAGGCGACGCCGCATCGGGCGTCTCTTCACCCAGTAACGGATCGTAAGAAGACGACGGCTGAACTGGCCGCTCAAACGGAGAACGGGGTTCGGCACGAGAAGGCTCTTTGGCGTCATAAGCCCCGAAAGAAGGCTCATTTTGCGCATGCGCGCTTCTGACGCGCACTTCACCCACGCCCTCATCGAGTTCCTCAAGCGGGGTTTCATCACGCTCTTTTTTCAAGCGCTTAACCGGGCGATCACGAAAAAGGGACGAGCGCTCTTTACGGCTGGTCCACAAGCCGTGCAGTAAAAGCGCAATTATAGCGATCGCGCCAACGACGATTAATATCAGACGCAAGTCCTGCATCATTGCTATCCCAGTTGTTCCAATACATTGCCGACACGGCAAATACTTATATACCTAACTCTATTTGCCTGCGTACACAAGTGCAAGTCTGTGCGGTACATTATGACAATAAAGATAGATACAACGCACTTTTTTGCTGTTTTTTCATCCAAATGCAGGCTGGTCAGCATAAAATCATACCGATATGATGCTCTAACAAACAACTGACTGAGAATAATCACAACATGTCTTACACAAAACCCAGCAATAAATCGCATAATGGAATCCACTATTTTGTTGCAGGATGGTGTTTGATTTCATTGCCAGGCATCCGGCGTTTCGTCATCCTGCCGCTGCTGGTGAATTTTGTGCTGATGGGCGGCGCATTCTGGTGGCTGTCCACTCGCCTCAATGACTGGATCCCGCAGTTGATGTCCCATATCCCGAATTGGCTTCAGTGGCTCAGCTATCTCATCTGGCCGCTTGCCGTGTTGTCGATCCTGCTGGTTTTCAGTTACTTGTTCAGCACGCTTGCCAATTTTATCGCCGCGCCGTTTAACGGCCTGCTGGCTGAGCAACTGGAAGCCCGCCTGACCGGACAAGCGTTGCCGGACAGCGGTATTCTCGGCATCGCCAAAGATGTCCCGCACATCATGAAACGCGAGGTCCAGAAACTGGCCTATTATCTGCCGCGCGCCGCCGTGCTGTTCGCGCTCTATTTTATTCCCGGTATCGGACAGACCGTGGCGCCAGTGCTTTGGTTCCTGTTCAGCGCCTGGATGCTGGCTATTCAATACTGCGATTACCCGTTTGATAACCACAAGGTCGCGTTCCAAACCATGCGACAGGCATTGCGTCAGCATAAAATTGTCAATATGCAGTTTGGGGCGTTGATTAGTCTGTTTACTCTGATTCCTTTTCTCAATCTGGTGATTATGCCGATCGCGGTTTGCGGCGCGACAGCATTGTGGGTTGACCGCTATCGGAGTCTGTCGGCGACGCTGCCAAAACAGGCTATATCAAAACAAGGATGAATGTTGGCGCACAAGAAATCATTCTGTCTATTGTAATGAAAAGATATTTCTTAAGAACATAACGATATAACAATTCTTTACTTCACTGCCGGGCGCGAACGAGTATTCTCTCTATGTTCGCCAAAATTTCATACCGTTATAAGGACAGGCTATGAGCAAGATCTATGAAGACAATTCTTTTACAATCGGCCATACGCCGCTGGTTCGTCTGAACCGTATCGGCAACGGACGCATTCTGGTTAAGGTAGAGTCCCGCAACCCTAGTTTTAGCGTCAAATGCCGTATCGGTTCCAATCTGATTTGGGATGCGGAAAAACGCGGCGTGTTAAAACCCGGTGTTGAACTGGTTGAACCCACCAGCGGCAACACCGGTATCGCGCTGGCCTATGTCGCCGCCGCCCGCGGATATAAATTGACGCTGACCATGCCGGAAACCATGAGTATCGAACGCCGTAAATTGCTCAAGGCGCTGGGTGCGAAGCTGGTTCTCACCGAAGGGGCGAAGGGCATGAAAGGAGCCATCGCCAAAGCGGAAGAAATTGTCGCCAGCGATCCTGATCGTTTCCTGCTGCTGCAACAGTTCAGCAACCCCGCCAACCCGGAAATTCACGAAAAAACCACCGGCCCGGAAATCTGGGATGATACTGACGGCGCCGTTGACGTGTTCATTGCCGGCGTAGGCACGGGCGGTACGCTAACCGGCGTCAGCCGTTACATTAAAAACACCAAAGGCAAAGCGATCACCAGCGTTGCGGTGGAGCCTGCCGACTCTCCGGTTATCAGCCAGGCGCTGGCGGGTGAAGAACTGAAACCCGGACCGCACAAAATTCAGGGCATCGGCGCCGGCTTCATCCCGGACAACCTGGATCTCAAGCTGATCGACCGCGTAGAGAAGATCACCAACGAAGATGCTATCAGCACGGCGCGTCGTCTGATGGAAGAAGAAGGCATTCTGGCAGGAATTTCTTCTGGCGCAGCGGTAGCTGCCGCGCTTAATCTTCTGAAAGAACAAGCGTTCGAAGACAAAACCATCGTCGTCATCCTACCTTCCTCTGGCGAACGTTATCTGAGCACCGCCCTGTTCGCCGACCTCTTTACCGAGCAGGAGTTGCAACAGTAATCTTTCCTGTTAGCGATACAAAAAGTTACCAGATTGTAAAAAAAGCACCTGTTCAGGTGCTTTTTTGTGGCTTAGTTCAAACTTTCCACCAGAGAGAGATTGCTTTTCTGGAGTAGGTTTAGTATTTAACCGGACAATTATTTTGATGCGCGAAATTAATATCCGCCAACGATCACGCTTTATCGTTTAATGGAAACCGACGCACGATCAATCAATCATCGTTTTTCGAACCGGATTCAAATAATGATGCAAGAACATCGTGATGTTTGATGGTATTTTATTCTGGAAACAGGTTTCGTTGTTTCCTTGCCGCATCCCGGCCTGCCCCTGTAACATGAACGCAGGTGCTAACCAAACAGGCTAAAGTTCAGTGAATACACTAGACTTTAGTTCCACAACATTAATCTAATCCATAAGTTGGGGAAAACAGAATGTTCCAGCAAGAAGTGACTATTACCGCTCCTAATGGCCTGCACACCCGTCCCGCCGCTCAGTTTGTCAAAGAAGCCAAAGGCTTTGCTTCAGAAATCACCGTTACTTCCAACGGTAAAAGCGCCAGCGCCAAGAGCCTGTTCAAGTTGCAAACCCTCGGTTTGACGCAAGGTACGGTCGTGACCATCGCCGCAGAAGGCGAAGATGAGCAAAAAGCTGTGGAACATCTGGTTAAACTGATGGCAGAGCTTGAGTAACAGACAGGCGAGCTTTTTTAGTGAGCATCAGAATCGAGTAAGGTAGGGTTATGATTTCAGGCATATTAGTATCACCGGGTATTGCTTTTGGTAAGGCATTATTACTAAAAGAAGATGAAATAATCATCAACCGGAAAAAAATCTCCGCGGATCAGGTAGAACAGGAAGTTGAACGTTTTCTGACTGGGCGGGCCAAAGCCTCCGAGCAATTGGAAGTGATTAAAACCAAGGCTGGCGAAACCCTGGGCGCAGAAAAAGAAGCCATCTTCGAAGGCCACATCATGTTGCTGGAAGATGAAGAGTTTGAGCAGGAAATCA
Source organism: Brenneria salicis ATCC 15712 = DSM 30166 (assembly GCF_003315515.1). Classification (GTDB taxonomy): domain Bacteria; phylum Pseudomonadota; class Gammaproteobacteria; order Enterobacterales; family Enterobacteriaceae; genus Brenneria; species Brenneria salicis. Next base: position 23,787 of record NZ_QNRY01000044.1, on the reverse strand, counting down.
TAGCCCTGATTAAAGATGAACATGCTTCTGCTGATGCCGCAGCCTATTCAGTTATTGAAAATCAGGCAAAAGCATTGGAAGAACTGGACGATGAATATCTGAAAGAACGTGCGGCGGACATGCGCGATATCGGCAAGCGCTTGCTGAAGAACATTCTGAATATGCCTATCGTCGATTTGAGCGGCATTCGGGAGGAAGTCATTCTGGTCGCAACCGACCTGACGCCATCTGAAACCGCACAATTGAATCTGGACAAGGTACTGGGCTTTATCACCGATTTCGGTGGCCGTACTTCCCATACCTCCATCATGGCCCGTTCGTTGGAACTGCCCGCCATCGTGGGTACAACCGATGTCACCAAACAGGTTAAAAACGGCGATTACCTGATTCTGGACGCGGTTAACAACAACATTTATCAGAACCCGACAACTGAGATAATTGAAGAGCTCAAGGCCGTTCAACAGCAATATCTTTCTGAAAAACATGAACTGGCCAAACTGAAAGATTTGCCGGCGGTCACGCTGGACGGTCATCAGGTTGAGGTATGCGCCAACATCGGCACGGTGCGCGACGTTGCTGGTGCCGAACGTAACGGCGCGGAAGGTGTGGGCCTGTACCGCACCGAGTTCCTGTTTATGGATCGCGACTCGCTGCCTACCGAGGAAGAGCAGTTCCAGGCATACAAAGCCGTGGCTGAGGCCGTTGGCGCTCAGGCGGTGATCGTGCGCACCATGGATATCGGCGGAGATAAAGATCTGCCGTACATGGACCTGCCGAAGGAAGAAAACCCGTTCCTTGGCTGGCGCGCCATCCGTATTTGTCTGGATCGCAAAGAGATCCTGCATGCCCAGTTGCTTGCCATTCTGCGCGCCTCCAGCTTTGGCAAGCTACGCATCATGTTCCCGATGATCATTTCCGTAGAAGAAGTTCGTGAGTTGAAAGCCGAACTGGAAATGTTGAAAACGCAGTTGAGAGAAGAAGGTAAAGCCTTTGATGAGTCCATCGAAGTCGGCGTGATGGTTGAAACACCTGCCGCCGCAGCGATTGCCCACCATCTGGCGAAAGAAGTCGACTTTTTTAGTATTGGGACAAATGACTTAACCCAGTATACTCTGGCGGTTGATCGTGGTAATGAGTTGATTTCTCATCTCTATAACCCGATGGCCCCAGCAGTCCTGACCCTGATTAAACAGGTTATTGACGCATCCCACGCCGAAGGTAAATGGACAGGGATGTGCGGTGAGCTCGCTGGTGACGAACGTGCTACACTACTGTTACTGGGAATGGGTCTGGACGAATTCAGCATGAGTGCAATCTCTATCCCAAGCATCAAAAAAATTATCCGTAATGCAAATTACGAAGATGCAAAGGCGCTGGCGGAACAGGCACTATCCGAACCGACAGCTGAAGGGTTAAGCAACCTAGTGAGCCGATTCATTAAAGAAAAAACGCTCTGCTGATTCCGCGCTACCCGACAATTTCAGGGCGCAGACAAGCGGCAAGCGAACGCCGCCCCGGAAGCTCAATCCCTTTCCGGGGAATTAAGGGATGCCAATGTCGCGGCAACTTGAAAAATGACGGGTAAAAGCTGGCCCGATATTAATGCTTAGGAGAAGATCATGGGTTTATTCGATAAATTGAAATCTCTGGTTTCTGATGACAAAAAAGACACTGGCAGCATCGAAATCATTGCGCCGCTGTCAGGCGAAATCGTCAATATTGAAGATGTTCCAGATGTCGTTTTTGCTGAAAAAATCGTGGGTGACGGTATTGCGATTAGGCCGACCGGCAATAAGATTGTAGCGCCGGTGGACGGCACTATCGGCAAGATTTTTGAAACCAACCATGCTTTTTCCATCGAATCAGATAACGGCATTGAATTATTCGTTCACTTTGGTATTGATACCGTTGAACTGAAAGGCGAAGGTTTCAAACGTATTGCTGAAGAAGGCCAGCGGGTGAAGAAAGGCGATCTCATCATTGAGTTCGATCTGGCGCTGCTGGAAGAGAAGGCCAAGTCAACCCTGACCCCAGTCGTCATCTCCAATATGGATGAAATCAAAGAATTGGTTAAGCTGAGCGGCACCGTTGTGGTGGGCGAAACACCAGTCATTCGTATCAAAAAATAAATATCGTTATTGATAGTTATTAATAGTTCAAAAACGGCGCCGATCTGATCGGGCGCCGTTTTTTGTTTATATTTATCCAGCGCAAATCAAAGTGGCCGGAAGCGCGGTACGCACAGGCGGATCGTCAATCCACCCTGTTCACCATTTTCAGCATCAATACTGCCGCCATGGGCCAGTACCACCTTGCGGGCAATCGCCAGTCCCAAGCCATATCCCTTACCGGAAACCGGTGATTCGATACGGATAAAAGGATCGAAAATACTGGATAGCTTACTTTTCTCAACACCAGGCCCTTGATCGGATACCCGGATCGTCCATTCATTCTCATCACCCTCCAACGCCACACGCACTTGCCGGGCCGGTTCAGAAAAACGCAGCGCATTGCGCACAACATTGTCGATGGCGCGACGCATCAGTTCCGCATTGCCCTTTACCGTATAATCCTCGTTCTCATCGGCCTGCAACAGGATCTCCACGCCAGGCACCTGCGCCTCATAACGGGCATCGTTCACCACCGCGCTAACCAACCCCAACAGATCAAAATACTCATCTTCAACGCCGGTATTTTGCGTGCGCGACAACGTCAGCAGTTCACCGATCATTTTATCAATCCGTGCCGCCTCCCGCTCTATACGCAACAGCGAGTTCTCCGTGTTATCCGTATTTTGGCGCGCCAGCCCGATCGCCAATTGCAGACGAGCCAACGGCGAACGCAGTTCATGCGAGACATCATGCAGTAGTTGTTCACGCGTGCTGACCAGAACATCCAGGCGCTCGACCATCGCATCAAAATCACGCGCGACCGCACTAAGCTCATCATGTCGTCGGCGCATCAACGGAAATAGCCGCACGGCCAGATCGCCTTGCGCCACCTGCCCGAAACCGGCGCGCAGTTGGCTCAATGGCCGCGCCAGATTCCAGGCCAGCAACCAACTGAAAAGCAGACCGCCGACGCCTGCGATCCAAACCAGCGGCGCGGGGACATTCAGAAACACCAACGGCGGCGGCGGACGGAGTTCACCGCGCAACCGCGCCACATCATAGCGAATTTGATACCACTCACCGTCCGGCCCGCGCAACCGTTCAATCATCTCCTTCACATCAGCGTCGCCACGGCCATCCTGCCGCAAAAATTCGGGGGACGGCGCTGTCGCCACCGCCGGTAACGGCGACAGGGTGACCGAAATATAGTGCCGCTCGCGTTCAGGCAGCAACAGCATTACTTCGCTAACCGCAGATAATCCGCCCTGCCGCAATGCCGTCGCGACCATCTCGGTCTGCATATTGGCAATGCGCATCACCGCCACTTCCTCCAGCGGTCGATGGCGGTCACCATAGAAGGAAAATGTCAACCATAGCAATTGTGAGATGATAATAAACGTCAGCCAGAAACCCAGCAGTATTTTCCAGAAAAGCCGCCCGCGTATCATCGTCAACGTATCCGGTATCCCACACTGCGCACGGTTTCAATGGTCATGTTATTGCCCTCCAGCGCACTAAGTTTCTGACGAATATTGCTGATATGCACATCCACGCTGCGATCATAAGCTTCACGCCGACGGCCCAGACATTTTTCGGATAGTTCATCTTTTGACACCACACGATCAGGTGAACGTAGCAGTAACTCCAGCAAATTGAATTCAGAGGCCGTCAAATCAAAAGATTTTCCCCGCCACTCGCTGGTCCGCGTCGCCGGATTGAGCACCAGATCACCGGAAACCGCCAGACTTTCATCCACCTTGCTGCTTGGCTGATCGTCATAACGACGCAACACCGCCCGCAGCCGGGCCACCAGTTCGCGCGGATAGCAGGGTTTTGGCATGTAATCATCCGCGCCCATTTCCAACCCGATCACGCGATCGATATTGTCGCCTTTTGCCGTCAGCATAATGACCGGCAAATGCTGGCTTTTCCTGATCTGCCGCAGCACATCAATACCGCTCATGTCCGGCAGCATGACATCGAGAATCATCGCGGTGTATTCGCCCGACATCGCGCCATCAATCCCTTCTTTGCCAGTCACAACTCTTGATGTCGCAAACCCCTCTGCATTCAGGTATTCACCCAGCATATTGCCAAGTTCTACGTCATCATCGACCAGTAAGATTTTCATATCCTGTCCCCATTCTCAGATGTATCGTGTATTCTCAGGCCTGCAATAAATCTTCGCAGCCGGATTTACCGAATCCTTACCATTTTTTGTAAAAAAAATTACCGATACTTGCACCTACTCAGAGTAGATTAGCCCCTTTGATAGTTACTTGAGTTCCGATATCGTCATTAAGGACAAATTACCCGGATGCAATCACGATTTTTAGTCTTTCGTCGTACTGCGATAACGATTGGCGTCATGCTCATCGTTACGCTTATTTATCTATTTTTAACCAAATCCTCTCCTGAGCCAGACTTTATCACCGCGACGGCGGAAGTGGCTGATCTTGAGCAAACTGTACTGGCCGACGGCGAGATCGAAGCACAAAAACAGGTTAGCGTCGGCGCCCAGGCATCAGGGCAGATTAAAGCGCTGCATGTCGCGCTGGGCGATAAAGTGACTAAAGGGCAGTTGATTGCGGAGATTGACGATCTGACCCAACAGGATGCGCTGAAAAACAGCGACGCCGCGCTAAAAAATGTGCAGGCGCAGCGTGCGGCCAAACAAGCGGAATTACGTAATGACACATTAAGCTGGCAACGTCAGCAAATGCTGATGAAGCGCGGCGTTGGCGCACAGGCCGATTACGACAGCGCGAAGGCGACGCTGGACGCCACCAAAGCCAATATTGACGCGCTGGACGCCCAGATCGTTCAGGCACAGATTGCCGTCAATACCGCCAAGGTCAATCTGGGTTATACCAAGATCCTTTCTCCGATCGACGGTACGGTGGTTTCCATTCCGGTGGAAGAAGGACAGACCGTCAATGCGACGCAAAGTACGCCGACCATTGCCAAAGTCGCCAATCTGAACACCATGACCATCAAAGCGCAAATTTCAGAAGCCGATATCGTTAAAGTCAAAACCGGTATGCCGGTCTGGTTCAGTATCCTGGGTGAACCGAACAAACGCTATGAGGCGAAGCTCAGTTCAATTGAACCGGCGCCAGACTCTATCGATGATGACACCACCACGACCTCATCAAGCAGCACCAGCACAACGTCCTCCAGCAGCGCAATCTACTACAACGGTCTGTTCGATGTGCAAAATACAGACAACGTATTACGCATCTCCATGACGGCTCAGGTTTATATTCTGCTGTCATCGGTTAAAAACGCCGTTGTCGTACCCGCGACCGCGCTGAGCACGCGTGATGGCAAGTGGTATGTACAGGTAGTTGACGCCAATAAAAAGATAGAAAGCCGGGCGGTGACCATCGGGCTGAACGATAATGTCCGCACCCAGATTCTGTCCGGCCTCGCCGCCGGCGAAAAGGTGATTATCGGCCAGCCGTCCACGACGACAGCGACCCGCTCCGGGCCGCCAATGGGGATGTAACGTATGTCCACACCATTACTCCAACTGACCGATATCTCCCGGCGCTTCGCCAGCGGCGAACAAGATGTCACGGTATTGAAAAACATCAACCTGACGATCAATCAAGGGGAAATGGTCGCGATCGTGGGCGCATCGGGTTCGGGTAAGTCCACGCTGATGAACATTCTTGGGTGTCTGGATATAGCGTCGGCAGGCGATTACCGGGTCGCAGGACGCCCGGTGGCGCAACTGAATAATGATCAACTGGCTGAACTGCGCCGCGAACACTTCGGTTTTATTTTTCAGCGCTATCACTTATTGAGCGATCTGACCGCACAAGGTAATGTCGAAGTACCGGCGATTTATGCCGGTAAAGATCGTGGGGCTCGCCGTCAACGGGCCGCGGAATTACTGGTCCGTCTGGGGCTGGAACATCGCCTGAATTACCGCCCAAACCAGTTGTCGGGCGGTCAGCAACAACGAGTCAGTATCGCGCGGGCATTGATGAATGGCGGCGGCGTCATTTTGGCGGATGAACCAACCGGCGCGCTGGATACGCAAAGCGGCAATGACGTGCTCAACATACTGGGCGATCTGCATGCGCAAGGCAATACGGTCATTATCGTCACCCACGACATGCAAATTGCCGAGCACGCTCAGCGGATTATTGAACTACGCGACGGGGAGATTATCGCCGATCGCCAGACAAAACCCGCGATTTCCCCGCCTCTATTGCAAGAGGCCGCCACGCAGCCCGCCGCCTCTGCGCTGAATCAACTAAAGGATCGCTTCTTCGATGCCTTCAAGATGGCATTGCTGGCCATGAACGCTCAACGGATGCGAACCTTTCTGACCATGCTGGGCATCATCATCGGCATCGCATCGGTCGTCTCCGTGGTCGCGCTGGGCAAAGGCTCTCAGGAACAGGTGCTCGCCGATATCAACGCGATGGGCACCAGTACGCTGGAAATTTTCCCCGGCAAGGATTTTGGCGATATCAACGCCAGCGCCATTCAAACCTTGCGCGCCAGCGATATTTTACCTTTGTCGCAACAGCCTTATGTCCACAGCGTCACACCATCCATTTCAACCAGCGTCACGCTCCGCTATGGAAATAATGCGCTAACGGCGAATGTTTCCGGCGTGGGCGAGCAGTTCTTTACCGTGCGGGGTTACACGGTCAGCAGCGGCATCACATTTCCTCTCAGCAGCATTGACAATCTGACGCAGGATGCCGTGATTGATGAAAATACCCGCAATAAACTTTTTCCGCATGGCGAAGACCCCATTGGCGAGATCATTTTGCTGGGAACGCTACCCTGCCGGATTATCGGTGTGGTCAGTAAGAATCAGAGCGGATTCGGCAGCGATGAAAATCTGAATGTCTGGGTGCCCTATACCACCGTGATGAAACGTATGGTCGGACAATCCTACCTCAAGAGCATTACCATTCGGGTTAAAGACAATATCGATATGAGCGTGGCGGAACAAGGCATTACCCAACTGCTGACGCAACGGCACGGCACCAAAGATTTTTTTGTCATGAATACCGACAGCATCCGTCAGATGATAGAAAAAACCACCACCACCCTGACATTGCTTATTTCCATGATCGCGCTGATTTCCCTGCTGGTTGGCGGGATTGGCGTAATGAACATCATGCTGGTTTCAGTCACTGAACGCACCAGGGAAATCGGGGTACGTATGGCGGTCGGCGCCCGCACCAGCGATATCATGCAGCAGTTTCTTATAGAAGCCGTGCTGGTTTGTCTGTTTGGCGGCGTATTGGGGGTGGCGCTTTCTTTGGCTATCGGCGTGATATTCGGTCAATTCAGCAGTAGCTTCTCAATGGTCTATTCCGGTTCATCCATTGTTGCCGCTTTCCTGTGTTCCAGTCTGATTGGCGTTATCTTTGGCTTCTTTCCCGCCCGTCACGCCGCACGCATGGAGCCCATTCACGCGCTGGAACGGGAATAAACCGTTTACCGCCCCTGCATACCGTGACAATACGCTTCAGGGGCAAAGGCGGTTTAGTCAAAAACACCGGTGGATAAATAACGGTCGCCGCGATCACAGGCTATTGCCACGATCATGCTGCCGGGATATTCCGCCGCCAGACGTAACGCGCCGAATACGGCACCGCCGGTACTGACACCGCAGAAAATACCTTCCTGTCGGGCAAGCTGACGCAGCGTGTTTTCCGCCTGCAACTGTGAAATATCCATGATGCGATCGACAAGATCGGCGCGGAAAATCCCCGGCAAATAGCCTGCCGCCCAGCGGCGGATACCGGGGATATGACTCCCCGGCGCAGGTTGCAGCCCCACGGTGCAAATTGCCTGATTCTGCTGCTTCAGATAGCGGCTGACGCCGGAAATCGTGCCGGTGGTGCCCATACTAGAGACAAAATGCGTCAGCTTACCCGCGGTTTGTTGCCAGATTTCCGGGCCGGTGGTAAGAAAATGCGCCAGCGCATTGTCCGGATTATTAAACTGATCGAGGGTTTTGCCTTCGCCTGAGCGCACCATTTGCTCGGCTAAATCACGCGCCCCTTCCATTCCTGCCTGTCGGCTTACCAGCACCAGCTGCGCGCCATAAGCGCGCATCGCGGCCTGACGTTCATAGCTCATATTTTCCGGCATCAGCAAACGCAAGCGGTAACCTTTCACCGCCGCAATCATCGCCAGCGCGATACCGGTATTGCCGCTCGTCGCTTCAATCAGTCGGTCGCCGGGCCTGATCTCGCCGCGTTTTTCCGCCTGCTCGATCATGGAAAGCACTGCGCGATCCTTAACCGATCCCGCTGGGTTATTGCCTTCCAGCTTTAGCCAGACTTCACTGTCCAATCCCTGCGTCAAACGCTGCAACTTCACCAGCGGGGTATTACCAATATAATGCTCAAGCGTAGTCATAAATAGATTCCTGCAAAACGTCCGATGCCTGCGGAACAGACATCAGGAAAAACGGCATTAATTACAACGTCAGCAGACGGCTCAGGGAAGGCGCAAAGAAATAGCCGCCGCTCACGGCGCGGGTAAAGCGCAGCATATCGTCACGCTTGCCATCCCGCTCGCCAAACATGCTGAGCAATTGCTGCTCGATGTTGTGTAAGCGCGCGCAGTAGGCAATGAAGTACAACCCATGTTTACCGCTGGCGGTGCCATAAGGCAGGCTCTGACGCAGGATTTTTAGCCCTTTCCCGTCTTCTTTCAAATCGACGCGGCTAAGATGTGAAGTGACGGGACGCTGATCGGCTTCAATCTCTTCATTATTCTGTTTCGTCCGGCCAATCATCTGTTCCTGCTGCTCAACGCTAATCCGCTGTAACTGCCTCAGATTGTGCTCCCAGCGTTGTATAAAGACATAGCTGCCGCCTGCGTCGGGCTGGTCTGCCGGAATAATCGCCACCGCCTGACGCGCCTCGCCCTGCGGGTTTTCCGTCTCATCGATGAAGCCGCTCAAATCACGATCTTCCACCCAGCGGAAACCATGCGTTTCCTCTTCGACCCGAATGGCATTGCCAAACGCCGCCAGCGCGTACTGCGCCAGACTGAAATTGACGTCATGACGTTGTGACTGGATATGGATCAGCAAATCGCGCTGGGTGGCTGGCGCCAGTCCCTTACCTAATGGCGTGAAAGGCTTAAGCTCGGATGCGCTATTTTGGCAATCCAGTTCGCGCCAGATATCGTTGCCAAACGCCAGCACGCCCCCTAACCCAGCATCAGGAAATTGCTGTTGCAGATCTGACAACGCCTGACAAAACTTTTTGCATCCTTGCCGGATGGCGTCAAACTCCCCTTGCACCATAGTTTCCATAAAAATGGCAAAACGGCGGTGCTCCGGCAAAATGCCGCTTTGAATAAGTGTCATTTCTGCTCCCTCAATATATCGAATGCTTCTCTTGTTGTTATTTTTCATACAGTCACTGCAGCATAAATGCCGACGCAGCGTGGTTATCATACCGGAAGCAATCGGATTTTTACTTTGCCTGAGAACAAAATTAATTTCGGGACTGCGCATGCCAGACGATTTTGCTCACCCGCCACGTTTTGAGAATATCGTCAGAAGGCATTAAACCTTCCGGTCCGCTCCATTTGCCGGAATACAGGTAGCTGACGTGTTTACTCTGCGGCGCGGCGCATTCCACGCTTTGCGCATCCTCGCCCTGCCCTAACTGGCAGGCGTCAAACGCTTTGCTGTAGACGTCACTGAAAGCATCCCCGATCTTCACGCCCCATACGCTGTCGATCGCCGCATCCATCACCTCGACTTTCTTAACGCTGCCTTTAGGCTGGCCGCTAATCATCAGCTTCACGTCTTCGCCATCCAGCACGTGGTAAAACGCGACCAGTTGACCGTTAGACATCCCCATACCGCTGCGCAGTTGATAATCGCCATTCAGCGCGCTTTGCAACGCGCTTTCCACCAGCGGCGTCCCGGCATTGATACCGCCGACGCCAGTATCGGATACCTGCAACGCGCCGCCGAACCAGTTGAACGGCGACAGACTGGACCAGGAGAAATTGGACAATGTGCCGCATCCGGTCAGCAACAGCGGCAACACCAGCAATAGCGGGCGAAAATTCATGAAATGTACTCCTCAAGATTGAACGGCTCACCTTAACAGAATGGGAATTTGAGGGTGAGATCAACGGAAAGTGCCGTAAAAATAGGATAATCGCGATAAGAATGACAGGGATAAAACAACTGATAGAGAAACCTGCTCGATCCGTTGGTTCTCCCCTATGCAGTTAAAACAACGACGCTAAAACACGATTGCGAAAAGCGATGATCACAACATAGGAGAAGCCAGCGCGCCTCAGTACTCCTGATCCTCGATCAGCCGTTTTCCCAGCGTTACGCAATCGACGATTTCATAGTCCAGCTTTTCATACATGCCAATCACCGCATCGTTATCTTCGCGCACCATCAGGTGGATCTTGGGACAACCGCGGGCGATAAGCTTTTTCTCCAACCGGCTGATCAGCGCATTAGCAATGCCGCGCCCCCGGTAATCCGGGTGTACGCCCAGATAATACGCGGCGCCGCGATGCCCGTCGTATCCGCCCATCACCGAACCCACCACTTCCCCGCTCACTTCGGCGACCAGAAACAGATCGGGATCATGATTCAGCTTGCGTTCAATATCCATCTCAGGATCATTCCACGGGCGCAATAGATCACAACGCTCCCAAAGAGTGATCACTTCCTCAAAGTCATCTTGCCTGAATATGCGGATTTCCATCGCGTTTGCCACCTTGTAATTAGGCCTGTTCTGATTATCGCGTGATTTTTGTCAGACGCAATCTCAAATTGCGGCTTACTGGCAAGAGCGAATCAGACGCAGGCCCCACGGCTGTCTTTATTGCGCGGCAATAATCGTTATACTGACCGCATTTATTGCCCTACCTCGCGCCGGATAAAAGGATGTACGCATGTCTAACATCAGTGCTGTAAAAAAATTTCTTCTTACTTTACAGGATGCTATCTGTCAGCAGCTTGCCGCGGCAGATGGCGGCGCCGATTTTGATGAAGACGTCTGGCAGCGGGCGGAAGGCGGCGGCGGACGCAGCCGCGTGCTAGCCGGCGGCAATGTCTTCGAGCGGGCCGGCGTCAATTTCTCGCATGTCTTCGGCCAGTCGCTTCCCCCATCCGCCAGCGCGCACCGCCCCGAACTGGCGGGCCGCAGCTATCAGGCGATGGGCGTCTCGCTGGTCGTTCATCCGCAAAATCCCTATGTTCCCACCAGTCATGCCAATGTGCGCTTTTTCATCGCGGAAAAACCGGGAGAAGATCCGGTCTGGTGGTTCGGCGGCGGCTTTGACTTAACCCCATTCTATGGTTTCAAGGAGGACGCGGCGCACTGGCATAAGACGGCGCTCAATTTGTGCCGTCCGTTCGGCGAGCAGGTCTACCCGCGTTATAAAAAATGGTGTGATGACTATTTCTTTCTGAAACACCGTAATGAAGCTCGCGGTATTGGCGGGCTGTTCTTTGACGATTTGAACACGCCTGACTTTGATACCGCATTCGCCTTCACCCGTGCGGTTGGAGAAGGTTTTCTGGATGCCTATCTGCCAATCGTAGAACGTCGCAAAGCATTGCCGTGGAGGGAGCGGGAGCGCGAATTTCAGTTATATCGTCGCGGGCGTTACGTGGAATTTAATCTGGTCTGGGATCGCGGTACGTTATTCGGCCTGCAAAGCGGCGGGCGAACCGAATCGATTTTAATGTCGATGCCGCCGCTGGCGCGTTGGGAATATCAGTATCACCCTCAGCCCGATAGCCCGGAAGCGGCGCTGTACAGGGATTTCCTGCCCGCCAGAGACTGGCTGGCCGATGATGACGGCAATCTCCCGGCAACGGAGTAATACCTATGCAAATCTGGGTGGATGCCGACGCCTGTCCCAATGTCATCAAAGACGTGCTGTACCGCGCGGCGGAGCGTACCGCGACGCTGACCACGCTGGTCGCCAATCAATCGCTGAAAGTCCCGCCATCGCGTTTTATTCGCACGCTGCGCGTTTCAGCCGGATTCGATGTCGCCGATAACGAAATTGTACGGCGCGTTGAACCCGGCGATTTAGTGGTCACCAGCGATATTCCGCTGGCCGCCGAAGTGATCGAAAAAGGGGGCGTCGCGTTAAATCCCCGTGGTGAACGCTATACGCCCGATACCATTCGTGAGCGGCTGAATATGCGGGACTTCATGGATACGATGCGCGCCAGCGGGGTACAAACCGGCGGCCCTAATGCCCTGAATCAGCGGGACCGGCAGCAGTTCGCCAATGAGTTGGATAAATGGTTGCGGCATAAAAAAAGCCCGGCGAGTTAGCCGGGCCAGAGATGACGTTAGGGTTGGCAGCACATTACAGCGGTTGTGTTTGCGCTTCCACTACCGCCAGCGCCACCATGTTGATGATGCGGCGTACTGATGCGATCGGCGTCAGGATGTGTACCGGTTTGGCTACGCCCATCAGTACCGGCCCAACCGTTACCCCTTCGGAAGAGGAAACACGCAACAGGTTATAGCTGATACGCGCCGCTTCCATCGTCGGCATGATCAGAATGTTGGCCGAACCTTTCAGCGGGCTATCCGGCATTTGCTCGCGGCGGATCGCTTCCACTAGCGCGGCGTCACCGTGCATCTCGCCATCAATTTGCAGTTCCGGCGCCAGCTTGTTGACCAAACTCAGGGTGGCGCGCATTTTCTGCGCCGTCAACGAGTCAGACGTACCAAAACTGGAATGAGACAGCAGAGCCACTTTAGGTTCAATACCGAAACGACGCACGGTTTCCGCCGCCATCAGGGTGATTTCCGCCAGTTGCTCCGGTGTTGGATCGGCGTTGACGTAAGTATCGGCGATAAAGGTATTACCGCTCGGCAACAGCAACGCATTCATCGCGCCGGCAACATGGACGCCTTCGCGGTAGCCAAAGACTTTCTCCACTACATCGAAATGTTCTTCATAGGTGCCGATGGTTCCGCAAATCAATGCGTCGGCTTCGCCGCGCAACACCATGATAGAACCGATCAACGTCGGATTGCCGATCACCGCACGTTGCGCCTGCTCCTGCGACACGCCGCGCCGTTTCATAAGCTCGAAATACTCGCTCCAGTACTCCTTGAAACGCGGATCGGATTCATTGTTGACCACTTCAAAATCTTTACCGATGGTCAATTGCAAGCCCAGTTTCTGCAAACGCATCTCAATCACGCTTGGACGACCAATCAGGATCGGGAACGCCATCCCCAGCGTGACCAGTTCCTGTGTCGCATGCAGTACACGCGAGTCTTCACCTTCGGCAAACACCACGCGTTTGGGCTGTTGACGCGCCTGAGAGAAAATCGGCTTCATAAACAGGTTGGTTTTGTAGACAAACTGCGTCAGCTTTTCGATATAGGCATCGAAATCCTCAATCGGGCGCGTCGCCACCCCGGATTCCATCGCCGCTTTCGCGACAGCCGGAGCAATCTTAATGATCAGACGCGGATCGAACGGTTTCGGGATCAGATATTCCGGGCCAAATGATAGATCCTGATCGCCATAGGCGGAGGCCACCACTTCGCTTTGCTCCGCCAGCGCCAGATCAGCGATAGCATGAACGCAGGCCAGTTTCATCTCTTCATTAATAGTGGTCGCGCCCACATCCAGCGCGCCCCGGAAGATGAACGGGAAACACAGTACGTTATTCACCTGGTTAGGATAGTCGGAACGACCGGTGCAGATAATCGCATCGGGACGAACTTCTCTCGCCAGCGGCGGCAGGATTTCAGGTTCCGGGTTCGCCAGCGCCAAAATCAGCGGACGAGGCGCCATGGTCTTCACCATATCCGGCGTCAATACGCCGGGGCCGGAGCAACCGAGGAAGATATCGGCGTCGGGGATCACGTCCGCCAGTTTACGGGCGCCATTATCCTGAATCGCATAGGCGGCTTTGGTTTCTTCCATATTTTCATCACGGCCCTGATAAATCACGCCGCGAGAATCACACACCACGATGTTGTGCTTCTGAAGGCCCAGCGCCACCAGCAGGTTCAGACAAGCGATGGACGCCGCACCCGCACCCGATACCACCAGACGGACATCGGAGATATTCTTTTCCACCACCCGCAATCCGTTGAGCACCGCGGCGGTACAGATGATGGCGGTGCCATGCTGATCGTCATGGAACACCGGGATCTTCATACGCTCGCGCAGTTTCTTCTCAATATAGAAACATTCCGGCGCTTTAATATCTTCCAGATTGATGCCGCCAAACGTCGGTTCCAGAGCCGCAACAACGTCGATCAGTTTGTCTGGATCAAGCTCATCCACTTCAATATCGAATACGTCGATACCGGAGAATTTTTTAAACAGAACGCCCTTGCCTTCCATCACTGGTTTACCGGCCAGCGCGCCGATATTACCGAGGCCGAGAACCGCGGTTCCGTTAGAAATGACCGCGACCAGATTGCCGCGCGCGGTGTATTTATATGCCGCCAACGGATCTTCAGCAATTTCCAGACAAGGGGCCGCCACGCCGGGAGAGTAGGCCAGCGCCAGATCACGCTGGGTCGCCAAAGGCTTGGTTGGCGAAACCTGAATTTTCCCCGGAACCGGATATTGGTGAAAATCAAGCGCGCTTTGCTTTAGTTGTTCATCCATCGTTTAATCCTTTATCGGTTTTTGTTGTGTCATGCATGTAGGGCCAAGAGTACCCAGTATAGTGTTTGAGAATTGTGAAACTATGAAGGATGACAAAAAGCTGACGTGAATACTGATTAATATAGTTATTTTATTTGATGTTTTTTTGTGCAAACGATGAGCCATTTTCAGCAGTAATGTCAGGAAACCAGGACACCGCATCACGTTATAAAAAACAGGTTTGATGCGCCACATTTAATGGCGCGCTACGTTGCAAACCATCCCTGAATTTGCGCATATTGTAACAACATGATGGTCTTGGCGTCTTTGATCCGGCCATCGCTGATCATTGCCATTGCCTGCTTGAACGGCAATTCCAGCACTTCGATATCTTCGTCTTCCACGCCGCCGCCCGCGTTGTCACGCAGCGATTCGTCATACTCTGCCGCGAAGAAGTGCAAACGCTCGGTGACGCCACCGGGCGACATATAAGCCTCGAACAACTTCTCGACGTTGGCGATCGCATAGCCCGTCTCTTCTATCGCCTCGTTGCGGATACACGCTTCCGGCGAATGCTCGTCAAGCAATCCGGCGCAGGCCTCCAACAACATCCCGCTCTCATTACCGTTGACATAAGTGGGAATGCGGAACTGGCGCGTCAACACGACCGTTCCTTTCGCCCGGTTGTACAACAGGATGGTCGCGCCATCGCCACGGTCATACACTTCACGGATCTGACGGATAACACCGCCACTCTTTCTTTTTAAATCAAACACATATTTATGCAGAATAAACCAGTGGTCAGACAGGAGTTTCTTTTCAATGAGCGTAATTGGCGATGACATAAACCACCTTCACAACGATTGCCTATTCAGAACATAGGCCGATAAAACGCCGTCCGTTTCTATATGTCAAGCACGCTGCCGAGCAACAGATAAAGGTTCAGGGAAACCACCAGCACGACAATCACCTTACCAATACGCTGAATCCATTTACCGTTCACCATATCGCCCATTAGCGCCCGGTCGCCGGTAAAAGCCAGCAGCGGCACCAGCGCCAGCGCAATACCGAAACTCAGCTCCACCTGGCTCATGACCAGTACGCGGGTCGGGTCCATACCAGAAAGAATAACGATAAACGATGGCAACATCGTGACTACCCGCCGCACCCACAACGGAATATGGAAATGCACAAATCCCTGCATAACCACTTGCCCGGCCAGCGTACCGACCACCGTCGAGGACAACCCCGCCACCACCAGACTCAGCCCGAAAATCGTGGCGGCGGCTTGTCCCAGCAACGGGTCAAGCGTCAGATAAGCCTTATCGAGATCGGCAATATCCTGATTACCACTAAAATGAAAGGCCGCCGCTGCCGTCGCCATCATCGCCAGATTAACAAAACCGGCAATCGTCATGGCGATAGCCACATCCACCTTGGTCGCCGCATAACGTTCCGCACGGGAGTGTTTGCCTTCATGTTGCGTCAGAGAAGAATGCAGATAAATCACATGCGGCATGATGGTGGCGCCCAGCACCCCCGCCGCCAGCAACACCGCCTCCGACGTCGGCAGGCTGGGGATGGCAATCCCTTTGGCCAGCGCGGATAACTCAGGACGAGAGAAAACCAGTTCAACGATATAAGCCGCGGCCACAAACAGCAGCAACCCGCCGATCACCATTTCCAGCGGTTTTTGCCCACGCTTTTGCAGCATTAAAATCAAAAGCGTGGCGATAGCCGTCAGGATCGCGCCTTCAAGCAGCGAAACGCCCAACAACAGTTTGAAACCGATGGCGGCGCCAATGAATTCCGCCAGATCGGTTGCCATCGCGATAATCTCAGCCTGCCCCCAATAGGCCCAGACTGCGGGCCGGGGAAAACGATCGCGGATCAGTTCAGCCAGATTTTTACCGGTTGCGATCCCAAGTTTGGCGGACAGTAACTGAATCAGCATGGCCATGATGTTGGCCCACACCACCACCCATAGCAGGGTATAGCCATAAGCCGCGCCAGACTGGATATTAGTGGCGAAGTTACCCGGATCAATGTACCCAATCGCCGCAATAAACGCAGGCCCCATCAAGGAAAGTTTGACCTTTCTGGATGTACGACTGACTGACCCGACGACACGGCTATTCGGCATATATGTCCCTTCTAACGCTATTGTTTTACCCACTCTCACACAAATGATAATGATTATCAAGCGCATCTAGAATGACAATACCAATTCTTCCAATAGCTAAAGATGATGAGCCATCGCCAAATCAAAACACCTTTTTTAACAAATAAATATTAACAATATATAAACAAAAACCCCACGCCAGAAGCATGGGGTTGATGATGACGTGAAGCAATAGACCAAACGCGAGAAAAGTTATTCTTTCGCTTTGGAGACGGCCACCATAGCAGGGCGCAGCAGGCGTCCATTCAGGGTATAGCCTTTTTGCATAACCATCATGACGTAGTTGGGCTGATGCTCAGCCGATTCCAGCATGGTCATCGCCTGATGAACTTCCGGATTGAACGGCACGTTCACGTCCCCAATGACTTCAATGCCAAACTTGTGCACAGCATCCAGCAGGGATTTAAACGTGAGTTCAACCCCTTCAATCATTGATGCCAACGCGTCATTGGATTTATCCGCCATATCCAATGCACGCTCAAGATTATCAATCACCGGCAACATTTCGCTGGCGAATTTCTCCACCGCGAATTTATGGGCTTTCTCAACATCCATCTCCGCACGACGACGAATATTATCGGCTTCGGCACGGGCGCGCAGCACGTTGTCGCGTTCACGCTGCTGTAGTTCGCTCAGTTGTGCTTCCAATTCCGCAATGCGCTCATCACGCGGATCCGCTGCGTCTACCGTCGTCTCCGGCACGACTTCCTCCTGCCGCCTTTTTGCTGCATCCGTTTGATCCAAGACTTGCTCGTCAGGCGTGTTCTGTTCTTTACTACTCATGAAATTCTCCGCGGTTTAGCATTAATCTCGCTAGTTGCTATTATGGGGATCAAAACCGGGGTTTCAAGGGAACCAGTCACATATTGGTCCCACAGACCGTCGGCACACCACGCTTGGGATAATAACAGCAATGAATAAACCGTTTAATTGTATTGGCATCGTCGGCCATCCACGACATCCTACCGCGCTGGCTACCCATGAAATGCTTTACCACTGGCTCACCGGTAAAGGTTATTCAGTCCTGATTGAACAGCAGATTGCCCGTGAGTTGAATCTGCAAGGCGCACCGACCGGCAGCCTGGCCGATATCGGACAACTCGCCGATCTTGCTGTGGTGGTCGGCGGCGATGGCAATATGCTCGGCGCCGCCCGCGTTCTGTCCCGCTACGGCATCAACGTGATTGGCGTTAACCGCGGCAACTTAGGGTTTCTGACCGACCTCGATCCTGACCACGCCCAGCAGCAGCTTTCGGAAGTGCTCGATGGCCATTATCTGAGCGAACAACGTTTTATGCTGGAAGCGCACATCTGCCGCGCCGACCAGCCAAACAGCATCAGCTCCGCCATCAACGAAGTAGTGCTCCATCCCGGCAAAGTGGCGCACATGATCGAATTTGAAGTCTATATAGACGACAATTTTGCGTTTTCGCAGCGTTCAGATGGTTTGATCATCTCTACGCCCACCGGTTCGACCGCTTATTCGCTCTCCGGCGGCGGCCCGATTCTCACCCCTTCGCTTGAAGCCATTGCACTGGTGCCGATGTTCCCTCACACGCTTTCGGCTCGTCCGCTGGTTATCAGCAACAACAGCACGATTCGATTGAAATTTTCCCACATCACCCATGATCTGGAAATCAGTTGCGACAGCCAGATTTCACTCCCGGTGCAACAAGGGGAAGAAGTGCTTATCCGCCGCAGCGCACATCACCTGAATCTTATTCACCCAAAAAACTATAGCTACTTCAATACATTAAGCACAAAACTCGGCTGGTCAAAAAAATTGTTCTAAAATTTTCGCCAGCCACTTTACTGTATATAAAACCAGTTTATACTGTATGTAATCACACATTGTCTTTACATACAGGAAACTATCATGCTGGCGCAACTCACTATCAGTAACTTCGCCATCGTGCGCGAATTGGATATTGATTTTCAGGCAGGAATGAGCGTGATTACCGGCGAAACCGGCGCCGGAAAATCCATTGCCATTGATGCCCTCGGCCTCTGTCTGGGAAATCGCGCCGACGCCAGCATGGTCAGGCCCGGCGCGGCGCGTGCCGATATTTGCGCCCGCTTTTCTCTGGTCGATACGCCCACCGCACGCCAATGGCTGGAAGAAAATCAACTTGATGACAGCAATGAATGTCTGCTACGCCGGGTAATTGGCGCGGACGGGCGTTCACGCGGCTTCATCAACGGTACAGCCGTACCTTTGTCACAGTTGCGCGAACTCGGCCAATTGCTGATTCAACTTCACGGCCAGCACGCTCACCAGTTACTGCTCAAACCCGATCATCAAAAGCATCTGTTGGATGCCTATGCGGACGAACCCGACTTACTGCGGGCAATGCAGCAAATCAGGCAGCAATGGCATCAAAGCTGCCGCGAACTGGCGCAATTGCAGCAGGCGGCAATCGAGCGGGAAGCGCGTCGTGAACTCCTGCAATACCAATTGAAAGAACTGAATGAATTCGCCCCTCAGTCTGGCGAATATGAACAGATTGATGTCGAATACAAACGGCTGTCGAACAGTGGTCAGTTATTGTCATTGAGCCAACAAACATTGCAATTGCTTAGCGAAAATGAAGAGCAGAACATACTCAGCATGCTCTACAGCGTAAAAAACCAGCTTGGCGAGTTGATTAGTATGGATGAAAAACTGTCAGGCGTGCTCAATATGCTGGAAGAAGCCGGGATCCTAATCAGTGAAGCCAGTGATGAATTGCGTCACTATAGCGATCAGATGGATCTCGATCCCATCCGGCTATACGAACTTGAACAACGATTATCCCGCCAACTGGCATTAGCTCGTAAGCATCATGTCGCGCCGGAAGCCTTACCCGCGTTTTATAAGCAACTGTTGGAGGAGCAACGTTTGCTGGAACAACAGGAAAGCGACCATGAAACGCTCAGCGCAGCCGTCAGCGCCTACCATCAACAGGCGTTACATGCCGCGGAACAATTGCATATTCGCCGACGACATCATGCCGGCGAATTAGCCCGGCTGATCACCGCCAATATGCATGAACTGGCGATGCCGCACGGTCACTTCACAATCGACGTGAAATTCACCCCTGAATACCTGACCGCCAGCGGCGCCGACAACATTGAATTCTGCGTCACCACCAACCCCGGTCAACCTCATCAACCACTGGCGAAAGTGGCGTCCGGCGGGGAACTGTCACGTATTGCCCTGATTATTCAGGTTATCACCGCACGTAAAATGGATACGCCGGCATTAATTTTTGATGAGGTCGATGTAGGGATCAGCGGCCCGACTGCGGCGATTGTCGGCAAAATGCTGCGTCAGCTTGGGGAGTCAACACAGGTCATGTGTGTCACTCACCTGCCACAAGTTGCAGGTTGCGGTCATCACCATTTCTTTGTCAGTAAGCAAACCGATGGCGCGGCAACCGAAACCCTGATGCAGCCGCTGGACAAACGAGCACGACTACAAGAACTCGCACGCTTACTCGGCGGCAGCGCCGTCACCAAACACACGCTGGCAAACGCCAAAGAATTGCTGGCGGCCGTAAACCTGGACGGTCACAACAGTTTGCAAAGCCAATGACAGGTAAAAAAGCTCAACTTTTTTGCAATCCTGAGGTCATACTGGGGTCTTGCAGGTTTTCAAGTCAGGCAAGGTCTATTATCATCGGCAACCTATGCCCTTAAGGAATAAAATCACTATGCGCTGTAAAACGCTGACTGTCGTCGCCGCGGTGGTTGTTGTTATGCTGACTGCCGGTTGTTCCACGTTGGAAAAAGTGGTCTATCGGCCGGACATCAATCAGGGAAACTATCTGGCACCGGGTGACGTCGCAAAAATTCACACCGGGATGACCAAACAACAGGTCGCTTATACCCTCGGTACGCCTATGATGCAGGATCCGTTCGGCAGTGATACCTGGTTTTATATATTCCGCCAGCAGCCTGGTCATGAATCCGTAAAACAGCAAACGCTAACGCTGACGTTCAGTGGTGACGGCCTGCTGACCAATATCGATAACAAACCGGCACTGAACTAATCTGTCACGGTTTTGTCGGTTGTCCGCACAGAGAGGGTGAAATGACGCGGATTGATACGCCGGGATTTGGCTACTCGTTGGCTGGCGACAACAATAAGGCACGCAGTGCCTTATTTTTTTGAGCGCTCAGCACGCTGGCGGCGCAGTTCTTTCGGATCGGCAATCAGAGGACGATAGATCTCGACACGATCGCCATCATTCAACACCTCCGTCAGCTTTACCGCGCGACTGTAAATGCCGACTTTATTGCTTTGCAGATCGATATCACGCCGCAGTTCCAGTAACCCCGACGCGATGATTGCCTGTTCAACCGTACTGCCTTGCGCCAGCTTCAGCGTGCGCAAATATTGTCGCTCCGGCAGCGCGTATACCACATCCACATTGATGTCAGGCACTGTAGACCTCTTTGGCGCGCTGGGTAAAAGCCTGCACCATACTACCCGCCAGTTCCTTGAAAATTTTGCCAAAAGCGAGTTCAACCAGCGCATTGGTGAATTCAAAATCAAGGTGCAATTCCACTTTGCAGGCATCCGTGCTCAGCGGCGTAAAATGCCAGTCACCGCTTAACTGGCGAAAAGGACCATCGACCAACTGCATATTGATATTTTGGTTGTTGGTCAGCGTATTGCGTGTGGTGAATGTCTTACTAATGCCCGCTTTGGCAACGTCAACCGCGGCCGTCATTTCATCAGGCGTCGATGAAAGGATCCGACTGCCCGTACATCCAGGCAAAAAGGCGGGATAAGAAGCAACATCATTGACCAGTTGGTACATCTGCTCCGCACTGAAGGGAACCAGTGCCGAGCGACTAATTTTAGGCATACAATTTTCCGTGATTCAAAAAACGCGCAAAATAATAGCATTGATGGGCCGACAGGCAAAAATTCTGCGAGCACTATCGCACGATATCATCAACAATCGCTCTGACGCACGGCGGGGATTTCATTCCCTTTGACATCCAGTATAATGACGGCACTATGACAAAGAAAAAAGCGTATAAACCCGGTTCCGCTACCATTGCGCAAAACAAGCGTGCTCGCCACGAATACTTCATTGAGGAAGAATTTGAGGCAGGACTGGCGTTGCAAGGTTGGGAAGTAAAATCCCTGCGAGCAGGCAAAGCCAACATCAGCGACAGCTACGTCACATTCAGGGACGGTGAAGCGTTTCTATTCGGCGCCACGATCACACCGCTGAATGTTGCATCTTCACATGTGGTTTGTGACCCTACTCGCACCCGTAAACTCTTACTGAATAAGCGAGAACTAGACTCGCTGTTTGGTCGTGTCAGCCGTGAAGGTTACACAGTTGTCGCCTTATCCATGTATTGGAAAAACGCCTGGAGCAAAGTCAAAATTGGCGTTGCCAAAGGTAAGAAAGATCACGACAAACGTGATGACATCAAAGAACGTGAATGGAAATTAGACAAAGCCCGCATCATGAAGAACGCTAACCGCTAAGTCAGTGGCTTAAGCAGTATAAGTTCTGGTATACTGGCGAAAGTTTCTTGGGGGCTGATTCTGGATTCGACGGGATTTGCAAAGCCCAAGGTGCATGCCGAGGGGCGGTTGGCCTCGTAAAAAGCCGCAAAAAAATAGTCGCAAACGACGAAAACTACGCTTTAGCAGCTTAATAACCTGCTTAGAGCCCTCTCTCCCTAGCCTCCGCTCTTAGGACGGGGATCAAGAGAGGTCAAACCTAAAAGAGATCGCGTGGATGCCCTGCCTGGGGTTGAAGCGTTAAATCCAATCAGGCTAGTTTGTTAGTGGCGTGTCTGTCCGCAGCTAGCAGGCGAATGCAAAGATTAGACTAAGCATGTAGTACCGACGGTAGAGTAATTCCGGACGGGGGTTCAAATCCCCCCAGCTCCACCACTTTTTAGTTGTTTGAAGTATACTGAAGTCTACTAAGCCCGCATGGAACCAGCCTTGCGGGCTTTTTTACGTCTATAGAAGTCTACTGAGATTTGCTAGAAGCTACTCGTTATGGCACCCTTTTTAGGACCCAACGCAAAGGGTCCCAAAATCGAGGGTCCTAAAATGGCAAAGATCGCTAAGAAACTTACTGACACCGAAATCAAAAATACTAAGCCAGCAGAAAAGGAGATCAGCCTTTTTGATGGTGACGGCCTGATGCTACGAATCGCCCCTCTCTCTGTAGGCGGCAAGAAAAACTGGTATTTCAGGTATGCGGTGCCAGTAACCAAAAAGCGAACCAAGATGAGCTTAGGCACCTATCCTCATCTCACACTTGCCAAGGCACGGGCTCTACGCGATGAATACTTGTCGTTGCTTGCAAACGGTATTGATCCGCAGATTCACAACAACGCTAAAGCCAATGCTCTTAAGGATGCCACTGAGCACACGCTACAGACTGTTGCAAGAAAGTGGTTAGATGAAAAAGTTAAGACTTCTGGCATCTCTCCAGACCATGCAGAAGATATCTGGCGTAGCCTCGAACGAAATGTCTTCCCCGGTTTAGGTAATGTCCCTATCAAAGAGATCCGTCCCAAGCTCTTAAAACAGCATCTTGACCCAATTGAACAACGAGGCGTACTGGAAACCCTACGCCGTATTATTTCACGTCTAAATGAAATTTTCCGTTGGGCTGCTACAGAAGAGCTTATTGAATTTAACCCTGCTGATAATCTCGGTCAGCGATTCAGTAAGCCTAAGAAGCAAAACATGCCTGCTTTACCCCCAGATGATCTCCCCCGATTCATGGTTGCCCTGTCAAACGCGTCTATATGTAGTGGAATACTGAATTTGGCCACCTGAACAGAGGTGATATGCTCACCTCAGAACAACACAGGTGCTCCAATGAAAAAAAGAAATTTTAGTGCAGA
>NZ_QNRY01000043.1 GCF_003315515.1 Brenneria salicis ATCC 15712 = DSM 30166 | reverse complement strand
AAAAATGTCAGACAATTTATTAAAACCGCATCACCTTTCCCAGGCAACAAACCTGGACTAACAAAAGTGGAGCGGTAATAGGCGCAGTTATTTAGTAAAATAGATGAATGCGTTGGCTATTATCATAATATTTTGTGCTAAACAAGAGTGGTTTTCATCCCTTCTAATATAGGCGCAATACGCTACTGTTAATGACTCAGCCGCATCTGATTTATCGCGTAAGGTTGTTATATCGTCTCGATTCACAGGGTTAAGTGAATAATGTCCTTCACCAGGGAAATCATATCAGAATTAGTGATGCTGTCATCGTATTGAGCCCGGACGAGGCGTCGGCTGACGAAGGAATATAATAATTTTTGGTAAGTTAGCATGTTGTTTTGCTGTTTCAATTGATCTGTATCGTTTCATCTGTTCCGTCGCGTCGTATGCCGGGGGTAATCATTCGAGCCGTGGGTAGGCGGCGATGTAACGAATCCCCCCGGACGCTGACGCCAGCATGTGACCAGAATGCACGACAAATCAGCCAGGCGCAGATTTGGACGCTGTTCATCGCGGTTCTTTAAGCCAGGTAACAAAACCCAACCCACCGGCAACGTGAAACAGGACGAGGATAAACGCTCTTTGATAGCTTTCACATTTAATGCAGTGCATATTCGCTATAGTGGTGACAATGCAAGGATTCATTTTTAAATGTGAAGAGTATCGTGATGAAAATACAACTGCTATATGAATTTATTCTGTTGTCAGAGTTGCTTAATTTTAGCCGGGCTGCGCAGAAAATGAATATGACTCAACCGGTGTTAAGTCGTCATATGAAATATCTTGAAGAACAATTTGGCGTTGAATTATTCAGACGCGATACGCACAGCGTTCAATTAACCTCCACCGGGAAGCTGTTTTCAGTGGAAGCACGAAAAATAATTTATCAGTATGAAAGTTCTCTCTCAATCATTAATACATTTACTGGTAAAAGTCGCCGCCGCTTAACCATCACGTTTCTGGGCGAAGCGATTCAACATGTTTTAATTAAATTCTTAAAACAGTTTCAGCGGAATAATACCGATATTGTTGTCGAGTGCCGGGATAGTGAACTGGATGAAGCACTACTTTTTCTGGAAGATCATCGTTGCGATTTAGGTTTTTTGATTCGACCTAATTTTCTGGAGAATACACGCTTCTGTTCCATGTCGTTTCAGACGGATCCCCTTTGCGTCGCGGTGAATAAGAATCATCCCCTGGCCGGACGGGAACGCGTGTCGTTAAAAGAGGTCAGCGAGTGGCCCATCATTCGCATCGATCCCAGGGAGTTTCTGCTATCCGAAGCGTACAGCACCCGCTTTTTTGATTGCTACAACATTCCGTTTACGCTGGATAAAGAGTATCCCAATCTTAAAACGTGTTGTTTTAATCTTGAGTTCAGGGATCGGGTGGCATTACTCATGCCGAAACACCGGGGATATTTATTGGGTCACAATTGCGTATTACTGGAAGTGATTGAAGAGGATTATTGGTTTAATCTGGAACTGGTGTGGGATAATAAAAACGCCAATCCCTGTATTGCTCATTTCTTGAATGCCTTTAAAGTATTTTTAAATAATAAACCCCTGCCAAACTGATTGTTCATTCATTATCTCCCCCCTCTCTCTTTAGTTTTTTTTAATCTTTTCCTACCAGCATAGGGAGTCGTATATGACTAATTGACAAAATAAACCGGGCAGCCATGTTCACGTAATGGTTATGTTGAAAATGCATAATAGAAAAAATAAAAAGAATTTCTCCCGGTTTTGGGGCGGTGATAGGTTTTTCATGTCGGGAAAAAACAGAAAAATACGCATCACGTCATTTTTCACCCATTACATAAAAGCAATAAAGGAGTTACTCATGGTGATTAAAGCCAATTATGAGTCTGATCACGACAAGCGTAAAGAAATGTCACATACGGAATTGGGGACGATCCCGCATATGCTTTTTGAGGAATATTCAGAAAAGCTCAAACACTGCTTCACCATGAAGCGCAAGAATGGAATTCTCGAAGCCCGGCTCCATACC
Source organism: Brenneria salicis ATCC 15712 = DSM 30166 (assembly GCF_003315515.1). Lineage (GTDB taxonomy): Bacteria > Pseudomonadota > Gammaproteobacteria > Enterobacterales > Enterobacteriaceae > Brenneria > Brenneria salicis. Next base: position 28,610 of record NZ_QNRY01000043.1, on the reverse strand, counting down.
AATGGCGATAGTTTGCAGTGGGGCGCGCCTGCGCATCAGGCCCTTCATTACTTCTTCGACTGGGCCGGCAGAGACCCGGATAATGAAATTATCATTCTGGGCGGTAGCGGCAAGGACTTCATGAAAGGCATCGGTCGGCTGGATGATAAGGGAAACTGGTTGCCGGCCACCGAGTTTGCCTCTGCGCCGGAACAAGCATGGAAAATGTATGAATATCAGTATTATGACGGCACAAATGATATCGAAGGACAGGTCTTCGACGTTGAAGTGCCGACGATTGGCGTATGGAACGGCGCCGCTTTCCACACGGATCTGGTGCTTTTCAGTGACATCACCCTGTGTACCGAAGACGCGTGGACAACGGAGATGCATTTCCGGGTCAATATGGTGCCCGGTGACGGCATCCAGATCGCCTGGCGCGAACTGATGGGCCGCAAGCGATACGCCTACGCGGAGTTGACCGGTGAAATTATCACCGCGCGTAAGGCCCTGGCCCTCGGCATGGTGAATGAAATCTGTCCTGATACCGAATCCTGCTACGACAGAGCCTGGGAAATCGCTGAACTGATCATGCGCACCGGCACGCGAGTCACTCGTCGTATTACCACTCAGCAACTGCGCAAAGCCTGGAAAGAAGATATCGCTAACGAACTGCGCAATGCTTTCGCCGCCGAAATGTTCGTGACGGCTACCGAGCACTCTCCCCACGAAGTCGACTACTGGAACCGGGCGCATGAAGAAGCCGAACTGGTCAAAGCGGCGGAGAAACGAGGCAAAGTCGTGCGTCCGCGCATCGGCGGCGGTCAGGAAGAAGACGAAATAAAGTAAGAACCGGCTGAACTCAACGGATACGGTGTCGTCGCTCATTGCGCACGCGGCGCTGGCCCGCATGATTAATGTCTGGTTAGTGATTGATTTAAATAAAAAATAAACTGTGAGCGGGGTAAGTCCATGAACACAGGCAACGACGTCATTATCTCCGCCGCCCTGACCGGTGCGGTAACATCGAAAGACATCAATGAAAATATTCCGCTGACGCCAGAGGAGATTGCCGCGGATGCTTACCGCTGCTGGCAACAGGGCGCCGCCATCGTCCATCTCCATATGCGTGACGAACAAGGAATGGGGACGATGGACTGCGATAGGTTCGCTGAAACCATCCGCTTGCTGCGCGGCTACCGTGATTGCGATGTGATCATCAACTGTACGACATCCGGCGATCATCGGGCCAGCGATGCGCAACGCATGGAACACGTTTCCCGGCTGGACGGGATTGAAATGGCATCCTGGGATGCCGGGTCGTTTAACTGGATGCCCGGCGGCGTGTTCGTTAATTCCCCGCAGTTTCTGGGCAAACTGGGTGAAATCCTGACGGAACGGGCGATAAAGCCGGAAGTGGAGATCTTCGACAGCGGCATGTTGGGCGTCGCTGGCTATTTTGTCGAGCAAGGCAAGCTGATGTCCCCTTTGCATTATCAATTCTGTCTCGGCGTGCCGGGGGGAATGCCCGCTACGGTGGAGAACCTGAACTATCTGGTTGCGCATATTCCCGCGGATGCCACCTGGTCAGCCTTTGGCGTGGGTAAACATCATCTGCCGATACTGCTCGCTACGTTGGCGCTGGGCGGACATGTGCGGGTGGGGTTGGAGGACAACGTCTATTTCAGTAAGGGCGTGAAAGCCAGCAATCCACAGTTGGTGGCGCGCGCGGCGGAGTTCATCCGATTGTCGGGAAAACTGGTCGCCACGCCCGCCAGCGCCAGACAAATCCTGGGGATCCGTCCTTTGTAGTTATCTCCTTATGCCGTTGTCCCCTTACGCGGCCACATCGGGAAAAGATTATGAAAGAAGCGGTGATTGTTTCGGCGGTTCGCACGCCGATCGGCAGATGCCGCGGCACGCTGGCGTCGGTTCCTGCGCATAGGCTGGGCGCGCGGGTGGTGGAAGAAGCGGTGCGTCGGGCCGGTATCGTCCCGGAAAGTATTGATGACGTTATCTTTGCCAATTTGATGAATAACGAAATCAACAATATGGGACGCATGGTGGCGCTGGAGGCAGGGCTGCCAATCTCGGTGCCGGGCATTACCCTTGATCGTCAGTGCGCCGCCTCGCTTAACGCGCTGGCCTATGGCGCGATTCAGATTATGGCGGGCTTTGCCGCAACCGTGGTTGTCGGTGGCGTGGAGAGCGATTCGCGTCGCCCCTGGTCGCTGGAGAAGACCGAAACGGCGTATTCGGTGCAACCGCCGCGCTTTGTGGATATTCATACCTCGCCGGATCGCCTGGGCAACCCTTCGATGGGGATGACGGCGGAAAATATTGCCCGGCGCTATGCGTTAAGCCGCGAAGAACTTGATGCGTTTGCGCTGCGCAGCCACCGGCTGGCCAGCGCCGCCTGGCAGGAAGGGCGCTTTGACGGACAACTGGCGCCGATTTCGCTGCCAGCCAGAAAGGGTCAGGACATCATTGTGCGCAACGATGAATCGGTGCGTCCCGACTGTTCGCTGGCGGCGCTTTCCTCCCTGCGTCCCTGTTTTTGCGATGACGGCGTGGTCACCGCGGGCAATAGCTCGCCGATGAGCGATGGCGCGGGAGCGCTGGTGTTGATGGAGCGATCGCTGGCGGAACAACAGGGGCTGGAAACGCTGGCGGTATTTCGCGGCTATGCCGTCGCCGGCGTCGATCCCAATTTCATGGGGCTGGGACCGGTGCCGGCGACCGCCAAATTACTCAAACAGACCGGATTGACGGTCAGTGATATTGACCTGTGGGAACTGAACGAAGCCTTCGCCGCGCAATCGCTGGCCTGCATTCGGGATATCGGCATGGATGCGCAGCGGGTTAACCCGAACGGCGGGGCGATTGCCCTGGGACATCCGCTTGCCGGCAGCGGCGCGATCCTGGCGACCAAAGCGGTTTATGACATGCAACGCCGTCACCTGAAAAACGCGGTCATCACCTTTTGCGTCGGCGGCGGTCAGGGTGTGGCGGTTCTGCTGACGAGGGAATGATGATGCCGGGAAAATTCGTTTCAACAGATGAAATCATCAGCCTGTTTCAGGACGGGCAAACGCTAATGTGCGGCGGCTTTGCCAATCATGGCGTACCTAATCGCTTGATCCAGTGCGTGATCGACAGCGGCGCGCGGCACTTTACGCTGATTGCCAACGATAGCGGCGATGCGGATCTGACGGTGGGGCGTCTGGTGCATTACGGTCTGGTGGACAAACTGATTGCTTCACATATCGGACGTAATACCGAAACCGTCGCGCTGGTCGCCGCCGGCAAGCTGGAACTGGAACTGGTGCCGCAAGGCAGTCTGGCGGAGCGGATGCGCTGCGGCGGGTCTGGGTTGGGCGGGATACTGACCAAAACCGGCATCGGCACCCTGGTGGAGGAGGGCAAGCAATGCGTGATGGTCGATGGCGAACGCTATCTGCTGGAAACGGCGCTGCGGGCGGATATCGGTCTGGTGCGCGCCCGTACCGCCGATCCGCTGGGAAACCTCACTTATCGCGGCACGATGCGTAACTTCAATCCGCTGGTGGCGAAAGCCTCGCGTCTGACGTTGGTGGACGCCGATATGCAGGTCGACGTTGATGAGCTTGGCGTGGACAGCATCATTACTCCCGGCGTGTATGTAGACAAGATTTTGACGATGCAAGGAGAACGGTTATGAACCCTCGCGACAGAATAGCCCGCCGCGCCGCGCAATATTTCTCGGACGGCGACGTCATCAATCTTGGCATCGGCATCCCCAGTTTATGCAGCGACTACGCTCCGCCCGGCGTGATGTTCCATACCGAAAACGGTCTGGTTGGCATGGGGCCGCTGGTGTCCGGGATTATGGCAGTGGAAGGGTTTTCCAACGCGACGGCGCTGCGCTTTACGCCAGTCCCCGGCGCCTGCGCATTTGACAGCGCCGAATCCTTTGCATTGGTGCGTTCCGGCAAACTGGCCGCGACGGTGCTGGGTGGATTGCAGGTGGCGGAAAACGGCGATCTCGCTAACTGGGCGCAGCCTGGCCGCGTGTTTGGCATGGGCGGGGCGATGGATCTGGTTAACGGCGCCCGCAACGTGATTATCACTATGGAGCTTTGCACCAAAGAGGGAAAACCCAAAATCGTCAAGGCATGCAGTTATCCGCTGACGGGCATAGGCTGTGTCGATCATATCGTCACCGAACAGTGCGTGATTGATGTCACGCCGGATGGACTGCTGCTGGTGGAATTGCTGGCGGGGCTGACGCCCGAAGATATTCAACGACAGGTCGAACCCCGCCTGCTGGTCGCCGAACGGTTGGCGACCCTGGCGGCTTAACGATGTCGCTTAATCATCGTGGCTTAACCATTGCTGTTTAACAGCGGCTGCGGTTCCACATTCGCTGTTTGCGACGTAGGAGCACATCTTATGACTGGGCAAAAAAACGATATGGCGTTAACTAAGATCACCGCATGTTCAGCTAATGAGCATGCGCCTCACCGCGCCGCTGACCGCAATGGTTTCGGTATGCGCGGTTGGACCGTCATCGTCTTTCAGGCGGTGATGTTCTGGATCGCGGCCGGGGCCGTAACCCACGGTCTGAACGTGATGTTGCCGGCATTGTCGCAAACCTACGATTTGGACTACAGCACCTTGCTGGCGCTGGCGACGCCCGCTTCCTGGGCCTCGATCCCCGCGGGGCCGATATGTGCCTGGTTATGTGAAAAGAAAGGCCCCAGATTCAATGTTATTTTCTGCCTGATCGCCTGTGGATTGTGCTTCGGCCTGCTGGGGTATTGCGGTTCGCTAATCGGCTTCACTTTGCTGTTCGCGGGCGTCTGTTTCTTCGGCACGGGATTCGCCTATGTCGGCGGCACCGCGATTATGACCAGTTGGTTCGTGCGCAAGGCGGGGCTGGCGTTGGGATGGTGTACGGTGGGGCAGACATTTTCCAGCGCGTTTTTCGTTCCCACGCTGGCCGCGCTGTTCATGTGGCTGGGGGTCCGGTATGGTTTCTGGGGCATCTCGATCATGATGTTTATCATGGCCTTACTGGTGCGGCTGTTCGTGGCCAACAAACCAGAGGATATCGGGCTGGCGCCTGATAACGATCCCCTGACCGCCGCTGAACTGAGCGAGCGGCGGCGCGAGCATGACCGTTATGTCTGTTCGCTCAGTGTCCGGCAATTACTGCGAATGCGGGATGTCTGGTTTATGGGCATCGCCACCGGCGCCATCTACATCATGCTGGTGGGCGTCGTCAGCCAGATTGTTCCCCGGCTGATGGAGATGGGGTATGAGTTAAATACCGCCATCTTCTATATGACCTTGTCGGCGCTGTTCGGCACATTGGGGGCATATGGCTGGGGCTGGCTCAATCACCGGCTTGGCGTCAAACGGGCGCTGCTGATTTATACCCTCTGGTGGATGGCGGCGGTGGTGATCAACCTGTTCGCCCACCAGACCTTGCTGCTGTGGATCTCGCTGCTGATGATCGGCTTCAGTCTGCCGGGCGCCACCAATTTAAGCACCGCGCTAATCGCCACCAAATTTCCCCGTCGTTTATATGTTCGCGCGATCGGCATTGTGCACCCGATTCAATCGGTGGTGCGCTGCTTTGCATTTTCCATTCTGGCTTTCGGTCTGGCGTATCTGGGGGGATACACCGGCGCTTATCTATTGCTGGTCGGGGTCGGCGCCGTCGCGTTGCTGCTGATCTGGCGGACCGACGTGACGCCGGTGGCGGTTATCGATCAGCCATAAAACGCGTGGCGATAGGCGCGAATAAATAAGACGTTATTTTCTATTACCAGAGGCATGTATGACATCACTTGTTATAGCCAGTGCAGTGCGTTCGGCCATCGGTAAATTCGGCGGCAGCCTGAGCGCCCTCAGTGCGCCGCAACTGGGCGCGTTGATGATGGATGCGGCGATCCAGCGGGCGGGGATTGAACCGACAGCGGTCGATGAGGTGATTTTCGGCAACGTGCTTCAGGCCGGGCTGGGGCAGAATCCCGCGCGTCAGGCCCTGTTGCAGGCCGGTTTGCCGCATACCACGCCAGCCACCAGCGTCAATATGGTTTGTGGCTCCGGTCTGCAAAGCGTGATCTTCGCCGCGCAAAGCATCGCGTCCGGTCAGACGGACGTGGTGCTGGCTGGCGGCATGGAGAATATGTCGGCCGCGCCCTATCTGTTGCATCAGGCCCGCTGGGGATACCGGATGGGGAACCAGATGCTGACTGACAGCATGGTTAATGACGGCCTGTTCTGCGCCATCAACCGTTATCACATGGGAGTGACGGCGGAAAATGTCGCCAAGCGCTGGCATATCAGCCGTCAGGAGCAGGACGACGTGGCGTTGCTTTCTCAGCGTCGTGCGGCGGCGGCGATTGCGCGGGGCGCATTCCAGCGGGAAATTTTGCCGGTGACGTTGAAAAGCAAACAAGGTGAAACGCTGTTTGCCGTTGATGAACACCTGCGGGCGGATACCTCGGCGGAAAGTCTGGCAAACCTGACGCCGGCGTTTGATCCCGCCGGTTCCGTCACGGCCGGCAACGCGTCGGGCATAAACGATGGCGCCGCGGCGCTGCTGGTCATGAGCGAGGCATGGGCAAAACGACAAGGTATCAAACCGTTGGCGCGGATCCGCGGGTATGCCGTCAGCGGCGTCGAGCCCGCCGTCATGGGGATCGGCCCGGTCCCCGCTACCCGGCAGGCGTTAAGCAAGGCCGGATTGACGATGGCGGATATTGACCTGATTGAAGCCAATGAAGCGTTCGCCGCACAGTTTGTCGCTGTCAGTCATGAACTGAATCTGGATAGGGATAAAACCAATGTCAATGGCGGCGCTATCGCGCTGGGCCACCCGATTGGCGCCTCCGGCGCACGCATCCTGGTCACGCTGTTGCATGCCCTGGCCGACAGGGATCGAACCCTGGGGCTGGCGACGCTATGTGTCGGCGGCGGACAAGGCGTGGCGATGATTGTCGAACGCGTTTAGTCATCGCGATAGCGCGTGAAAAAACGTAACCCTACACACCCGATATAAGAAAAATATCCCGATAAAAGGGGGAGTCATGATAACTAAAAACAGAGTAAATACAGGCCGTTGGCGGCTTGCCATCATGTTGTTGATCAGCGGGATGATGGGCTTGGCGCAGGCCGCGATCACCGCCGGTCAGTACAGCGCCACGGAAAAAGGCAATGAAGGCATGGTCAGCGTGACGGTTACCGTCGATGCGCAAGGCGTGATCAAGGATATCGCGGTGGATGCCAGTCAGGAAACGCCGGAATTGGGCGGTGAGGCTGGCCCGGCGGTGGGCAGCGCGATCGTCGAGCATCAGAGTCTGGCCGTGGATGGCGTGACCGGCGCGACGATGACCAGCAACGCGGTGAAAAAGGCGGTCTCCAAGGCGCTGCGTCAGGCGGGAGCGGATGTCACGCGCTATCAGGGAAAGGTCGCCAGACAAGGACAGGATGAAGAAACCCGCGTCGATGTGGTGGTGGTGGGCGGCGGCGTTTCCGGCACGGCGGCGGCGCTGGCCGCGGCGGAAAAAGGCGCTCAGGTGCTGGTGATCGAAAAGATGCCGGTGCTGGGCGGCGCAGGCCGGATGGCCAGCGGTTTTGCCGCGGTTGAGTCGTCGTTGCAGAAAGCGAAAGGCATGAAATATACCGCCGCCGAACTGACGCAGCGGTTACTGGAATATAACCAATATTTGTCCAACGGGCCGTTGACGAAAAAGATCGTCGATAAATCGGCATCGACGGTTGACTGGATGATTAGCCACGGTGTGGAACTGGACATCGTCGCGACAACGCGCGAAGCCAAACAAAGCTCCGTACAGCAGGCGCACCTTGATGATCCGATCAAATCGGATGTTTATCACCGCATCAAGAACGGGGGCGAAGCGGCTTATAAGACGTTGTACGCGCAGTTCGAAAAACTGGGCGGAAAAGTGATGACCAAAACCATCGGTAAATCACTGATTCAGGATGAGCAGGGTAAGGTCATCGGGTTGATCGCGGAAAAAGCGGATGGCGGTAAACTAACCGTGCATGCCAGGGCGGTTATTCTGGCGAGCGGCGGCTTCGGCGCAAACAAGGCGATGCTGGATGAGGTGATGATGACGTCGAACATTTTCCCGCTGGCATGGCCCAATATGGGTGAAGGGGTGAAAATGGCCTGGGCCGCTGGCGGCGCGAAATGGGATGTGCAGTCCGCATTGATTCACGCCGCCCAGTTGGTCGGCATCGAGCCTTCGGAAGAGGCGCATCATGGCGGCGGGGATGCAGCGAAAGGCGACAGTCCGTTGATCTGGTTGCTGAAATCTCCGCTGCTATGGGTGGACGCGGTGGGAGAACGCTTTGCGAATGAGGGCCATATCTACGATACCGCTTTCTGGGCTAACGTCGCCTATTCCGTCGGCGGGAATTATTACATCATCGTCGATACGCCGACGCTGAAATCCTTTACCGCCAACGCCATGCCGTTCCCACTGTCGGGCGCGGGGCCAGCCAATCCGCCAAAACCCGGCGACTTCGTCGCGCTGGCGGATGAGGCCACCAAACAGGGAAAGAGCGATACGGTATTCAAAGGCAAGGATATCGGGGAACTGGCGACGCGTATGGGGATCGCCCCTGATGGCTTGCAGGACACGGTTGCCCGCTATAACGGGTATGTGAAAGCCAAACAGGACAAGGATTTCGGCAAGAAGCCGGAATATCTGGCATACGGCATCGAAAAAGGGCCTTTCTACGCGTTTAAGGCGGTGGTGGTCAGTCTGAGTTCGCTAGGCGGCGTGCGGGTTAATTCCGATTTGCAAGTTACCGACGTAAACCTGCGGCCTATCGCCGGTTTGTATGCGGTCGGGAACAATGCCGCCGGTTTTTACAGCGTACCGGGGTATCCGCCCTATCAGGGATTGGCGAACGGCTTTGCACTGAATTCCGGTCGTATCGCTGGCGAACATGCCGCGCAATCCATTCTGAAGAAATAACGATCACGCTTTCTGTAAACGATGCGGCGCTGACACCAGGCGCCGCATGAATGACAACCAGAGACGGAAACATCGCGGTAAAAACAACAACGCAGTAAAAACAGCATCGCGGTAAAAACAACATCGCGGGCTACCAGCGAAATCATTACCGCCGCGCCGTCATTAACATGGATTCATGACTGAAAAAGAGTGTGAGTAAAACCTTCTTCAGCGCCAGACAGCCGTTCGCTGCGCATTGGCCAGGGTCAGGCCGTGGGAATCAACAACGGACGATGCCATAACGGACACTGCAATAGCGGACAATGAAATAAAGGTTGATCATTCGCTCTGTCGTTTTTTGTCATTCAATGACCGCTGTTACCGTCTCATTGCTCTCAATGGGATAGAACAATGAAAACAATATATTGTAATAGATGGGCGAAATTATTATCTGCCGGTGTCGCATCCGGCATGATGCTGGCGAATGGCGCGGCTGCGGAGTCATCGGGACGTCCATTGTCTGAGGCGGGAGCATGGCTGTCGGAGCGGGGCGTTACTCCGCACCTGATCGCCTCCCAGCTCTGGCTGGGCAACCCCAGCGCGGGAACCGCTACAGACAACCACGAAACGCTGACGATGCTGATGGCCGGCGCGGATTTCGATCTGGAACGCATGGGGCTGATCCCCGGCGGGAATATCCACGTGTTGCAACTATGGGTGCCCTTTTCCAATAATCTGGATCTTGGCAACCAGTCAGGCGGGGTGCTGGCCGGTAACCCGCCCCCCTATATCCCTAAGACGGCGCACCTGATGCGCTTCACCTACGAGCAGAAACTGCTCGATGATCGGCTATCAATTGAAGCCGGCAAGAGCAATCCCGGCCAGTTCTTCGGCTTCACCAACTGCAATATTCAGCCAGCCTGTGTTAACACCGTTCTGAATGAAACAGCGGTATTCGCGCCGCCTCCTTATGCGGGTTGGGGCGCCCGTATCGGTTACCGCTTTACGCCGGTACTGGAATCCGGCGTCGGCGTCTGGCGCACCTATCAGGCGTTTCCGTTTACCAACGGCTGGGAACGATGGAATGACGATTTCGATAGCGGCAACACCTTGCTGGTCGCCAACGTTGCACGACGTGTCAGTTGGCAACAAGAGAAGTATCCGTTCAACTGGGAGATTATGGTGCTCCATAACTTTAAAGAGTACGACGATGTCTACTACACGGTGAACGGCACGTCCAAGGTGTACGACAGTGATGCCGCGGTCCGTACCCGTGATGGCGTCTCCGGCGTCTATCTCACCGCGAAGAAAGCGCTATGGCGACGCGATGGCGGAACCGACCCGCGCGATCCTGCGCCTGGCGCCGTGAGCCTGCACGGTAGCGTGACGCAAACGCTACAGTTGCATGCCGACCGAGGCATTGCGACGCTGGCGGACGCGGGGCTGATCTGGTCCGGGCCGTGGCAGAGTCGTCCCCACGACAGCTACGGGTTAACGTTCCGCTGGGCCAAACTGACGAACAGCGAGCAACGCTATCTGCAAGATATGTTCGATATTCAGGGCGGCGCGGGGTGGCGGGTGCCGCGCAACGAGTATCAACTGAGCATTGACGCTTCCATCATGTTGACGCCGGAGGTGAATCTGCAAATGATTGGCGCTCGCACCTGGAATAACAGCAACTGGCAGTATCCTTATACCAGCGTTAAAACGGAAAACGGCTATACGTTCTGGCTACAGTTAAATGTTATGGTGGATAAATTACTCTGGTTGTGACAGCGACGGCAGGCCGTTGGATAACCGGCCTGAGCAAACGTGTTTACTTTTCCACATGAGATACCTTGAGCTTTGTTAGCAATGTTAGGTTTTTATCTGTTTTTAAGTAAAATTTTTATGTTATTGCCTTGCATCTCCTCTTACATGTGCTAAAAAATAAGGAGTGTCTTTTTTATCAATGGCAAAATTATCGGCGTCGCGAGTTAAACGCGTGTTCTGACTACTGGATTATTATGATTGGAAAAAATTGATCTTAGAGTAATTATCAGGCGATAAGCATAAAAATGAATAGTAATTCTGTTTCTGATATTAGCAGAGATTGGCATGTTTTATTTTAATAACGCGAATTTTTCTGTATTGTTTTGATATGAATAAGGATGATTTTTTGTTGTTATCAATATAACGCTCATAATGTTATTTATTATGGTTTTTATTTTTCTTTTAGATTTTTATCTTACAAAAGCAAGGATGAAAAGATTTTTCGCCTTGCTTTTTATTTGCGATTAATAAAATTAATTTTTATGTTATTGATTTTTAATATATAAGTTTTTTGTTGCGAGTGAAAAAGATGTCTTGGTTTATATGAGCATCATTGTCTATAGTGAGAATCTATTCTTTTATATAAAAATAGCTACTGCCTTTCTTTTAAGCTTTTTTAAGGCCCGATAATGATGAATTTCTTCGGTAAATTAATTGATTTATTCCGATTAACTCACCACAAGAGTCCTTTCCCCAGGGATATATCAAAATCGTATTCAATTATTTTCATAACATAAGTATTGCAAAATACTCAATGGGGAGTGAAAGCTAAATGAACGATGCTTTGATTATCGTGAAAGAAAGTGGTGAAGCTTCTACAGTGGCTATTTCTTCTGGAGAACTAAATTTATCTGCTCCCTCTATTGTAAAACTCGCGGTTAGTCGACAAGACATTGCCGCGATGACGCGTTCTGGCAATGACTTGATTGTGACGTTGCATTCCGGTGATAAAGTCGTACTGAAAAATTTTTATAACGCAGTCGAGCAGGCGGCCAGCGAATTGGTTTTGGAAGAACAGAACGGCGCTCTGAGGTGGGCAAACGATCCGGCCAACCAATTACAGTTTGAATCTATTTCCAGTATTGATGAAATCATGGCTGGGGCACTTGGCGCAGCATCCGCCGGGGGCAGCGCACTGCCGTATATATTGGCTGGCGTCGGCGCTATGGCTGGGGTGGTAGGCGTGGCGGCGGCATCGGATAGCGATGGCCGCACGGTTCGCGATGCTGCCGGTAATACGTCTCCAGATACCACCGCGCCGGAAGCGCCAGAGGATCTGCTGGTGGCGGAGGATGGCGCTTCGGTCAGCGGTACGGCTGAGGCAGGCAGCACGGTAACTCTCAGCGATGCGGCAGGCAATGTGCTGGGCAGCGCCACGGCAGGCAGCGATGGCGGCTCTATCGTTTCCCTTACGCCAGCACTGACCAACGGTGAGACAGTTACCGCTATCGCCAGCGATGCCGCCGGTAATGTATCCGAACCCGCCACAGCAACCGCTCCGGATATTACCGCGCCGGAAGCGCCCGTTGTTCTCTTGATCGCGGAAGATGGCGCCTCAGTCAGCGGTACGGCTGAAGCAGGCAGCACGGTAACGATCAGTGATACCGCAGGCAATGTATTGGGCAGCGCCACGACAGGCAGCGACGGCAGCTTTGCCGTTTCCCTCTCACCCGTACTGATCAACGGTGAAGTGTTCACCGCCGTCTCCAGCGATGCCGCCGGTAATGTATCCGAACCCGCCACAGCAAACGCTCCGGACACCACGGCCCCGTCCGCCCCTGCTGATCTTTTGATAGCGAAAGACGGCGCGTCGGTCAGCGGCACCTCCGAAGCCGGTAGCACGGTAACGATCAATGACGCCGCAGGCACCGTGTTGGGCAGCGTCACCGCAGGCAGTGACGGCAGCTTTACCGTCGCGCTCTCACCTGCGCTTACTAATGGTGAAACGGTGACCGCCGTCGCCAGCGATGCGGCGGGAAACCTCTCTCAACCCGCCACAGCAAACGCTCCGGACACCACGGCCCCGTCCGCCCCTGCTGATCTTTTGATAGCGGAAGACGGCGCGTCGGTCAGCGGCACCTCCGAAGCCGGTAGCACGGTAACGATCAATGACGCCGCAGGCACCGTGTTGGGCAGCGTCACCGCAGGCAGTGACGGCAGCTTTACCGTCGCGCTTTCGCCCGCACTGACCAACGGTGAGTCGGTTACCGCTGTCGCCAGCGATGCGGCGGGAAATCTCTCTCAACCCGCCACAGCAAGCGCCCCGGACACCACGGCCCCGTCCGCCCCTGATGATCTTTTAGTAGCGGAAGACGGCGCGTCGGTCAGCGGCACCGCCGAAGCCGGCAGCACGGTAACGATCAGTGACGGTTCAGGCGGATCCTGGTGGCAACTACAGTTATACGTTCCCCACTGCGCAGGCAGATGGGCAAGCGATATCCGTTACCGCCACCGATGCGGCCGGGAATGTTTCCACCGCGACCACCGTTATCGCGCCGGTGTTGGTACTGTCGGCAAGTGATAATGCCGTCTTGCTGGATTTGACTACTGATGCGGCAGTCACCACTGAATCGTACAGTGACTGGGGATTGCTGGTCGTGGGGGCGCTGGGCAACATCGCATCATTGCTGGGAAATGATAGCGCGCAGGTTACCTTCACCATAGATGAGGGCGCATCAGCGGATATTGTTTTGGAAGCCAGTGCCACTGGCGGCTTGCTGTCGTTGCTTAGCAGCATGGGGGTGATGGTGCAGCAATATAGTGCTGCTACCGATGCCTGGACGACGGTGATTGATACCTCGAACGCGCAGTGGGCCAGCCTGCTGACCATCGGCAGTAACGGCGTTACGCTTAATGTGGATAATCTGACGGAAGGCACTTACCGGGCGCTGGCCTATAACACCACGTTGCTGGCGGTCGGCTCTTTCATCAGTTTGGATGCGACGGTGACGCAAATTGCCGCTGGCATACTTGTTGGAGAAACCAGCTTCAGCGGTAATGTGATTACTGATGCCGATCCCGAACATGGCACCGATGTGGCGCCGGCTGGTACGGTGGTGACGCAGGTAACGAATAGCGCGGGCGATGTGGTTACGGTGACGCAGGATGCCGCTACAATCCAGGGGACATACGGTACGCTGACCATCAATCCCGACGGCAGCTATACCTACACGCTCACCGATATCGCGACGACGCATCTCGGTCAGACCGACAGCTTCACCTACACCATCATTGCCAATGGCGTAACAGCCAACGCCAGCCTTAACATTTCGCTGGGAACGGATATCAACGCGCCCGGTAATGTGATTACGGTGGATGACGCGGCGTCCATTACCTTTGATGCCACCGTAGCGGCGATAGATAACGGTGTGTCGTCGCAAAACGATTTACCGTGTTGAATCTGGGGTTGGGCGGCGTTCTGGATGTAGGGATATTGGACGATATCACCAATCCAATCATTTTTGATGTGGAAGAGGGAACGACCCGAACGATGACGCTCCAGGCATCCGTCGGCGGAGTTTCCGTTCTGTCCGGGTTTGATCTTTATATCTACAAATTCAATGAGGCCACTCAGCAATATGATCCTTACCGCGTAGTGGATAGTTGGCTGACCGTTCCGTTGTTAGGTGGTTCTTCCGATGAACTGACGCTGGACGGCGGTCAATATCTGTTCCTGCTGGATACTGCTTACGGCATTAGCGCGCTGACGGCGTATACCCTGAATATTCTGGAAGATCATGTTTATACCGTCGAAACGGTCAGCGCCAGCATGTCCGGCAACGTGATGGACGATGACACTGTGCCTACGGGGTCAGCGATCAGCGCGGTGAATGGCGTGGCGGTCGCCGCTGAGGGAACCACCAGCATCACTGGTGAATATGGTGTGCTGACCATTGATGCGCAGGGTAATTACACTTATATGCTTAACGCCGGCGTCGGCGCGGACCACATCACTGCGCCGGACAGCTTCGTCTATACGGTGACGGCGCCGGACGGCGAATCCGACAGTGGGACGCTGAATATCACGTTGATAGCCAGCGCGCTGGCGGCGGTGGACGATAGCGTCACGCTGCCGGTTACCACGGTACAGAAAGAGGACGCATACAGTGACAGTGATGCGGGTTCGACCACCTGGGGTACGTCGGTGCTGTTATCAACTTCCGGCAGCGCCAGCGGTACGGTGACGGTAGCGGAGAACACGGCGCTGAAAGATGCGACCATCCTGTTTAATGTGGATTCCGTATTAAGTCTCAGCAGTCTGAGTATTAGCTGGACTTTGCTGAGCAGTGACGGCACTCAACTGGCATCCGGCAGTGTACCCAGTGGTACGTTGTTGGGCGGCAGCGCAACGGCTTCGCTGAGTAGTCTGGAACTGGCGGCTGGCAACTATACCCTCAACTTTACCGGTTCCGTCGGTGGGCTAGCCGTCGGGAATATCACGGTGAGCGCCTCGATAACGGGCACCAGCATGTTGCTGGATAGTTTCCAGACCGAAACCGCCACCGCGACGGGGAATATCTTCGACGGCAGCGGTTCGGAAAGCAGCGCTTCCGACCAACTGGTTTCGGTGCAGACCACCTTGTCCATTGCTGATGCGGATGGCGTCGTCACCACACTGGATCCCTATACCACCAGCGACGCCACGGCGACGGTACAGGGACGGTATGGCGTACTGACGCTCAATATCGACGGTGGATACAGCTATACCCTGAACAGCGACGTGGGTGTCGGCGCCATCAACGCGAAAGAAACCTTCGATTACACACTCACTACGGCGGGGGGCGAGACGGCCAGCGCCACGCTGACTATCGATCTGGCGCCACAGATAAACGGCCATCTATGACGATACCGGCATCAGTTCGGTTTACGACGATACCTTTACGCTCAGCAACGGCAGCGACACGCTAATTTTCGATCTGTTGAATGGCACGGACGCCACCGGCGGCAACGGCAGCGATATCTGGACGGATTTCTCATTGACCGATGGCGATCAGATCGATGTCAGCCGGTTGGTGCAAGGATGGAGCGCTGACAGCGGCAATCTCGGCGATTGGATTTCCGTTGAGACGGTAGGCGGCAATACGGTGATCGCTATTGATCGCGACGGTCAGGACGCGGCGTTTAGCGCGACGGAACTGGTCACGTTGCAGGCGGTGCAGGTCACTCTGGATGAACTGCTGGAAAATAACGCCATTACCGCCTGACGTAAAACGCAAAGTCTGTCGGCGCGTTGGGCCGCTGGCTTGCAATAGGTTGCTGTACTTAATCGGTTGATTATTTTAGGGAAGAATATGGGAAATTGTCGTGAATACACGATGAAGCTGGTCTGTTTCTGGGGGGTGTCTGTGGGCATTTACAGCGACGTCAGCGTCGCGCAGGCATCACTCCAGCCAGGTTTGATCAGCACTGAGCAGATTGTCGCCCGGCAACTGCCTGCGCTTTCCGGTCCGGTCGCGCCGCCGGTCGCGTCCAACGCGCCTGAAAGCCTGGATATCAATGTCGCCGTCGCGCGTGCCGTCTCCTGGCACCCTGATATTCGTGAGGCGGTCGGTCAACTGTTCGAGCAGTCGGAAGCCGTTAACGTGGCGCGGGCGCAATATTATCCGCAGATGAACGGCGGGATGAATAATGGCATAACCAACAGTTACAGCGACAGCGGCTATAGCCCGTCGCTGGTGCTGTCGATTTCGCAGATGTTGTATGATTTCGGCAAGGCCAACAGTCAGGTGCGCGCCGCCAACGCTGGCGTGGCGCAGGCGCAGGCGAATGTACTGGTGAGCATTGATACCGTGGCGCTTCAGGTACAGGGCTATCAGAAGCTGGTCGGCATAGCCCGCGAGCAACTGATCGCCCTTAACGGCATTAGCCAACTGGCGCGTCAGCGTAGCGATGAGGGCGCCAGTTCAGTCTCGGATGTGGTGCAAACCGAAGCGCGTATCGAAGGCGCGCGCGCGATGTTGCTACAGTATCAGGCCAATCTTGATCGTTGGCGGGCCACGCTCACCGCACGGTTGGGCTGGGATCGCATTCAGCATGTCAGCGACGCTTTTCCCGCCAGCCTGCAAGGTGTTTGTGACGTTAGCCAACCGGATGATCAACTGATCCCGACGGTGCTGGCGGCTTACGCTCAGGCCAACAAAGCACAGGCGCAACTGGATGAAAGCAGCGCCCGGATGCTCCCTACCATCTCTTTACAGCCGGAAGTCACGCATTATCTGAATGACTGGTACGCCAATAGCCAGGCACTGGATCGCACACAATATTCCGCCTGGGTAAAAGTGGAAGTGCCGCTGTATCAGGGCGGTCGGTTAACCGCCAGCCGCAACGCGGCGGCGCACTCGCTGGAAGCCGCAAAAGCCGCGGTACAGAACGCACAGTTGACGGCGCGTCAGCGCTTGACGGAAGCGAAAAATGAAGCGCAAAGTCTGGCGCGCACCCTGCAAATTCAGGCACGGCAGCAGCAACTGGGAGAGCGAACCCGTGCGCTTTATCAACAACAATATCTGGAACTGGGTACCCGGCCATTGCTTGATGTACTCAACGCTGAACAAGAGGTGTTTCAGGCGCGCTTCACCGAGCAACAGACTTTGACGCAATTGCACCAGTTGCAACTCGATTGTCTGTATAGCACCGGCAAAATGCGCAGTGCGTTCGCCCTGAATAATCGCACCATCCAGTCGGTGGAGATCCAGCCATGAGTCGGTTGATAGAGAGAGCAGAGTCCCCGGCGTCGGAAAGTCAGGAACAGGCGTTGTCGCAGTGGGTCGCGGCCATCGGTTATGTAGCCGCTTATTACCGGCTGGCTTTTTCGCCGGGCGCGCTTCAGGCCAGCGCCCGCTGGCTGGAAGATTGCACGCTTTCACAGGCGTTGCAAAACCTGGCGCGGCAGGCCGGACTGACCGCTTGCGTGCAGACGCATCAGGCGATCACCGTCTGGCGGCTGCCGTTGGTGGTGCAACTGGCGGATGGTCAGGTCGGGGTTATTGAACAGTTTGATGGCAAGGACACCGTGAGCCTCTGTTTTGTAGCCGACGGCAACCAGCTTAGCCCGCTTTCCCTGAGTCAACTTTTGCCGTCGATCCGCCAGGTGGTGACGCTACGTCCTGCGGCGTTGAAAGATAGCTGTGCCAGCCGCTATCTGCAAAGCTATCGACCGGACTGGCTGTGGACGCTGGCGCTGCGTGATATTAAGCCTTACGGCTATGTGATGCTGGCCTCGCTGATCGTTAACATTCTCTCGCTGGCCGGGATCCTGTTTTCCATGCAGGTCTATGACCGCGTGATCCCGGCGCAATCTTACCCGACGCTTTATGTCCTGTCCGGCGGCGTGTTGATCGCGGTGATCTTCGCTTTTCTGTTACGAGTGGGACGCGCGCACATTACGGATATTCTCGGCAAGCGTGCGGATATCCGCATATCCGATCGCGTTTTCGGTCATGCCTTAAGGCTATGCAACAGCGTCATTCCACGCTCCACCGGCAGCTTTATTTCCCCACTGCGCGAACTGGAGCAGATCCGTGAAATGGCGACCTCCACGACGGTTTCCGCGGTGGTGGATCTGCCTTTTTTCCTGCTGTTCTGGCTGGTGCTGGCGATCATTGCGCCATCGTTGTCGTGGATCGCGCCGGCGGCGGCATTGCTTATGGTTCTGCCCGGCCTGTTGCTGCAAAAGAAACTGGCGCGGCTGGCGCGCCAGTGCACACAGGAAAATACGCTGCGCAATGCGGTGCTGGTGGAAAGTGTGTAGGGGCTGGAAGATATCAAACTGATGCAGGCGGAGAACCGTTTTCAGCAGCAGTGGAATAACTACATCAGCATCAGCGCCGAATCCGGCGTGCGGACCCGCAAGCTCACCCAATGGCTGATTAGCTGGGGCGTGAGTATTCAGGGGCTGGTATACGCGCTGGTGGTGATGATTGGCGCGCCGCTGGTTATCGAAGGCGAAATGACCACCGGGGCGATTGTCGCCGCGTCGTTGCTATCATCCCGTATGATTGCGCCGATGACGACGCTATGCGGCGTACTGGCTCGCTGGCAACAAGTCAAAGCCGCGAAAGAGGGGCTGGATAGCATCATGCAGCTACTGGTGGAGAACAGCCGGGATGAAAGCAAAGTGCATTGCGCGGTGTTGTACGGTCACTACCAGTTTCGCGGCGCGGCGTTCCGTTATCATAGTGAGGAGAGCGCCATCGCGCTGAAAATCGCGCAACTGGAGATCCATCCTGGCGAACGCGTGGCGCTGCTGGGGCGTAATGGCGCCGGGAAATCCACCTTGCTTCAGGCGATGGTGGGGGGCATGGAGTTGGTGGAAGGTGAACTGCGGCTGGATAACCTCAGTCTGGCGCATATCGATATGGCGGATGTACGGCGCAACGTCGCGTTGATGACACAGCATGCCCGTCTGTTTTTCGGCACACTGCCTGACAACCTGACGCTGGGCGCGCCCCGCGCCAACGATGCGGAGATATTCGCCGCGCTGGACGTATGCGGCGCGGCAGTTTTTGTCAAAAAGCTGGCGCTGGGTCTTGATCACCCGGTTATGGAAGGCGGGATCGGGCTTTCCGGCGGTCAGCGGCAGTCGATTCTGCTGGCGCGCATGTTGCTGCGCGATCCCAATATCGTACTGTTGGATGAACCCACCGCCTTTCTGGACGAACACACCGAGCGGGAATTTATTCAACGTCTTGCCGGTTGGCTGTCGGGCCGCACGCTGGTGGTGGCAACTCACCGTGTTGCGGTGCTTGAGTTGGTGGAACGGGTTATCGTACTGCAAGAAGGGCAACTGGTGATGGATGCGCCCAAAGCGCAGGCATTAAGCACTGTTCGTGATCGCAACCGACCTCAGGAGGGGAAGAATGAAAAACCATCCGCCTGAAGGGATGTTTGACGATCTGGAAAACGAACATGGCCGGGAAAGTCAGTACGTCGGCGCCCGGCGGATCATTGTGATCACCGCGCTGCTGCTATTGATAGCGGGGGTATGGGCCTGGTTTGGCACACTGGATGAAGTCTCGACCGGTAGCGGAAAAGTGATCCCCAGTTCGCGTGAACAGGTGTTGCAATCGCTGGATGGCGGGATACTGGCGGGGCTGGAAGTACGCGAGGGGAGTCTGGTTGAGGCCGGACAAGTGGTGGCGAAGCTGGACCCGACCCGCTCCGAGTCCAATGTTGGCGAGAGCGCCGCTCGCTATCGCGCAGCGCTGGCCGCCAGCGTCCGGCTCAGTGCGGAGGACAATGACCAAGCGTTGTCATTTCCCGTGTCGCTAGCGGACAGGCCGGAACTGATCGCGGCGGAAACCCGGCTTTATAACAGCCGTCGGGCGCAACTTCAGGACGCTCAATCACAGTTGAGGGAAGCGCAGAGGCTGGTTGAGAGCGAACTGAAGATCACGGAAAGATTAGTGAAAACCGGGGCGGCGAGCCATGTTGAAGTGCTGCGCCTGCGGCGACAAAAAGCGGATCTCGACCTGAAGTTGATCGATCTGCGTTCGCAATATTACGTCCAGGCGCGAGAAGAGTTGGCTAAAGCCAAAGCGGAAGTGACCATGCTTTCGGAGGTGATTCGAGGCCGCACCGACGCCGTTACTCGTCTGACGGTGCGGTCGCCGGTGGGCGGTATTGTGAAAAATATCCAGGTGACCACCATCGGCGGGGTTATTCCGCCTAATGGCCAATTGATGGAAATTGTACCGGTGGATGACCATTTGTTGATTGAAGCGCGCCTGTCGCCACGGGATATTGCTTTCATTCATCCGCACCAGAAAGCGCTGGTGAAGATCACTGCTTATGATTATGCCATTTACGGTGGGTTGGACGGCGTGGTGGAAAGTATTTCGCCGGATACCATTCAGGATGAAGTCAAACCAGAAATCTTTTATTACCGGGTATTCATTCGCACCAGTCAGGATTATCTGCAAAACAAGGCTGGCCGCCACTTTGCCATAGTGCCGGGGATGATAGCCACGGTGGATATTAAAACCGGCGAGAAAACGGTGATGGACTATTTAATCAAACCGTTTAACCGTGTGAAAGAGGCGCTGCGGGAGCGGTAATCGCCAGCTAATACTACCCAAGGCCCCGAGTGGGGCAGGGGAACTTTTTGATCCGTATTGCCACTTACGACATATCTTTATTCACTGGAGACGGATCATGCGTATCATGCCTTCCAACCCAGCGATTTTTCATGAGGCGGTTTTACGGGATGACGCAAAAACGATTCAGGAACTGAGAGCACAGGGTTATCAGCCGGTAGCCGTAGATAAAAACGGCGACTCGCCGATGGATGTTCTGTCCAAACGTCAGGATATCAGTGCTGATACGCGCCAGAAGTTGCATCATAGCCTGCTGTCGTCGCTCAATCCCACCGCGCCTAAGGGGTATATTAAGCCAGAGGCCTTTCATGGTTCGCCGTGGGGATTCGAAATACTGCGCAGCGCCGGATTAAAGGCGGGCGTCAACGATCCCAAAGGCGGTTCACAATCTCTGGAAGGTAAAGTGTTCTTTTCCGATCGCACGCCGCTGTTGGATGGCGATGCCGAAACAAGAAATAAACTGCGTCAGAGTGCTCGAGTTTACGCATTAGGCGCAGGCGCGAAACTGACGACGGTTGAGACACGCAGCGAAATATATTTGTTGGCCAGAGCGGTCAACCGGGCTTATGAACGCAATGCGTTTCCCGACTCCCATAAAATCGCGCTGCTTTTACCCAGTGCGGACAACCCGGAAGAAGCGGTCTACCTTTCCTTGCTGCGGCATCTGGCCGCGCACGGTGCGCTGACCCATGAAAAGTCGGACGGACAGATGTTGGCGAGATTTCCTTTTCCCGCCAACGTGACGGTTAAAGACAGTTCCGTCACCTTCTCCAGTGAGCAAGTCAGCGCCATGATGCGGCAAGCCTTTGAACGCATCGAACGGGAGTTGGTCGATGGCAAGCTGCCTTTCCTCAACGCGTTGAATGAAGGGAATGGTGTGCCAATAGTGTTTGGATTCAGCAAGATCGAGAATCTGCAAACGCATCAGATAAGGAACAAACTGCTCAACAAGGTCAGCCAGTATAGCTATCAATCCAACGATCATCCGCTCTCCGGTTCGCCCAGCGGCGGTAAACTCAAGGAGATTGAAGTCAAATCGCGGCAGGATCTCGCCACCTTGATGCTGGCATGCACTGCTAAAAACGTGCCATTGCCGGACAATACGCTGATTCGCATAAGTCCCTCGCCTCGCGATAAACAGAACAGTGGCGTCAAAGCGCAGTATCTGGATGGCGCTGTCGTTGAGCAGTTTCGCCGCGACCTGATGAACGGCCGGGAAAAGAGCGATATCGCCTCACTCGGTCTGAACGAGCTACAGGTGCTCAACAGGCAGTGGCGCGCCAGTGCGGAAATAATGGATTCTCAAACGTCCGGTAATCGTAGCTGAGCCGACGTTTGCTCGGCGCATATTACTTTAGCGTAAATCACTTTCTTCTACGCTACCGGTATTTATTTTTGCTACAAGATTCATCAAATCGATATCTGTAGCAAATTCCAGCAGGTGATAGATATTGTCTCATCCTGGACGTGTATGTCTTTCAATAACCACGGAGCCATTATTTGAAAGAATAACTTCAGTGTGGGAAGGGCTGTTGTTGAAGTCCATTACCTTAGAAGTTTTTGGATATAATCTTTGATTTGTTCTTACTGCTCTACAGTTCGAGTATTTATATACCGTTCTACTGACCAATTTCTCATCGGTAATAATCGGTAATCCGGCATAAGCTGTCACAGGATCTGCGACCTGTTGCCATTTTTTATTAAAACCGATCACGCGATAGATACTGAAAATTATTTTATTTTTATATATATTTCGTGCTAATGGTTAAATATCGCATTCATTCTCGGGGAAATTGATACCGTCATAAAGATTATCTTCATTAAGATTAAGCTTTCTTTTGGGGTCGGGGATGATGAATAAACGGTATCCGAGCAATTTGAGTTTTTTATGTATCGGAGCGAAGCCACTGCCTATGATCAGTGTGCGCATGTCACATACTCTTCTCGAAAGCTTTAAATACATAAGAGTCTCTTTTAAAGATATCCCACGCAACTGATAATTTTGCTAGTTGTAAAGAAAACACTCAAAATTTAATGTTGCTGTGGATTTTTGGATAGGAATACGTTTTTGATAAGCGAAGGGGTATTTTAATGTTGAGCATTAAGTATGAGTTTTTTCCAGGAAACATATTTCATTATCTTGTTTTTTAAGTTTAAAGATAATGAAATATTTGTATATCAGGAAAATTACCGTATTCCTGTCCTTATTGGCAGAATAGGTTGTTCAGCATGAGTTTGGCTTCAATGTCGTCAAATGCAACATGAGTGAATACTTTAAAAGCGGCGGAAGTTTGCGCTGTCTGGTACTTAAGCTGAATTAAGAGGTTTTAAAATGTATATTTTAGGCATTAATTCTATCTACCATGAATCTTCAGTTTGTCTGATTAAAGATGGTGAGGTCATTTTTGCGATTGAAGAAGAGCGTTTAAATCGAAAGAAACATGGAAAATCAGCTGAACTTGATAATCCAGATGAGTTGCCGCTTTCTTCACTTAACGCTGCGCTGACCTTTGCGGGCATTCAGCTTTGTGATGTGAGTAGCATAGGTTACTCAATTGACCCAATAGCCAGACATAAGTCTGCTTATATTAATGAGATAAAATTATCTGATGGTTGGGCAAGTGAGTCTGGCGAAGAACTTTTCTATCGTCAAACAGCAAATGTGCCATTAATCCTGCACAATATGGGGTTCCGTGGCGATTTTCACTGGGTCCCACACCATACAGCTCACGCTGCATCCGCATATTATCCTTCGTCTTTTAATGAGTCCCTGGTCCTGTCCCTTGATGGTATTGGTGAAGATAATACCGCTGGTGTTTTTATTGGGAAAGAAAACAAACTAACGAAAATCTCGACCATAACTTACCCTAACTCAATAGGTTTTATGTGGGAGAAAATTTCAGAGTATCTTGGCTTTTCTGAATATGATGCCTGCAAGGTTATGGGTATGGCTGCGTATGGTGATGCTGAGAGATTTAAAACGCAGTTCTCCAAGATTGTGGAGTGTTTGCCGAAAGGGCAG
This sequence comes from Brenneria salicis ATCC 15712 = DSM 30166, assembly GCF_003315515.1. Classification (GTDB taxonomy): domain Bacteria; phylum Pseudomonadota; class Gammaproteobacteria; order Enterobacterales; family Enterobacteriaceae; genus Brenneria; species Brenneria salicis. Next base: position 4,728 of record NZ_QNRY01000043.1, on the reverse strand, counting down.
TTTACTATTAATAACGATATTCTAACGTTTCGTAGTAAATCATTCTCAAATTTAGAATCATTATTTGATCTGCAAAAACGTCATAAAACGGACGAACTACGTCAAGAGCATTATGATATCGCCGCGACGCTACAGATTATTACCGATGATATTGTCATGAACATTGCCAGGCATTACCTGGCAAGCAGCGGAAGTCGTCACCTCTGTCTGGCCGGTGGCGTAGCACTGAACTGTATTACAAACCGATTGCTCTACGAAGCGTGTGATATTGAGGATATTTATGTACAACCAGCCGCACATGACGCTGGTACTGCTATCGGCGCTGCGTTATATCTTTGGCACCATATTATGGATCGTACCCAGCGTCATCCGATGACAAGTGCCTATCTTGGCCCGGAATATTCAGATGCGCAGTATGAAAATGCATTGAAAAAACACAATTTAACCTGGGAGAAAGTAGATAATATCCACCAATGCGTCGCTTCTTTAATCGCTGATAATAAGGTTATCGCCTGGTTTCAGGGGCGGATGGAATTTGGTCCTCGCGCCCTTGGTAATCGTAGTCTGTTGGCCGATCCTCGTAATAAAGATATTCGCGATCTGATGAATTTAAAGGTCAAACATCGTGAGTTTTTTAGGCCTTTCGCACCCAGCGTGTTGCGGGAATATGCCAGGGACTGGTTTATTTCGCGTGGCTTACCCGATGCAGCAAAATATATGCTGCTAGCGATGGATGTTAAGCCTGCTAAGCAAAATGTAATTCCAGCCGTTACGCATGCAGATGGCACCGCACGGGTACAGATTGTCGATAAAGAAACAAATGAAAGCTATGCTCATCTGATTAGTGAATTTCATAAGCTGACAGGTGTACCTATTCTGCTTAATACTTCCTTTAATGACAGTGAACCAATTGTGTGTTCACCGGAGGACGCGATTAAAACTTTTCTTAAAACAAGAATTGACTTTTTAGTATTGGGTGATTATATCATTAAGTCTATTCGTTAATTTATACAGGTTGCACCAGTGGTTACGAAAATTGTACTGGCTCGGTTTTTTTCTATATTCGCAGAAGCATTTATTATTTTCGCTGTACCGGTACTGGTGTATACCTCTACAAATAGCGCATCTTTAACCTCCTTAGCATTTGGCTTAGAAAGATTAGCACGCGTGGTATCATTACCGCTTTCTGGTTGGATAGGACATAAAATACATCCACTGAGAATGCTATTTTTTAGTGATGGTATTCGAGGCGGTATTTGTTTATTTTTATATTTTTCGTATCCTTATATTACTTCCGCGTATATTGCGTGCTTAATCGTCCCCATAGCCTGTGTCTTATCATTCTTTAGCGGGGCGGGCTATGTGAATCTTGAGGGGTTTGTTTCTCAAACGATCTCTCGCGACAAGTTACCCTCTATTTATTCTCAACTTCAATTTGTTGAACAGTTTACGTATATAGCGGCACCCATACTTGTGAGCTTTTTAACGTTAAAATTTTCTATTCTGCAAACATTCATATTTATATCTTTACCTTTTATTGTTAGCGCGTTTGTGTGGATATCTATTCACAAAGTGGGGGCACGGTCAGTGAAAAAAATGACGATAAAAAATCATTAAAGCAAATCATTGCCTATATCGCTGCTAATCAGGATTTGAAGAAAGTAATAAGCCTTACTTTTTTGGTCAATGTAATGCAGGGCGCATTACTATCAACGGCAGTTTATGTTATTACCTCTGTTTTTCATCAGCCCAAGCAAGGCTACGCGCAGGTGCTTGCTATGGCGGAGGTAGCAAACTGCTTGCTTTTTTTTATTGCACCAAAACTCATTCGAAGATTCCACATCAGTACTGTGGGGCTAAGCGCATTTATTATAGCAGCATATGGTTTAGTTGTTATTGGTGTAACGAATAATTTTTATCTCTATCTCCTCGGCTTCCTGTTTATTATTGGTTCGGAGGGATGCTTTAACCTTTTTTCCCGTTTCTATCGAGCCCGACTTTTGCCTGCGGAAGGTTTCTCTCGCTATTTGGGTATTGTATTGGTTCTTAATCAATTAGCCGTTCCGCTGGCGAGCTTTATTTGCGCGAGGTTTTTATTATTAATTGATTATAAATATATTTATTATTTTTTTCTTTGTTATCGTTTTTTCTTTTTTTCTAATTAATCCATTTCGTTACTTTACATCCAAAGATTAATCTCATAAGGATAGAAAATGAACAAGAAAAAGTATCAATTAATTCTGGATTATCTGCCTGCACGTATTCATGACTTAAAGCTTATCAAGGAATATGTGAGGGAGCAGTACGATCTGGATATGGTGATCATCAGCGATATGCTTTCTGGTGAGGAGAAAGACATCTGCGATCACGTCTATCACTTGCCCGTCTCGACAGCGAACTATGAAGACGAAGTGATTAAACTGATCGAGAATGTAGAAATGCAGTGCGTTTGCATTCTCCCCTTTATGGACGCCGTGTCAGGGCATGCGGCTGTCATCGCAAAAAGATTGGGACTATATGGTGATGATGCGAAACTGAGTTTTGCTGGTATTGATAAGTTAAAATTCAGAGAACAGGAGTCCATTCTGGATACCTTTCTCCACGCGCAGAATATTGTTACACCGCGCTCAGCGCGCGTAAGTGATTACCAGCAACTGAAAGCGTTTTTTGCATTATGTCCGTCAGGCATAGTAATAAAACCTGTCGATGGTCGGGCAAACATTGGTGTGAAGATAGTTAAGGACATTGATTCGCTGGAAGCCTCTTACGCAGCGACTTGCCAGGCTGCACCCGGTAGTAACATCATCGCTGAAGAGTTGATTGCTTTTGATTCTGAGTTTTCCTACGACGGTGTGGGTGTGCTTTCTTTTTTGACGCAAAAAGTCAGTCAGCTTGGCGAATATCCTGTCGAGCTTGGACAAATCGTACCAGCGCAGTGTTCTCCGACACAGACTCTGTCTTTAGTCAAAGCCGGTCAAAGTATGAACTTTCTGTCTGGTCAACGTTATGGGGCTTTCCATAACGAAATTAAACTTGATTTAACCACCGGTAAAACTTTTTTGGTCGAAACGAATCGTCGCCCTGCTGGTATGCATATTTGGGATATGGCGAATAAAGTATTTGGTATCTCGTTGCAGAAAATCTGGGTTGATCATTTGGTTCAGGGATTTTCTGATACCCAGGCGATTCCTGATCCTATTGGTAGTGCATTTATTATTAACTTGCTTGCACCTAAAGACGGTACTATAAGAGAAGGAACTAATAGTGAGCTAATAAAAAAAGAAACAAAGGTGTTAATTGAAAGACTACTTAGTGAATATAAGCATGAGATTATAGATGTTAAGATAAATATTAAAGAAAATTCCCCGGTCTATAAAATTCCAAAAACAAATAATGATTTTTGTGGGTATGTTTGTGTTTATATTGAAAAAGAAAAAATCAATCATTCTGAACTAATGAGCCTGATAAATAAATCGTGGCAGTCAATAGTTAAAGATTATATTCACTGCATTTAAATCAGATTGTAACATATCGCTTTAGCTATGGCGGCGACCTTATTCGGCACCGCCAGTTTTTCAAGGATATTTTGCATATGGAAATTTACGGTACTGGTTGATAAATTCAGAATGTTCGCGATATCTGATGAGGTTTTTCCTTCGGAAGCCCAGCGCATAATCTCAACTTCACGTGTGGTCAGCGGGGGAGAATCACCGTTACTCTCTGTTAGAGATGAATATTTACATGCTATTGAAGCCGATAGCGCATGTAGGCTGAGATCATCTACATACTGCTCATTCTGTATGGCGGGGTTTTCTCCTCTAAAAAAGGAGCATAATACATTCTCATCTTTGGGCGTTTTATGTATTGTTGAAAATCCATCCTTAACATTTTCTTTATTAAAATAACTCCATATTTTGGGGTGTTGTTTTTTTATGTGAACTTGCCAAGACATCATTGATAGAGGATGGAGTAAAGTGGTATCTCTGAGTATGGTAAGAACAGATTCATGCGTTTCGCTATCAATTGTGAAATTATCATCAAAGCAGCTAAGGAAGGTAAATTTTCTCTTTGTTAAGGGGTAAGGGCTTTCTTTGTAGATGGAGTAATAATTAAATCCATAGGTTTTTATAATATGTAAGATGGTTCTTTTTAACTGGATAAGTGTTTCTGCGCTGTTGATTTCTTTACATTTGCATTGAAAGTAATAATTTGTTGATAACATCTTGATTACTCCTTTTCTCAAGGTGATTAAATAGTTGCGTGGAATAGTCGGTCACTTTATTGGAACTCTGCCTGAATTATGCGATCTCATCAATCGCTAAACCAACCCTATCGCCAATCGGACTGAGCGATGCCGAGCATAACACCAATTTTCCGGACTGAACGTCGTCTGATGCAGAAAATCAACGCGAGTAAGGCAATTAAAATATCCTTTACGCAAAGCTTTCTTATTCGAACCGACCTTGTAAAGTAGGATCTTTCGCATCCGTCGGGTGCGGCATGTCATGCTGAGAACTTCTCAGCGGGGAATAGCGGTTGCGGCGTTTTTAAACCATAAAGACTAAATAGCTGTTCCAAATAGTAGATCACTTTGAGGGAACTCAGTCCGAGTTGAGCGATCTGATCAATCGCTAAAAATCACAAATCACCAACCGGACTGAGCGATGCCGATCATAGCACCAATACCCCGTACCGAACGACGTCGGATGCAGAAAACCATCCATAAAA
>NZ_QNRY01000042.1 GCF_003315515.1 Brenneria salicis ATCC 15712 = DSM 30166 | reverse complement strand
AGAATCCGAAGTTTCGTGTTATTTATCAGCCGGTTTACTCGCCCTGGGTAAATCATGTTGAACGGCTGTGGCAGGCGCTGCACGAAACGATAACCGGAAACCTCCAGTGCCGCTCAATGTGGCAGTTACTGAAAAAAGTGCGTCACTTTATGAATACTGTCAGCCCATTCCCCGGTGGGAATCATGGGTTGGTAAAAATGTAGCGATATTAGGATCAGTTATTTAGATTGTTTTTATCTAAAATCAGCATTTTTTTATCAATTTTATGGAGTGTAATCTTCTTCTCATCGAAACAATCGTTTCGTCACGACGCAAAATTAAGGAGAATCACGATGAGAAACTTTGATAAACATGACCTGAGCGGGTTCGTAGGCAAACACGTTGTCTATACTTACGACAATGGCTGGAACTATGAACTCTATGTGAAAAACGCTGGATTACCGAATCCATAGCGGCATCGTCGGCAACCGTTGGGTGAAAGATCAGCGAGCTTACATCGTGCGTGTCGCCTCAGAAGTATACAAAATTTCATGGACAGAACCGACTGGCACCGATGTCAGCCTGATCGTAAACCTGGGCGATAACGTATTCCACGGCACTATTTTCTTCCCGCGCTGGATAATCAATAATCCTGAAAAAACCGTGTGCTTTCAGAACGACCATATTCCGCTGATGAATTCTTACCGTGATGCAGGCCCAGCCTATCCGACCGAAGTGATCGATGAATTTGCCGCCATCACCTTCGTGCGTGACTGCGGTACGGACAACGACACCGTGATTAACTGCGCCGCCAGTGAACTGCCAGCCAACTTCCCTGATAATCTGCGTTAATGCGAGAAATCCGGTTGCGGCGGAATCATCGCCATGTTGCCTTTGTAGCAAAAGGACTAGGCGACCGGGTAGCCAAATGAAGCGTGTCGCCAAAAAGTCTATTGATGATGAGCATCGGCAGTACCATACTCCAGCGGGAATGCAACCAGCCAAAATCCTATGGCGACCTGTTTTATCAGAAATCATCCACGGACCAGCGGGAATACCGTCGGACATGGGAATGTTAAGCGGTTTAATAAAACCTTCGGCTGCGTCAAATGCAGTTTCGATACACGCATTTTCTAATGCATTCATAATTAATTATAAAAATTAATGTATCATACCTGCTTACATAGCCGCATCCTTCCAGACACGAACGATAAAAACCATTCATAGCAGTTTCCGCTGATTACATGTTTTATATTAATGATTTATAGAATATTAGAAGACAGGTGATAATAATCATTTACTCCCCCTCCAACATTCTTCTACTGATTAATCAACAGAAAAACTAATTTTTTTTAACAAGAAATTGGTAAATCCCACATGGTGATGTCCCTTCTTGCTTACCAGGCTGATTGGACGTAGGCTTTTCATATACCATTGGATTTTTCTGATAAATCCAACGGGATACGGGCGGGAGAAGCGCATCGCTCACTGTGTGGGAAGTCGCTGCAATACGCCGCTAAATTTTTCCTTTCAGTTGAGTCACTTGCTCCGTTTTGAGCCTTTTTCTGCAAAGGATCTATAAAAACTACAATAACCGCAAAAAAACCCGTTTGTTCGGGAGGCACATTCAAATTCGTTTGACGAGGAAAGTCACGTATGAAAGCACTTGTTCTGGAACAAAAAGACCATCAGATATTAGCGGAAGTAAAAGAGGTTACCCTGCCTGCACTGACCGAAGGCGATGTGCTGGTGGATATCGATTGGTCCGGCCTCAATTACAAAGACGCGCTGGCTATTACAGGAAATGGGAAAATCGTCCGTCAGTTTCCGATGGTGCCCGGCATCGATTTTTCAGGGCGTGTCAGCCAAAGTCATGATCCCCGCTTCTCGCCAGGGCAGAGCGTGATCCTGACGGGATGGGGCGTTGGCGAAAACCATTGGGGTGGCCTTGCTGAGCAGGCGTGCGTGAAAGGTGACTGGCTGGTGCCAATGCCTGAAAACCTCAGCGCACGCAACGCGATGATCATTGGCACGGCAGGTTTTACCGCCATGTTGTGTGTGATGGCGCTGGAAGAGGCTGGCATCACGCCGCAAAGCGGCAGTGTGGTGGTCACCGGCGCCAGCGGCGGCGTCGGCAGCACGGCGGTCGCGTTACTGAAAGTTCTGGGGTATACGGTTGCCGCGGTAACCGGTCGTGAAACCACCCATGATTATCTAAAACAGCTTGGCGCCGACGAGATCCTGTCGCGCGAAGCGTTTGCCGACACCCGTCCGCTTGAGAAACAACGATGGGCCGGCGCCGTGGATACCCTGGGCGGCAACGTGCTGGCCAAAATACTCGCGCAGATGAATTATGGCGGTTGCGTCGCGGCTTGCGGTTTAGCCGGTGGCTATGATCTCCCCACCACCGTGATGCCTTTCATTTTGCGCAACGTGCGTCTACAGGGCATTGATTCGGTATTGCTTCCTACACCCCGTCGCGCTGACGTATGGCGTCGTTTAGCGCAAGTCCTGCCTGAAAGCTTCTATCAGCAGGCGGCAAGAGAAATCAAACTGGAAGATGCGGCGATTATCGCCACTGATTTGTTAAATAATAAAATATGTGGCCGAACGTTGGTGAAAATCAGTCATTAACACCTGCGCCCAGTACGCGTCGTTGTACCGGGCGATAGAGACGTTTTTTTTCACTTAAAACTATCAATAGCCATAATATGAAAGCCATTGACTATCACAATATTCATTTAATTCGCTTTTATCTATCTCCCCATTCTGGCTAAGATGTCTAGCGATTTCACCTGATGAGGTTTATGTCCAGACGATGGCGACGTGAACATTATCCGATGAAATTCAGTGTATTATGATAATAATGAGCACATTCTCCATACGAGCAATCTCATGTCGTCAGGTCAACGCCCAGGCATCAGACAAGCCGGGTGGATGGACACACGAGCAAAGGAACAGAACACATGACAACTGAAAGCAAATGCCCATTTTCGGGCGGTGGCAGTAAAAGGACGACCAACAGCGGCACCTCAAACAAAGACTGGTGGCCGAATCAACTGAATCTGAAAGTTCTGCACCAACATTCTTCCCTGTCCGACCCAATGGATAAAGACTTCGACTACGCCGACGCTTTCAAAAGTCTCGATTTAGCCGCCGTTAAACAAGATCTCCATGCCCTGATGACCGATTTACAAGACTGGTGGCCTGCGGACTTCGGCCACTACGGTCCGCTATTCATTCGTATGGCCTGGCACAGCGCGGGAACCTACCGTATGGGCGATGGACGCGGCGGCGCTGGCGCTGGTCAACAGCGTTTCGCTCCGCTCAATAGCTGGCCCGACAACGTCAACCTGGACAAAGCGCGACGCTTGCTGTGGCCGATTAAACAGAAATATGGCCGCAAAATTTCATGGGCCGATCTAATGATCCTGACCGGCAACGTCGCACTGGAATCAATGGGATTCAAAACCTTCGGTTTTGCCGGTGGACGCCCGGACGTATGGGAACCGGAAGAAGATGTCTACTGGGGATCCGAAACCTCCTGGTTAGGCGGCGACAAACGTTACACCGGCGAACGGGACCTCGAAAACCCGCTGGCGGCGGTGCAGATGGGGTTGATCTACGTGAACCCGGAAGGGCCGAACGGTAACCCGGACCCGCTGGCCTCCGCCAAAGATATTCGTGAAACATTCAGCCGCATGGCGATGAACGATGAAGAAACCGTGGCGCTGATTGCCGGTGGTCACACCTTCGGTAAAACCCACGGCGCGGGCGATGCGGCGCTGGTCGGAGCGGAACCGGAGGCCGCCGGGATTGAAGAACAAGGGCTGGGCTGGAAAAGCGGTTTCGGCAGCGGTAAAGGCGGCGATACCATCTCCAGCGGTCTGGAAGTCACCTGGTCGCAAACGCCGACCCGCTGGAGTAACTACTTTTTCGAGAACCTGTTCAGTTTCGAATGGGAACTGACCAGAAGTCCCGCCGGCGCCCATCAATGGCAGCCGAAAGACGGCGCGGGTGCGGGAGAAATGCCGGACGCGCACGATCCGTCCAAGCGTCATGTGCCAACCATGCTGACCTCGGACCTCGCTTTGCGCGTTGATCCGATCTACGAAAAAATTTCGCGCCGCTTCTACGAGAATCCAAATGAATTTGCCGACGCCTTCGCCCGCGCATGGTTCAAGCTGACGCACCGTGACATGGGACCGCACGCCCGTTATCTCGGCCCGGAAGTCCCGGCTGAAGCGTTGATTTGGCAGGACCCGATCCCCGCCGTTGATCATGAATTGATTAATGACCAGGATATCGCCGATCTTAAAGGCAAAATTCTGGCCGCTGGTTTGTCTGTCTCGCAACTGGTATCAACAGCCTGGGCATCGGCCTCAACCTTCCGTGGTTCCGACAAGCGAGGCGGCGCCAACGGCGCGCGTATCCGTCTGGCCCCGCAGAAAGACTGGGAAGCGAATCAGCCTGAACAACTGGCGCAGGTGCTGACTACGCTTGAAGACATTCAGGACACGTTTAACCGCGCTCAGTTCGGCAATAAAAAAGTGTCGTTGGCTGACCTGATCGTACTGGCAGGTTGCACGGGTGTTGAACAGGCGGCGAAAAACGCCGGTCATCCGGTCACTGTGCCGTTCGCGCCCGGTCGGATGGACGCCTCACTGGAACAGACCGATGTAGCGTCATTCGATGTGTTGGAACCGATTGCCGATGGTTTCCGCAACTATCTCAAAGGACGTTACAGCGTCGCCGCCGAAGCGTTGCTGGTGGACAAGGCGCAATTACTTACCTTGAGCGCGCCGGAAATGACGGTACTGTTAGGCGGCATGCGTGTGCTTGACACCAATGTCGGCCACACACAGCACGGCGCGTTCACCCAACGTCCTCAGACGCTGACCAATGATTTCTTCGTGAATCTGCTTGATATGGGGACAACGTGGAAAGCGGTGGACAACAACGGCGTATTTGAAGGACGCGATCGCGTGACCGGGGAACTCAAGTGGACGGCTACGCGCGTCGATCTGATCTTCGGTTCGCATTCTCAATTGCGCGCGTTGGCCGAAGTCTACGGCAGTGCGGATGCGCAGGCGAGTTTTGTACAAGATTTTGTCGCTGTCTGGACCAAAGTCATGAACCTCGACCGTTTCGACCTCGCATGATCGAACAGCGTCATTGCTGACGCAGAGGTACTGAAATGCTCCGTCCCGGTTATTCGGGTCGGGGCATTTTTTTGCGCTTAGCAAATATCATTTCATGCCGTCAGACACCATAATGCCACATCAGCACCAATGAATAGAGAACGAATAAGGACCAGTGCTGTTGACAATATAATGAATAGATAACTATTATTCTCAAAATAGATAGGAGAGTGACATAATCATCCCCACGAGGGGGATGCTATGATTAAGAAAAGATTTCCCTGGATTGGCGCTTAACGTTATGTCAGAGCCATTAAAACGAAATATCAGACGTTATATTTTTATGTACTCGCTTAGCGTACTACGCTATCTTAGATAGCGAATTATAAGGGATAGCAGGAAGCAACAGTAGTTAGACTTTGGTATAGGTTTTCTATCCTACTTTTATCCTCATCTCCCTTACCCACATTCATGAAAAATTTTGAGGCTGTTAATGTCCTTTTTTGTTACTGAAAACGAAATCATCACTACTACAATCAAAAACTACCTCAATCGAAAGTTAAAGAGCTATGGCGTTCTGAAATATGCTTACATGGTGATGAGCAAAAAGAATCCCTCACAGGTGGTTATTATTTCCAACTACCCGCAGGAATGGGTAGAAACTTACAAAGAAAACAATTATCAGCATATCGATCCGGTCATTTTGACAGCGATAAACAAAGTCTCACCTTTTTCCTGGGATGATAATCTGGTCATCAATTCTAAATTGAGATTCTCAAAGATTTTTAATCTTTCCAGAGAGTACAATATTGTTAACGGCTACACGTTTGTACTTCATGACCATCTGCAAAATCTGGTCGCGCTGTCGATTATGATCGAAGAGGAGGAAAGTAGCGACATTGAAAAAACCCTCGAAAATAATAAAGATAAAATACAGATGCTGCTTATCTCGATTCATGAAAAATTCATCTCACTTTATAAGGAAGTTAGCCAAAATAATAACAAACTGGGTGACAAAGAAATATTTTCCCGTCGGGAAAATGAAATTCTGTATTGGGCCAGCATGGGTAAAACCTATCCTGAAATTGCAATGATTTTAGATATAAAAATAAGTACGGTAAAATTCCACATCGGCAATGTGGTAAAAAAATTGGGCGTTTTAAATGCCAAGCATGCTATACGGCTTGGCGTCGAGCTACAGTTGATTAAACCGCTTCCTGTATAAATTAAACAAATTGATATTCTCCATCGCCGACGAAAATACTCTCCTGTCTTAACGCTGAATTATCAGTCTGTAACTGAATTGATACCAAACGATTTTCTTTTCCATACTGGAAAATAAATCGTTGGTCGCCAATCAGCAAATGGGATGGTTGTTCGCTGTTCGATAAATTAAATATCTGCCGCCAATGTTCGGCGACCTGTTGAGGCTGTTTGACGTTGAATAACGCCGACTGAACCGTCACGCGGCCCGCAGGATGCGGCTGATCAAGACCGCGCTGCCGGAGTAACTGCAAACGCTCGGCATCGGCATTACCCCACTGAACGATAAGAGATAAACCACCCCTTGATAATCACCGACAATAGTGAATATGCGCCATTCAATGAGATTGCCTTGCGTATCATGGCGTTTGCCCGTAATGATGGGAGAAAGGGCAAGCTCGTGCTGCTTAAGCGCCGCATAGCTGGCATCAATGTCGTCACTGCGTAGTACAATCCGATGCAATATTTGCTGCTGTGGCAAAAAGGTCTGCGCATCCTGCGTCAGGGAAAACCTTTCCCGCGCCGCCGCAAGCTCATCGGCATCACGGATGCCGAGAAATTCAATATAGGTCAGGCCGAAATAACTCAGTGCGTTATGGGTTCCCCATCCTGGATGAGAACCGCCGTGAAAAGCCACCAGTTGGCGATCGCTAAATGCCGTTATCGCCTCATCCAGATTATTCACATAGTGAACCGCATGATCCCACAGTAAATTTGCCACGCTAAATCCTCGCATATTCCTACATCCAGCGATCCAGCCGTATCGACTACCGTCGGGCCAGACAACCGGCCAGGCCGCGAAAAACCCAGCCATCGGATAAATTCATGGCTGGGCAGACCACGCATACTAAAGTACATCCTAGTATTTATTTCCATCAGAAACCATAGCGAATCGCATCCTTGCTTTGCTGCATCAAGTCGTCAATTTTTTGCGCATAGAGCTCGGCGCCGTCGCTATCGCCAGCCTGAACACATGCACGGCGGCGGAGATTATAGGCTTTCATTAACTGTGCTTGAGCAAAGCCGGGCTTGCCGTAGCATTCCATGCTCTTTTCCCAACAACGAATGGCATTCTCCACATCATGTTGTTCAAAAAACGTTTTACCAAGTTCATTCAATGCCTTAGAACAGGCCTGAGCAGGCAGGCCCTGTTGCAGAATGTCGTCTATTGCCGTACTCATGCAGTCCCCTTGGTGTTAGTTGAAGAAATTGAGAAGGTAGCCAAACACCAGCCCGACGCCAATCACATCTGAATCACTGAAGGTGACGTTCTCCAAACCGAACTGACCCAGCAGCGGCAACAATAGCGCGGGCAGCAACGTAATAAACAAACCGTGGAAAACCCCGCCGATGATAGCCCCGCGCCGCCCGCCAACCGCATTGGCGAAGATGCCTGCCGTCCCGCCGGCAAAGAAGTTCGTCAGCATACCCGGCAATATCATTGCCAGCCCGACCGCCGGGAACAGAAACATGCCAATCACCGCACCCACGGTGGTGGCGATAAATCCGATAATCACGGCATTCGGCGCATAGGGAAACAGCACCGGACAGTCAAGCGCCGGCACCGCATTCGGCACAATGCGCAGGGCAATGCCGCGGAACGCCGGAACAATCTCCGCCAGCAGTAGCCGCACCCCGGCCAGCAATACATACACGCCAACTACAAACTGGATCGACTGGATAAAGGCATACACCAGATAGTTGACGCCATTCGAGTAGGCGGCCACCACATCCGGCCCGGCAGCCACCGCTGGAATGAGGTAGATGGGGATCATGACCACCATCATCGACAGATAGGTATCTTGCAGAAAGGAGAACGCCTGCGGCAATTCCAGATCTTCCGTGCTTTTACTGGCATCGCCGGTAACCCTGGCAACGCTGGCCTGCACGATATAGCCGATGGTACAAAAGTGTCCCAGCGCGATATCATCGCTACCGGTAATCTTGCGGACGATGGGTTGCGCCATCGCGGGCATTAGCACTGCCATCAGACCGGCTATCACGCCGCCAAGAAGAATTAATTCCGTGCCACGCACCCCCCCCATATAACCGATCACCGAACACACCGTCGCCATCCACAACGACGCCTGACCGGTTAAAAAGATATATTTAAAAGACGTAAAACGGGCAATAACGATATTTACCACAAAGGCGATCACCATAATTAACGCGGTTTCTCTGCCCAGCGTTTTTTGCGCAATACCGGCAATCGCCCCCACATCGGTAACGATGCCGCGCATGTTAAACCCTTGCTGAAAAATTTCACCCAGGAATGTCAGCGTTGCTACAATAATATTGGCCCCGGCGAGCAAAACCAAAAAACCTAATAACGTTTTCAACGTGCCCGTAACAACCTTTCCTGGACTTTTTTTCAGTGCAATCAAGCCAATCATAGCGATTAATGACACTAATATAGAGGCCTGACCAAGTACGTCATAGACAATAAAATTAAGGAAAGACATAACAATCCCCCTGTTCTATTTCACAGTAATCGGGTAAATTCAGAAAAATTAAATAATATAACCTTTTTCTTTCAATACTGGCTCAAGCTTTATTTTTATTTCGTTTTTATCTACCAACCGCCGCAGATAAATAATGGTGGCATCAATTGTATAATGTTGAAATTGTGATCGGAAATTTTCGCCGGTAAAAATAATATCGGCGCGGGAAGATGTCGCGCTGGATATATCACAATGCGACAATTCCGCTTCAACACCCAGATCTTTCAGGGCTGACTCAATACTCATCTCACAGGCAAAGCTACTGCCTAGCCCGGCCCCGCATACCGCAAGAATCGATAATTTTTTCATCAGTATTTCCTTCGTTGATCATAAGTTGATCATATTCAGATTTAGTGCCACGACCACCTGCTGCGGCTCTTCCCGATTATTCTTGGTAACCCGTTGTCAGGCGATGCCCGCCGCCGGTTGGCAATCATGATTATTCTTTTCATTGCGTCTCACTCTTCAAAATTGGCGAATAATTTCAAGAACCTTATGTTTATCAGTGGTTTTTTTTAACTGATTAATCATATCATCCTCACAAAATAGTTTTGCAAGACTGGCGATCATTTCAATATGTGAATGGCTGTCAATGGCGGCCAGCGCAAACACGATATAGACCGGATCATTGTCAGGACTGCCGAAACTTACGCCTTCTGTAATAATCATCAATGAAAGCGCGGTTTTAATTACCCCATCTTCAGGTCGGGAGTGAGGCATGGCGATGCCTTCCGCCAATACATAATAAGGACCGATTTCCTCATGCATCGCATAAATAGCATCAAGATAACGTGATTCAACCGCCCCACTCTCAATCATTGGCTGAACGGCTAATGCAACCGCCTGTCGCCAGTCATTAACGCGGGTAAATAGCTGAAGGTTATTTTCATTAATCCAGTCAGTTAACATAATCATCCTATGCAGAATAAATGGGTTAATTTAATATATTCGTCATCCTTCAAGTTACCGATGCGTCTTCTGCACTCAGTTACCCGAATTTTTTAGAGTATATACTTTCTGGATAGCCTTAAAACACGACCAGGTTTAATTATTTGGTTCTAATCCATTTTTATAAAAACATTATTAAGGATTAATCTAATAAAAAGAGCAAAGCTGATTATTAAAATTAATCGGTTTATGTGATCCCTGATGACTGTTTCAGATAATTCCATTTTTTAGATACATTTTATTATGTCGGTTTTTCAGATAACACCGTCTGCGCCCAATTGGTTATTTCCCCCATTTCAAGCGGACTCGCCTGGTCAACAATCAGTAGCGGTCCCAATTCCATTGGTTGCGCCACCTTCGCCAGTTCGATCAGTTCAGGAAGATATTCGGCACCGGGATGCCCGGCCAGGCGATATGCCAGACGCGCCTCATAACGTGCTGCCGCCAGTTCTCCAGCGATCTGACACCATACTTCGGCAAGCCGTGTCACCCCGGAGTCCGCCAGATAAGCCGTAAGACGTTCTCTCGACTGAAAACCAAACCAGGCGTCAATGATAAAGGTATTTCCCGGCGGCGCACTGGCCACGACAGACCAGATGGCCTGATAACTTGCGATTCCGAGCAAGCGGTTAAATGGGCGGTCTACCCCGTCCAGATGCTGCAAAAAAGGATTTTTAATATCATCCAGTGACAGGATAGGCCAGCCCGTGGCGACTGCCAGCGCCGTGGCGACGCGGCTTTTCCCTGACGCCGGAATGCCGTTAACCAGTACGACGCGTTTCCCGGCCAGTGCGACAGCGTGTTCAGGCATGATCCATCTGCTCCTTTATGTTGTGCTCACCCGGCTGAGCACCTTGAAAATATTGGCCAATCACCGCCTGAATTTCCTTGAGACGCGGCACCGCCAGCGTTTGCAGCTTTTCACGGGTGACGGCGCGATCGAGCGAAATACAATCTTTCCACAACGCGCGGCCCGCGATAACGCCTGATGCCCCGTTTTGCATCGCATCCGCCACCTGCTTTAAAAACGTACCATGATCGACCCCGGCAGAGAGTACCGCCCACGGCACATCACCGACAAGTTTAGTGATCGCCGCGCATGCCTGCGCCGATCCCGGATAAGGGATTTTGAGCACCTTCGCCCCACACGCCAGCGCGATTTTCGTCCCTTCGTAGATCAGCGACGGGATTTTATTCTTGTATTCCTCTTCCGTTTCACCTTCAAGCTGATAAGTCAGGAACTCGACCACCAGCAGCAGATCTTCACGGGCAAAGTCTGCAATGCACTGACGCAACTTCGCAATATTGTGTGTATTGGCTTGCTCATGGTCGGCACGTAAATACACCATGATTTTACCGCCATTGCCGCCAAGTTCACGCACGCGCCGCGCATTGATTCCGTCCACCAGCCGGGAATGACGATAACCCGCTTCCGTGGTATCCCAACCAGAAGCGTCCAGCCCAATCAATAACGCGGTATCGCGCGCAATGACGCCGTCATCCACCAATTCCGGCACCGCACAGACCGGATCAACCAATACGCAGGAACCCTGGCTGGCGAGATAGCGGGTAATATCCGCTTTGATTTCTCCCAGTTGGCGTTCGGTGATATTAGCTTGTTGATCGGGGTTGGAAGAGAGCAAACTACGCATTGCGCCGCGTTGATCGCAGGCAATAACCAACATGGCGCCGTTGCTGCCACAGATTTGCTGATAACCACGACGTTCGGATGTGGACATGTGTGACATTGAATTCTCCTTGGTATGGATTTTCGTCGAGTGGGAAAGCGTAGCAATACCCGGTGTAATCACCCTCAACATCCTGTCCTGTCTGGGTTTTTCACCAAGCGTACCGATTGCAATTTGATGGTTGTTGCGCAATAATTCTCCAATTGACGAATTGAGTGTAATACATTGCAGAAAGGAATTTCAAGCTGAAAGAAAATCTTTTACCCGATATTGCGACGACGCGCGCAATGATGCATATGGTGGCAAAGTTGCATTACCAGTCAGATATGGCTCAGGTTGATATCGCTAAAAAACTGGGTGTCTCCACCGCCACCATTTCGCGCCTGCTGAATAAGGCGCGTGCGGCAGGGATTGTACGTATTGAAGTCATTGAATTAACCTCTCCGGAGGAGATCACCGCTGACCTGATCCAACATCTGGGGTTGAAAACCGCCGCCGTCGTGGAATCCCCGCCGACTAATGTATTGGGCGCACTGGCGACCCCGCTTGCCGGTTTATTACAGCAGGCCAATCTTTCTGCGGGCGCGATTATCGGTATTGGCTGGGGCCGTGCGGTCAGAGAAGTGACGCTGGCAGGCATGCCGCGTTTGCCCGGCGTGCTCACCGTGGCGCTGAATGGGGGAATGCAGCAGGCCGCCGCGCATTTTCAGATTAATGAATTTGTTCGCCAGGCCGCGGAGCAGATGGGAGGAACGCCCTATTTTCTCCACGCGCCCTACATCTCGTCCACCGAGTTGCGCGAGGCATTCCTGTGCGATCCCAGCGTCCAGCAGATCGCTTCTCTGTGGGATAAGCTGGATGTCGCCATCGTGGGGGTTGGTCTGACGCACGCGCCCAGTCCGTCGGAAACCACCACCGCCACGCCTGATGAGCGGGCATTGAGTCAGGCGGCGGGTGATGTCATACGTCATTATTTCACTGAATCAGGTAAAATCCTGCACTGGGCAGGCGAAGACTGCATGATCGCGGCGACGCCCGCACAACTTCGCCGGACGCCGCTGAGCATTGGCGTTGCCGCCGCCCCGGAAAAAGCGGCCGGGATTATTGGCGCGGCCAAATCAGGCATGATCAATGCGCTGGTGACCGATATTAAAACGGCGCAGGCTATTCTCGACCATTTATTAGTTCATAACGGTTAAATGCGTAACTGAGCCCCATAGGTTAACGGATAACTTTTTATGTCAGACCAGACCCTCGAACATTCGGCCCCCCTCTATCCGCCGTTATTGCTTGGCAGTCAGTTGGTTTTCAATATCGGCTTTTACGCCGTGGTTCCTTTTCTGGCTATCTTCCTGCGTGACGATATGTTGCTGTCCGGTTGGGCGATCGGTCTGGTCATCGGTCTGCGCACCTTTTCGCAACAAGGCATGTTTTTGCTCGGCGGCGCGCTGGCGGATCGCTTTGGCGCACGCAGCCTGATTTTATGCGGCTGCGTGGTGCGCATCATCGGCTATCTGCTGCTGGCGTTGGGCGGTTCCCTGTGGCCGATTATTCTCGGCGCCTGTCTGACCGGTGTCGGCGGCGCGCTGTTTTCGCCCGCCATTGAAGCGCTGATGGCGCAAGCCGGCACACAGAGTGAGAAAGAAGGCAAACGCAGCCGCTCGGAATGGTTCGCCCTGTTCGCCATTTGCGGCGAGTTGGGTGCGGTACTTGGGCCGTTGCTGGGTTCGCTGCTGGCCGGATATGGTTTTCAGCAGGTCGCGCTGGCGGGGGCCGGCGTGTTTCTGCTGGCGCTATTCATCCTGTTCTTCAATCTGCCCGCCACCTCCCGTCAATCAGCTTCCGCGCTACAGATTGCTCCCTGGTGGCAGACATTCCGGCAGCTCCGGCAGCGGCGCTTTGTGGCGTTTATCATCGCCTACAGCGCCTATTTATTCAGCTACAACCAACTCTATCTGGCCCTGCCTGTCGAACTGCGCCGTGCCGGAGGTAATGAACATGATCTCGGCCCGCTGTTTGTACTGGCGTCCATTCTGGTGATTTGTCTGCAATTGCCGCTGGCGCGCTTTGCCCGCCGTCATGGTGCCACCCGCATGTTACCGTTAGGATTTACGCTGCTGGCGTCAGCTTTCGGCAGCGTGGCCCTGTTCGCGCAGGTTGCCCCGCCGGATGGCTGGCAGCGCCTGTTGCCTGCCGTGTCGCTGATCACGTTGCTAACGTTGGGACAGATGTTGATTGTTCCCGTCGGCATGGATCTCATTCCCCGCTTCGCCAACAACCACAATCTGGGCGCGCATTACGGCGCGTTGGCGTCAATGGGCGGGTTGGCGGTGCTGGTCGGCAATTTTCTGCTGGGCGGACAGCTGGATCGCGCGCTGACGCCCTCTCCGCAGGCCGCAATCCCCTGGCTGCTGCTGGCGGCGGTGCCATTGTGCAGCGCGCTGGCAATGACGCTGATTTGTCGTCCGTTCGCGTCTTCTACTACGCAGCGGTAACGGGGAAAGCCAGATGGACGGACACACTTCATTTATACATTTCCTATACTTCTCTTTTATTGAGCATTTACCCCGATCTTCGGTTAGTCTGCCGGGTAACCAAATCAATGGGTTTACGGCGACGCCACGAGAGAATAAATGTACGCAGGAAAGAATATGCATAACAGCGGCCCCGGAGGAAGCCTCACCGTAACACAGGCACTTGATAAACTGGAAGCGTTGTACGACCAGGCGGTTTCTTCCCTGCGCGATGCCATTGGGGAGTTCATCCGTGACGGCAAATTGCCCGATGAGCAAGCCCGCGCAGCAGGCTTGTTCGCTTACCCCGAACTGCGCGTTAAATGGGACGGCGGCGCCACTACGCATCCACGGCACCGCGCCTATGGCCGCTTCACCCATGCCGGCTGCTACTCAACGACCATTACCCGCCCGCAGTTCTTCCGCCAGTATTTGACCGAACAGTTAACCCTGCTGGCAAGCGACTACGCCACCCACATTGAAGTGCGGCCCTCGCAGCAGGAGATCCCGTTTCCTTATGTACTGGATGGCTCCGACCTGATACTCGACCGCTCGATGAGCGCCGGTATCGCCAACTATTTTCCGACCACCGAACTGTCGAAAATCGGGGATGAGACGGCTGATGGCCTGTTTCATGCCACCACCACCACCTCGCCGCTATCGCACTTCGACGCCCTGAGAACCGATTTCTCGCTGGCGCGCCTGCGTCACTATACCGGCACGCCGACAGAACATGTTCAGCCCTTCATCCTTTTCACCAACTACACGCGCTATGTGGATGAGTTTGTCCGCTGGGCCTGTGGTCAGATTGCCGACCCGGACAGCCCGTATGAAGCATTGTCCTGCGCTGGCGGCATCTACATCACCGCACCGACGTCAAACCCTGAACAGACGGTGTCCGATCTGGCCTGGAAAAATCATCAGATGCCCGCCTACCATCTGATCTCCCGTCACGGCAAGGGCATCACGCTAGTGAATATCGGCGTCGGCCCCTCCAATGCTAAAACCATTTGCGATCACCTCGCGGTGCTGCGTCCTCATGCCTGGTTGATGATTGGGCATTGTGGCGGTCTGCGGGAAAGTCAGTCGATTGGCGATTATGTATTGGCGCACGCTTATCTGCGTGACGACCACGTACTAGACGCCGTGCTGCCGCCTGATATTCCCATCCCCAGCATCGCCGAGGTTCAACGCGCGCTGTATGACGCCACCAAAATGGTGAGTGGTATGCCGGGCGAACAGGTCAAACAGCGGTTGCGCACCGGCACGGTGGTGACAACCGATGACCGTAACTGGGAGTTGCGCTATGCCGCTTCCGCCTTGCGTTTTAACCTCAGCCGCGCGGTGGCGGTGGATATGGAAAGCGCCACCATCGCCGCCCAGGGCTATCGTTTCCGGGTCCCGTATGGCACGCTGCTGTGCGTTTCCGATAAGCCGTTGCATGGTGAGATTAAATTGCCCGGTCAGGCCAACCGTTTCTATGAAGGGGCGATTTCAGAACATCTGCAAATCGGTATTTGCACGATTGATTTGCTGCGTGCGGAAGCCGACCAATTGCACTCGCGCAAATTACGCACATTCAACGAGCCGCCATTCCGTTAATCAATACGCTCCCCCTGGCAAGGGGGAGCGATTAATGGCAAAACCGGGAACCAGTGATCATGGGTTTAATTTATTCTGGGATGCTGATCGATAAGCGCTTTTCTTTTCTGCTCCAGTTGCGCAATCTGCTCATCAATATCTTCTATTTTCTGTTCAATATTATCGAACTGCTCCTGCAACAGTTCTTTGGCTTCGGCCCGATCAGACGCCGCAGGCGTAGCGCCTTTTAATGGCCGGTTCGCAGTTTCCCGCATCGAGATACCAGTGGTGATGCCAATAATGCCAATAACCATTAAATAATAAGCCGGCATATAAAGATTTTTGGTTGACTCCACCAGCCATGCCGCGATGGTGGGCGTAAACCCGGCAATCAGTACGGAGATATTAAAAGCGGTCGCCAACGCGCTATAACGAATATGGGTCGGGAACATCGCGGGTAAGGTCGAGGCCATCACGCCGGTAAACGCGTTCAGTAATACCGCCAGAATTAACAGGCCACAAAAAATAAGCCCGACCACATCGCTGTTGATCAACATGAAACAAGGCACCGACAACAGTAAAAGGCCAATACTGCCGCAGATAATAAACGGTCTACGCCCATATCTGTCGCTCATCAATCCCATTACCGGCTGTACAAACAGCATACCAATCATGACTGCAATAATAATCATGACGCCGTGGTCTTCGGAATAATTCAGGCTATGCGAAAGATAACTCGGCATATAGGTCAATAACATGTAATAAGTGACGTTAGTGGTAATCACTATCCCGACGCAAACCAGCAGGCTCCGCCACTGTGTGGTGGCAATTTCACGGAAAGAAATTCTCGGTGCTGACTGAAGACTATCTTTTGATTCTTTATCGATTTTATCCACATGTTGCTGAAATGTCGGCGTTTCTTCCAGCGCATGACGCAGATAAATACCAATCAACCCTAATGGCCCGGCGATAAAGAAAGGTATACGCCATCCCCAATCCAGGAAATCCGCCTCTCCGACGATCGAGGAAATCAATACCACCACCCCGGCGCCCATGACGAAACCGGCTATCGAACCGAAATCAAGCCAACTGCCTAAAAAGCCGCGTTTTCTGTCCGGCGAGTACTCCGCCACAAAGACGGCGGCACCGGTATATTCTCCGCCGACAGAAAAGCCCTGCGCCAGTTTCGCCAATAACAATAATATCGGCGCCCAGATGCCAATAGAGGCATAAGACGGAATAAGACCGATACAAAACGTACTCACCGCCATAATAATAATGGTGATTGAAAGCACTTTCTGACGGCCATATTTATCGCCCATCGCGCCAAAAAATATCCCGCCGATCGGTCTGACCAGAAAGGGAACCGAAAAGGTAGCCAACGCTGCAATCATTTGCACACCGGGATCGGCGCCAGGGAAAAATACCTGACCGAGCGCATAAGCCACAAATCCATACACACCAAAATCGAACCATTCCATCGCATTGCCAAGCGCCGCCGCGGTGATCGCTTTTTTCAGCCTGGTATCATCAATAATGGTAATGTCCTGTATTTTCATCGGCTCGACGCGTTTTTTTGTTAATTTCATTCATCATTTCCTTTTGTTTAAAGAATGACCTATCGGTCTCTACCCGATAAATTTCAAACACCGGCCACGGCAATCAACAACACGCCAAAATAATCAAATGACTCAGGAACCAAACAGCGCGAAAAATTTAGCGGCCTGCAATTGGAAAAATAAGGGGATAAGACGAGATGCATCACTCTTCACAATCGTTATTTTCAAAAGCATTCTGATTATAGAAGATATTAAAAAGACTGCGGGGAAGGATGACAATAAATTCAAATGCCACGGGAGCAAATTAATAGCAAGAGAATGATTTATTTATCCTCGCGTCATCCCCCTTCCGACATTGATCGCAGCGATGTGGAATAACCAAACATTTCCGATAGCGTCAATATGGCGGATATCCCGCCCGCCGAGGCCAGTAAAAAAGCCAGTCAGTGTGTTATCTGACTGGCTTTCGCGCGGGCAGCAATCTTAAGCTGCGTATCTGTCGCATACGTTTCACTCTAACGCATATTCCTTCATTTTCTTTTCGTCAGACATGATGCCGCAGAGCTTTTTTAGCACCTCACCGGCTTCCTTCAACACACGGGCGCATTGCGCTCTGGTGATGGTGAGCGGCGGTTCGATTCTGACTGATTTCGCATTATTCAGTGTCCCCGCGACCAGCACATTACGTTGGAAAAGTTCTTTCGCAAACGCATAACCGATCTCGTTTTTACTGAACTCGATAGCCTGCAATAAACCAACGCCACGCACCTCGACAATCAACTCAGGGTAGTTAGCGGCAAGCTGTTTTAGTCCGGTTAATAAAAACTCGCCTTGTGACGCAGCCTGATCCGGCAGTTTTTCGCTCAGCAACACATTAATGGTCGCCAGCGCCGCGGCGCAAGCCAACGGGTTGCCGCCAAATGTCGTGGTGTGCAGGAATGGGTTTTCAAACAGCACGGAAAAAACTTTCTCGGTTGCCACCGTCGCGCCAATCGGCATCACGCCGCCGCCCAATGCCTTGGCAAGACACAGGATATCAGGCTGAACCCCGGCGTGCTCACAGGCGAACATTTTGCCGGTGCGCCCCATTCCGGTTTGCACTTCGTCCAGAATCAGCAATGCCCCAATCTCATCGCACAACGCTCTGACCGCAGGCAAGTAATTATCCGGCGGCACTATCACGCCGCCTTCCCCCTGAATGGGTTCGAGGATAATGGCGGCCACATCATCACCGGTCTTCCGGCATTGATGAATCTGCTGACGCATGGCGTTGATATCGCCAAACGGAACATGGTGAAAACCTGGCAACAACGGCATAAAAGGACGACGAAACTCAGGCTTGGCCGTAGCGGACAACGCCCCTAATGACTTACCGTGAAACGCTTCGGTTGCGGCAATAAAGGTATATTTGCCACGCGGCGATTGATAAGCCTTGGCCAGCTTCAACGCCGCCTCGACCGATTCCGTCCCGCTATTGCTGAAGAAACTGTATTTCAGATCGCCCGGCGTTAATGCCGCCAGCGTTTTCGCCAACAGACCGCGTAACGGGTCGAGCAATTCCTGACTGTGAAGCGGTTGTTTGGCAAGTTGCTGCTCTACCGCCGCAATCACTTTAGGGTTGCGATGTCCAACGTTGAATATACCGTAACCGCCGAGGCAATCGAGATATTCATTTCCCAGGGTATCGACTAAGGTATTCGGGCCACTTGCGCGCCATTCGACTGCGCCGTAATCGCCTCCGGTGGTGACGGATTTTCTGTACTCCAGAAAACCCGGATTGACGTATTCACGAAAACAACGCAAGACTTCCTGATTTAATGCGGCGGTTTCATCGTGGGTTAATGTGTCACGACTAATCCAATCCAGTGCCAGCTGAGAACACTCTAGCGGGTTGAGGTGTGCGTATAGTCTGGACAAAATGAACTCCTTGTTAACTGATATCACGCGATATCAGTTTAATTAATGCACATAACAGGCCAGTCAACTGCTAAAAAAACCAATTAAATATTAAAATCTGACATAACCAATGAAACCAGGATAAAAATTAAAATAATAGGTTACTGTCGATATTAAAATCTGTTAGTGCCGATTAAGGCGGAATAGAGAGAACAAGGTAAGAGAGCAATGCACTTTTTTCGCTCGCATTGCCTCATGCTGGTGCGGTTGGTTTTCAAAGCGCTTTTCACTAACCATAAAGCTGATTTCAGTGCTATTTTCGCGCCAGACGAAAGCGATTTTCATGCAATGTCGATGGCGCACAGGACAAGGCGCGCCTTGTCCTGTGGCTTTTGAGATGAGAAAACTTCCTTATTCCATGAATTTCCTAAGCAGATATAAAAGGGAAATGATATAGGCGCTAATTTTCACTTAATGTCGGATCATAATGTGCCGCACAATCGTGTAATCCTCCAGCCCGTACATCGACATATCTTTCCCGTAACCAGACAACTTCTGCCCGCCATGCGGCATTTCATTGACCAGCATAAAGTGGGTGTTGACCCAGGTGCAGCCATATTGCAAGCTCGCCGCAAGCCGATGAGCGCGGCCTATATCCCGCGTCCATACGGACGAGGCCAACCCATAATGAGACGCATTGGCCCAACCGACCACCTGCGCCTCATCGTCGAAAGGCGTAATGGAAATCACCGGGCCGAACACCTCTCTCTGTACGATCTCATCTTCCTGACGCGTCCCCGCCAGCACCGTCGGCTGGAAGTAATATCCCGCGCCTTTGACACGTTCTCCGCCCGTCACCACCGTTATGTGCGGCAGTGCTTTGGCGCGCTCGACAAATCCCGCCACTCTTTCCAACTGCTGTTCGGTGATCAATGGGCCAAGCTCGGTGGTTACATCCTGCGGGTCGCCCATATTCAGGGTAGCCGCCGCTTTACCCAGGGCATCAACCACATCGTCATAAATAGCCCGCTGCACATACAGACGGCAAGCGGCGGTGCAATCCTGTCCGGCATTATAGAAACCAAAGCTGCGAATGCCATCGACCACCTGATCGATATCCGCATCATCAAACACAATTACCGGCGCCTTGCCCCCCAGTTCCATATGGGTGCGTTTCACGCTGGACGCGGTATGGGAAAGAATATGCGCGCCGGTGGCAATCGAGCCGGTCAACGATACCATTCGTACCAGTTCGTGCCCGGTCAGGGCATCACCGATATCCGCTCCACGCCCGTATAGAATATTCACCACCCCGGCAGGCAGAATATCAGCCAGCAGGTGTGCTAAATAAAAAGTAGTCAGCGGCGTCTGTTCCGCGGGTTTTAACACCACGCAGTTACCTGCCGCCAGCGCAGGCGCCAGTTTCCACGCCGCCATCATCAGCGGATAATTCCACGGCGCAATCGATGCCACAACGCCGACCGGATCACGCCGAATCATCGAGGTATGCCCTTCCAGATATTCACCTGCCGCCGAACCGCTCAGACAGCGCGCAGCACCGGAAAAAAAACGAAATACATCCGCCACCGCCGGGATCTCATCATTCAGCGCCGCATAATAAGGCTTACCACAATTGAGCGATTCAAGACGGGCAAACGCCTCGGCATGCGCTTCGATGGCGTCGGCAATTTGCAGCAATAAAACAGAACGCGTTTTGGGCGTGGTTTGTCCCCACTGAGCAAATGCCGCATCTGCCGCTTTTACCGCTGCATCAACCTGGTGCAGATCCGCCTGCGCGATCGAAGCAATCTCTTCGCCATTGGCCGGATTAAACACCGCCAGCGCCACGCCCTGGCCCGCAACCAGCTTCCCCTCAATGAGCAATTTGTCATGCATAACGCTTTCCTTATCAACAGAAAATCACTGGTGTTTTCAGATAGACCAAACTCCTGCCAACTATATGCCTGCAAGATATCTGCCACTTTTCAGCATTAACGCCAGCATGCCTCTGGTTTTATGGTTTTTTTCGTGACTCATTTTGCGTTTGTATTACCGCCTGCCGCGCTTCTTCGGCCAGTTCTTCAATCTCCTCATCGGTTAGTTGATCAGCGGCTTCATGCACTTTGGCAAGCCCTTCGCTGATAGTCACGTCTTTCGGATCCTGCTTGGTCATAGCCATAGCCTTTCCTCACAATTTAATTAATAAGCCTGCAAAGATAAGTGTAGTCAAAGAGAATATTCCGTTTGTTGCCGTTGGCGAAAATGATGCGGACGCATTGTGGTTTATCCGTCTGGAAGCACGGCAAGCTATCACGGACTACGGCGAGAAACTTGTCGTCCGTCTGCACTTTTAAATAGATTGGCGATAAAATATATTCTAAAAAATTTTATAGGAATATTATTTTAATAACTTACAACACTATAAAACCATATAATAAAAATGTCAGAATTAAAAATAAAAAATAGAGAAAAACGGCGATTTAAGACAAAAAAGCACGGTAAAAATCGATCACTATCATTGCCCCTGACCACCTGAACCCAGCAATTATTGACATTCGATAACAAAAGGGATTCAACTCTACAATTAATTAAAAATACCCTTTAAAAACATAATAATAAAACCGTAAAAACATTGTAAAGTAAATTTCAATCCATAAAATCAGCTTAAAGAGCTCATAAATAAAACCTAACCAACCCAAATAAAAAACCAACCTTCAACAAAAATAACACAACAATTCAATGTATGAATAATATCTCACACATCCATTAACTCAGTTATTAACCCATTAAATTTAATTTATATTAAATAACTAATTTTACAATTAAATAACTAAATAAATCAAATGATAATAATTATTGCGACCTACTCCCTTTATTTCAAGTAAAAAAAAGAAACCTAAAAATTAATAGACTTAGATCAAGAAAATTAATAACAAACAATCCATATAGTACCCGCGACGACGGTAAGCCAACTTAATTAATTAACTCGTCATTTTGAGCAATGGGGTATCTATGGATTTTATCATTCAGTTAGCTATTGTACTGATCTGCCTTTTCTACGGTGCGAGAAAAGGAGGGATCGCTCTGGGGTTATTAGGCGGTATCGGACTCGTCATTCTGGTATTCGTCTTTAAACTTCAACCAGGCAGACCACCAGTCGACGTTATGCTGGTCATCATCGCCGTGGTAGCCGCATCCGCGACGCTCCAGGCTTCAGGTGGTCTGGATGTGATGTTGCAAATCGCAGAACGACTGCTGCGCCGTAATCCGAAATATGTATCAATTATTGCGCCGTTTGTTACCTGTATCCTGACCATCCTGTGCGGCACCGGCCACGTGGTGTATACCATTCTGCCGATTATTTATGATGTCGCCATCAAAAATAATATCCGTCCTGAAAGACCGATGGCGGCCAGTTCCATCGGCGCGCAAATGGGGGTTATCGCCAGCCCGGTATCGGTTGCCGTGGTGTCACTGGTGGCGATGCTGGCCAACTTTACCTTCAACGGTAAACACCTGGACTTCCTTGATCTGCTGTCCATCACCATACCTTCCACACTGTTCGGGATCCTGGCAATCGGGATTTTCAGTTGGTTCAGGGGCAAGGATCTGGACAAGGATCAGGATTTCCAGAACTTCATCGCCGATCCTGAAAACAGACATTACGTCTATGGCGACACCGCTACACTGCTGGATAAAAAACTGCCGCGCAGCAACTGGGTGGCAATGTGGATCTTCCTGGCGACAATCGCCGCGGTCGCCATTCTCGGCGCGGTGGATGAATTACGTCCGTCCTTCTCCGGCAAACCGCTGTCGATGGTGCTGGTTATCCAGATGTTTATGCTGTTCTCCGGCGCGCTGATCATCATGGTGACCAAGACCAACCCATCTTCCATCTCCAAGAATGAGGTCTTCCGCTCCGGGATGATTGCCATCGTCGCCGTTTATGGTATTGCATGGATGGCGGAAACCATGTTTGGCGCGCATTTGGAAGAGATCAAATCGACGCTGGGAACCCTGGTCAAAGAGTACCCCTGGGCCTACGCGGTTATTCTGCTGTTGGTATCCAAGTTCGTTAACTCGCAGGCTGCGGCGCTGGCGGCAATCGTACCGGTCGCATTGGCTATCGGCGTTAACCCGGCTTATATCGTTGCATCGGCCCCGGCCTGCTATGGTTATTACATTCTGCCAACCTACCCAAGCGATCTGGCTGCCATTCAGTTCGACCGTTCAGGTACGACAAAAATTGGTCGTTTCGTTATCAACCACAGCTTTATTCTGCCAGGCCTAATCGGGGTGATTACATCCTGTGTCTTCGGTTGGATACTTGCTGCAATGTACGGTTTCCTGTAACACTGAAGCGCTTCATGATAAAACCGTTCGGGCAACCGAACGGTTTTTTTTATTGTGCCTAATTTTTATAACCTTGCTTCGCGGTGCGCAAGCCAGATATTTACACAAGCCTGAGCTAATGCCCGTGTCGGATCAATGCTGATATCCAACCAGCTCGACTTCACCGCAGACAACGCCGGGGGGACTTCCGTACAAGCCAACACCAGCCTGTCAGCGCCGCGGTCGATAAGCCGTTGAGCCAGTTGCTCAAGCAACGCGCCTCCTTGCGGTAACTCGCCACGTTTCACGGCATAGCAGCCCGGAACAAAAAACGTTGTCATTTCCTGTTCACTCGGTTCCAACGTGATCACGCTTTTTTCAGCAAACCGCCGCTGATACCAACCTGCGTTGAGCGTCCCCTGCGTTGCAATCAAGCCGATTTTCGGCCATGACGGTGGCGGCCCACGAGTTAAATGAACGATCGATTCCAGCGTCGCATCAGCGATATGAATCAACGGCACATCACTTTCGGTGGCCAGCGCATCAAACCAATGATGCGCGGTATTACAGGGGATCACGATATGACTGACAGGCAATCGGTTAAGTTGGCGGACCGCTGTCAATAACAGATGTAATGGCGACTCGCCTTTCCCTGCCAGCGCCTGCTGACGATCCGGGATTTGCGGCACATTCCACACCACCACCGGGACATGATCCTGATCGCGGCGGGCAGGCGTTTCTTCGATAATTTTCTGCAACAGATCGACTGTCGCCAGCGGCCCCATTCCCCCCAGCACACCGATCAACGGCGCGTTATCTGGCTGAATATTCATCTGGGTAATGTCTGCTCAAAAAGTTGACGGTAGCCAAACAATCCGGCTGAACCACCGGTATGAATAAAGACGATATTCTCATCAGGGCGAAAATAGCCCTGACGAATCAGGTCGATAAGTCCCGCCATTCCTTTGCCTGAATAGACCGGATCGAGCAGAATACCGTCCAATCTCGCTAATAACGTCAACGCTTCCAGCGTACCTTCTGTCGGAATGCCATACCCTTCACCGACATAATCGCTATTGACGTTTACGACATCACGCGGGATCGCGCCCGGTATCCCCAGTAATTGCCAGGTTTGCTGCGCCAGCGCGTATACATTCTCTTCCTGCTCTTCTTTCGGCGCTCTAACGCTAATCCCCAGCAAAGGGATCTGACTATGGGTGGCGGTCAATCCGGTGACTAGTCCGGCCTGGGTGCCGGTACTGCCCGTAGCATGCACAATGTGATCAATACGCAAGCGCTGCTGGCTGGATTGAAACAGCAATTCTTCCGCACAGGCCACATACCCCAACGCACCAACGGGACTGGAACCCCCGCCGGGGATCACATAAGGTCTGAATCCCTCTTTGCGCAGAGAATCAGCCAGTTCCTGCATCGCCCGCTGCATATCCGCACCAGCAGGCAGATGATCAACAATTTCGCCGCCTAGCAGATTATCCAGCAAAATATTGCCGGAGCGCAGATAATCATCGCCATAGTCGGTCACGCGCTTTTCGAGAAACACCTTAGTTTTAAGGCCCAGCTTCGCAGCCGCCGCAATAGTTTGCCGCACATGGTTGGACTGGGTGGCGCCCTGGGTAATAATAATATCGGCTCCCTGTTGCTGCGCATCAGCCAACAGAAATTCCAGTTTGCGCGTTTTATTGCCGCCGGTCGCCAACCCCGTGGCATCATCACGTTTGATGTAAAGCGTCGGCCCGCCTAAATAGGCTGAAAGATTAGGCAACGCTTCCAAAGGCGTAGGGAAATGTCCCAAAGACAAACGGGGGAAACGGGCAAGATGCATAGCTTTCTCCTTGAATGGCGATAACAGAGTGAGATGACGCGGCACTTCCTCACAGGTATAAAAAAGATAAATCAAATTAATTTAAAGAAATTAACGAGAGAATTAATGAAGTAATTAAGCAAACTGCTTATTTAAACAAGATAATTGTCGCCAGCTAACATCATCAACAAAAATACCGTTCGCCAATCGTTGACGATACTCTTGCTTTTCCCGATCGCCCGGTAATAATAATTCATCATCATCCCGTGACTGGCGTACCCAGGCTAATAAAGCCGGAATTTCCAGCTGATAGGTTTCCGCTCCGCCTAATCGTTGTGGATCAATTAAAATAGACAACATACTATTAATAATCTGTTTTCCTTCACCTTTTGCTGTACGTTCTGTTTTTCCGCCGGTTAACGCCGCCCCCAATAAAGAACAAATCAGCGATAACTCCGCCCCTTTATGTTGTCCAAAAGGCAATAAGGCTCCCAGCGGTTCTTCCATTAACCAACGCGGATCAATCGCGGGATTTCCCGCATTATCGACAATACATCCCGGTTCCAGTGGTTTTCCCTCATTCCAGGCGATGCGCGCCTTATTACCGGCAATCACACTGGTGGCAAAATCCAGAATGACGGGCGCGTCGCCGGCAACCGGCACCCCCACGCAGAAAGGGTTGGTGCCAAAACGCGGGCGCTGCCCTTGCCACGGCAACACCACCGGTTTGGTATAGACATTGGCAAAATGCAGTGAAACCAGTCCGGCCTCGGCAGCCTGTTCCGCCCAGGCGCCAATACGCCCCAGATGATGGGCATCCGCCAGGCTGACCACCGCCACGCCTTGTGACCGGGCGCGTTCGATCCCTTGAACCAACGCCTGCTGTGCCACCACCTGACCAAACCCATGCTGACCGTCAAAGGAGATCAGCGGGCCAAAATCCAACCGCTTTTCCGCATTGGCATGGGGCGATAATCCCCCCTCCTGAATTGCCGCAATATAGCGCGGCAACATACTCACACCATGTGAATCATGGCCTTTAAGACTCGACTCCACCAGATTATCCGCCACGATACCCGCCACCGTGACATCGACATCAATATCAACTAATCTGGCGCACAAATAATCGCGTAAATAATGATGACTAAATACGGGCATAATTGTCTCTGAACACTGATTAAACAAATTGGCCCTTACTACAACTCGGGGAATTTTATCCATAACTGAGAAATATAACTATCGATAGCAAATAATCTGCTAAAGCACAAATAACGCGTTTGAGTACAGATTTCATCGATAAAAAACAATTCTTCTAAGTTAGTCCAAAAAGACTTTATCAATACCCCATATAAAAAATAGGATTCATTGAGCTTGCTCATTTAAGGCTATTCATAATTCATATCGGATAATGATTGCATGATTAAAATAAAACGAATATTAACGCTTTAATAAAGAATCGAGAGAAAAAATGAATAATGCATTTAAAAATAAAAAACTCCGTCAGTTAACGCGTGCTGCGGTATTGATTGGATTAACATTTTCGTCTGTTGCCGTGAATGCGGAGGGGAAAATCAGCATAGCTCAACAATTTGGCATTGGTTATCTGATACTGGATGTCGTGCGCGATCAAAACCTGATCGAAAAGCACGGCAAACAACAAGGGCTTGATATCAAGGTCGACTGGCGAACCTTGTCAGGCGCGACCGCGATCAATGAAGCCTTGCTGTCCGGTGCGCTGGATGTGGCCTCCGCAGGCGTGCCGCCGATGCTGACCGTATGGGACCGCACCCGTGGCAAGCAGAACGTCAAAGCCATCGCCTCGCTGGGTTCGATGCCGAATTATCTGCTCAGCAATAATCCGGCAGTCAAGACTATTGATGATTTGAGCGATAAAGATCGTATCGCCACCCCCGCCGCCGGTGTCGGTTTCCAGTCGCGCACGTTGCAGATTGAAAGCGCGAAACGGTACGGCGCGGATAACTTCAGGCGCTTTGACAAAATCACGGTCAGCCTGCCCCATCCCGATGCCAGCGCAGCGCTAATAGCGGGCGGTTCGGAAATCAACACGCATTTTTCCAGCCCGCCATTTCAGTATCAGGCGCTGGAGCACGCAAACATCCACAAGATCCTCAGTTCTTATGATGTGTTGGGCGGACCGGCAACGTTCAACGTGTTGTACACCACCGAGAAATTTCATGATGAGAATCCGAAAACCTACCGGGCATTCTATGATGCGCTTGCCGAAGCCGCCCAGATTATCAAAGCTGATAAAGCCGCGGCTGCCGAAACCTATATCCGGGTGGAAAAATCACGACTCGATCCGGCGCTGGTGAAAAAAATCATTGAAGACCCGGAAA
The DNA here is from genome assembly GCF_003315515.1 of Brenneria salicis ATCC 15712 = DSM 30166. Lineage (GTDB taxonomy): Bacteria > Pseudomonadota > Gammaproteobacteria > Enterobacterales > Enterobacteriaceae > Brenneria > Brenneria salicis. Next base: position 3,415 of record NZ_QNRY01000042.1, on the reverse strand, counting down.
TCGATTTCACCATCACGCCACAGCGCACCTATGTTTATGCCGAGAAACTACACAACTTGGCGTGTTGAAAAACAAGGCTGACTCCTGGAAAGACTACTTCTTTAATGAAATTCACGATCAACCGGGTAGCTGAACCACCGCGTTCGCCGTGTCATGTTAAAGATCGGCACAGTCAATCACGCACTGGAGGATTTATGAGCCACGAGCATAACGATAAGCTTCAAAAACCCCTGTTACAAATCAACGGCGTCGGGTTGGAATACCGAACCCGCCGCAGTCAGGTTCGCGCCACCCATGATGTCAGTTTCGACGTTTTCCCTGCCGATCGCTTTGTGCTGCTGGGGCCATCAGGCTGCGGCAAATCGAGCCTGTTAAAATCCATCGGCGGATTTTTACCCGCGGTTGAAGGCGAGATCAGGCTGGATGGCGAATGCGTTACCCAATCGGGGCCGGACCGAATGATGGTTTTTCAGGAGTTCGACCAACTTCCGCCGTGGAAGACCGTGTTGGAAAACACGTTGTTTCCACTGGTCGCCAGCCAAAAGCAACACGCGCCGAAGCGCGTGAAACCGCGCTGTATTTTTTGGATAAAGTCGGCCTGACTAAATTTGCGGATGCCTATCCCCACACGTTGTCCGGCGGAATGAAGCAACGCGTTGCAATTGCCAGGGCATTGGCGATGCAGCCGAAAGTCTTATTGATGGATGAGCCGTTCGCCGCGTTGGATGCGCTGACCCGCCGCAAAATGCAGGAGGAATTGCTTATCTTGTGGGAAGAGGTTCGCTTCACCCTGCTGTTTGTGACGCACTGCATCGAAGAGGCGTTGATTGTCGGTAGCCGCATGCTGCTGCTTTCCCCCCATCCTGGACGCGTGCGGGCAGAAATCAACTGCCATCAGTTCGCAATGACGGATCAGGGCAGCGAAGCTTTTCAAGCCACCGCCCAGCGTATTCATCATCTGCTGTTTCCCACTGAAGGCATGACGCCTTCTCCAGCCACATCGCATCAAGGTAAATATTATGAGCATCCAGCCCCCCGACCAGAGTATCAGCGTGAACTTACTCCGCTTAAAAACCTTACGCTGGCGTTGCCTTTGCCGCTCACCACGCGGTTATGGAATCAGGCCTGGTTGCGTAAGATTACGATCCTACTCGGATTAATTATCCTGTGGGAACTGGCGGCGCGCTGGCAGAACAACGCATTGATGTTTCCTGGCTTTCTGCAAACCTTCGATGCCCTGCATGAGGATGTAGCCAATGGCTCATTACCGGGGAAAGTTCTGGTTTCGCTCAGCACCTTGTTGAAAGGCTATGCGGTAGGCAGCCTGCTGGCGCTGGGATTAAGCGCCCTGGCGGTATCGAGCCGCATCGGGCGTGATCTGCTGGCGACGTTAACGTCCATGTTTAACCCTTTGCCAGCTATTGCCTTACTACCGCTGGCACTGTTGTGGTTCGGGTTGGGAGAGAAGAGTCTGGTTTTTGTGCTTATTCATTCCGTGATGTGGCCGATGGCGCTCAACACCTATTCCGGTTTCCTCAGTGTTTCTGAAACGCTGCGCATGACAGGTCGAAATTATGGCTTAAACGGTCGGCGGTATGTAGCCTACATCCTGATCCCGGCGGCCCTTCCTTCCATTTTATCGGGCTTGAAAATCGGTTGGGCATTCGCGTGGCGTACATTAATCGCCGCCGAACTGGTTTTCGGCGCTTCCAGTGGTAATGGCGGACTGGGTTGGTACATCTTCCAGAATCGCAACGAACTGTATACCGATCGCGTTTTCGCCGGTTTAGCCTCGGTCATTATTATTGGCTTGCTGGTCGAAGGACTAATCTTTTCCAGCATCGAAAAAATCACGGTAAAACGTTGGGGAATGCAACGTTAACGCCGGTCTGCCCGCTATCCCTGCTCAATGATGCCGTCGGCGGACACATCTATGTTTTATTTCCTGAGATAACCGCTGCCCCTAACGCTGCCCGGGCAGCGGTTATCATGGCTGTTGATTCAGCGATTTATTGTTATTCAGAGGAATGCCACTATTCCTTACCGTGAGTTCAAGAGGATGATGGCGGTGATAAATTATAATTATGCTTAAATCTGGTAGTCGATAACTGTGTCGTCATTCTCCGCGAAAACCCGCTCTTTAATGTCGGACAGCCCGAGTTCGCGGTTACATAGCTGGATGAATTTCAAGGTATAGTTACGCTGTAACTGATATTTTTTCAGCCCCAACCATACCATATTTGCTGCAAATAAATGCTCCGCATTCAATCTGACCAATCCTTTGTCACGCATGGGATCGTAAGCGTGATGCGCAACAATTCCAACCCCAAGCCCCAACTCGACATAGGTTTTAATCACATCGGAATCCTGTGCGCTCAGGGTAATATCCGGCGACATACCGGCAGCCTGAAATGCCTCATCCAAACGAGAGCGTCCGGTAATCCCCTGACGATAGGTGATCAGCGGCATCGTGTTGAGCTTCTCCAGCGTCAACAGCGGCTCTTTTGTCAGCGGATGATTTTCCGGCACGATAACCGAATGGTGCCAACGGTAATAGGGAAATGTGGTCAGCGCGGCGTCATTTATTAAGCGCTCACTGGCAATGCCGATATCGGCTTCACCTGAGTACAGCATTGCCACGATGTCATCAGGCGTACCCTGATTCAATACCAGACGCACCTGTGGATACAGGACGCGAAATTCTTTGATCACCAGCGGCAGACTATAGCGCGCCTGAGTATGGGTGGTGGCAATCACCAGTTGACCGATTTCATTATTGGAAAAGACATTGGCCAGACGGCGGATATTACTGGCATCGTTCAGGATCCTTTCCGCAACCACCAGCAGTTCTTTGCCGGGTTCCGTCATGCCCAGCAGCCGTTTCCCGCGACGGATAAATATTTCAATCCCCAGTTCCTCTTCCAATTCACGAATATGCCGACTCACGCCGGATTGAGAAGTAAACAGCGTATTCGCAACTTCGGTCAGGTTGTAATTGCAGCGTGCAGATTCACGAATAATCTTCAGTTGCTGAAAGTTCACCCTTCACCCCACTTTTTTACATTCAGGTAGATTTAAAAATGCTGGGTATATAGATACGAAGGAACGATGGATATGACAAATAAGCAAATGGATTTGATTATATTTTTTTATGCTATAGAGAAGACGGGATGACAGCGGGCGTTGGCGGTGTTAGTTACCCGGCGTCTCTCGCGTGCCGGGTAACCAGGGGAAAAGGGTGGTTCACGCTAAATAGCTGTTCCAAATAGTAGATCACTTTGAGGGAACTCAGTCCGAGTTGAGCGATCTGATCAATCGCTAAAAATCACAAATCACCAACCGGACTGAGCGATGCCGATCATAGCACCAATACCCCGTACCGAACGACGTCGGATGCAGAAAACCATCCATAAAA
>NZ_QNRY01000041.1 GCF_003315515.1 Brenneria salicis ATCC 15712 = DSM 30166 | reverse complement strand
TCTGCACTAAAATTTCTTTTTTTCATTGGAGCACCTGTGTTGTTCTGAGGTGAGCATATCACCTCTGTTCAGGTGGCCAAATTCAGTATTCCACTACAATCATTGACCTTGAACGCCATTGCTGGGTTGCTCTGAAGCAGACCAAGCTTAATGCCGTGGTCGAAGAGTTGCTTCATGTAGAGTAGGGCATCATTTGAAATGGTTGGTCTTCCGCTATCTGTAATTTTTTGCAGGATCGACCGAACATCGAGGGGGTTAACTTTTACCAAGGCAAGTCTACCTATAGTAGGGGCAATATCTTTCCGGTAAACCCGTTCAGGTATGTGAGGATGTTTTAATCGTTTAACGAGGTCTTTGTGCCAGTCTTCAAACAGTCCATCTACTGTGGTCAGTTGCTTAGGTCTGTTAAGTTTCCGTTCAGCAATAGGATCATCCCCTGTGGCGACTTTTCTTCGGGTATCTTCAGCGAGGCTACGTACCTCGGACAGAGATAGATGAGATACCTTACCTAATGTGATTTCTCGTCTCTTAGAGCCGATTGTGTATCGAAGCATCCAATACGGCTCACCTTTAGGTGGGACTTTCAGATACAAACCACGCCCATCACCATACTTTCCTGGCTGACCTGCTTTGATGAGAGCCTGAACTGTCCTGGCAGTGAGTGAGGCCATATACCTATCCTGATGAAAAATCGTTGTGGGGGGTATATGGTTATAAACTGGCAGATGAGACTAGTAAAGCAAAAAAAGCTCCCCGTTTTACTCCCCACTTGTTGGTGGTTTTTAATGAATCTAAGTAGTCTTCAATAGACTATGATTTTAATAAAAAAGCCCATTTAACATGGGCTTATGTATTTTGGTGGGCTTTAAAATAATTTACTCAATATTCTGGATCTGCTCCCGCATCTGCTCAATCAGCACCTTCAATTCAATTGCAGAGGTGGTAACGTCGGCATTGATGGATTTAGAGGCCAACGTGTTAGATTCGCGGTTGAATTCCTGCATCATGAAATCCAGACGACGGCCAACGGCTTCTTCTTTCTTCAGGATTTTGTAGGTTTCAGCGACGTGGGCTTCAAGCCTGTCCAGTTCTTCCGCCACATCAACGCGTTGCGCCATAATCACCAGTTCCTGTTCCAGTCGGTTATTTTCCAACTGAACCTGCGCCTCTTCCAGCTTGTTGAGCAGGCGTTCGCGCTGCCATTGCAGGATGTTCGGCATCTGTGCGCGGACTTTGACGACTTCGGCGCTGACGCCAGCCAGACGCTGTTCAATCAGGGCTTTCAGCGCGTTGCCTTCACTTTCCCGCGCGGTGATGAAATCATCCAGCGCGTTATTCAAGCCCTGTAACAATTCGGCGCTGATGGCATCCAGATCCTGTTCTTCCGCAGCCATCACGCCAGGCCAGCGCAGAATATCGACCGGGTTGATTTCACCTTCATCGCTCTGCATTTTTACCCAGTTAGCCGCACTCACCAGTTGTTTTGCCAGATTTTCATTCAAAATCAGCGAGCTTTGTGCGCGTGGGTCCAGATCGAAACGCAGATTGCATTCAATTTTACCGCGGGTTAGCCGCGCGCGGATACGGTCGCGAATAACGGGTTCCAGACTGCGGAATTGTTCTGGCAAACGGATGTAGGTTTCCAGATAGCGCTGGTTAACAGAACGCAGTTCCCAGGCTGCGCTTCCCCAGTTACCCTTGATTTCTCGGCGGGCGTAAGCGGTCATGCTGCGGATCATTGGTGCATACCTGTAGAGCAAATGATGAAGGGATTATAGCGTTGAGTCCCGGCACGCGGTAGGAGAAAATCCGTCGTCCGGCCAACAGGCATAAGTGGATCATCTGATGAACGGCGGATAAATGCTCATGATGTGCTGTCTGGCGAGTTATGCGGCGTGCAACAGCGCTTCGTTCTGGCGCGCGATTTCCCAGCATTTGCGCTTCATCATTTGTTTCAACTGTAAGGTTGCCCGCGACTGCGGATTGTCGCGGCGACTAATCAGCGTAACTTCAAACGGCAGAGGCTGATCGTTCGGGACGATTTTAAGCTGATCGGCGTAACGACACGCCGTGAAGAGATCCACCACGCCCACGCCGCCGCCTGCCAGCACCATATCGGCGATGACGGAATACGTTTTGATGTACAACGAGGCGGCAGGCTGTAGGGCTTTGTCGCGCAATGCCCGATGCAGCACCTGTCCGAGCGGGTCGTGTAGCTGCATCATCAGCAGGTTGTTGTTGCATAGCCATTCCAGCGATACCGGGCCGTTTATCGGGCTGTCTTTGGGAAGCAGCGCCACCATGGTCGATTGAAACAACGGCTCCGCCAGCAGTTCCGATGGCACTTGCTGACCAAAAATCAACGCGAAATCAAGTTGATCTTGCAGGATGTTCTGGCACAGGGTACTGAAATGCTCCGTAACCAGTTCGACATTGACCCGCGTGGCCTGCTTACGAAACTCAACCAACGCGGGTGCGGCGATCATTTGTCCGAACGCGTGGGCCGCGCCCAGACGAACCTATTGTTCTTTCCCGGTTTTGATTTGTTCGGTCAGCAGGCTGATGTTGTGTAGCTGGCTGAATAGCTCCTGTACCTTGGGGATTAAGCGGCGACCTTCCGACGTCACGACCATGCCCTGGGCGTGTCGCTCGAATAAGGCGAAACCAAGCTGTTGCTCCGCGTGGCTGAGCACCCGGCTGACATTCGGCTGGGAAACATTGAGCAGACGTGCGGCACCGCTGATCGTGCCAGCCTGAACAATGGCCTGAAAGATTTCGATGTGGCGTAAACGCATGATCGCATGCTCCGGTTTCAACGGGGGTTTCTTCGGTGGGACACCGTGAGAAAGGCTCGGACAATCACGATGTCATGCAATTATTACGCCATGTTCGGTAGTGGCGTGGCGCGCGCGGATACCGTGCCGGAGTGAGGGTGAAGAGAAGAGCGATGGGGATAGGGGAATGCTTATCGATGGAGCATGATGCATCATAATGGCGCGTCGCCATGATGTTGGCGCCATTCATTCCGGCCCGTCACCTCGCGGCGGCAGACCGGGCTGAATGGCGCTAAACGGGCATCAGCGGTAAATAGCCGCGATGGGGGCCTGCCCGACATAGCCATAACCGCGATACATCCCTTCACTGTTAAACGGCAGCGCAATATTGCCGTGATGATCGACCGCAATGAGGCCGCCGCTGCCGTCCAGTTGCACCAGTTTCTTCATCACCACACGATTACAGGCCTGTTCCAGCGTCAGACCGGCATAATCCATCAGTGCCGAAACATCGTAGGCGGCGACGGTGCGCATAAAGATTTCGCCTGTGCCGGTACAGGATACGGCCACCGTCTGGTTGTTTGCGTAACAGCCCGCGCCGATGATCGGGCTATCGCCAACGCGTCCGGCTTTTTTGTTGGTCATGCCGCCGGTTGAGGTCGCCGCCGCCAGATTACCCGCGCTGTCCAGCGCGACAGCGCCGACGGTGCCGTACTTGCGATCGGGATCGATGGGGTCGCCGTTGGTTTGACCATCATGATCCAGCACGACTTTTCCTTCCCCGGCTTGCGCATTATGCAATTGCTGGCGGCGCTCTTGCGTCGAGAAAATACCGGTTCGACCATCTCAAGATCATGCTGGCGCGCGAACGCTTCCGCGCCTTCGGCGGTGAACATCACATGCTGGCTCTGTTCCAGCACGGTACGTGCCGCCAGCACCGGATTGCGAATATGGCTGACGCAACTGACCGCGCCAGCATCCAGACTACGGCCATCCATGATGCTGGCGTCCAGTTCGTGGGTTGCATTATGGGTGAACACCGAACCGCGTCCGGCGTTGAACAACGGACACTCTTCGAGCAACCGAACGGCCTCGGTCACCGCATCCAGCGCGCTGCCATTCTGCGCCAGAATGTTTTGTCCGCGGGCAACAATCTCCGTCAGCGCAGCCAGATAGCGCCGCTCTTTTTCCTCGCTCATCGCCGAGCGCGTCAACGCGCCAGCGCCGCCGTGGATCACAATCACGGGTTGGGTCATGCTGTCGATTCTCTTTTCAGTCGGCCAGCGCCAGAATCGGTCTGGCGGCTGCCGTCTCAGTTTTGGGTGGTTGCCAGATAGGAAAAAGCGCTTAACAGGCTAACAATTTCTTTCATGGTTTGCGCGGTATAACTGACGGTAATCGCATCCTGACGATTGACGCCGGGGATCAGGCAAAACAGATCGGCCAGTACCGGCTTGGTCACCATCAATTCAAGCCGGTAGGGGGCCTGAATGCGCGAGACGATGGTGCGATGAGCGTTGCTGACGGCGTTCATCGCGGCCTTGCGAATCATTTGACGCGCGGTTTCCGGGCTTAATGATTCCGCGGCGTGTTGGGAAATGGCGCGTTTAACGCAGACGTAATGGGTGGCCGGATAATAACTGGCAATCCACTGTTGCAGCGTATCGTCGCCGCTGACCAGCAACAACGGCGCGTGTTGCTCGGCGCCAGCGGCGGCATAAATGTCGCTCTCAGCCATCACTTCGTCGTTGATGCGCACCCGGTAAAACGCCCGACCGTTAATGGTGTGGGCCAGTACGCCAAACTCGCCGGCGGCGCTGTGGTAACCGATGAACAGCATGCCGTCATACTGCTGCTGCGCCAGTCCTTCCACCATCGATAACTCGCGCGGTTTTCCCTGCACCAGCCGGGCGCGGGAATCTATGTTTTCCGTCCGCAGATTCACCATGGCGGCGTGGCTATCGGCCACCACCACGTCGGTCGCGCCGCCAGCGAAAGCGCCGTCAATGGCGGCATTGACTTCCTGCTCCATCAAGCCGCGCGCCAGTTGATACTCGGCGGCGCCGGGGCTGCATTGTTCCGGGCGCATGACGCCGGCGATACCTTCAATGTCTGCGGAAATAAAAATCTTCATGTTCTGTTCCTTGCTCAGATAAATCAGCGGCCAGACGATCCAGCACCTGACGCAATGCCGGACGATGATGCCCGCGAAAACCGGTTACCGCCTCCGCGCTGAGCATGGCGTCAAGCACCGCGTGCTCGGTGGCGTCGGCGGCGGCGCTTAACAACGGTTCCAGCAGCGTTTCTTCGGGTGGTTGCGGATGCGAATGGGTGGAAAACGCCACGGCAATATCACCGGAACCGTGGCCCCAATAGCTGCCCAGCCGTCCTAAACCGGCGCCGGCGCGTTTGGCGATACGTCCAAGTTGACGAGCATCTAACGGCGCGTCGGTGGCCATAATGATGATGATCGAACCCGCATCCTGCTGTGGCGCCAGTTCCGGCAACAAGGGGGCGATGGCATCGCCTATTTGTACGCCATCGAGCGTCAGCGCGGAAAGCGTGCCGAAATTCGCCAGCACCAAGACCCCCAGCGTCGCGTTGAGTTCAGGGATCAGGCGCGAGGCGGTGCCGATGCCGCCTTTTAGTCCAAAGCAACTCATGCCGCGTCCGGCCCCGACGCTGCCGCGAGCGAATGTCTCTCCCGCTTGCTGCAACGCGATCTGCGCCATATGCTCAGTGACGGCCAACGCCTGAATGTCATTCAACCAGCCGTCATTGCATTCCAGCACCAGCGGGTTGACGGTGGGCAAAGTCCGCCCCAGTTCGGGATTATGGGCGATGGCGTGACGCGCCAGCGCGGTGAACAGCGTGCCGACCGCCAGCGTATTACTGAGCAGAATGGGCGTTTGCAACCGGCCTAGCTCTTCAATCTGAACCAGACCGACCGGCTTGGCGAAACCGTTCAGTACCGCCGCGCCGCAGGGCAGGGGATGCGTGAACAGATTGGCGTCGGCGGGAATAAGCGCGGTGACGCCGGTCTGAATGGCGCCAGCCGCCAGCGTACTGTGACCGACACGCACGCCTGCGACATCGCAAATCGTGTTGCGCGGGCCGCTGGCCGAGCGCGGCGAACCCAGTTGCCGCTGCGTCCGCCAACGGTGGGCCAGCAGCGCGATTTGTTGCTGTTGGTAAGTGGTCATCATGCCCTAGCTTTTCAGTTTGGGGTCAAGCGTATCGCGCAGCGCATCGCCCAGCAGATTAAAGGCCAATACGGTGAAAAATATCGCCAGACCGGGAAAAACGCTGACGTGCCATGCGCCCGCCATCATCAGGCTACGGCTCATGGCGAGAATATTCCCCCATTCAGGCACATCCGGCTCCGGGCCAAGACCGATAAAGCTCAGGCCCGCCGCGGTCAGGATGCTGGTGCCGATCCGCATGGTGAAATAGACAATAACGTTCGGCAGCGTGCCGGGAAGAATATGGCGCATCAGAATAATGCGATCCGGCGCGCCGGCGCAGCGCACCGCTTCGACATACGCCGCCTGTTTCAGCGACAGCGTGGAGGCCCGCACAATGCGGGCGAATACCGGCACGCTGAAGATGGCGACGGCGATGATCACGTTGTTCAGCCCCGGCCCCAGGATCGCGACCACGGCAATCGCCAGCAGCATACCGGGGAAGGCGAACAGCACATCGGAACCGCGCATGATCAGCATATCCACCCAGCGGCCGTAGTAACCGGCCAGCAACCCCAGAACAATTCCTGCCAGCATCCCTAACGTGACCGAAAAAATACCGATATACAGCGAGATACGCGCGCCGTAGATAATCCGGCTCATGATATCGCGGCCCAGATCGTCAGTACCCATCCAGTGAGCGGCCGAGGGCGGAGAGGCGAGCGCCATCCAGTCAGGTTCCATCGGGTTCCATGGCGCCAGCCAGGGCGCGAATATCGCCACCAGCACCAGCAGCAGGACAAAGCCGCTGGAAACCAGCGCCATTGGATTACGGATAAAAACCTGCACGAAGTCGTGCCACGGCGGGCTCGGAAGGACGTTTCATGTTATCTCCTAGCGTAAGCGGATCGCCGGATTGACCACCGCGTACAGCAGGTCCACCAACAGGTTAATTACAATGAATTCAAACACAAACAGCATTACCAGCGCCTGGATGACCGGCTGGTCCTGTGTTTTGATCGATTCAATCAGCAGCCAGCCCAATCCCGGCCAACTGAACACGCTTTCCACCACGATTGAACCGCCGAGCAGAAAACCGAATTGCAATCCCAACATGGTGATCACCGGGATAAGCGCGTTGCGCATCACATGTTTCCAGGTGACCAGCCGGTTACGCAGCCCCTTGGAGCGGGCGGTGCGCACATAATCTTCCTGCGCCACTTCCAGAAAGGCGGAGCGGGTAAACCGCGCCATCACCGCGGCGACCGATGCGCCCAGCGTGAGCGCCGGCAGAATAATGTCGCTGGGTTGATTAAATCCGCTGACGGAAAATACCCCGAACGGCATCGCCACGAACTGAATCAACAGCAACCCCAGCCAGAACGGTGGCATCGAAATGCCCCCGACGGCGAAACTCATCAGCGTCCAGTCCTGCCATTTACCCCGTTTGAGCGCGGAAACCACGCCGATCAGCAGGCCCAGCGCCACCGACCAGGCAAATCCGGCCAACGCCAGCCACATGGTGGGCATAAAGCTTTTGCTGATCACTTCGATGACGGGGTGCTGAGTACGGTACGTGACCCCCAGATCGCCCTTGAACAAGCCGCTGAGCCAGTTGACGTACTGTTGCGGCAGCGGATCGTTCAGCCCTAATTGCTGACGCGCCGTTTCCACCGCTTCAATCGAGGCATCCGCGCCGGCGTAAATGCGTGCCGGGTCGCCCGGCAGCAGTTTGATAAAACCGAACACTAACAGGGAGACCACCAGCAGAACCGGGATCATTTCCAGCAAACGTCGGACGATATAGGCAAGCATGGTTTTCTCCCGAACGGATTACTTGAATTCCGCCTGATCGAAGATCAGCGAACCATCGGCCAGCATGTAAACGCCGGACAGGTTTTTGGTTTTGCCAACCAGATTGTCTGGCGCTCCCAGGAAGACGACCGGGGCGTCCTGCCAGATTTTCTGTTGCGCTTCGGCATAGGCCGCGCCACGTTTGGCGTGATCGGTGGTCGCCAGGCCCGCCATAATCGCTTTATCCACGTCGACATTGCTGTAATAGGACACGTTATAGGCTGTCGGCACCCAGGATTCGGTGGAAAACAGCGGACGCAGCGCCCAGTCAGCATCGCCGGTAGACGGCGACCAGCCATTGTAAAACAGGTCGAATTCCGCCTGTTTCGGATCTTGTACGCCAAACAGTTTGGCGTTACGCATCCCGGAATCCATTGGCGTAACCGTGACTTTGATGCCGACCTGTTCCAACTGCTGTTTAAAGAACTGCGCGCTGCGCACATAGTCGGTGCGGTTGGTGGTCCAGAGTTTCAGGCTGATCCCGTTCGGGTAACCGGCTTCTTTCAGCAAGGCTTTGGCTTTTTCCGGGTTGTAGGTGTAATCCGGCGTGCTTTGCGCCTGGAAGAATTGCACGTTCGGCGCCATGGCGGATTTGGCGGGTACGCCCATGCCGCCGAAGCCGACTTTCAGCCAGATGTCGCGGTTGATTGCGTAATTCAGCGCCTGACGAACGCGGATATCGTTGAGCGGCGCGCGCAGATTATTCATCGCCAGCCAGAATTGATAAATGCTGGGGTCGCGCTGTACTTCCAGCTTGCTGTCGCTTTGCACCGCGTTCAGCAGATCAGACGGCAGCGGATAGATGGCGTCCACCTGACCGGATTTTAATGAGGCGACGCGGGTGGAGTCTTCCGGCGCCGGGAAGAAAGTGACGCTATCGACTTTCGGCCAGCCTTTCTGCCAGTAGTTGTCATATTTCACCAGCTTCACGTCCTTGCCTTGCTGCCAGGCGCTGAATTTGAACGGGCCGGTGCCGACGGGGTGGACGCGTAACTGCGCTTCATCCGGGTATTTTTTCAGGGCTTCCGGGCTGTGCATCACGGCTGAGGGGTGAGCCAGCGTATTCACAAAGGCGCCGAAGGATTTGTTTAACTCGATTTTGACCTGCGTCGGAGAGATGACGGTAACGGTTTTCACCATATTAAACAAACTGTTGCGTTTCAGCCCTTTGCTCTGATCCGCCAGACGATCCAGGTTGGCTTTTACCGCATCGGCATTGAATGGCGTACCGTCCTGAAAGGTAACGCCTTCACGCAGGTTGACGACAAATTCGGTGGCATCGGCATTACTGGTGTAGTCGGTGGCCAGCCTGGGAACCAGCTTCATCTTGTTATCGAACTGGAAAAGTCGCTCGAAAATGCCGCTCTGGATGGAGTAACTCAGCGTGTCCGAGGTATCGTGCGGGTCCAGCCCGGTAATATCGGCATACATGGAAATGCGAAGATCCTGTGCCTGGGCAGCCGCTGCCAGACACAGTGAGAGCCCGAGGGCGGCGGCGGAACGGCGAAGTAATGGCTTCATGGTGTCTCTCCTGGTTAGCAATAAAAATATCGTCGTTGGCGTCAGGCAGCGGAGCCGCTGTCTGCAACCCAGTGGTGCGGCGCGACCTGTCGGTAGCGCGTTTTTGTTACGATCTCGCCCGCTTTACGCAACGGAGAGGGAATTTCGCTGTCATCAAATTCGCGCAGGCCGCGCTGCGTGGGATCGGCAATGGGCACCGAAGCCAACAGACGGCGGGTGTAAGGATGCTGCGGGTCGTTAAAGACCGACTGACGCGGCCCGATTTCCACAATCTGTCCGAGGTACATCACCGCAACCCGGTTGGCGATGCGCTCAACCACGGCCATGTCGTGCGAGATGAAAATCCACGACACGCCGGTGTTTTTCTGCAAATCCATCATCAGGTTGACAACCTGCGCCTGAATGGACACATCCAGCGCGGAAACCGCTTCATCGGCAATAATGATTTTCGGCTGCAACGCCATAGCGCGGGCAATGGCGATACGTTGCCGCTGTCCGCCGGAGAATTCATGAGGATAACGGCGGGCATGTTCCGGCAGCAGGCCGACGCTTTTCAGCAGCGCCTGCACTTGTGGCGTGGCTTCTTCCAGCGATTTCACCAGACCATGCAGCAACAACGGTTCCGCAATGGTAAAACCGACGGTGAGGCGTGGGTTCAGCGAGGCATAGGGGTCCTGAAACACCATCTGCATTTCACGGCGCAGCGGCTGGAACTCGCGATCTTTCATCAGGGAAATTTCCTGACCCTGAAAATGAATGCTTTCCGTCTCGCTCTGCGTTAAACGCAACAGCGCCCGCCCGGTGGTGGATTTGCCGCAACCGCTTTCGCCGACGATAGCCAGCGTTTCCCCCGGCCAGACATTGAAGTCAATCTGCTCAACGGCATGAACATGGTGGGTGACGCTGGATAAAATCCCGGTGCGCACCGGGTAATAGACGCGCAGACCACGGATATCCAGCAGCGGTTCGACGTCGTAGCGGGCGGTGGTCTGCTCGTCGTCATCCTGGCCGGCGGCCTGGCCGAGTAGCGGGAAACGTTTGGGCCAGCGGCTTGCGCGCATATCGCCCAGTTTTGGCACGGCGGCCAGCAGCGACTGGGTATAAGGATGCCGGGGATCGGCGAAAATCTGTTCAACGCTGCCTTGCTCCACCACTTCGCCGCGATACATGACCACCACGCGATCGGCGATTTCCGCCACCACGCCCATATCGTGCGTAATAAACAGCACCGCCATATCGCTCTGTTGTTGCAGATCGCGCAGGATTTGCAGAATGCGCGCCTGAACGGTGACGTCCAGCGCGGTGGTCGGTTCATCCGCAATAAGCAATTGCGGATCGCAGGCCAGCGCCTGTGCAATCATCACTCGCTGGCGCATCCCGCCGGACAGCGAATGCGGATAGCTTTTCATCACCCGGTCAACATCGGCGATCCGCACCTTACGCAGCAACTCGCGCGCTTTCTTATCCGCGCTGGCGGCATCGCAAATCTGGTGATCGCGCAAGGCTTCCGTCAATTGGTCGCCAACTTTCAGCACCGGATTCAGCGAGGTCATCGGTTCCTGAAAGATCATGGCGATTTCGCGGCCACGCAACTGGCGGCGCTGCTCCGCTTTCAGGGCGAGCAGGTTGTGCCGCCGCCCGTCGCGGGCGGTGAACTGGATGTCGCCCCGCTCAATGTTGGCCGCATCCGCCAACAGACCCATGACGGTCAGTGACGTCACGGATTTGCCGGAACCGCTTTCCCCGACCACGGCGACGACCTCCCCTTTATTCAGGGTAAAGGAGACGCCTTTTAGCGCTTTATGGGTGCCGGAGCGTCCGCTGAAGCTGACGTTCAGATCGTTGATTTCCAGCACCGGCCTGGTGGCGTTACCGGGCGCTGCGGCGTTAACCGACCCCGTTTGCGTGATATCCGTCATGGTCACTCCGGTTGGTTGCATCATAGCCAGATACGGCCAAGATTATAGGACAGATAGGGAGAACTGTCGGAAGCCAGCCAGATTGGGCCGTCGAGGTCGACATATTCCGCGAACGCGGTGAGCGGCAGCGCGGCTTCCATCGCCATGGACGAGCCCAGCATGCAGCCGACCATGATCCGCAGACCGTGAAGTTTCGCCTCTTCCACCATGACGAGCGCTTCCGTAATGCCGCCGCACTTATCCAGCTTGATGTTGATCATCTCGTAACGGCTGCGCAGTTTGGCGATATCACCACTGTGGCGGCAGCTTTCGTCCGCACAGATGGGGATAGGATGGGTAAAGCGCAGTAAATCGTCGTCTTTACCGACCGGAAGCGGTTGCTCCACCATAGCAATCTGGTAGCGGGTGAGCGTATTGAACAGGCTGCGAAGATCCAGACCGCTCCATGCTTCATTCGCATCGATAATCAGCGTGGCGAGCGGAGCGGCTTGACGGATCGCCGCCACCTTTTCCAGAATCAGTTCGCGATCCAGTTTAATTTTCAGTAATAACGCTCCGCGTGATACGGCTTGCGCGGCAGCTATCGCCATGTTTTCCACGTTGTCGAGGGACAGGGTTTCCGCGCTGATCAGCGATGTCGGCGGCTGAATGTCAAGACATTGCCATAGCGACTGCTTCTTTAGTGCGGCGTTGAGCCGCCAGAGCGCGCAGTTCAGCGCGTTTCTGGCTGCGCCCGGCGGTAAGGCGTCCTGCAATGCGTCGAGCGTCAGCCCGTTTTCCACCGCCTGCGCGATGGCTTGCAATTGATGCGTCACGCTTTCCGGTGATTCGTCGTTATGAACATTGGGCGTGCATTCCCCTTGCCCGATAAAACCTTGTTCTTCCAGCGTGACGCGAACCACGGTAACCGCGTTGCGGGTACTGCTTGCAATAGAGAAAGGCAGCGCTAAAGGCAGTTTGACGGTTTCAACTTGCATATGGCGCATCGTTAACCTTCCTCCTGGAACGCTGGCGCTGTGGCTATACCGCTGGCATCACGCTCAGGCATCCCCATCAGACGCGGAGATTCAATCTCATTACCGGTGGCTCGTAGGTAAGGTGGTGGAATCAGCATGATGCTTTTCTCATCAAAATAACGGTGATGAGAAGACTATTTCATGATGCATCATCGCTGACGAATACTTGTTCATTGGTAGGGTATAACCTGAAGTTATACCCGGGGCGGTGTGATTGGGGGTTATTTTACCCCGTGCGGCGTCAGCATCAGCAGGTTAATCAGGGCAACCAGTAACGCGGCGACGATAATCGCGGCGGTAAAAAATCGCACCATGCGGATGGATAGCCGTGAACATGGGGAATGGGCGGGCAAGTTGAATCGCAGCCGGAGGGCGGACCAGACATACATGGACAGGGTGACCAGCAAGAGCAACGTGCCGACGAGAATAAACACAAGGCTGGATAACGTTGAACCCGCTTTCAGCAACAGCAGACTGTTCACCAACAGCAGGAATGCGGTCCGCGACCAGGCCAGCGCGGTTCTTTCCCGTTGCAAGCCCGGATCGCGCGGCGTGTCGCTGGTATGGTTCGCCATGCCCATCCTTGATTAGACCATAAAAATCAGCAGCGTCAGAATCACGGCAATGCCGATGACGAATGCGGCGACCACCCAAAGCAGCCGGGTATAAGGCAGACTTTGCCCGGTACGCATCGCCAGTTCGTTGGCGACCCAACGGCGATAGGCCATCCAGGACAATAATGCGCAGGCCAGCGACAGGAACATCGCCATCCCCTGACGGACAGCGGTCGGCGCCAGCGTAAGGGCAAACTGGTCGATGGCGATAGCGCCGGCAAGAAATGCCAGCGCCGTTCTTATCCAGGCGAGGAACGTCCGCTCGTTGGCTAAAGAGAAACGATAATCAGGCGTACTTCCCTGTTGCTGCCAGGGTGTTTTCCGCATCCGTTGTCGGGGCGGTTGCAAAGGTTCGCTCATGTCTGTACTCGATATCTTTTCTTTAATTATAGCCTTGTGCCGTCAGGCAAGATAGGCATTGCGGCGCCAAGGCCGTATAATGCGCGCCAGTTAAACATTTATCCGCCGGAGATAAGCCATGCGACCCACAGGCCGAAGTGCGCAGCAAGTTCGCCCCCTCACATTGACCCGCCATTACACAAAGCATGCAGAAGGATCGGTTCTGGTCGAGTTTGGTGATACCAAAGTTTTATGTAATGCCACGGTTGAAGAGGGTGTTCCCCGTTTTCTGAAAGGGCAAGGACAGGGCTGGGTGACCGCCGAGTATGGCATGTTGCCGCGCGCGACGCACAGCCGTAATGCGCGTGAAGCGGCCAAAGGCAAACAGGGGGGACGGACGCTGGAGATCCAGCGTCTGATTGCCCGCTCGCTGCGTGCCGCGCTCGATCTCAAAGTCCTGGGTGAGTACACTATCACGCTGGATTGTGACGTGCTGCAAGCGGATGGCGGCACCCGCACCGCTTCTATTACCGGCGCTTGCGTCGCGTTGGCCGATGCGCTGAATCAGATGGTCGCCAGCGGCAAACTGAAGAAAAACCCACTCAAAGGCATGGTCGCCGCGGTATCGGTTGGTATCGTCAATGGTGCAGCGGTCTGCGATCTGGAATATGTGGAAGATTCCGCCGCCGAAACCGACATGAATGTGGTGATGATCGAAGACGGGCGCATGATTGAAGTGCAAGGCACCGCGGAAGGGGAACCGTTTACCCACGAAGAGTTATTGTCCTTGCTGGCATTGGCTCGCGAAGGCATCAGGAACATTATTCAGGCGCAGAAAGCAGCGTTAGCCGACTGATTTTTATGGCGCGGGTCTGGCAAACCCAGCACGCCTTTCAAACGTGTCGCCGCGCGGTATTGAGCAACTGTATCGTTAGGATTAAACGTGTTTTATGCGCTCGTTAAGCGTCTCAATAATAGATGATGAATTGTTCCGGTTTGCAGCAGGTTACTTGTCAGATGCACTTTATCTAGCCCTTTCGCCGATGCCAAAAGGTCGTGAGATGAGACGCTAATCGGATAATTTATTAACCCGTAAAACGAGGAGAAGCGGTAATGAAAGCCTATCAGCGCCAGTTTATTGAATTTGCGCTCAGTAAGCAGGTATTGAAATTTGGTGAGTTTACGCTGAAGTCAGGGCGTATCAGCCCCTATTTCTTTAATGCCGGGTTATTTAATACCGGTCGCGACCTGGCATTGTTAGGGCGTTTTTATGCAGAGGCGCTGGTAGATTCAGGCATTGAATTCGATTTGTTGTTCGGGCCGGCCTATAAAGGCATTCCGATCGCCACCACCACCGCCGTGGCGCTGGCGGAACACCATGAACGCGATATTCCCTACTGCTTTAACCGTAAAGAAGCCAAAGATCATGGCGAAGGCGGCAGTCTGGTCGGCAGCCCGTTACAAGGGCGAGTAATGCTGGTGGACGATGTGATCACCGCCGGCACCGCGATTCGTGAGTCAATGGCGATCATCACGGCCCATGACGCGACGTTGGCGGGCATCATGATTGCGCTGGATCGCCAGGAGCGCGGACGCGCTGAAATTTCGGCAATTCAGGAAGTTGAGCGTGATTATCAGTGCAAAGTAATTTCCATCATTACCCTGACAGATTTGATCGTCTATCTGGCGGAAAAACCGGAGATGGCTGAGTACCTGACGGCGGTAACAGCGTACCGTGAGCAATACGGCATTTAAATATAGCCTGCTGGTAGGTTAGCGTTTCCGCCAGAGAGACTTCTGGCGGGAATGTGTCGGCAGGCAGAACGTTAGTACAGTTGCGCGGCAAGCAGCGGCCAGCGGGTATCAAATTCCTGTGTCGGGCGGTAGCGGAACTCGGAGCGAATAAAGCGCGAAAGCATGCCTTCACAAAACGCCAGCAACTGACTGGCCAGCAGCGTTTCATCATGTTGAAAGCCTTTGCCGTCACGTAATTTTTGTTCGCGTAACACCTGTCGTAACTGCGACTCGATACGCTCGAACAGTTGATTAATACGTCCTTGCAAACGATCTTGTTCAAACATCAGCGCGTGACCGGTCATGATGCGAGTTAAACCGGGGTTACGTTCGGCAAACCCAAGAATAAGCAATAAAATCAACCGTAAACGATTAAACGTCTCTTTTTCATCTTGCAGGATCAGGTTGATGCGCGTGGTCAAGCTGTCCTCGATAAACTCGATCAGGCTGTCAAACATCCGCGTTTTACTGGGGAAGTGCCGGTAAAGCGCGGCTTCAGATACCCCTACGTTGGCAGCCAGTTTCGCCGTGGTGATACGCTGGCTGCCGTCGCTGGATTCCAGCATCTGCGCCAGCGCCTGCAAAATTTCCTCGCGACGATTCCTTTTCGTATTTTCTTTTTCTGCCATGGTATGAAAAGACCCTTGCTAAAAATTTGACTGACAAACAGCCGCTAGCGCCACAGTCACGATAACGTGCTGTGGCTTATACGAATTTTTTACATTGTCAGGCGGCTGATGGGTATCAGCGACGACCAGAATGGCCGAAACCGCCTTCTCCACGTTCGCTACAGACAAAATCTTCGACCAGATTAAATTCGGTCTGAACAACAGGAACGAAAACCATCTGTGCGATACGTTCGCCCGGTTCAATGGTGAATGTCTGCTGACCGCGATTCCAGACGGAAACCATCAACTGCCCCTGATAGTCAGAGTCAATCAGACCAACCAGATTGCCTAAAACCACGCCATGTTTATGGCCGAGCCCAGAGCGGGGCAGGATCATGGCCGCCAGATGGGGATCGGCGATATGAATCGCCAGCCCGGTTGGGATCAGCGTGGTTTCACCGGCTTTTAATTCCACCGGCTGATCCAGACAGGCGCGCAAATCCAGCCCGGCTGAACCCGGCGTCGCATAGGTGGGTAAGGGAAATTGCTGACCAATTCGCGGGTCAACAATCTTTACGTCGATTTTTTTCATCATAACGGCTGACAATCTCGTCGATTAAGTTTTGGCCAAGAAGAAGCTTGTCGCATTGTGGCAACTGCTTGTCCCCGTCTTGCCAGAAAAGATGTAATGCATTGGTTTCACTGTTGAAACCATGCCCGGAAAGGGAAACATCATTAGCGCAAATCAGATCCAGATTTTTACGCGCCAGCTTTTGCCGCGCGTATTCTTCCACATTCTGTGTTTCGGCGGCAAACCCGACGACATATGGCCGATCCTCATCCATCGCGGCGACATCAGCGATAATATCTGGATTTTTTATCATGGCGACAGTGATTTCATCACCCTGCTTTTTGATTTTTTCATCGGCGATGAACTTGGGGCGGTAGTCCGCCACGGCAGCGCAACCGATAACGATATGCTGTTGCGGCGCCCCGGTCATCACGGCCTGATGCATATCCAGCGCGCTTTCGACATCAATCCGCTTCACGCCTCGCGGCGTCGTCAGCGCGACGGGGCCGGTAATCAGCGTTACGTTTGCCCCTCTGGACGCTGCGGCCTGGGCGATGGCGAATCCCATTTTCCCGGAACTGTGATTACTGATGAAACGAACCGGATCGAGCGCTTCCCGCGTCGGGCCTGCGGTGATCATGATATTCAGATGTTGCAGATCGTTGACGGCGGTGAAATGACGCTGTGCGCGTTCAACGATCGCCAGCGGATCAATCATCCGCCCGGGGCCGATATCGCCGCAGGCCTGGCTACCGCTGTCCGGTCCCCAGAGCATCAGACCACGTGCCGCAAGCGTATTCAGGTTGTCCTGTGTGGGCGTGGCGCGATACATCTGCTGGTTCATCGCGGGGGCGACGGCAATCGGCGCAGCGGTTGCGAGGCAAAGGGTGGTCAGCAGATCGTTGGCCATGCCCGCGGCCAACCGCGCGATCAGATCAGCGGTGGCGGGCGCAAGGATCACCAAATCAGCCCATTTCCCCAACTCAATATGGCCCATGGCGGCCTCCGCCGCGGGATCAAGCAGATCGTCGGCAACCGGGTAACCTGATACGGCCTGTAACGTCAGAGGCGTAATAAAGGCTTTGGCGGCAGGCGTCATGACCACGCGAACATCGGCGCCGCAGTCGCGCAGGCGTCTTACCAGTTCAGGACATTTGTAAGCCGCGATACCGCCGCTGATACCGAGCACGATTCGTTTGCCGGAAATACGTTGACCAGAAACAGGTTGGCTGGAAAATTCCGTCATCATCATGGTCCGATTGAAAACCGAAAGAGCGGTTATTTTACCATAACCTTGACGATGGCGAGGAGTCTTACGCGGTCGCGCGTTTTTACGGATAAAAATTGCGTAGCGCTTCGCAACCTGTTCCGTCTGCTGTCGTTCCGCTCCTGAGGGGCTGTCATAATAACCGCTGTCAGATGAGGAGGGTGGATGGACTGGGATAATAGGCTGGCGCCGCGTGAGAAACTGGTGAGTCTAGGGGTGGAAACGCTGACGGACGCGGAACTGCTGGCGATTTTTTTACGAACCGGGTTGCCCGGTATCCATGTGATGCAACTGGCCGAAAATTTGCTCGCGGAATTCGGTTCGCTTCATCAACTGTTGTCAGCCGATCAGGAAACATTCTGTACGGCAAAAGGGATCGGACTGGCAAAATATGCCCAGTTGAAAGCGGTGGCGGAACTGTCGCGGCGATTATTTTCGTCTCGTCTGGCGAAAGAGGACGCCATGCTCAGCCCGGAAGTTACCGGACAATATCTGCAATTATTACTGGCGCGCCGGGAAAGGGAGGTGTTTCTGGTCATGTTTTTAGATAATCAGCATCGGGTTATTCGTCACCAGGAGATGTTTGCTGGTACTATTAACAGCGTGGAAGTTCACCCAAGGGAAATTGTGCGTGAAGCGCTGAAAGCCAACGCCGCCGCGCTGATTCTGGCGCACAATCATCCCTCCGGGAAAGCGGAGCCCAGTCAGGCTGACCGTGCGATAACCGAACAAATCATCAAGGCTTGTCTGTTATTGGATATTCGCGTGCTTGATCATCTGGTCATTGGACTCGGTGAATATGTCTCTTTTGCCGAGCGTGGATGGATTTAACAGATATTTCCGCGATCCTTCGGGATCTTTAGCTGTTCGGGACTTGAGCACTAACGCTTCAGAGCGTATACTACGCCACCTTTGAGAATCTTGGGTGTGGCGTTAAGAGCCTATCTCAGCAGGTTTATCCTGATGACGGAGTCTTTTCAGTGAAGTTGCTGAGATGGGCTCTAGAGCCTGACGAGGCGGCCAACATCCTATACGAAGCTCGAGCTGATTTGATTTTTGGAGAATAGACATGTCCCGAGTCTGCCAAGTTACTGGCAAGCGTCCGGTGACCGGTAATAACCGTTCCCACGCACTGAATGCGACCAAACGCCGTTTTCTGCCGAACCTGCACTCACACCGTTTCTGGGTTGAAGGTGAAAAGCGCTTTGTAACGCTGCGCGTATCCGCTAAAGGTATGCGCGTTATTGATAAGAAGGGTATTGAGACGGTTCTGGCCGATCTGCGTGCCCGTGGTGAAAAGTATTAAGGAACTGAATCATGGCTAAGGGTGTTCGCGAGAAGATCAAGCTGGTTTCTTCTGCTGGTACTGGTCACTTCTATACCACCACGAAGAACAAGCGCACGAAGCCGGAAAAACTGGAACTGAAGAAATTCGATCCGGTTGTCCGTCAACACGTGATCTACAAAGAAGCTAAAATTAAATAATTTTAGTGGATGATTGAAAAACCCGGCTTCTGGCCGGGTTTTTTTATGGCAGAATTTCCTGACCGTTCCTGTTGAGCGGTTGCAGAGGACGTTTGCGGCGTTTTTATGTTAACTTATCCGGCATTTCCCAGGAGATAAGTGATGCCTGAATTACCAGAGGTTGAAACCAGTCGTCGGGGAATTTCTCCCTATCTTGTAGGCCATACGATCCTCTATGCCGATGTTCGGAATACTCGCCTGCGCTGGCCGGTTTCCAGCGAAATTTTATCGCTCAGCGATCAACGGGTGCTGGGCGTTCACCGGCGCGCCAAATATCTGCTGATTGAATTAACCACTGGGTGGATTATTGTACATCTGGGCATGTCCGGCAGCCTGCGCATCCTGCCGGAATATATCGAACCGGAGAAGCATGACCATGTCGATTTAGTCATGGATAGCGGCAAGGTTCTGCGTTATACCGACCCCCGGCGTTTCGGTGCCTGGTTATGGACAGAGAATCCGGCGGAAAGCGCGGTGCTTGCGCATCTAGGGCCGGAACCGTTAAGCGAGGCATTTTCGGGGGATTATCTGTATCAGCGATCGCGAGGGAGAAAGACGCTGGTCAAGCCGTGGATTATGGATAACAAGATCGTGGTTGGCGTGGGGAATATCTATGCCAGCGAGTCGTTGTTTATGGCGGGAATCAGGCCGGACAGGGCGGTTGGTTCATTAAACGAAGCCGAAGCGCATTTACTGACCGATACCATCAAACAGGTGTTGTTGCGCTCAATTGAGCAAGGTGGCACCACATTGCGCGATTTTCTCCAGTCCGATGGCAAACCGGGGTATTTTGCTCAGGAGCTTCAGGTATACGGGCGGACGGGAGAGCGTTGCCGACTGTGCGGAACGCCAATAGAAACGGCAAAGCATGGACAGCGCAGTACGTTTTT
Organism: Brenneria salicis ATCC 15712 = DSM 30166; assembly: GCF_003315515.1. GTDB lineage: Bacteria > Pseudomonadota > Gammaproteobacteria > Enterobacterales > Enterobacteriaceae > Brenneria > Brenneria salicis. The sequence goes on along the minus strand of NZ_QNRY01000041.1, from coordinate 12,759 downwards.
TTGCCGGGTTTGTCAGCGTTAGTTTTTCCTGCAATCACCTTTATCAAATCAGGGTTGAGGTATGTATAAAAATCGCGGTGTCGTATTTTTCCTTGAAAGCTCGAAAAATATGGGAGGGCAAGAGTGGCAGCTTCTGCAACAGATGGAAGCATTGAATGCTCAGGGATTAGCCACCTATTTACTGTGCAATCCTAAAGGACGCATTGATGGTGAAGCGCGATCACGCGGTTTATCCGTTATTAACCTGCCTTTCCGTAACAGTTTTCATTTACCGACGATCCAAGGTATCAGAAAAGCTGTCAAGCAATATCGTCCGATGGCTTGTATTTGTCATAGCGGCCATGATGCCAATAATTTGTGCATTGCCGCGATCACGCTGACAAGACGGCCTAAAATCATCAGATCGAGAACGTATTACACGAATAGAAAGCCGAATCCCCTTAATCGTTTCCTTCCCGTTGATTTGGTCATGGTGCCGAGTCTGTTTATGGTCAACAAGATCAAACCGCAGTTTCCGGGGAAAGAGATTCGTGTGATTTACCCCGGCATTAATTTCGCCAGACTTGATAATGAGATCGATCTTCCTATCAGAGAAGATTTAACTGATTGGCTTAATGAAAATCAGGGAGATGTGATTATTCAGCTTGGTATGCTAAGAGAGGAAAAAGGACACAGCATCATTCTCTCAGCGATGGGCGAATTAATAAAAAGCAGACCCCGGCTAAGATATATTATTGCGGGCGGCGGTGACGCTGAAAAATTAAAAAAAGAAATTAATCAACGTGGTTTGCAGAAATATATATGGATGGGTGAATTAAAGTCGGTCGCCGCTGTATTGAAGCGAGCCGATGTGCTGGTGATGCCTTCAATGAAAGAACCGTTGGGAATGGCGCAAATTGAGGCGCTGGGGTTAGCTGTCCCGGTCATCATCAGTAATGAAGGTGGATTGCCCGAAACGGTTCAGGACCATGTTACCGGTCTTATCGTATCCCGCAATGTGCCCGAGGAATGGGTGAAAGCGCTGGATTTCGCGCTCGCAAATAAAACGACCATGCAGTCCTATGCGCAAGCGGGCCAGAAGGATGTCCGGGCGCGTTTTGGTCTGGAGGCCAATACACATAGCCTGATGAGTATTATCGGATCCTGATGTGCTTTAAGCTGCGGACAACTTTTTCTGTAGGGCGTCAGCAATAGAAACAGGCAGGAAATGAGCAACCTCGCCGCCATGACGGGCCACTTCCTTGACCAGCGAAGAGGAAATAAACGACCATTCTTCTGACGGCATAAGGAACACGCTCTCCAGCGTCGGCATCAGGTGGCGGTTCATTCTGGCGAGTTGGAGTTCGTACTCAAAGTCAGAAACGGCGCGCAAACCACGAACCAGAATGGTCGCCTGCTGACGCCGGGCGAAATGGGCCATCAACTCGCTGAAGCCGACAACGTCGACATTCTTCAGGTGCTGGGTTACGCCTCTGGCTAACTCAACCCGCTCATCCAGCGAGAACAAGGTATTTTTGCCTGGGCTGGCGGCAATGGCCAACACCAATTTATCGAACATGAGTGAGGCACGGGTCAGTAAATCCAGATGACCATTGGTTAATGGATCGAACGTGCCGGGATAAATCGCCTTGGTTGTCATGGTCGCCTCATATTCGAAACAGGTTTTTATCGCTCAATGGGTGCGCGGCGGCAGATAAGGCTCCAGCAATGTCAGTAACTTCTGCAGTGCGCCCTGATTATGGTGCAACACTTCGACCGCATGCCGACCATAGTAGCGGCGATAGTCTTCATCAGCGAGCAGATTGCCCACTTCTTTCGTGATGGACGCCGCATCGGTCACGGTGATTAGACCGTCAGCCTGCTCAAGTTTGTTACAGATATCTTTAAAGTTGAAAGTATGTGGCCCCATAAGCACAGGGATAGCGTGCGCTGCGGCTTCGAGTGGATTGTGCCCGCCTCGTTCGACCAGACTGCCCCCCACAAATGCCAGATCAGCAATGCCATAGAGCAACATTAACTCGCCCATAGTATCACCAATAACGACTTGCGTGTCGGCAGACGGCTGCTCTGTACCACTGCGTAAGGTGTAAGTGAAACCCAGGTTTTGCGCTAAAGCTTGCGTGGTCGCGAATCGTTCCGGATGGCGAGGCGCCAGAATAAGCAGCAAATCGGGGTATGTCGCCAATAGCTGACGATGCGCCGCTAAAATAATGGCTTCCTCCCCTTCGTGGGTGCTGGTGGCAATCCACACCGGACGGTGTGGCGCCCATTGGCGGCGTAGTGTCACCGCCCGCGCAGCCAACTCAGGGGTAACGGAAATATCAAACTTGAGGCTCCCGGTGACGGTCAGACTTGCACGTTTCAAACCGAGATCAATAAAACGCTCGCCATCCTCTTGATTCTGCGCCGCCACCAGCGTGATGTGCCGCAGCATGTGACGCGTCAAACGGCTAATTTTTTCATAACCCGCGGCTGAACGTGCTGATAAACGGGCGTTGGCGATCACCAGCGGAATTTTGCGCTTATGCAACTCCGCGATCAGATTCGGCCACAGTTCAGTTTCCATGATAATGACGACTTTCGGACGCACCTGATTAAAAAAACGTTTCAATGCAAAGGGTAAATCATAAGGCAGGTAGACGTGATAGACCGAATCGCCGAAAGCGGAGCGCACGCGCTCTGAACCGGTTGGCGTCATGGTGGTGACGGTGATCGGCAGGTTAGGGTAACGATGGCGCAATGCCCTGACCAGAGGAATAGCCGCCAGCGTTTCGCCCACGGAAACAGAATGCAGCATAATGCCATCGGGTTTTACTTTCTCGGCACAAAATCCATAGCGTTCGCTCCAGCGCCGGCGGTAAGCCGGCGCCTTACGTCCCCGAAGCCACAGGCGGAGCCATATCAAGGGCTGGATAAGGTAGAGAAGAATGGTGTAGAGGGTTTGTAGCATGTTGTTTACTGTTTTGATTAGTATAGATAGCAATATTATATAGTTAAGGATATTAAATCTATAATTTGCTTGATTTTAGACTTTTTATTCATACAGAAGAATAAGTTTTCGGTAAAGATAATATTGTTTTAATTGATTCTTGATCTCTTTGCCTCGGCCTTAATAATTATAAATATTCTTTATATTTACTAACATAATTATCTAATCCCGAACTCTCATATTTTATAATATCTCTGTCTAACTGTTCAAATTCTTTTGAGTAATAAGGGCCTGACGCATGAAAACATTTTATTCCCTTTATGATGCCAAATTTTTTTCCACGTTTCTTTAATACTTTGCATAAATAGCCATCCTCCCCATTTTTAAAATCAAACTTTTGGAATATATTAAATAGTGAAAATGTTCTTTTAAAATCCTCTTTTCTGAAACATGCACACCATCCTCCCGTAGGACCGTTTTCAATCACCATGCCATTACGCTCTACTTCTGTATAATATTCCGCTCCGGGTTTAGCACCATCAGTATATTCGTTCTGAATGACATCCAAAGCGAGATAGCCATATTCTGGAAAAGTGCTCATGTAATTATCGAATATACAATCTAAACCATCAGGAAAATCCAGGACATCATCATCCACTTCAACAATATACGTTGCCTTCGCTTTTGAAAAGAGTTTCTTGTAACCATTTAATCCAGTATTTTTTCTACTAAATATGGTTTTAATATTGATACCTTTTTTTTCTTTTTGGAATTCATTTATTACGTCTTTAGTGTTATCAGTTGATGCATTATCTAAAATTATTATCTCACATTCGTCTTTGTTTTTAATGGCTGTATGGAGTCTATTAAGACATAGTTTTAACATTTTTGATCTGTTCCATGTTAAAATCACAAAAGATATTTTTTTCATCTTTATTTCTCTATCTGTTAATTTTATAATATTTAGTAGACTGATATTTTATTACTTTAGTGAAATGAAATAGTTATGTTTTTTACTTATAAGTATTTTAGATGTAATGTGTAGGGACTATTTCTTTCTTTATCTCTAACTTAGAACGGGGATGTATATTTCTCAAAGTAAAAATAATTAAGTTTCTTGTTCTATAAAAACTATTTTTTCCTCGTATGAAATCTCTAAAGCAAACCCAAAGCGTACTTGCCCTAGACTTTTTCTGATACTCATTTCTTATGAAAAATTTAAAGTAAAACATCTCCATCAGTCGAGTTTTACTCTTCGCTTCTTCTGGGTTAAATATAGCGAATGAATGATGGATTTCATTTGCGCAATATATATTAAGTGGGTGTGCGGCATCTGACATTATATTAACGATTCTGAATAGATCACTATCAATACCGTAAAATGCTAGTTTTTCTTCGAAAACATAGCCTCTGAATGCAACGATTTTATCGATAGCGCGTTGGGAGAGCGCTATTCCTGACATGATAGAATCTATTTTTACGTTGGCCATACCCTCATCAATCATAATGTCACAATCTCCATATAAATGAGGATCGGTTTGTACTCTAATACCATTCTTTTCTGCAATGATTTTGGGTACGACAATATCTGTATCGCTGTGGCATGCTATATTACTGTAGTAATTCAATGGTAAAATAGAATCTTGGTCTAAAATTGTAATGAAATCATATGATTCTTTCTTAATAAAAAAATTATAAATTTTGGATAGTGATATGTTCCTGATGTCTTGATATATTTTAACCTTGATTTTTTTTTCTTTATATATAGAAAGAAAATATACTATATCATTTTCACTGAGATATTGAGGGCCATTATTCCATATGCAGATTTCTAAATTTATATTCCCAAGACGACATTCTTTAATGCTCTTCAATGTTTCGGAATCTTCTAATTTTGAATTATAAAGTATTACAACAGATGTTATATTCATGAATTAACTACCGTAATATATGTATATTATTTTCTAAGGAAATATATAAGCCTACTAAATATCCCTTTTATATATTTCCCTTGTCTCATTTCATGTTTTGATTTTTTCTTCCATTGCAGTGATGTTACAGGCATAACAAGTGGTATATCTCGCCATGTTGATTCTTGGTAGGCTGTTTGAAAAAAAGTCGTTGAAGGATATTGGCCCCATGCACTCCAGGGCTTTGTTGTACCCACGTAATGAATTAAAATAGTTTCGTCAGTGATTATTTTGCGATAGTCTTGATGATGCTTATCTTTCAATTCACTCTTAATACTATAGATACAATTAAATTTACGAGGAAGGATAATTGTTTTGTTATAAAGAAGTATATTCAGTGCATCCTGATCTGGATATCTTAATGTTAAATTGTCCTGAATAAAGGATAAGGTTTTTTTTGTCAGTTGATATTCGTTCCACCGTTTTAACTGCATGTACATTACACCAGAATTGAAGTAACATTCTATTAATTCCGGCTTTTTCAATCGAGTAGCAGCTTGTTCCTGGGTTGAGTGGATATCCGGTACGATAGCACAAATGGCATTGTTAAAATCAATCTGTTTAAGAGAGCTTAGATCTCCTTTACACATAACATCTGCATCCAGATAAAATAGTCTATCGATCGTGTCAGCCAAATAATCAAAAGCAACAATTCTAAAATATGCTGAGCACGGCCACCTTTCTTGAGGCAGTTCATTTAATATTTCTGTATTTACTTTATATATACAGATGTTTGTACGGAATTTTTTCACCATAGATTTGAATCTATCAATGATATCATCATCTATGTAATCCGTAAAAAAGTGAAAGGATAGTGGAATGCTATTATTTATGAGGATTGACGTTGCTGAAATGGCTGCGCCAAAAATAAAGTTTTTATCTATCCCAAAAGCAATATGTAAAAAATACTCATCAGGCTCATCATGCCCAACTATTTTTATTTTGTCTTCAATGATTAATTCTTTATTAAAGTGCATATAATCTATGTGGTGTCTCATTTATTTAATACTTTATTTATAAAATATCGTATGTAGTTAATAATGAATGAACTAAATATTCTTTTATGAAAAAAATGTTTTGCACTGTAACGTAATTGATTGGTTGTAACCGCTTTCTCCAACGTATTATCTTTCCAGGGAGAGTTATTTTTAGCTATATAAAAATATTTTGAACATGGATATTTTGCCCACTCATGCCAGGGTTTTGTTGGCCCGATATAATGAATGAAGACCGTACTATCATTTATCGGATGAGGGTAAGTTTCCCCAGGATTACATTTAAGTTCATAATTTATACTGAATTGGGTATTATACTTTTTATCAAGAAAAAGAATATGCTCAGGTAGTAACATATTAAGAATATCTTGATCGGGATAGGATACTTTTTCTGCGACTTCCTTATTCTTTAACATATCCATCGTTCGTGATGTTATGTCATAAGTATACCAACTTTTTAAATTAATCAACAAAAAACCAGAGTTAAAGTAACCTTTTTTAATTGCCGGGTTTTCTAATCTTTCTGCACATTTTTTCCACCAGTTTTGCTCGCCTTCAGCAACAGCGGCAACGATATAATCATTGATATCTAGATCAATTAACTCCTGTAGAGAATTATTGCAAATTATATCGGAATCAAGATAAATAACCTTATCAAGCGTATTGTAGAAATAATCAGTAATAATGAATCTGAAATAAATGGCATAAGACCAGTTCTTTGTGCTGGGTAATTTTTTAAGCTCGTCACAGTTTACAATATATAATGTAATAGATGTATTATATTGCCTGGCAAGCTCGCCAAATTTTTCTTTTTCATTTTTTCCTAAAGTGTCAGTGAAGATATGAAAAGATAAACTTTTGTCATTATTATTTAATAAAATTGAAGCAATGGAAATTGCACAACCAAACAAAAAGTTTTTATCTGTACCAAAAGAAATATTTAGTTTATCTTCATGATTCAGTTTGGCACAAAATGAGAACGCTACAATTTCTGTAATAGTTTCGTCTTTTTTGAAGTACATAATAATCTCAAAATTTTAATAGTTCACTATTGCCACACTGTTCGATAGATTAGTGTTTACTGATTAAGAGAATTATTTTTTTTATTTCTTGATAGTATCTCTCATCGTAAAAATGACTTATTGATGCTTTTATCGTATCAACCGGTGGTAATGGTTTGTGATTTGTGATGATTTGCAAAATAGACTGTAACTTTTCTATCTCTCCGGGGGGATATAATTCTCCATTTATCCCACTTTTTATAATATCTGCTGGCCCTGATGGGCAGTCTGAACTAATACAATAAATACCGTAAGACATAGCTTCCGCAAGAACCATCCCGAATCCTTCAAAGGAGGATGTTAAGAGTAAGGCACTAACTGTTTTAATCTCGGTTCTGATATATTCCCACGGATTTGCCTGCCAGCCATGCCAATGGATACGCTGACTGATCCCTAACTGCTGTGCATAAGCTTGACATATTTTCAGATCAGAACCATCGCCAACAGCATGGAATACCCAATCTCCTTCGAGTCTGGCGAGCGTATCCAGTAAATCTTTAAGTCTTTTCTGGCCTTCGAATTTTATTCGACCAACATATAAAAAAGATGCTGGCTGCGACGGGTTTGGCCGCGAAATAACTTTCTCTGTCGGGGTAACCGGGTTGAATATGGTAGAGATTTTATTTGTCGGTACACCGCGATTGACTAACTGCTGGTGAATACCGGAACTGATAGCCAAGTGATAACCCGCCTCCAGCACTCGTTCAGCATATTTTTTATGATCAAGAGAATAATGTATCCAAGAAATCAGTCGGATGTTACGCTTGCTGGATCTTATCGCTTTGGCGGCAATCAGGCAGGATGGCGCATCAAACGAAATCACAATATCAGGATTATTCTTCTCAATATAATGACTAAGAGAATAAATATGTTTGAGGCGTCTGAAAAATGAAATTCTAGTGCCTGAATGAGAATAAACAGCATTTTTACCCGCTAGCCAGTCTTTATCCATTCTATCGTCACGGCAAAGAAAATAAAGCGTATAACGGTTTCTTGTTTCAGTATCATCTGTTAGAAAATGGGTTACCTTTTGTATTACAGTTTCAATACCACCAAATCCTGATACCGCTTCGCCAACAAAAAGTATATTCATATTGATCCGTTCTTATTGTGAATTATAGTGATTTACGTTCAGTTCTGTGTTTTATTTTATCTGCTTTTATTTTTGCTTCACTGAGCAGTTTTTTTTCATTCGCTAATATCATTTTTAATGGTTGATTAAAATAAATTTTCAGAAAATAAAAAATATCTGTTTGAGTTAATCCGATATTAAGTGATGAGAAATATAAACCGATAAGATCTTTATTCCGCCAACGTATAGGAACTTTTTTCCTGATTTGAGCTCTATGTAAGTCAATCACTGATATTTTCAAATCGTCACTGTAAGGAGCATAAGGTAAATGAAGTAAGAAATGACAGATATAACAGTCCCGATGGTTAATGCCGCCAGCATGCATGTTACGCACCATCTCTGCCACGCGCTGGATAATGCGCCGTTTTTCATATCGGGATGGCTTATTCACTGGCCAGATTGCACAGTAATCTTCCAGGCTGATTGCCGGATTAAGATCTTCCGTGATAATAAAAGAGTGACGACGTAATGGATTTAAACCACGCTGACCAAAGCCAACGCCCTGCATGGTATTAACACCCAGTTTAGAAAGATGGTGAATAGCATTCCACTCGCGGTCTGCCCCTAACACGGGTAGCCTGAGCGAAACCAGGTTTTTGAGCGCTTCTTTCAGCGTTGTGCCACGATGTATTTTGATGAAATAGGATTGGTCAGCCAAGCTAAAACGTAAAGTTCGACGGCTTTCAAGCGCACGGAACACATCGCCATCGAGTTTATCGACTTCTTTGAATGGATCTTTATTTTTCCATAAGGAAGCGAAAGGTTCTTTTAATTCAATCATTGTTGCTCACTCGAGATAAGCGCAGCCGCTTTTTCCGGCAAGCTGTATAAATCTTCGGTATTCGAGAAATGTCGGGCGTTTGCTACCCATTGAGTGCGGACTTCAGGGTGATTTAGCGCATACTGTAATGCATCATTTAAATCAGATTGGTTGTAAGGTTCTTTAATAACCACACCGGCGTTTGCTTGATTGATATAAAATGCATAACCGCAGACATCATTAACGATAACGGGCAGTCCGGCAGTTAGCGCTTCAAGTAATACGATGCCAGCGGCTTCCTGATAGGCCGGATGAATCAGTAAATCTGCGGCCGCCATAAAATCAGGAATATCGTTACGACCGGAAAAGAAGCGAACCTGTGAACCAATACCCAGCCGCATAGCAATTTTTTGATAACGTTCAGGCTTGTCCTGCCCGACAACCAGAAAAACGACCTGCTTTCGATCTGCGGCTGACACACTGGCGAGTGCGTGAAGGCTGCGTTCAACACCTTTTCGATTGAAGTCAGAACCAACTTGCAAAATAACCGAACTATTGTCAGGGATCTGTTGCTTAAGTCTAAATCTGGCTCTTACTTGCGCTGAATTTGGACCATATTTACGATCGGGCGAAATACCCGGAGGTAAAATAATGAAGCGCTCATCCTGAGTATCATAATGTTTTTTAAAGTCGTCAATTTGTCGGCGAGTGAGCATCAGCATTTTCGTCTGACTATTGCGCTCGAACACTGACTTTTCAAACGCGGCATAGTGCTTGTAACGGCATGTTAAACAATAAAAAAATCCTTTTTCCCGGGCGACTTTTTCAGCGTAACAAACGTCAGCCGCGTAGTAAAAATCCAGCCCCGGCATTTTGTTGAAACCGATAACCCGGTCGACTGGGTGTTGCCGCATATGTTCTTGTGCCCACAGATAATATTCTTTATTGCGGGCGTGATTGGTATGATTTCGGACTGGAACCCGGATCACTTCGAAATCATCAACCAACGGACCTTCCCATGATTGAACATACACACGGATATGATGTCCGCGTATCTGGCAGGCCTGAGCGATGCGTAAAAAATCGCGCTGAAGTCCACCAAAAGGGAAGTATTTATATAAACAGAATGCGAGGATCATAATGATGTCACAGGTTGAGATATCTTCGTGTTTTCAGAAAGCATAGTCAGTGCTGCCTTTGTCACATCCTTTGCGGGAATACAAGACAAATATTTATACTTTCTATCTATCTCACTGCGTTGGGGCACTGTTTGGTAATTTCCAGCCCAAATAAGGATTTTATTATCACTCCAGGGCCGCCAGAATTGGTGGTTCGTTGCGCCGAACAGACATACTAGCGGCGTCTCAAGCGCGGCAGCCATGTGCATAGGCGCGGAGTCAACGCCGATAAAGAGTTCCGCGTGATCTATTAATGCGGCCAACTGAGGAAATGTTGTTCTTCCGGCAAAATAGGTTATAGGAGGCGACTGGCATAGCTCTGCAATGGCTTTTATACATTGCTGATCCTCTTTGCCGGGGCCGGATGTCAGAATGACGTTCAATCCATATGACTGAATGTTATCGATAACTTCGGCGAATTTATTATTATCCCAGCATTTAAATATTTGTCGTGCCGTAGGCTGTATCACGATATATTTTTTATCAGCGTTTAGCTGTATCAGTTGGGTATGAATTTCTTCCCAATGTTGAATATCATAATCCATCACCGTTTTCGTCTTTAGCACTGTTATATTTAGTGATTTTAATATGGAGAGGTTGTGTTCAACGATATGAGTACCTTCCGGGGTTATGATTTCGTCGAAGCAATATTGCCATAAAAAAGATTGACGATGATTAAAGTTTAAACTTATTTTTTTAGGTGAATTTGTTAACTTTATTAATGGTGCGATAAGCCATTGATCAGCTAGATTAATAATTAGATCATAGTGGTTTTTTCTAAGTTTTACAACCACATGAAAAATACTCTCTAATGTGTTTAGTACCGAGTTTTGTTTTCTCTTTATCCCGTGCAATACATTGATATCTTTATTTTCTGATAGGATTGGAATGGTGTCTTCATATAATAACACATCAATCTTGGCATTTGGATAATTGGCTTTTAGCGTGCTGATAAGTGGTGTGGTTAGTAACATATCACCATGAAATCTGAGCTTAATAATCAGAATTTTTTGGTAACTTTGATAAACATTATTCACAATAATTCTCACTTATTTCAATGTGACGGATTTATTAAAGAGAGGCATTTTTAACGGCAATGTATTTTTTTTACTTTGAGCTAATATAATGCTGAGGCAATAAGTAAGTATCCAGACAATTGTTATATTATTGTCATAAAAAATTACATCACTTAAACCATAAATGAACAACGATAATGATAGAGCTATAATTGAGTAGTCTCTTATAAAGAATAAAAAAAAGTAAATTAATGAGAGATAACACATAAGTAAAGCAATACCACCAAATACGCCTTTCAGAGAGATGGCCTCGATAAACTCGTTATGCAAATGAACATTTGTGTATTGAGATGCACCTATAATCGAGGGGTCTTTATCAACTTGTTGTTTTATATTAGTTGCTCTTGATTCTAAAGATTGTCCCATTGGCGCGTCCAGGAAACTAGACAACCCAGCTTTATACATTGCAATACGTGCACCAACAGATGTATTACTGTCTGATTGATTATATCTTTCTAAATCTGAAAAAAGATTATTTGTTCTGGTATTAATCGTATCGTAACATATAGCCAAACAAGTAATACTGACAACTAAGAGTTTCGCTATTATTTTATAGTCTATTCTTTTACCCTTAAAGATAAAGGGTGTTAGTATGACTAAACTGAGTAATGGGTATGATAGTATTGCTGCACGAGTTTCTGTATATATTATTAGGATAAAGGAAAGAGCATAATTCGAAAGAAAAAAGTTAATTCTACCCTTTGGATTTATTAAAATAATTGCTTGTGATATAAGAATGCCGATAAATGTTATCATGTAACCAGAGGTTGTAGGTATACCATCTGATAGCCTAAATCTTCCAACCCCATCAAAAAAATAAAAAAAACCTAATAATAAAAATGGAATTGCGCATATCCCAATAGGTATTATTTTTTTTGTTTTATATTTTGAAGTTAATAAAAGTATCAGTAGAATAATAATTGAACCTAAAAATAATATTTTTTCTACGCTATGATAAGAGCGATATACACCTGAAAATTCACTGTTGTTTGTTTTATAAATGAATTCCCAAATGAAATTTATAATACACAGTAATAGCATGCTTGCAGCCACCATTGTGTTTTTTCTATTTATATCATCTTTTTTAATGACAAAAAATAGAAATATAATAGAGATTACCCCAATATTATTAAATATTTTAACGGATAATCTGGAGTCAAATATCATGACGCTTAATGCAATGATTAATCCTATGTAAATGACGGTGGGGAATATATTTTCTCGGGTGTTTGTTTCAATATTTTTCATGTGTAATTTTATATTAAGCTTGTGTGTTTTTAAATATGTAAAGATGAAAGCGTGTATTCCAGTAAAAAAATATATATGTTTGAGTTAAATTAATAAAAGATGTCACAGTTGGTAATAGAGAGTTGACAATTTTTCAAGCGCACCACGCTACCGCCCCTGGCTCAACAGCTACCAGTGGACTGAAAGATGACATCATCAGGTGGCCTTGTGTCTCGTCATGCGCCATTTTTTCCTGTTATGGTACTAAATAGCTGTTCCAAATAGTAGATCACTTTGAGGGAACTCAGTCCGAGTTGAGCGATCTGATCAATCGCTAAAAATCACAAATCACCAACCGGACTGAGCGATGCCGATCATAGCACCAATACCCCGTACCGAACGACGTCGGATGCAGAAAACCATCCATAAAA
>NZ_QNRY01000040.1 GCF_003315515.1 Brenneria salicis ATCC 15712 = DSM 30166 | reverse complement strand
CGGTTGGCAATGAGCCGTTTTATTATCGAGTTCGGTGACCGCCTGAGCGATCACCTTTAATACGGTGGCAGTTACACAGAATTATTTACAGGGTCACCTTTAGAAATATCGATACTCCGTATTTTTCCTGCCCAATCGAATAAATCCCCGAATATTTTTCTGTGCATTCCACACCAATAGTGCAGATCGTAGGGAGGTTCTTCAAATTCAATATCGAGAACCGCCAACTCGGATAGCTGACGCTCCGCATATTCGAATTTACTGTCATCGTTGATGCCGAGTTTATTTATCAGAACATCGCTCCCAGGATAGGTATAAGGATCTTGCCCTGAGCCGTATTTATCAGACATAACCACTCGCTTTATATATGGCAATCAGGTTTTTTCTCAGCGCTTCCCTTTCCTGTTTGTCGCTAGGAAGCGGTGTATCCTCAACGTTGAATCCCTCAAGGCGCATACTGTCCCGATAATTTTTTAGTTTCACCTGATTGTAGTAATCACGTTTTTCTTCCAGCGTCACCATGCGTGGGGATCGCGTTTTGTTTGGCAACGCTTTTGTCGTGATTTTACGATGTTGTTTGAATGTTAACAGGTCGGTATTTTTCAATTTTTCAATCAGCCGTTCCCCGTCACCGAACATGCCCCATGACGAGATATGTAAGACCTGCCGTTTGCCATTTTTTGCACGTGTAATGCCGATATCCATCGTTGACTGGAGAGTGCTTAACACTTCCTGTATCTCTCTTTCAGAGATACCAGTAGCGTTTACGATAGCTTGCGTATTAGGGGAATCCTCTTGTACCAGAGCCGCGAGTACCGCCATTTCATATCGCATGTGCTTTCACCTTTAATCCGCATATATATGCGATAAATAGTACCACAATTAAAGCCTGGCAGTACCTTAGCTACATTGGTGATGAGTAACTCATCAACTGGTTACCCGCTATTGACCACTTAACTATTTAAAAATAAAGATAAAAAATGAAAGATTAAGAGGATAAACAGTTTTTCGCAAAATCTTTTTATTTGGTGAGATTGCCCTTTAATGAGCCTGCTGATTCACCCATACAAGTTTATCGACCGGGAAATCAAGTTCTCTTGCGATGGATAAATAGCGTTGTTTTACATCGTTAGGGATCTCTGGTGTACGTGACAGGATCCACAAATAGTCACGGTTAGGTCCGCTGACCAAGGCATATTGATAATTATCATCCAGCGCGATGACGTTGTAACCGCCATAGAATGGTCCGAAGAAGGAGACCTTCAGTGCCGCAGTCGTCGTATCACCGGTAAAGTAAGCTTTCCCTTCGCTTGATTTCCACTGTTTCTTTACAGGATCGTAGCCCTGATTCAGTACGCTTAGGCCGCCATCGCCGCGCTTACCATAGGTGGCGCTCACTTGTTCCAGACCACGTTCAAAACGGTTTTCCAGACGAGCGATTTCATACCACTTGCCCAGATAGCGTGCCGCATCAAAATGGGATACAGGCGTTACGCCTTTCGGCGGTTTGGGAGACTTACAAGCCACTAATATCAGCGATAAAGCAACTCCTGTCAGGGCTGACCATAATTTCATAAATACTCCTTTATTGTTTCCAATTGAACTCGCTGTTTGATGTGTTCGCCGGGACATGAATTCAAAGGCTTTTCAGGAATGCCAGCAAATCCTGATTCAACTGGTCGGTATGAGTTACGGCAAAGCCGTGAGGCGCGCCCTCGTAGATTTTCAATTGCGCTTGCTTGATCATGCTTGCCGCGAGCTTACCGGTGGCTTCAAATGGAACCACCTGATCGGCATCGCCGTGAATGATCAGCGTCGGAACATCTATCTTTGCCATGTCAGGGCGAAAATCTGTTTCGGAGAAGGCGGTGACGCAATCTATCGTGCCTTTGAGTGATGCCAGCAGCGCAATATTCAGCGTTTGGGTCAGCACCCCCTGTGACACGTCGGATCCTTTGTTCAGACCATAGAAAGAGGTTGAAAAGTCGCTGATAAACTGGGCGCGATCTTTACGTAGCCCCTGTCTGATATCATCAAATACGCTTTTTTCCACGCCCTCGGGATGATCATCAGTTTTGATAAAAATCGGCGTAACGGCGCCAAGCAACACCAGGCCATCAGTATATTTTGTACCATAGCGGGAGATATAGCGCGTCACATCACCGCCGCCCATTGAAAAGCCAACCAGTGTGATGTCCTTAAGGTGCAGATGATGGATTAACTGGTTGATATCATCGGCAAAGGTATCGTAATTGTAGCCAGACCAAGGCTGGTCGGAACGCCCAAAACCACGGCGATCGAATGCAATACTGCGATAACCCTGTTCAGCGAAATAATTGAGTTGGCTGTCCCACATATCCGCATCAAGCGGCCAGCCGTGGCTGAACAGAATGGGTTTTCCCGTGCCCCAGTCTTTAAAATAAATCTCTGTACCATCTTCTGTAATAAAGGTGCTCATCTCTTTCTCCTTAATTCGCATAGTAGAATCTGTCGAATTTCAGATTCAATACTTTAGCCTTGGTGAGTGATCGAGATAAGGCAAGTTTTTGGCCGATTATTTTATGGTGCTGCGATTATCATATTAATTTTACAACTGATTTCCGCATGGTGCGCCTGCTTGATTTAATCAAAATAATTAGTTAGGGATGTGCCGAAAATAAAGTATTGCCAATGTTGTTTTACATCCATCTTATTAACCTTACCTGACTATGACAATACTATACATTTTTCTTGTTATATTTCTTTCATCCCTTGTAATACATCACATCCCTGTAAATGTTGTGTTAACCATCCCTGTCATTAGAATGACTTTTCCCGCCTTGTGCGGGATTTTTTTTGCAGCGCGATCATATAATCCAACCCGTCAATGAAGCTCTATATCATTATTAATGATAGGTCTTCACGATCTCCAACGTGCCATTAATAATGAACTGAACGCCCATGCAGACCAGCAAAAAACCCATCAGACGCGAGATTGCTTCAATGCCGCCTCTCCCGATCAGTTTTATAATCAGATGAGAACTTTTCAGCGTCAGCCACAGGAGCAAACTCACCAGCATAAAGGTCAGTATGGGGGCGACGGTTATCACCCACGGTGTGATATCAACACCGCTTTTGATTTGTGAAGCGGTACTGATGATAAGCGCGATGGTTCCAGGGCCGGCGGTGCTGGGCATTGCCAGAGGGACGAAGGCGATGTTCACCGTATTGTTTATACGGCTGTTATTGATTTCATCCGTTTTGCTTTTGACTTCAGGGATAGGCTCCTTTTGTTGCGGGAAAAGCATACGAAAGCCGATAAACGCCACAATCAGCCCACCGGCAATACGCAAGCCGGGAATGGAAATACCGAAGGTATTCATGACTAACTGACCGCCATAGAATGCGACGGTCATAATGATAAAAACGTACAGCGAGGTCTGAAATATCTGTCGATTTTGCTCGCCCCGACTCATATCCGCAGACAGGCCGAGAAACACGGCGATGGTGGTTAGAGGGTTAGCGAGAGGTAAAATAAGGACCAAGCCAATACCGATGGTTTGAATCAATTCCAGCATTTAATCTCCTGTGGGCGATAGAAAACAATGTTGCGCAATAAATGCAGCCGTAAATAATGCCATTTCCTCCGGGCGGACTTTCCCTTTTCAGGCGTCGTCGTTTTCAGCCAGGTTTTTGAAGCGCTGTAGCGTTTTTGTCAGCATTTCCTTGGATAAAATATCGAACATTTGGCTGATTTTTTTTCCCAGTAAACCGCCGGGGGGATCGAAGCGAATCATCAATGTGACTTCGGTGCCCGTACCTGATGGCGCAGGTTTGAACGACAACCGGCCTTCATTCGGAATACGCGCGCCTTCAAGTGAGCGCCAATGGATATACTCGCCGTTTTTTTCATCAACAATTCTGGCGCGCCATTCAATAAGGGCGCCAAACGGTGTATTAACGCGCCAGCGTGAATCGGTGTAATTGAGAATATCGATAGTAGCGAAATGATTCATCAGGACGGGCAGCGTTTCCGGTTTACGCCAGAGAGCAAATAACGTTTCGGCCGGACGATCAATCGTGATACTGCTGCGAATTTCATCTGAATCCTTTTCGCCTTTGATACCAAGGTTCTTCAGAAAAGAAGGGCGCACTGGAAATTCTCCCTGTGGTTTTATAGCCAGAAAAGACGTCTTGCAGGGCATTTTGACTGATATTGACGATGAAGCAAAGCCGGAAGATAGATTGTCTATATACCCGCAGCGGTTATCGGCCTGTTTAAACATGCCTGAGCGATTTTACCCGCCGAATTTATGTTTATTGGCATGCGTTCCAGCAATGGCTTTAATGCTATGTAATACCGTGCTCTCCCTTGCAGTGCGCTTCGCATATCTGGTGACAAACCCGCTTTTATGAGGAAAAGTGTTACCCTTGTTTATTCCCTCCTCATTAAGATGATATGGCAATGACGGAAACTGAGATTTCACGATTAAGCGCTCTGGTCGGTTATCGCCTCAAGGCGTGTGGCGCAAAGATAACCTGTGCGGAATCCTGTACCGGCGGGTGGCTGGCGAAAGTGATCACTGATGTCGCGGGTAGCTCCGGCTGGTTTGATTATGGTTTTGTGACTTACAGTAATCAGGCCAAACAGGATTTGGTTCATGTGAATGAAAGCACGCTTTCCCAACATGGCGCGGTTAGCGCCGAGGTGGTTGAGGAAATGGCGGTGGGCGCGTTACGCGCCGCTGGAGCGGATTTCGCAGTTTCTGTGAGTGGTATTGCCGGTCCTGAAGGTGGTTCTGCTGAAAAACCCGTCGGGACGGTCTGGTTTGGTTTCACTAATAAACAGGGCGTCAACTTTGCCCGCAAAATGTTATTCAGCGGAGACAGGAATGAGGTGCGCTTGCAGTCGGTACACTTTGTGCTACAAACGCTGTTGGATGAATTTCTGTAAAAATAATCTTGATGCTGTATGTGTATACAGTATAATGTCAGCAATTATTCGGCAATCCATGATTAAGTGACCGCGTAGAGAATGTTTTACGCCGCATGACAGGAGTAGAAATGGCTATTGATGAGAACAAACAAAAGGCTCTGGCAGCAGCACTGGGTCAGATTGAAAAACAGTTTGGTAAAGGTTCTATCATGCGTTTGGGCGAAGACCGCTCAATGGATGTGGAAACAATTTCTACCGGTTCTCTGTCTCTGGACATCGCATTGGGCGCAGGTGGCTTGCCGATGGGCCGTATCGTCGAAATTTACGGCCCGGAATCATCAGGTAAAACGACACTGACTTTGCAGGTTATTGCTGCGGCACAGCGCGAAGGTAAAACGTGTGCGTTTATTGATGCCGAGCATGCGCTCGACCCGATTTACGCCAAAAAGCTTGGCGTGGATATCGATAACCTGCTGTGTTCTCAGCCGGATACCGGTGAGCAGGCATTGGAAATTTGTGACGCGCTGACGCGTTCTGGCGCGGTAGATGTCATTATTGTCGACTCCGTGGCCGCATTGACGCCTAAAGCGGAAATCGAAGGTGAAATCGGTGACTCACACATGGGCCTTGCCGCTCGAATGATGAGTCAGGCAATGCGTAAACTCGCGGGTAACCTGAAACAAGCTAATACGCTATTGATTTTCATTAACCAGATTCGCATGAAAATTGGTGTTATGTTCGGCAATCCGGAAACCACGACAGGCGGTAATGCGTTGAAGTTTTATGCTTCAGTCCGTCTGGATATTCGCCGTATTGGTTCGATCAAAGAGGGCGATGAAGTGGTGGGGAGTGAAACCCGTGTAAAAGTGGTTAAAAACAAAGTGGCCGCGCCTTTCAAACAGGCTGAATTCCAGATCCTGTATGGAGAAGGGATCAACATTTACGGCGAACTGATTGATCTGGGTGTTAAGCATAAGCTGATTGAGAAAGCGGGTGCCTGGTACAGCTACAACGGTGAGAAAATCGGTCAGGGCAAGGCCAATGCCTGCAATTTCCTGAGAGAAAATTCAGCCATTGCTGCTGAACTGGATAAGAAGCTGCGTGAAATGCTGTTGCATAAAGGTAATGAACTTTCCCCTGCCGCAGCTGGTGAAGGTTATGACGAAGAAGTGGCGGGCGAAGGAAGCGAAGAGTTTTAATGTCAGGACGTGTATGTGGCATAACGTTGTTTACGGGTTGGTGAATGAGTAAATCATTACGTTATGCGATGAACGTGCTTGCCGTTCGCGATCATAGTGAAGTTGAAATACGCCGCAAGCTTGCGGCGTATTTACATAAATCAGCACCAGATGAAGCCGATCCTGATGATATTGCCGGAAAGGTTTCGCGCGAGGAAATCGAATCAGCCATTCATTATTGTACGGAGCATGGTTGGTTAGATGATGAGCGTTTTACCCGTCGCTATATCAGCAGTCGCAGCCGTAAGGGATATGGCACACAACGTATCAGAGCGGAATTAAGCCAAAAAGGTATCGATAAAGAAACGATCACTGCGGCTTTTAATACGTGTGATATTGACTGGTGTGAACTGGCGAAATCGGCGGCAGAACGAAAATTCGGGTATCCTCTGCCTGATGAGTGGAAAGAAAAAGTAAAATTGCAGCGATATTTGCTATATCGTGGTTTTTTCCATGAAGAAATCCAATCTGTTTATACGAATTTTTCAGATTGATGCATACGGGATTTTACTTCCCATCGAAGAAAATTTATCTTATTCCCACTTTTTGTTCGTGAGTTGCACGGTAGCGTCAGCATGCTGCACTAACCTTGCCCGCGATCTGTTCTTTTAGTTTGATTTCAGGACAATTATGAGCAAGAGCACCGCTGAGATCCGTCAAGCGTTTCTCGATTTTTTCCATAGTAAAGGACACCAGGTTGTTGATAGCAGTTCTCTGGTGCCGAATAACGATCCGACGCTGTTATTCACTAATGCGGGTATGAACCAGTTCAAAGACGTGTTTCTGGGGCTGGATAAACGTAGCTATCTGAGAGCGACGACTTCACAGCGCTGCGTGCGAGCGGGCGGTAAACATAACGATTTGGAAAACGTTGGTTATACCGCGCGTCATCATACTTTTTTTGAAATGTTGGGTAATTTCAGCTTTGGTGATTATTTCAAGCAAAACGCCATTCATTACGCATGGGAACTGCTGACGTCGCCAGAGTGGTTTGGCCTGCCAAAAGAGAAATTGTGGGTAACGGTATACGCTACGGATGATGAAGCCTATGATATTTGGGCAAATGAAATCGGCATCCCTCATGAACGCATTATTCGTATTGGCGATAACAAGGGCGAATCCTATGCGTCGGATAACTTCTGGCAGATGGGTGAAACCGGTCCTTGCGGCCCATGTTCTGAAATTTTCTATGATCATGGTGAACATATCGCCGGCGGCCCGCCGGGAAGTCCTGATGAAGATGGCGATCGCTATATTGAAATCTGGAATCTGGTTTTCATGCAGTTCAACCGACAGGCGGATGGCGCCATGGTGCCGTTACCAAAACCGTCGGTTGATACCGGTATGGGGCTGGAGCGTGTTTCCGCCGTGTTGCAGCACGTTAATTCAAACTATGAGATCGATTTATTCAAGACGCTGATTGCTGCCGCATCCAAAGCGGTCGGCACGACGGATCTGGACAATAAATCTCTGCGCGTGATTGCCGACCACATTCGTTCTTGTGCTTTCCTGATTGCCGACGGAGTGATGCCTTCCAATGAAAACCGTGGCTATGTTCTGCGTCGTATCATTCGCCGTGCTGTTCGCCATGGCAATATGCTGGGCGCGACGGAAACATTCTTCTACCAGTTGGTCGCACCATTAATTGATGTCATGGGTTCTGCGGCGACTGATCTGAAAAAACATCAGACGATGGTTGAGCAAGCGCTTAAAACGGAAGAAGAGCAGTTTGCCCGCACGCTGGAGCGGGGTTTGTCATTGCTGGATGATGAAATCAAAAATCTGTCTGGTGATACGCTGGACGGCGAGACCGCGTTCAAACTCTACGATACGTATGGTTTCCCCATCGATTTAACGGCGGATGTCTGTCGTGAACATGGGTTGAAAGTGGATGAGAAGGGATTTGACCAGGCCATGGAAGCACAGCGCCAGCGTGCGCGCGAAGCCAGCGGTTTTGGTGTGGATTACAACAATCTTGTCCGTGTGGATGCAACCACACCATTCTGTGGTTATGAGCAGACTCGTCAGCAATCCACCGTCATCGCGATCTATCATGACGGAATATCGGTAGAGCAGATTACGGCGGACGAAGAGGCTATTGTTATCCTTAATGAAACACCCTTCTATGGTGAGTCTGGCGGACAGGTTGGCGACAAAGGCGAATTAAAAGGCGTCGATGTAAACTTTGTCGTGCAAGACACTCAGAAATATGGTCAGGCAATCGGTCATATCGGCAAGCTAACCCAAGGCGTTCTGCGTGTTAACGATAGCGTTGATGCTGTTGTTGATCGTGCGCGTCGTGACCGTATTCGTTTGAACCACTCAGCTACGCACTTGCTGCATGCCGCGTTGCGTCAGGTCTTGGGCGAACATGTCGCGCAGAAAGGTTCGTTGGTTAACGACAGCTATCTGCGCTTCGACTTTTCTCATACTGAAGCGATGAAACCGCAGCAGGTTCGCCAGGTTGAAGATATCGTCAACACACAGATTCGTCGTAATCTTGCGGTACAAACTGACGTGATGGCGCTGGCCGATGCGAAAGAGAAGGGGGCAATGGCGCTTTTCGGCGAGAAGTATGACGATCAGGTTCGTGTGCTGACCATGGGTGATTTCTCTATCGAGTTATGTGGCGGTACGCACGCAACGCGTACCGGCGATATTGGTTTGTTCCAGATCGTTTCCGAATCGGGTACTGCTGCCGGGGTACGTCGTATCGAAGCCGTGACCGGGGAAAACGCCTTGTCCGCATTGCATCGCCAAAGCGATGTTTTGCAGGACATTGCGCACCTTTTGAAAGGTGATAGCAACAATCTGATCGATAAGCTCCGTTCTGTACTTGAGCGTACTCGCTCACTGGAAAAAGAGCTTCAACAACTGAAAGCTCAACAGGCTGCGCAGGAAAGTTCTTCTCTTTCAGGTAAAGCGAAGCAAATCAACGGCACGAAACTGTTGGTCACCCAGCTGGATAATGTGGAGGCCAAGCTGCTTCGCACTATGGTGGATGACCTGAAAAACCAGTTAGGGTCAGCTATCATTGTGTTGGCAACAACGGCTGAAGGTAAAGTCAGCCTGATTTCCGGGGTGACGAAGGATCTGACTGATCGGGTGAAAGCCGGCGAGTTAATTGGATTTGTTGCCCAGCAGGTCGGTGGTAAAGGCGGTGGTCGTCCAGATATGGCACAGGCCGGTGGTACCGATGCGGCGGCATTACCTTCCGCATTAGCGAGTGTTGAGTCCTGGGTCGCTGATAAGCTGTAAATCAATATTTTTGTTGTCCAACAAACGCCATGGCTGAACGAATGGGTTATGGCGTTTTTGTCTTGTAGGAAAGGTATCCGGCAAGCAAGACGCTTTGAAAAATCCCGAAGCCGGGTATGCTCAAGTGCCTTGTGGCGATAACAAAAGCACAAGCTACTTATTATCGACTAAACTAAAAAGTAGCGACAAACCGAGAGTGTGATGGTGGGCGTTATACCATCGTCTAGGTTTACGTTTTCACGACATATGATGGATAATGACGGGGAGACAGAGAGACCCGACTCTTTATAATCTTTCAAGGAGCAAAGAATGCTTATTTTGACTCGTCGAGTTGGCGAAACCCTCATGATTGGCGATGAGGTAACGGTTACCGTGCTAGGGGTAAAAGGTAACCAGGTGCGCATTGGTGTTAATGCGCCTAAAGAGGTTTCTGTCCACCGAGAAGAGATCTATCAACGAATTCAGGCAGAGAAGTCTCAGCCGAGCTCGTATTGATTGGCAATGCGTCTCGCTGAAGCGAGACGCTATTGTTATTTTCCGTATTTCCCTTCGGATGTTTATCAACACATTCTTCCCGTCTGCGTTATCGTTTTCCTTTGTAGGATAACCATCTGTTTTTCTGTTGATAAAATGCGCTTTTTGTTGCGGATTCATTCGTCTTGGACGCGAATTGCGCAAACAAACATAAGTTGGGAAAAATTGTTTGACTTATAAGTCCGGGAAAGTAATATGTGCGCCACGCAGTACCGGTGAGCACTGACAAGAAGTTTTAACAGTGATTACAGGTAGTGTACGGTGAGGTGGCCGAGAGGCTGAAGGCGCTCCCCTGCTAAGGGAGTATGCGGTCTAAAGCTGCATCGAGGGTTCGAATCCCTCCCTCACCGCCATTTTATTGCATCCGTAGCTCAGCTGGATAGAGTACTCGGCTACGAACCGAGCGGTCGGAGGTTCGAATCCTCCCGGATGCACCATTTAAATGGCAGATTGTTTTAGTAGTGATAAGCAAACACTACAGTAGATAAAGAATTATCAATGCATCCGTAGCTCAGCTGGATAGAGTACTCGGCTACGAACCGAGCGGTCGGAGGTTCGAATCCTCCCGGATGCACCATTCCTGAATATCCCAATCAGTTTTATAACAAGTTATTCGCTTACTTAATCAGGCGAAATAATTTGCGCGTCATTATGCATCCGTAGCTCAGCTGGATAGAGTACTCGGCTACGAACCGAGCGGTCGGAGGTTCGAATCCTCCCGGATGCACCATATTTAGTTAATTCTCTCTTGCTAATTCCTATTCCACCTAAGCTACATTGTTTGCGATGTTATCGCGCTGCATTTTTAAGGATGAAAGCACTATCCGATGACGCGTTGTCCGTTGGATGGCGTGCGCAGATAAGGTCGGCTTTGCTATAAGGTACCGCCATAACAGCAATAATGGCCTGATTGTTATAGGGTTATTGAGTGAGCGACAATGTTTTTACTTTGCGATAAAGTAAGCCCTCTTTTCCAATGAGCATGGAGTCATGATGTACGATCGTTATCAAGGGCTGATCTTTGATATGGATGGCACCATACTCGATACAGAACCGACACACCATAAGGCATGGGATCAGGTGTTGGCGAAGTACGAAATGAAATATGATGCGGCGGTCATGACCGCATTGAATGGATCACCTACCTGGTGGATCGCCCAGTTTATTATTGAACGCCATCAGGCGGATATCGATCCGTATCAACTGGCCGACGAAAAAACGGTAGTAGCGGAAACCATGTTGATGGATACGGTAAAACCGTTGCCGTTGATTGACGTCGTCAAACATTATCATCGACGCCGCCCTATGGCCGTTGGAACAGGTAGTACCCATCGTATGGCGGACAAACTTTTAAAACATCTTGGGTTGTACGACTATTTTGATGTCATTGTTGGTGCTGACGATGTCGTCAACCATAAGCCTTTCCCTGATACTTTCTTACGCTGTGCCGAGCTTATCGCTGTGGCGCCAGAACACTGTGTGGTGTTTGAAGATGCCGATTATGGTATTGAGGCGGCTAAGCGTGCGAAGATGGCAGTGGTTGATGTCCGTAAACTGTGACTGAGTTCTGGGCTTTATTCTCTCTTTTTTGGAGCAGTTTACTGAGTGCGACACTATTGCCCGGTAGTTCGGAAGTGTTGCTTGTTACGCTCTTGGTTTCTGGCAGCGCCAGTCCCATTTTGCTCATTTTTGTGGCAACAGTGGGAAATACGCTGGGAGGGGTAGCAAATATTTTTATCGGGCGCTTATTACCTAAGCCCAAACAGCAGCGAGGACATACGATGGCGATACGCTGGTTAAAGCGTTATGGCCCCGCTGCGCTATTATTTAGCTGGGTTCCGGTAGTTGGCGATTTATTGTGCGTGTTGGCGGGTTGGTTACGTATGCCTTGGATGCGTGCAGCCGTTTTCATCGGTATCGGGAAAGCGTTGCGCTATATCGTCCTGACAGGGATAACCTTACAAGGTATTGCATGGTGGCATTATCTGGCTGATGAGGTCTGGCGAGTGGCGCCACGTTTCAATTATGCTTACAAACATTACATTTTAACAACGGGAGGTCGATTTGATCCCGGACATATCAAAAGCGCTTTCTTGGCTGGAAAAACATCCACATGCTTTGAATGGCATCCAGCGTGGAATTGAGCGTGAAACTTTGCGCGTATTGGCGAATGGACATCTCGCCATGACAGGTCATCCTGAGCAGTTAGGTTCAGCGTTAACGCATTCGTGGATTACAACGGATTTCGCTGAGGCATTGCTGGAGTTTATTACGCCGGTCGATGAAGATATCGACCACATGCTGACGTTTTTACGTGATATTCACCGCCATGTCGCTCTTAGTCTGGGTGATGAGCGGATGTGGCCTTTAAGCATGCCATGCTTTATTGCCGCAGAGCAGGATATTGAGTTGGCGCAATACGGGTCATCCAACATTGGGCGTTTTAAAACACTGTATCGGGAAGGCTTGAAGAATCGCTACGGCGCGCTGATGCAGACAATTTCTGGCGTGCATTACAATTTTTCGCTGCCGCTGTCATTTTGGCAGGCCAGAGCGGGCATCAGCGATATTGAAAGTGGCAAGGCCGAGATTTCAGCCGGTTATTTTCGCTTGATCCGTAACTACTATCGATTCGGTTGGATCATTCCTTATCTGTTTGGCGCTTCTCCTGCTATTTGTTCGTCTTTCCTGCAAGGGCGTGAAACGTCGTTGCCATTTGAGCGCACCGATAAAGGCATGTGTTATCTGCCGTATGCCACGTCATTGCGGTTGAGCGATTTGGGCTACACCAATAAATCGCAAAGCAATCTTGGCATTACGTTTAATGATCTGGATACCTATGTCGCCGCACTAAAACGCGCCATAAAAACACCTTCTGAAGAGTATGCTCAGGTAGGTGTAAAGAAAGATGATCGATATTTGCAGTTGAATACCAATGTATTGCAGATCGAAAATGAACTCTATGCACCAATCAGGCCGAAGCGTGTGACCCGCGCCGGTGAGACGCCTTCCGACGCCTTGCTGCGTGGCGGGATAGAATACATTGAGGTGAGAGCGCTTGATATTAATCCTTTCTCGCCGACCGGCGTCAGCGCCAGTCAGGTGCGATTCCTTGATTTGTTCCTGATTTGGTGTGCTCTGGCGGATGCGCCGGAAATGAGTGCTGAAGAGTTGGCCTGTAATCGTAAAAACTGGAACAGCGTGATACTGGAAGGCCGTAAACCAGGGCAGACTATCGGTATGGGTTGTGATGCCGCACAACGGCCTATTGCTGAAGTCGGAAAAGCGTTATTTGCCGATTTGCGTCGTGTTGCGGAAGTGTTGGATGACGGAAATACACAGCCTTACTATCAGCAGGTTTGTGATGAGCTGATTACAGGTTTTGATGATCCAGAAAGCACGTTCTCTGGACGATTACTTGATCTGATGAGGAAAGAGGGCAGCGGCGGCGTAGGCCTTCATCTTGCGGACGAATATCGTAAGATACTGATTAGTGAACCATTGCAGATCTTGACGGAGGAACAGTTGCAAGCAGAGTGTGTGCGTTCCTGGCTTCGTCAGCGGCAGATTGAAGCAGAAGATACCATGAGCTTTGACACGTATCTGGCTGCACAATAAAAAAGAAAAGGCCACATAAATGTGGCCAAACAAACATCTCTAATTAGGGATGATTATAATAAATGCGCGTCTTTCAGTAATTCAGACCAGCATGAAAAAGAAAAGTTTCCCGGAAACGAGAAAAAATAAAATTTTTCTATGAGGAGGTGACGTTATGCCGTTACTAGATAGTTTTACTGTAGATCATACCCGGATGTCAGCGCCGGCTGTACGGGTCGCCAAGACCATGAAAACTCCTCATGGCGATACCATCACGGTCTTTGACCTACGTTTCTGCCGCCCTAATATTGAAGTCATGCCGGAGCGCGGAATTCATACATTGGAACATCTGTTTGCTGGCTTCATGCGTGACCACCTGAATGGCGAAGGCGTCGAGATCATCGATATTTCCCCTATGGGATGTCGTACCGGCTTCTACATGAGCCTGATTGGTACGCCGGTAGAGCAACGTGTTGCCGATGCCTGGAAAGCGGCAATGGCCGATGTGTTGAAAGTAACTGATCAGCGAAAGATTCCAGAACTCAATGAATATCAGTGCGGAACCTATGAAATGCATTCTCTGACGGAGGCGCAGGAAATCGCGCAGCATATTCTGGACCATGATATTGGCATCAACCAGAACGACGATTTGGCGCTGCCGAAAGATAAACTGGCAGAATTGCACATCTAGCGATATCTGATTCAGCATGCCAGAATAAAAAGAGAGCCGGAAGTTGGCTCTCTTAGTTTTTTTGGGGATAAGGGTTCAAGCCGCGACGAAATGCTGTATGACTCTGCTGCCGAAGTAGGAAAGAGTTAACAATAGCGCTCCCAGCAGGCTGAACCAAACCACGCGGCGTCCACGCCAGCCTTCATGATAATGTCCCCAGAGCAGCAGGATATAGATGAACCAGGCAAACAGAGAAAACACGGCTTTATGCAGATTTTCTTTGTTGCCGAGCACGTCATCCATGTAGAGCAATCCCGTACAGAGCGTCAGCGTCAACAGAATGACGCCGACCTGCGTAATATGGAACATTTTCCGCTCGATGCTCATTAATGGCGGCATATCGGCGGCAAATCCCAACTTTTTATTTTTTAGCAGATAATCCAGCCAGGCGAGTTGTAGCGCGTAAAGCGCGGCAATAAGCAAGGTGGCGTAAGAAAACAGCGCCAGACCAATGTGGAACATCAGTCCTGGCGTCTCTTCCAGATGCGTGATGAACTCTCCGGGCATGAAACTGGCAAAAGCCAGATTTATTAATGCAAACGTATAAACGATCGGAAGTAAAAACCACCCGCGGTTGCGTGAGGCAACGATGGTCATCACGGTACAGATAATGAGGCTGACAAGAGAGCCAATGTTTAACAGACTGAGATTTTGACCGGCCTGAACGTCAAAAATGCGTTGATAAAGCGCCACTGCATGACAGATAAGCGCAACGCTGGCCGAAAGTATCGCCAGCCGACGATATGCACTGTTCTTGCGTAGCAGACTGGGAATGATCAGTCCGAGGCTGAGTGTGTAGGCGGCCAGCGCCACAATAGCGAAAACAGACATACAAGTAGGTTATTGAACGTCAACTAAGTAAAGTGAAGAATCAGTATAGCGTTAGTCTCACTGGGGACCAACTGTTCTCCGTTCGAGCCGCAGGGATCGTCGGCGCTTTCGTGTTATAATCCGTCTATTCGCGTCGCGGCTTGCGGCTTGTCATTCGTTGAGCATGAGATATGTTTGAAAATTTAACCGATCGACTATCGCGCACATTGCGCAATATCAGTGGCCGTGGGCGGTTGACTGAAGACAATATTAAAGAAACGCTGCGTGAAGTTCGCATGGCATTGCTGGAAGCTGACGTCGCTTTACCGGTTGTTCGCGATTTTATTCATCGCGTCAAAGAACGCGCGGTAGGACATGAGGTCAACAAAAGCCTGACGCCAGGACAAGAGTTCGTCAAAATCGTCAAGAATGAACTCGTCAATGCGATGGGCGAGAGCAATGCGGCGTTGGATCTTGCAGCGCAGCCGCCCGCTGTGGTGCTGATGGCCGGTTTACAGGGTGCCGGTAAAACCACCAGCGTCGCTAAACTGGGTAAATTCCTCAAAGAAAAACAGAAGAAAAAGGTGCTGGTTGTTTCTGCGGACGTTTATCGCCCTGCGGCCATCAGGCAGTTGGAAACGCTGGCGGAATCGATTGGCGTCGATTTCTTCCCATCAACGGCACAGGAAAAGCCGATTGATATTGTGAGTCGTGCGTTACAGCATGCCAAACTGAAATTCTATGATGTGCTATTAGTCGATACCGCAGGGCGTCTTCATGTTGATGACGCCATGATGGACGAGATTAAACAGGTTCATGCGGCGATCAATCCGGTGGAAACACTGTTTGTTGTCGATGCCATGACCGGTCAGGATGCGGCGAACACGGCGAAAGCTTTTAATGAAGCATTGCCGTTAACTGGCGTGGTCCTGACCAAAATTGACGGCGATGCTCGCGGCGGCGCCGCGTTGTCGATCCGCCATATTACCGGCAAGCCGATCAAATTCCTGGGGGTTGGCGAAAAAACCGAGGCATTGGAGCCTTTTTATCCTGAACGTGTCGCCTCCCGTATTCTCGGCATGGGAGATATGCTTTCTCTGATTGAGGATATCGAAAGCAAGGTTGATCGTAGCCAGGCAGAAAAGTTGGCGCAAAAGCTGAAGAAAGGCGACGGCTTTGATTTGACCGACTTTCTTGATCAACTCAAGCAGATGCGCAATATGGGCGGTATGGCCAGCATGATGAGCAAAATGCCGGGAATGGGGCAATTGCCGGATAACGTCAAATCCCAGATGGACGATAAAGTGCTGGTCCGTATGGAGGCGATTATCAACTCCATGACCCGTCAGGAGCGGGCTAAGCCGGAAATTATCAAAGGCTCCCGGAAACGTCGTATTGCGATGGGATCGGGGATGCAGGTTCAAGACGTCAACCGCCTGCTCAAACAGTTTGATGATATGCAGCGTATGATGAAGAAGATGAAAAACGGTGGCTTGGCGAAGATGATGCGCGGGATGAAAGGCATGATGCCGCCGGGATTTCCTGGGCGTTAACGGCGGAAATCCCACGGTGAATGCCAAGTATCGCCAGCTTTTTACGCTTTAGATTGCTTTCTGCGCCAAAATGAGTAAAATTTTGGGGCTTTTTATATGACACACTGGGCCCCGTTCCTCGATGGGGCCCGGTTGTTTTATTAACTAAAGAGGATGTTATGGTAACAATTCGTTTGGCACGTGGCGGCGCGAAAAAACGCCCGTTCTATCAAGTCGTCGTGACCGATAGCCGCAATGCGCGCGATGGTCGCTTCATTGAGCGCGTAGGCTTCTTCAACCCGATCGCAACAGGTCAGGCAGAAGCTCTGCGTTTGGATCTGGACCGTATCGAGCATTGGATTGGTCTGGGTGCAACAGTGTCTGATCGCGTATCTTCGCTGATCAAAGACGCTAAAAAAGCAGCATAATCTGTTGCGGTGGTGGCAATGAGCAAGCAACTTAGTCCGAAAGCGCCCGTTAATCCCATTGTATTGGGGAAAATGGGATCGACTTATGGCATCCGTGGTTGGCTCAGAGTGTTTTCATCCACCGAAGATGCCGAAAGCATTTTTGATTATCAACCTTGGTTTATCCAGGCAAAAAGTGGTTGGCAGCTTATCGAGATTGAAAGCTGGAAACATCACAATCAGGATCTCATCATCAAGATTGACGGTGTTGACGATCGTGAATCGGCCAATCTGCTGACTAATTGCGACATTGTCGTAGATTCGACGCAATTGCCTGCCCTGGATGAAGGTGATTATTATTGGAAGGATCTTATTGGCTGTCAGGTCGTGACCTCAACGGGTTATCAACTGGGTAAAGTCATCGATATGATGGAAACCGGTTCAAACGACGTGATGGTAATCAAGGCTAACCTGAAAGATGCATTCGGGGTCAAGGAGCGGTTGGTTCCGTTCCTCACTGAACAGGTTGTCAAGCATGTTGACTTTTCTGCTCAAACTATTGAAGTAGAATGGGATCCTGGTTTTTGAACTCTGATCTGACCAGTAGTACTAAGTGGAACGAGACAATGTGGATTGGGGTTATCAGCCTGTTTCCAGAGATGTTCCGCGCAATTACTGATTTCGGAGTCACTGGCCGGGCAGTTAAAAATGGCCTGCTGAGCGTACAGTACTGGAGTCCGCGGGACTTCGCTTACGATCGGCATCGCACCGTGGACGATCGGCCTTATGGCGGCGGTCCCGGAATGCTGATGATGGTGCAGCCTTTACGGGATGCGATCCACGCAGCGAAAGCAGCGGCAGGCGAAGGTGCCAGAGTGATTTATTTATCACCTCAGGGCCGTAAATTAGATCAGCAAGGCGTGCGTCAACTCGCCACCAATCAGAAAATGATTCTGGTTTGTGGACGGTACGAGGGAATTGATGAGCGTGTAATTAAAACCGAAATTGATGAAGAATGGTCAATCGGTGATTACGTACTCAGCGGTGGGGAACTACCGGCAATGGCGCTGATTGATTCGGTTGCCCGTTTTATACCGGGCGTACTGGGTCATCAGGCATCGGCAGAAGAAGATTCTTTTGCCGATGGATTGCTGGATTGTCCACATTTTACTCGTCCTGAAGTGTTGGCTGGCATGGATGTTCCGGCAGTTTTGTTGTCAGGAAATCATGCCGAGATTCGTCGCTGGCGTTTAAAGCAGTCGCTGGGCCGAACCTGGCTTAGAAGACCTGAACTTCTGAAAAGCCTAGCTCTGACTGACGAGCAAGCAACGTTGCTGGCTGAATTCCAACGTGAATATCAGGCCGGGCAACATGAGTATTAGGTGGTCGTCCTGGTGCGCCAGACGAACCCAAATATCAGTTTACCTAGGGTAAGAGACATATTATGAGCAACATTATCAAGCAAATTGAACAAGAGCAGATGAAGCAGGACGTACCTGCATTTCGTCCGGGTGATACCGTAGAAGTGAAGGTATGGGTTGTTGAAGGCAGCAAAAAACGTCTGCAGGCATTCGAGGGCGTGGTTATCGCTATTCGTAACCGCGGTCTGCATTCTGCATTCACTGTTCGTAAAATTTCTAACGGCGAAGGCGTAGAACGTGTTTTCCAAACACATTCTCCTGTCGTTGACAGCATCGCTGTTAAACGTCGTGGCGCCGTCCGTAAAGCCAAACTGTACTACCTGCGTGAACGCACTGGTAAGTCTGCCCGTATCAAAGAGCGTCTTAACTAATAGCGCGCTTTCGCAACATCCGAAAGTGGTTATGAATGAAGGGCTTAGCCAATGGCTAGGCCCTTTTTTTATGGTTTATGGCGGCAAAGTGGCGGCAGAATATCTTCTTGTGACTTATTTCAGGCACAAAAAAACCCGCATTAGCGGGCTAGCGGTGATGGCATTAAATCCAGAGTCTTCCCTGATTGGATCGTGTCGGATGCGGCGGAACCGGTTTAACGTCGCCCGGCACCATAATCATATCGGATACACACCATGCCGACAATCGTAGTTGAAACAGTGGAAATAACACGCGTACCGTCGTTGATTTCGACGACCTGCACGCCGTGGTGGTAATCGCTCATCGGGTTGACTCCATAAAAATAGGCAAGGCTATTTTGTTGTGTCAGTCCGTCATGAGCACGTTATGCCTGCACGTTAGCACATCACACAACAAATGATAAACTTGCCCAGTGTGTATTGGTGTGTATAATAATTTGCTGGTTAGGAGGAGATATGAAATCAACCGACCTGATTAAGGAATTGATAGCGGCGGGATGTGAACTTCGACGGCATAACGGGGGAAGCCATCAAATATGGTGGTCACCCATCACAGGAAAAACATTTCCTGTACCGCATCCGAAAAAAAGATTTACCGCTCGGCCCTGTCAAATCCATCAAAAAAATGGCGGGGATCTAATCCTTGCCTTTCTGGAGGCGACTTATGTTTTTCTCAGTGGGTGTAGAGACACCAAAAGATGAACGCACCGCATACGGTCTGATTGTTCCGGCATTGTGCACCGACCATTACGGGTGTTTCTCTGCCGCTGACAACCAGAAAGAGATTGCTCGTATGGCGCGTGAGGCGATTTTAGCCGTCGTGGATGAGATGGTGACGTTCGGTAACGTGGATATTGCACAGATTAATGATGCCGGGCATCTGGTCTACGCAGGACAACCCGATTATGCCGACTATGATAGCTGGTTTGTGCTGGATGTGGACTTATCCTCTTTTGAGGGTAGGCCGCAGCGGTTGAACATTTCCCTGCCGGATACGCTGATAAAGCGCATTGATAACCGGGTGAAAGAACAGCCGGATACATACCGTGACCGTAGCCATTTTCTGGCAGAAGCCGCACGGCATGAATTAAGCTGATAACGCGTTATTCAGGTCAGTCGAGGTAAAAAGCCCACCGTCCTGCTGGACTGACCCCAAAATGTGGATAGCGAAGCCGATTACGGTGAACCGAGAACACCAATACCTTTACGCCATGTTCAATGAACTCAAAAGGCTAGGGGAGTGAGGCGGAAAGGTTAACCCGTTATCAGCTATCGCCTTATAAGCCGACGTTCTTCAAAACCAAAGGCAAGAAAAACCGGACAGTGCCGATCTCCCGTTGGCTTTATGACAAACTATCCGAATTACAAGGGAAGATGTTCCAGCCGTGCTATCAGGATTTTGCAAAGATGCTGGCCTTAACAAACATTGAACTTATTGAAGGGCAAAACACCCACGTTTTACGACATACCTTTCTAAAGACGGCAAAGCATTGCAATAGATATTGAATTAACTAACTGTTTTTAATGATAAATTTATGTTTTTAAATGATGTCTGAGAAAAGCATCCTAACTAATAGCGCGCTTTCGCAACATCCGAAAGTCGTTAGTTATAAGGGTTCGCCAATGGCAAACCCTTTTTCATTGATGGATTAACCTGTGTGGTTAGTCGGACTTGCGGGCAATGATGGTTGGAAACATTCGCATACGATCGTCGATAAACTGAATGTCGCTGAATCCCGCCTTTTCCAGTTGGGTTTGGGTTTGTTCATATGTGCGAAATGCTGTCCACTTGGCATTAAGAATGCGTGAGAAAAGCAGGTGCTGAAAAGCAAGCATAGCTGGGTCGGCATCTGTCCAAGGCGAATCGGGGGACAGTAGCGGCGGAGGAGTCATAAAGCTGCTTACCAGTACCCCACCTGGTTTCAGGCTAGTAAAAAATGCGCGGTATAATGCGGTAACACGGTCATCATCCGGTTCGTATATGTTAAGGCCATTGCTGGTTAACACATCGACACCGGTTCCCAGTTCGAGCGACCATGCATCATGGCAATGAAGAGAAAGGTTTTTTTCCAGACCTTGTTGCTGCGCCAGTTTATATGCGCCTTCCAGCGCCTGACGATCCAGATCGACGCCAATCAGCGTCACATCCTGATGATTGCTGTAGTCAAGCAGCAATAAGTCACCCATAAATCCACAGGGAACCGAGGCCATGACAATACCATCGGACATCCGCTCTTGTAACTGTTGCTGAAAAATGCCAAATCGTTCGCGGGTTGCCAGTGCGCTTGGCAACCGTTCATAAAGTAACGCTTCAAGTTGGCCAGAGAATCGGGTGCCGGGGACATTGTTGCGGTGAGTCACCAGATGATGTGTCCAATAAGCATTTAATCCGCGATGTTTCAGTAGAAAGCGTCCCAGATCAAAGGTTGCAAGCTCTTCCAGTATGGCAATCTGCTGTTCTATCGTGGCGCCGGGGAACGGATCTGATTGACGAATCCGCTCCTGTTCCGCTGCCAACAGGCTATCGAGATTATCATCGGATATCTCATGCTGATGAGAATGAGAAAGCAGTGCCGAGGAAGAAGGTTGGCCTGATTCGGACATATTACTACTCCATTAGTAAGGTGTGATTTTCCGACCTGATTTCATGCCGGTATGGTGATATCGCTAATCTGCTTCTGAATTTTATCACTAAAATCTAACTGGTCTAAGTAGCGGCTGCCCGTACTAGTGAATTAGGGGATAAATGTTAAACGGTGACTTTACTCCATGTTTTGCTGCCATTGCTTGCGTAACTGCTCGGCATCCGTGACGCCATCGCAAGGCTGGGAAGTTCTTGCCTGATTTCCCCCACGCCGTCATGTTGGCGGGATGGCAGAAAACAGTCTGTCCTGCGTTATAGCCGCGCAAATAGGCATCACGATCGATCTCAGGGTTGCCAAACCACTCTTGCAGAGTGTTGTTGTCTTTCACTACCTTACCGGATATGGCGTCTTTGTAACCTGCATCGTACAAAAAGCTTGTCTCCCCTCGGGACAAAGAAGGAGGATGACTTTGACAACCAGCCATAAAAAGAATTACAGCTAAAAAGTAACTGTATTTCATAATAAAACCTTTCGTGAGTAGAAACCTCAAACCCAAAAACGTTTATTTTAAGCGATACCTAATTTTTCTTTTAATAGCTTCAAATAACGGCGACTGACCGGAATATGTTTGCCCGTATGGGTGAGTACTTCCGCCGCGCCGTTTTCCATCAGTTGAATTTCTTTCAGAAGCTCGGTGTTCACCATATATTTGCGATGACACCGCACAAAAGTCGTTTTTTCTTCCAGTGTCTTTAGGGAAAGTTGAGTGTAACCAGACTGACTTACGCCAACAACATGTACGCCGCTTAGCTCAGAACTGAAGTATTCGACCTCATCGACTTTGAGCAAAAAAATTCGGTTATGTCCGGTGCAAGGAATATGGCGAAGATAGGGTTCGGCAATAGATTGTACATTTTTGTTTACGCTTGTGCCGCGGCGTAAACGATTCAGGGTTTTGGCAAGTCGTTGGGCATCAAGAGGCTTTAGCAAATAATCGAACGCATGTTCTTCGAAAGCACGAACCGCATATTCATCATAGGCGGTCACAAACACGACATAAGGCATATTTTCCGGGTCCAGCATCGCGACCAATTCCAGCCCACTGATTTTGGGCATCTGTATGTCCAGAAAGATTGCATCAGGTTGCAGGCGATGAATGGCCGGTATCGCCTCAAGCGCGTTACTGCATTGAGCGATAATCGTGATATCAGGCTCGTTTTCCAGCAGTAAAGACAATTCTTCACGCGCCAACTGTTCGTCGTCAATGATTATGGCTTTCAACATCGTCTCCCCTCTCGTTGTCATGATTCTATCATTATTCATGCGCGTAATTGGCATGCATAAATGTGGAAGTAAGAATTAATACAAATTCGGCTGTGGTAATTATAAATTTACAGGTGTGTATTGAATTATTTACGACCCATGCTATGGTGTACACATCGTGCTTAGATCATGACCGCACTTATACACCTACAGAACTCGTCAGGAATATGAAAATGCAAAAAGACTCACTCAATAACATCAATATCAGTGAAGAGCAGGTGCTGATTACCCCAGAACAGTTAAAAGCCAAATTTCCGCTAAATGATGATGAACAACAGGTAATTTCCCAGGCACGTAAAACCATTGCAGATATTATTCATGGTCGTGATGAGCGTCTGCTGATTGTCTGCGGACCTTGTTCTATTCATGATACTGACGCCGCGCTGGAATATGCTCGTCGTTTGCAAGCGCTTGCTGCCGAATTGAGTGATCAACTGTACATCGTCATGCGGGTCTATTTTGAGAAGCCACGCACGACTGTCGGCTGGAAGGGACTGATTAACGATCCCTACATGGATGGCTCATTCGAGGTGGAAGCGGGTCTGCATATCGCTCGTGAATTACTGCTTGAACTGGTAAAAATGGGTTTGCCGCTGGCGACTGAAGCGCTTGATCCGAATAGTCCTCAGTACCTGGGGGATTTGTTCAGTTGGTCTGCGATTGGCGCACGCACCACTGAATCGCAAACACATCGTGAAATGGCCTCTGGTCTGTCAATGCCGGTGGGTTTTAAAAATGGCACCGACGGCAGTCTGGGAACGGCGATCAACGCAATGAGAGCCGCAGCCATGCCCCACCGTTTTATGGGGATTAACCAGACTGGGCAGGTTTGCCTGTTGCAGACGCAAGGCAATGCGGACGGACATGTGATTTTGCGTGGCGGTAAAAAGCCGAACTACAGCGCGCAAGATGTCGTCGAGTGTGAAAAACAGATGCGTGAAGCGGGACTGAAACCTGCCCTGATGATAGATTGTAGTCATGGCAACTCCAATAAAGACTACCGTCGCCAACCTCTGGTGGTGGAGTCCTCAATTGAGCAGATTAAGGCGGGAAATCGTTCCATTATTGGCTTAATGCTGGAGAGCCACCTCAATGAAGGTAGCCAGTCCTCAGAGCAGCCTCGTTCCGACATGCGTTATGGCGTGTCCGTAACGGATGCCTGCATTAGTTGGGAAAGTACAGAAGCATTGCTGCGCTCAGTACACCAGGAGCTTGGCGCACGAGTAAAACATTCAGGAGAGTAACGGATATGGTGGCTGAACTGATCGCATTGCGTGAGCGGATAGACGAGGCAGATAGGGATCTGTTAGCGCTGTTATCACGTCGGTTGCGTTTAGTGGCGGAAGTCGGTGAAGTGAAAAGTCGGTATGGTTTGCCGATTTATGTCCCGGACCGTGAGGCGGCGATGTTCAGTTCGCGTCGTAAAGAGGCTGAGTTATTGGGCGTCCCGCCTGATCTGATTGAGGATATATTGCGTCGGGTGATGCGCGAGTCTTATTCCAGTGAAAACGATAAGGGATTTAAAACGTTATGCCCATCACTACGCCCAGTGGTCATTATCGGCGGTCGCGGGCAGATGGGTAAGATGTTTGAGAAAATGCTGACGTTATCAGGATATCAGGTCAGAATTTTGGAACAGGAGGACTGGCCTCGGGCGGAAAGTTTGTTGTCCGATGCGGGGATGGTGATTGTCAGTGTCCCGATTCATGTTACTGAACAAGTGATCGCTCGTCTGCCTAAGCTGCCGGACGACTGTATTCTTGTTGATCTGGCATCGGTAAAAAACGGACCGCTGCAAGCTATGTTGGCCGTCCATCAAGGGCCGGTGCTTGGATTACACCCGATGTTTGGCCCGGATAACGGTAGTCTGGCCAAGCAGGTCGTAGTCTATTGCGATGGTCGTCAGCCGGAAGCTTATCAGTGGCTGTTAGAACAGATTCAGGTGTGGGGCGCCCGTTTACATCGCATCAGCGCGGTAGAGCACGATCAGAACATGATGTTTATCCAGGCGTTGCGCCACTTCGCAACATTTGCGTATGGCCTGCATCTGGCGGAAGAGAATGTCGAGTTGGATCAATTGCTGGCGCTTTCATCCCCGATCTATCGTCTGGAATTGATTATGGTGGGACGTTTATTTGCTCAGGATCCGCAGTTGTACGCGGATATTATTATGTCTTCTGAGAATAATCTGGCGCTGATTAAACGATATTACAAACGCTTCGGTGAGGCGATAGCATTGCTGGAGCGAGGTGATAAAGCCGAGTTCATCCGCAGCTTTGAGATGGTCGAGCATTGGTTTGGTGATTACGCAAAACGATTCCAGTCTGAAAGTCGGACATTATTACGTCAGGCTAATGATATCCGTCAGTAACCGCTTTTAAGTACGTTTATACCATCGAGGCGCCATCCTGTTGTTTATCAGGATGGCATTTTTTATCATGCCGGATCGACAGGGATCACGTTCTCACTGGGGTAACAACCCAGGACTTTCAGTGAGCGGGTAATAGACGTTAATTCCTTCAAGGCTTTCTGCATCGGCGCACTGCGGAGATTGGCCTGCACATCAATATAAAACATCTCTTCCCAGGGATTACCGTTAATCGGGCGCGACTCCAGCTTGCTCATCACGATACTGTGATCTCGCAGCACCAGCAGAGCTTCAACCAGAGCACCGGATTGCTGACCCGTCGCCATGATCAGCGTGGTCTTGGCGGGAACCTGTTCGGAGACGTCAATGGGCTTGCGGGCAAGAACAATAAAACGGGTAATATTTTGCGTCTGATTTGCCAGATTATGTTCCAGGACCTGTAATCGGTAGAGCAAACCACCGGCTTCGCTACCGAGAGCAGCGGCGTGCGGTGAGTTGAGCTTTGCCACTGTTTCCATTGCAGCGGCGGTACTTTCACAGTACTCGATTTTCCAGTAGGGAAAGCGGTTGATAAAGTGACTACATTGCTGAAATGGCTGCGGATGACTATAAACGGTTTCGATCTGCTTCAGACTGGTTTTGGTTGCCACTAAAACACAGTGGTCAATGGGGTTACTTAACTCACCGACAATCGATAGCCCGGTGTGTTGCAATTGGTCATAAACATCGTTAATAGATCCCGAGCTGGTATTTTCAATCGGCAGCACAGCGTAGTCGGCCTGACCGGTTTCCACCATATTGAAGATGTCCTGGAATTTATGACAGCCGCATTCGATAGGTTGTTCAAAATGTCTGGCGGCATATTGACGCGCCGCCAGATGAGAGTAGGAGCCCTTAGGACCGAGGAACGCGATACGGGCGGAGCAGGATGTGGTCTGGTTGAGATGGTGCTGCAAGAGCGCCTGCTGCGTCAGAACCGAGTCTTCAATAATCAACTGGAACAAGCGGGTGATATAGTGACCATCAAGATTATGTTTTTTCCCGGCCCTGGTCAGTGTGTCGAGCAAATCACGTTCGCGCTCTTTATCACGGATTTGGCGATTGGAATGCAGTTTACTGCGAGCAACATTGAGCGCCAACTCACGCCTTTGGGCCAATAACTCAATTAGTTTCAGGTCGAGTTCGCTGATGCGCTCGCGGAGTAACAGTAGTGGATTATCGGTCATGATGTATGTGTTCTCTGTTCGTATAAAAAACGGCCTGGAGCGTTTTTAACGTCGTTTGCGGTCGACCGCAGGGCGCGCTCGCCATAAAAAAAGCCTCCTGTTATCAGGAGGCTTTTTATTCGTCTTCATATTCCTGCTCTTGTGACGAATCGCCTCCCAAATCAGGGGAAGGTGAAAAAGAATACGAAGAAAAACGGCGAATAGGTCATGTTGATCCGGTATGCAATGAAGCTACGTAAAAAACAATAACAGATAAGGTAACGGTTGGCTTTTCATCCTGTCAATACAAAAACGCGCCATCAGGCGCGTTAAGTAACAAGAAGGAGAAAATTATTCTTCCTGGATAATTTGCAGGTTAGCGTCTTTAACGCCAGTGGCCGCTCGACGGGCTTCCCCTTTGTGCCGCACTTTGTTCAATTGACGCTCAAGTTTGGCGATGAGGTCATTAACGGCGACATACATATCCTCATGTTTGGCGCTGGCGACCAATGGCCCGTTTGGTGTACTAATTGTTGCATCTGCAATGAATCCCTGGGGTTCTTTTGACAGAATGATGTGTGGATTAATCAGGTGAGCCTGCCACTTATCCAGTTTAGAAAGACGGTCTTCGACATGCTGACGTATTGCGGGGGTGATATCCATTTGCTTACTGGTAATATTGATTGTCATATAACTTACCTCTCTGCCTATGTCCGTCTTGGATAATTTCAGCATAACGCGAGTTGCGACAAAAATGGTGATTTTGATCACTTTTTTTGTCACATTAAGTCAATAAAACGTGATTTGTGAACTGTCCGCTGGAATTGATGGGAAGCGCTTGAGGGGGGAGATAGGCTATGTCATTATCGAAAAGATGTACTGTGGTCAGCCATGAATTTTCTGCTTTCCCTTCCTTCCCTGGAACCGGTTTCCCCCTGTAAAAAACGGCAACCTGAGTCGCCGTTTGATATGTTTGCTGTCGATCACGCTTATGAAGGATTTGCCGCGATGATTTTAGCCACCTTATCTGCCTGAGCAGCAAGCTGAAGCTCGCGATAGGCGTTTTCCATCAGCGGTAAGGCGTCTTTTGTCGCTTTGGTGTCTGGGTAATCACGCAGCATTTGCTCAACGCGATTAACTACTGCCACATAAGCGCTACGTTTCGTGTAGTATTGCGCGACGGAAAGTTCATATTTGGCCAAACGTTCTTTCAGATAGACCATACGTTTATTGGCGTCGGTTGCATACTGACTATTGGGGTAACCCAGAATCAGCTTGCTAAAGTCGCGGAAAGCCGCGCGGGCATATTGGGGATCGCGATCGGAGCGATCAACGCCAAAGAAACCTTGTAGTGCGCTGTCGTCCAGGGCCATATCCGTCAGGCCACGCATGTACAAGACATAATCAACGCTTGGATGTGTAGGATTTAACCGCAGGAAACGATCGATCGAGGCCTGGGCCAGGGGTAATTCGGCGGATTTGTAATAAGCGTAAATCAAATCCAACTGAACCTGCTGTGAATACGGGCCAAATGGATAGCGGTTATCGAGTGCTTCCAACTGTGTGATAGCTGCCCTAAAGTTGCCGTCTTGCAGTTTTTGTTGCGCATTGGCATAGAGTTCAGATGGCGGACTGTCAGGAACCGCATCCTTGGAATTGCTGGAGCAACCAGCCAGCGCCAGGCTCAACGTGGCGGCAGCCACCAGATATTTCATACGCGTCATGACGTTTTGATTATCCTCAGAGTGTTATTCCGGGAGACTGTCCGTTAAGCTCCCGATTTAGACCAGCTACAATAGTACATTATTTTAAACGGCGTCGCCGTGAAAACCCAACGTTAACGAAGAAGCTGCAACTATGGCACAACAAGTACAACTCACCGCAACGGTGGCCGAATCTCAACTCGGACAACGTTTAGATCAGGCTTTGGCCGAATTGTTCCCTGATTATTCACGATCTCGTATAAAAGAGTGGATTCTTGAGAACCGGGTACAGATTAACGGCAATGTAATCAATAAGCCAAAAGAGAAAGTATTGGGCGGCGAATGGGTGGCAATTAATGCGCTGATTGAGGAAGAAGCACGCTGGGAAGCACAGGATATCGCCCTGGATATCGTGTATGAAGATCAGGACATTCTCGTGATTAATAAGCCCCGTGATTTGGTTGTGCACCCTGGCGCGGGGAACCCAGACGGTACGGTATTAAATGCGTTGCTACACTATTATCCTGAAATTATTGATGTTCCCAGGGCTGGCATCGTTCACCGGCTCGACAAGGACACAACCGGCTTAATGGTTGTGGCGAAGACGGTACCGGCGCAGACGCATCTGGTGGAATCATTACAGGCGCGAGACATTATACGTGAGTATGAGGCCGTCGCCATCGGCAATATGACGGCGGGTGGTTCTGTCGATGAATCGATAGCCCGCCATTCAACCAAGCGGACGCACATGGCCGTTCATCCGATGGGAAAACCTGCGGTAACGCACTATCGCATTATGGAACATTTCCGGGCGCATACAAGGTTACGCTTGCGGCTGGAAACCGGACGAACTCACCAGATTCGTGTACATATGGCGCATATCAATCATCCGTTAGTCGGCGATCCTTTATATGGCGGTCGCCCGCGTCCGCCGAAAGGGGCATCGGATGCGTTCATCTCTGTGTTGCGCAATTTCGACCGTCAGGCCCTGCATGCAACCATGCTGCGTTTGTATCATCCGGTGAGCGGGATACAAATGGAATGGCATGCGCCTTTGCCGCAGGATATGGTCGATCTGATCGATGCATTAAAAGCGGATACCGAAGCGTTCCAGGATCAACTTGATTGGTGATGAAACCATGCTGATATATCCTGACTGGCCTGTACCGGAAAATGTCCGGGCATGTAGCACCACCCGTTTCGGCGGCATCAGCTTGCCTCCGTATGATGCGCTGAATCTGGGAAACCATGTTGGTGATGATTGCGAAAAAGTGATGCGGAATCGGCAGCTTCTGGTGGATGAGGCCGCATTGCCGTCTGCGCCACACTGGTTGGAGCAGGTTCATGGTACGCAAGTGATTCGGATCGGTGATACTCCGCCGCTTGCTGTCCGCGGCGATGCCGCTTATACCGATCATAAAGATCAGGTTTGCGCGGTAATGACGGCTGACTGTCTGCCGGTATTATTCTGCTCAATCGCCGGTAATGAAGTCGCCGCTGTTCATGCTGGTTGGCGCGGATTGAGTGAAGGCGTACTGGAAGAAACGCTTTCCGGTTTTCAGGCTGAGCCGTCACGGATCATGGCCTGGCTAGGGCCCGCGATCGGGCCTGATGCCTTTGAAATCGGGCCGGAAGTACGTGATGCGTTTATCCAGCGTGATGCGCTGGCCGTATCTGCATTCAAGCCTCATGGAGAGAAGTTTTATGCCGATATATATCAACTCGCGCGACAGCGTTTGCAGGCCTGCGGCATGACCCGAATTTTTGGCGGAAATTTTTGTACGGTGAGCGAACCACAAAAATTTTTCTCATATCGACGCGATGGCGTGACTGGCCGTATGGTAAGTTTAATCTGGCTGATATAACCTATTGAATTAAGACGGTCCATGGCAAGTAACATTTAAACCTCATCACTACTGGCAAAATAACCTTGAAATTATTGAGGGATGACCTCATTTAATCTCCAGTAGCAGTTTTGACCAGTGTATGGGAGGAGTTATGCGTCTGGATCGTCTTACCAACAAATTTCAACTTGCTCTCGCCGATGCCCAATCTCTAGCTCTCGGGCGCGACCATCAATTTATTGAACCACTCCATCTGATGAGCGCATTGCTTAATCAGGAAGGCGGTACGGTAAGTCCGTTGTTGACAGCGGCAGGTGCCAATCTGTCCCGATTGAAAAATGAAATCGATCAGGCAATCTCGCGTTTACCTCAAGTTGAAGGGACTGGCGGTGATGTCCAACCGTCCAGCGAATTGGTTCGTACCTTAAATGTATGCGATAAATTGGCGCAAAAGCGCGGAGATACGTTTATTTCCTCAGAACTTTTTGTGCTGGCGGTTTTGGAATCACACAGTACGTTAAGTGATGTGTTGAAAAATGCCGGAGCGACGCAGCAAAGCGTGACTAAAGCTATTGAGCAGGTAAGAGGGGGCGAGCAAGTGAATGATCAGGGTGCGGAAGATCAACGTCAGGCATTGAAAAAATTCACTATCGATCTCACCGAACGCGCTGAACAAGGCAAGCTGGATCCGGTTATTGGCCGCGATGAAGAAATTCGCCGCACCATTCAGGTTTTGCAACGCCGGACCAAAAACAACCCGGTGCTGATTGGTGAGCCAGGTGTAGGTAAAACCGCCATTGTCGAAGGATTAGCGCAACGTATCGTGAATGGCGAAGTGCCTGAAGGATTGAAAAACAAACGCGTGTTGTCGTTGGATATGGGCTCGCTGGTGGCGGGCGCCAAGTATCGGGGCGAATTCGAAGAGCGCTTGAAAGGCGTACTTAATGATTTATCCAAACAGGAAGGCAACGTCATACTGTTTATTGACGAGCTTCATACGATGGTTGGGGCTGGTAAAGCCGATGGCGCAATGGACGCCGGTAATATGCTTAAGCCGGCTTTGGCCCGTGGTGAATTGCACTGTGTCGGCGCCACAACGCTGGATGAGTATCGACAATATATTGAAAAAGATGCCGCTCTGGAACGTCGGTTTCAGAAAGTGTTTGTTGCCGAGCCAACGGTAGAAGACACGATTGCAATTTTGCGTGGTCTTAAAGAACGTTATGAACTGCATCACCATGTGCAGATCACCGACCCGGCGATTGTCGCGGCCGCAACGTTGTCGCACCGTTATATCGCCGATCGTCAGTTGCCGGATAAAGCGATTGACCTGATCGATGAAGCCGCTTCCAGTATCCGTATTCAAATTGACTCGAAGCCTGAACCATTAGATCGCCTGGATCGTCGGATTATCCAGTTAAAACTAGAGCAGCAGGCGTTGAAGAAAGAATCTGATGAGGCCAGCCAGAAGCGTCTGGAGCTACTGAATTGCGAGCTTGAACAAAAAGAACGTGAATACTCCAAGCTGGAAGAAGAGTGGAAAGCTGAAAAAGCATCACTCACTGGCACGCAAAATATTAAGGCGTCTTTGGAACAAGCGAAAATCGCGCTTGAGCAAGCTCGTCGTCAGGGGGATTTGGGACGAATGTCGGAACTGCAATACGGCAAAATCCCTGAACTGGAAAAGGAGTTAGCTGCCGCGACCTCGCTTGAGGGCAAGACTATGCATTTGTTGCGTAACCGAGTGACGGATGCCGAAATTGCAGAAGTACTCGCTCGTTGGACGGGGATCCCCGTATCCAGAATGCTGGAAAGTGAACGTGAAAAACTGCTGCGAATGGAGCAGGAGTTGCACCAGCGCGTTATCGGACAGAATGAAGCCGTTGAAGCGGTATCGAATTCGATCCGCCGTAGTCGCGCCGGATTATCCGATCCCAATAGACCTATCGGTTCCTTCTTGTTCCTTGGACCGACTGGCGTTGGTAAAACCGAGCTGTGCAAGGCATTGGCTTCATTCCTGTTTGATAGTGATGATGCCATGGTGCGCATCGATATGTCGGAATTTATGGAGAAACATTCCGTCTCGCGTCTGGTGGGGGCGCCGCCGGGATATGTGGGCTATGAAGAAGGCGGCTATCTGACAGAGGCCGTTCGTCGTCGTCCTTATTCGGTGATCCTGCTGGATGAAATTGAAAAAGCGCATCCTGATGTGTTCAATATCTTGCTGCAAGTGCTTGATGATGGTCGATTGACCGATGGACAAGGCCGTACCGTTGATTTTCGCAATACTGTGGTCATCATGACTTCAAATCTGGGGTCCGATCTGATCCAGGAGCGTTTTGGTGAACGCGGATATGC
Organism: Brenneria salicis ATCC 15712 = DSM 30166; assembly: GCF_003315515.1. Taxonomy (GTDB): domain Bacteria; phylum Pseudomonadota; class Gammaproteobacteria; order Enterobacterales; family Enterobacteriaceae; genus Brenneria; species Brenneria salicis. The sequence continues at coordinate 725 of NZ_QNRY01000040.1, read as the reverse complement.
CGAGATGCGAGACATGGTGCTGGAGGTTGTCAGCCACAGCTTCCGTCCTGAGTTTATCAACCGTATCGATGAAGTCGTGGTGTTCCATCCATTAGGAAAGGCGCACATTATGTCGATTGCTCAGATACAGTTGCAGCGTTTATATAAACGGCTTGAAGAGCGCGGATACCACGTGACGATTACTGAGCCTGCGTTGGAATTGCTGGGTAAAATAGGTTTCGATCCCGTTTATGGCGCCCGTCCGCTAAAAAGGGCAATACAGCAACTGATTGAAAACCCATTGGCTCAGCAAATACTTTCCGGGAAATTACTCCCTGGAAAAGCAATAACACTCGACGTTGAAGATGAGGAGATTGTTGCTCATCAAGGATGATATTCCACAAGCGGTGACTAGAAAGGGAGAGAGGGTGATATCTTTCCCTTTCTGTGTAGAAGTTGTGCGCATAACCTACGTTTCTTGCATGTAAATTATACGCAAAATGTTTTTTTGGTTTATTTTTAATCGAACGATATTTTTTTTTGCATTTAGCGCTTGTCAGCGGCGGATAAGTGCCTATAATGCGCCACCACTGACCCGGCGACAGCGGCTTGCGCGGTTGTGAGGTGAGTGGGAAGTCGGGGAATAATCACTTGACTTTGAAAGAGGAAAGCGTAATATACGCCACCTCGCGTTAGTGGCTAAGGCCAGTACGCACTGCTCTTTAACAATTGAATCAGACAATCTG
>NZ_QNRY01000039.1 GCF_003315515.1 Brenneria salicis ATCC 15712 = DSM 30166 | reverse complement strand
CAGCTTTACGTTCAGGTGAATAACGTTTCATGTCAGGCTCCACTACCCCCAATTAGATTTTCAGTAGGGAGTGCCATCTATCCTGACAGGGGGGGGAACCATCATCCAGTAGTAGTGAGGGGCGTTGTAGCCCCTTATTCAGCAGATAATCAGATTGACCGGATACCGCTTTTGCCACCAGCGAATTCACTCGTTCGGTAATCGTGCGATTATCAGGCTTCTCACTGGCGGGCGTAACGACCGGCAACGGAAGCGCCAGTATCTCAGCAACTTGTTCCGCTGCTTGCCTCGCGCCACACTTATTCACTTTCATTACCAAATCCAGCCCGGTTCCTGCGCCGCAGTGAGAACAAAAATAGGTGCCACGGCCTTCTTTATCGTCAAAACGGTAGCGGGTATTCCCGCCACAGTTGGGGCATTCACTTTCCTGCCGATTGGTCGGGATGCCTAACTGCTGCAAAATCTTTTCCCAATGGCCGTTGGCTTTTGCCCGCACGTTTTGAATAAACGTTTTGCTCATGCGGACTCGTCCTCCTGCGCACGGTGGAGCGCATCAAGCCGTTCGGCGAGAATGAACATCAGGATCTCTTTCGCCTGCGGCTCCCTTAACTCCACGATGGCATAAGCCAACGCACGGCACTGATCGATCAGTTCTTCCAGTTCCAGCGGCGTGTTATCAAACATGGCGCACCTCCTGAACGGGAAGGCGGTCAGCAAAGAACAGAATGAAATCAGGCTCAAAATTCTGACGAGCGGATAGCTCATCCGGGGCAATAATGGCTTTACGTTGCGGTTTGTCGTGCGGCGCTGTGCGGTAGACCGCCAGAAAGAGAAAGGTGAAATTAGGGTGAAACGGGGTAGGGGTAGCAACCATAGCGGCGGCCTCTTGTACGGGGTTGAAAACCCCACCACACCGCTGTCAATCGGGGTGGTGGGACGTAACAGGGTTGACAGACCGGCGTACAAGAAACCGGCGAGCCCAGAGGCTCCCCCATTACGCCCCACCATAATTTGGGCATAACATGGTTTACGGACATAAAAAACCGCATGAAACTAAAGCGGTCGTCCGCTTGTACATTCAGGCTGTCAAACCTGGTTGCCGATTTTGCGACAACGGTGAAACGATAAGCCAGATGCCCCGCCAGCGTCAATACGTTTTGTATTGGTTTTGCTAAGTGCTGCGCATTTTCCAGAGTGATAGAAATAGACTCGCTATTGTGTATAAAAAGGGCTATTCCCTGATTTTGGGCATAGCCATGCCCGTTCCAGCCAGCGCCAGATTTTTGGATCATCATATTTTTTGATTCCGATATGCCGCTATCGCGACAATAAAAAAGAAGGTTTTGACTTATGCGTTTTCGGTTTGCTGATCACGTTCGGCAACGCGCTGATTCAGCCAGGCATTAACTTCATCCTCAAACCAGCCTACCCGACGCAGATCAACCCGAAATCCTTTCGGGAATTCGCCGGCATTGATCATTTCCTGAAAACTGCTGTCAGAATTGACGCGCAGAATGGCTTTCACTTCTTTCTTTAACAGGATTTTTCTATCTAACAGGCTCATAGCGATATACCTCATCAATGACCGGTCGTATCCGGTCGATGAGGCTATTCAATAACAGAGTGAGGGAAATGGCATCGCAACGAAAAATCGATTTTCGCTGCGAATTTAACAATTTGATTTATAAGATTTATTGGCTTCTGAAAAGTAATTATCCAGTGTACGATTTTTGATGTTTTCCGTATTCTCGACTATTTCCTGCTTCAGGCTATCTTGTGTCCATCTTTTTGATTTAGTCGATGTGTTTTTTAGCGCATCAATCATCGCGCCAATAACGAAAAGGCTTTCATTCAGATCGAGGTCGGTATATTCATCCAACTGCTGCTTTTCAAATTGTTCAATATTTACTCGACGAAATACAAATTCGACATCACGTAATCCATCTGCGGGATAAAACGATGAGTGATAATTATCTGGTGTTACGAATTCTTTTCTTTTTTCATCAAATAATCTTAGCTTTCCTGCGTCATCCATTTTGTATCCAACAGCTTTCTCAATGAAAGGTTCGACTATGCTGATATATCGTTCGTCATCAATTAAAAATGGTCCACCCAGATTAATAAAGGTTGCTGGCTCTCTTCCTTGGTGAATAGAACAAAGGTGCAAAACATCCAATACTTCAGCCCCTATCATCGGTAGGTCATAGATGCCTGTTTCAAGGCGAAACACTTCCCCATATCGAGACATGCGTATAGACATCCTATTTGATATTGCCTCAAGTGCATCATCCAACACATGAGGATTTTCCTTAAGCATTCCTTTCTCTAATAAGAATTTGTTAAACCCTGCTAAAAGATCTTTGCTAAGAGGGCTCTTTTTTTCAGCCCACATACCATAGCGATTTTTTTCTATATAGCGCTGAAATGATGATGTGACCATCAAGTGCAAGTTGAAGACAGTCTGCAATGGATACTTCTTCCTGAAAGCTGGTGGTCAGTCTGCGGGCGGTTTCTTCTAATGTTAACCACTCTTTGAGCTTAAACAGCTTTTTCATGATGCTCCCTATCAGTGAATCTTGTGCCAGTTGACGGAGAAAAGCATTCAGGTATGGGGTTCTCGGTTCTGCCTGTTTTCACCGGATAACCACATTTTAGGAGGGCAACTAACAGGAATCAATAATTAACTGTATATAAATACAGTATCAACTATTGGCGATGCGTAATCCTCTGGCTCCTTCCGACGCCATCACTTTTCCTGTTGCGGCTGTTTCTACAAAGTCACCCCACCAGCACATCAGCACCTTGCGCTGTTCCAGATAAGTGGAGCGGTTATAGGCACGGCGCACTTCGTTGGTGTCTACGTGGGCGAGAGCGGCTTCGATCACATCTGGCGGGAACCCTTCTTCATTGGCGGCGGTACTGAATATGGCGCGTAGACCGTGGGATACCAGTACGCCTTTGTAACCCATACGGCGCAATGCGGCGTTAGCGGTTTGGCTGTTCATCGGCTGCTTGGGATCTTTACTAGATGGAAACAGGTATTCACGGTGTCCGCTGATGGGCTTCATGGCGTCCAGAATGGCTAACGCCTGCGGGGGCAGGGGAATAATGTGGTCACGGCGCATCTTCATGCGGCCAGCGGGGATCGTCCAAGTGTTATCTGTCAGGTATATCTCGCTCCAGCGGGTTTCAGCGGCTTCGGCAGGGCGGGTAACGGTCAGTAGCTGCCATTCAATCAATAAGCGGGTCTGTAACTCAATGCTGGCGACCGATAGCGTTTTCATCAAGTCAGGTAATGCCTCTGGCCGAATGGTCGGCATATGGGTTTTCACCGGCGCCTGAAAGGCTTTGCGGATCTTGGCTGCGGGGTTAGCAGGAATCAGTCCGGAGTCAACCGCATAATCCATCACCTCGTTGATTCGCTGACTTACTCGTTTGACGGTTTCCAGTTTACCGCTGGCTTGTATGGGTTCTAATGCGGTGATGAAGTGGCGAGCGGTAAGCTGGGTGATCGGTAGGGTTCCGATGAACGGGAACACGTATTTTTCCAGCGAGCGCCAGATATCTTTAATGGTGTTCTCGGCCAGCGGTTGAGACTTTTTCACTTCGTACCAGTCAGCGGAGACTTTGGCGAACGTGTTTAGGTTGATGGCTTGCTCTTGTTCGCGCTGCTGTTGCTGATGGAATTGTGGGTCGATGCCTTTACTTATCAACGCCTTTGCCACTTCACGTCGTTGTCGGGCTTCTGCCAAAGAAACCGCAGGGAATGAACCAAAGCTGATTAATGCACGTTTCTTTGTATCGGGGCGGTAATAGTTAAAACGCCAGATTTTAGAACCGCTCGGTTTCACCAGCAGATACAACCTATCCCCGTCCTGTAGCGTGTATTCCTTCTCGGCAGGTTTGGCGGCTTTGATCTCGGTATTGGTCAGTGGTGTAGTTATACGAGCCATCGTAGTTATATGCTTTTGTAGTTATATGGGGCGGTATAACTAAGCGTATAACTAAACTTTCCGGCTGTAAACGCGGTATGCCGATAGATAACAGGCAACAAAAAACCCGCAAACTCAGTGAGAATGCGGGTTTTCGTGGGGTTTCCGGTAGTAAACGATACTTACCGAATATATATTTGGTCGGCACGAGAGGATTTGAACCTCCGACCCCTGACACCCCATGACAGTGCGCTACCAGGCTGCGCTACGTGCCGATGCTATGGGCGCTTATACTACCTTTTCTTTCCCTGATTGCAAGCGCTATACCGAACGACTGCTTTAGATTTAGGCAGTTAGTTCGCAATAAAGCGTCTTTCGCTCGTCAGTACCTGAAGGAGCAGGTTAAGTTGTGGCTTTTCATCGTCCAGTTTTTCGCCATCCTGATTATAAGCACGATAATCACCATTATTTTCCAGCACGATGATTTTTTCCGGCGTGGTGATCATGAGTGCGCCGCCGTTGCCATTTGCCAGCCAGTTGTTGCGTCGTTGGGCGGCAAACAGGTCTTCGCCCTGAGAGTAATCATCGGTGGCGTTTTTAACGTGTAATAGACGTTGCATCAACGTAGCCATGACGTCTTTATGGTCTGTCATTTTGGTAATCGTTTGAGCAGGCGTGTTCGGCCAGTGAACAATCAGTGGTATTTGCCATTGTGCGCGACGGAAGATATTTTTCTTGTCATCGTCAGGATGGTCGTTTTGGGTAGTGGTAACCACAATAACCGTTTTTTCCAGTTGATTGTGTGTCTGCAATGCACCGATAATTTTGCCAATCTGCTGGTCAATATCCTGATTATTTGCCTGGCCGCGCCGCGATTGCGCCGCGGATAACGTGCTGCTATTCAGTTCAATATAAGAGAACCAGGGCGCCGCGTTGTTATTACGGCTTAACCAGTCTTGCCATTGTGTGGTAATGGCGTCATCGCTCTGTTGTTGCGGCGCAGGCAGGGAGAAATCGGACAGCAGTGCCTGGCGATAAAGCACATTGTTGAAACCATTGGCGGAGAACAGACCAAACTGGTAACCCTGCCGGCTCAGCGCGGTCATCAGCGCTGAAGGCTTACGAGCATTTAACACTCCGTCCAGATAGGTGGTGGAGATACCATAAAAGAGGTTAAACAACCCGGCATTGGATTGTATTCCTGAATCATAATGATTGCTGAAGCGAATATTTTGTTCGGCGAAGCTCGACAGATTGGGCATGTCGCTAGGTATACCGTTAATCCGCGCGTTATCAATAACAACCATAAGCAAGTTATAACCACTGCCGCTGTCACGAAACGTAATTTCATTGAGCGGGTATTCCACGGTCATCGCTTCAGGATTGCCTTGTTGGGATAGGCGGCGTTGGTATTCCTTCGCATCCAGCAAGCCATGTTTTTCCAGAAAACGGCGGGCGGTCATCGGATAAGAGAGCGGCAGGTTGGCGCGCTGCATAGTAATCGGACGATAGAAATTGGCATCAGCCCAGATGTACATCAGGTGTGAGGCGAGGAACGCCGACATAAACACGGCCGCCAGCGGTTTTCCAAAGCGGCGACGGTTCAGGCTACGCAGCTTTTGCCAGCACCAGGTGCCAAACAGCATTTCCACCATGAAAATCAGCGGAATGCCGATAAACATCAATTGCCAGTCACGCGCCAGTTCGCTTTGATCTGGATTAACCACCAGTTCCCAAACCGTGGAATTAAGGTGCAGATGGAAACGGGTGAAAACCTCAATATCGACCAAAAGCAGTGTCAGTCCGGCGGTGGCCAGCGCAGCAGAAACAAATCGCAGCAGACGCTGCGACATGACAATAAAAGTCAGGGGAAAAATAACCAGCAGGTAAGCGGCGAAACCGATAAAGCTGAAATGCCCCAGCCAGCTTACCAAAGCATAGATGCGGCCGAACAGCGAGGAAGGCCACTCGATAACAAACAGATAGCGACTACCCAGCCCCAGACTGAGCAAAATATTGAATAAGGCGAACCAGTGTCCCCAACTGATCATCTGGGAGACTTTTTCGCGGTAGCGCTGACGGTTGGTTACCATAAGTTGGTCAAAAATCAGTGAGTTTTATCTGCTTTTTTAATCGAAGCTTGTAATGCTTCGGCGAAAGAACGAGCCAGAACCTGACGTTGAGCCGGTGCGACGCTGGTATTGATCAGGTTGGTCACCATATTACCCAGCACCATCAAAGCAAGATCAGTTGGAGCATGGTGCTTTTCCAGAACATTGACCATCTCGGAAAGCAGTTGTTCAACGTGTTCGTCACTATAGCGGGATGATTGTGGCATAAAATGGCGTATCTCAAGCTGTTAAAGTCGCATATCTTACCGTATCGACTCATCCATTTCCGCACTTTTATCAATTATCATTTTAGTCGCTGGGGCGCTGGCAACAGAGTAAGGCTTGGCTTTTCAGTTGCAGCCATGCCGCTTTCGGTGTTTGAATACGCACCTTGTTAAAAGGAGAGTTTATCATGAGTCTGGATATCGACCAGATCGCTCTGCATCAGCTAATTAAACGTGACGAACAAACGCTGGAAATGGTGTTGCGTGATTCCCTGTTGTCGACCAATGCGACGGTAGAGGAAATGATGGCTGAACTGCATCGCGTTTATAGCGCCAAAAGTAAAGCTTACGGCCTGTTTGATGAACACAGCGAATTGGCGGACGCGCTCAGGGCCTGCCGTAAAGGGGACGAGGACTTTCTGAATTTCACGCGGGCGGCTACCGGGCGGTTGCGTGATGAACTGGCCAAATATCCGTTTGCCGAAGGCGGGATCGTGCTGTTCTGTCTGTACCGTTATCTGGCGGTGGAGTATCTGCTGGTCGCGGTGCTTAATAGCTGCAACAGTATGCGGGTCAACAAACAGTTGGATATCAGCAGCACCCACTATCTGGACATCAACCACGCGGATATTGTGGCGCGCATCGATTTAACCGAATGGGAAACCAACCCGGAATCGACACGATATCTGACCTTCCTGAAAGGGCGGGTAGGGCGGAAAGTTGCTGACTTCTTTATGGATTTTCTGGCGGCATCCGAAGGACTGGATACCAAGGCGCAAAACCGCGGTTTGTTGAAAGCGGTGGATGAGCATTGTGATGATGCCCAGTTGGATAAAAATGAACGTCAGAATTATCGTCAACAGGTCTACAGCTATTGCAACGAGCAGTTGCAGTCGGGCGAAGAAATCGAATTGTCTGCGTTGTCCCAGGCGTTGCCGCCATTGGGCGACAAAACCTTCCAGCAGTTTTCGACGGAGCAAGGCTATGAACTGGAGCAGCGTTTTCCCGCTGAACGCAGTACCTTGCGTCAATTGACCAAGTTTGCCGGCAGCGGCGGGGGGATTAGCCTGAATTTTGATGCGTTGTTGCTGGGGGAGCGAATTTTCTGGGACCCGACCACCGATACGCTGACCATAAAAGGCACGCCGCCGAATCTGCGCGATCAGTTACAACGTCGTCTGACGGGCGGTGATCAGTAAGCGAAACCGGTTTGCAGAAGATAAAAAAACGCCGCAAAAGCGGCGTTCTTCCCGGCGTCCCGGATTGACTTCTGCGCGATTATACGCGAACGAAGTCGATGTGAGTCAGTTTTGGCTTGAATACGTGACGCTGTACAGCCTGAACTTTGACCTGAACTTCTTTGCCATCGATAGACAGGATAACGGTTTCACCGTAGAAACCGGGTTTCAGTTCCTGGTTTTTAACGGAGTCATGATCCAATTCGATAGCAACCGGCGCTTCTGAACCACCATAAACGATGGCTGGGAATTTGCCAGCGGTACGCAGGCGGCGGCTCGCACCCTTACCCTGCTCTTTACGTGCTTCTGCTTTGATAGTAATCATGTTTTTCTCTACTTAAGAAAGTAACCCTGCTACAGGCGACCCAGCAGCAAGTTGGATTGTTCTGCTTTTGCGGTACAAAAGCGGGCTGAATTCTAGCGGAATATGGCTTGCCGGGCAAACAAAACCGCGAATTTGTTACCCTCGCAGTTCATTGGCGCGGCGAAAACGACCCTGATAGTCGAACATTTTTTCTCTCAGTTGCCAGAATTTTCCCTGCTTGCGGGCAACGACAAAATCGGGGGGGCGTAACTGGCTCTGTTGCGTCACAATGTCGTTCACCGACCGCCAGCGCATAGGAATACCGGGCGCGCGCTGATGAATGCGCAAAAAGTTACTCTCAAAAACGTGACGTTGCGCTGGCGTATGCAAACGAAACCGCTCGCTAACCTCGGCGCCGTCTTCATCATGATAGATAATTTTCAGCCATTCGCCCTTGGCATCCTGTCCGGGGACAAGTTGCATTCCGCTACAGCGCAGCACCAGCGCATCTTTCAGTTTCAGCGCAGCTTTCAGCATATCGTCCGGGTCGACCAGCACCTCTTCACACTGATGACAACGACGGGCGGCGATATCGTTCTCCGCGCCGCAATGCGGACACACCTTAAAGCGGAAGCGGTAATCGCACTGTATGCGTTGCGCATTTTCTCCTGTCTCCCATCCCTGACAGCGGCGGCCATAGTGTTCGATCACGCTGCCGTCCGCCGCGATTTTTCCCCAGAATAGATTGGCAAAACCACATTGAGGGCAAAAGATCTGGACCGGCTGGCTATCGGCATGGGGTTTGCTGTTGCCCACTTCGGGCGTGTAAAGGTCATGTGGGTTGCCGGCATAATCCAGTATCAGGCAGTCGGTTTTACCGGGAAAGAGGCGTAAACCGCGTCCGACAATCTGCTGGTATAAGCTTACCGACTCCGTTGGACGCAGGATGGCGATCAGATCAACATGCGGGGCGTCGAAACCGGTGGTCAGCACCGCGACATTCACCAGATAACGTAACTGTTGCCGCTTAAATGCCGCGATCAGCGCATCGCGTTCTGCGGCGGGGGTGACGGCGCTGACCAACGCGGTCTGAGCGTCTGGCAAGAGCGAATGGATCTCGCGGGCATGCTCGACCGTGGCGGCGAAAATCATCACGCCTGAACGCGTCTGCGCATAGTCGATAATCTGACGGATAATATGTGGCGTAACGCGTTGCTGACGTTTCAGTTCATGATTCAGATCGTTTTCGCTGAATAAACCATTGTTGCGTGCAACCAGTTTGCTGAAATCGTATTGCACCACCGGCATATCCAATCGTTGCGGTGGAACGAGAAATCCATGCTCGATCATGTAGCGCAGCGGTAGCTCATAGATACAATCACGGAACAGGCAGTGCTCATCGCCACGGATCATGCCGTGATAATGATATTGATAAATCCAGCCTTTCCCCAGTCGGTAGGGCGTGGCGGTCAGCCCCAACAGCCGCAGTTGGGGATTGGTTTGTTGCAGGTGTTGGATGATCTGTTGATATTGGCTGTCGTCATCGTCACTGATGCGATGGCATTCATCGATAATCAGCAGTGAGAAGGATTGCTCAAACTGATGCAGATTACGGGCCACCGACTGCACGCTGCCGAATACCACTTTCCCCTGGCTTTGCCGCTGTTGCAGGCCGGCGGCGAAAATATCCGCTTCCAATCCCCAGGCGCGGTATTTGGCATAGTTTTGCGCAACCAGTTCTTTTACGTGCGCCAATACCAGTACGCGGCCACGTGCGAGTCTCGCCAGTTCAGCAATGACGAGACTTTTCCCGGCGCCGGTGGGCAGCACAATCAGGGCCGGTTGGCTATGACGACGAAAATACGCCAGCGTAGCGGCGACGGCCTCACGCTGGTATGGCCGCAGAGTAAACGGCATCACCTGGTTTCCTTAAACCGAACAATAGCGCCCGTTGAATTCTAGGATGTCGGGCAAAGCCTCGTTATACTGTTCTATTCTGGCAGCCGATGCTGCCGCCATTCTTCATTTTCATGGCGCGGGTGGCGTGGACGTTACCTGCATCAGCGTCATGACTCAAAACAGGCAGTTGATTTTTAATGCGATTGGACAAGTTTTTATCTCAGCAACTGGCTATCAGCCGTTCACTGGTCGCGCGCGAATTACGCGCCCAGCGTGTCACGGTGGATGGCGAAATCGTCAAAAGCGGCGCATTCAAAGTGTTGCCGGAACATGAGGTGGCGTTTGATGGCAATCCGTTGGAACAGCAGCACGGCCCGCGTTACTTTATGCTGAATAAGCCGCAAGGTTATGTGTGTTCGACGGACGATCCCGATCATCCCACCATTTTGTATTTCATGGATGTGCCTGTCGCACACAAACTGCATGCCGCGGGGCGTCTGGATATCGATACCACCGGTCTGGTGCTGCTGACGGATGACGGGCAGTGGTCGCACCGAATTACCTCGCCCAGACATCATTGTGAGAAAACCTATTTAGTGACGCTTGAGTATCCATTAAGCCCGGATACTGCCAGCCAGTTTACCACGGGCGTGCAGTTGCACGGCGAGAAAACCCTGACCAAACCGGCCCAGCTTGAGAAGATCACCGAGTATCAGGTGCGTTTGATCATCAGCGAAGGACGTTATCATCAGGTCAAAAGAATGTTTGCCGCGGTGGGTAATCGCGTCGTGCAGTTACACCGCGAGCGTATTGGCGGCATCAGTCTTGACAGCGCATTAGAACCCGGAGAATTCCGGGCCCTGAGCCGTCAGGAAGTGGAGAGTATCGGGCGGTAATTATTTTCCTGACCGGGAGCGACTTTCAGTGCAACAAAACCGACCTTCTTATCTTGGGTTGATTCTTATCCTCGGCTTGATTTCCATGCTCACGCCGCTCGCCATCGACATGTACTTGCCCGCGTTGCCGACGATAGCGGCAGAGTTCGGCGTGCCGGCCGGACATGTCCAGATGACGCTCAGCACCTATGTGCTGGGATTCGCCATCGGTCAGATGTTTTACGGGCCGATGGCCGATAGCCTGGGGCGTAAACCGGTTATTCTCGACGGAACGCTGGTTTTTGCTATAACGGGGGTTGCCTGTGCGCTGTCTCAGTCCGTGGAGCAACTGATTCAGATGCGTTTCCTGCATGGTCTGTCGGCGGCAGCGTCGGCTGTGGTGATCAATGCCCTGATGCGCGATATGTTTTCCAAGGATGAATTTTCCCGCATGATGTCGTTTGTGGTGCTGGTGATGACGGTCGCGCCGTTGATCGCGCCTATCGCGGGTGGCTGGTTGCTATTGTGGTTTAACTGGCATTCTATTTTCTGGGCCATATCCGCGGCGGCTTTTTTGACCGTGATATTGGTTTTCTTGTTTATTAAAGAAACGTTGCCGCTGGAGAAGCGGCAGAAATTCCATCTACGAACCACCATTAGCAATTTCGTGGCGCTTTTTCGTCATAAGCGCGTGTTCAGCTATATGATCGCCAGTGCTCTGTCATTCTGCGGTATGTTCTCCTTTCTTACGGCCGGGCCGTTTGTTTATATCGAACTGTATGGCGTATCACCGCAGGACTTTGGCTATTATTTCGCGTTGAATATTTTATTTTTGTTTATCATGACGTTATTCAACAGTCGCAACGTTCGTCGCCTTGGCGCGCTGACGATGTTCCGCATCGGCTTGCTGATCCAATTTACGATGGGCATTTTTCTGGTGGTGGTCTGTCTGTTTGATTTGGGTTTCTGGCCGTTAGTCCTTGGCGTTTCCATCTTTGTCGGCTGTATCGCGATGATTAGTTCCAATGCCATGGCGGTTATTCTGGATGGTTTTCCCCATATGGCGGGAACGGCCGCTTCGCTGGCGGGGACGATACGTTTCGGTCTGGGCGCCATTACCGCCATGCTGCTGTCTGTGGCGTCCTTTGACAGCGCATGGCCTATGGTGTTATCCATGGCCTTGTGCTCCTTCATCGCCTTTCTGCTCTATCGTTACGCCAGCCGTAGCAATTGATTCGGGTGAACAGACAGCAGGCATTAGCCTGCTGCCGTAGCGACAGCCTGCCTCTTAAACTTCTCAGTCACCCCTTCACTCTCCGCACCAGATGATTAATTGTTAATGGCTATTTGTTTTAAATATGTAAAATATATGAATCACTGGTGAATAATTTCACCAAAAAGAGTTGAGATGTTAACGAGAAAAGGTTACATATAATCAGAAATACGCATTAATTCGTGATCGTTCTGTCATTAATAACGCTTGCAATCACCAAATCAATACTTATCACTGTCGATTAAAATCACTTATGTTGTTTTTTTGTATATAAAAAAAGTGGCGAAGGGCCTTATGGTCACGTTACCATGATGAAAATGTTATTGATTTGTGAATTTGAAGTAAAACCAAACCTGAGGAAAAACAGTCGTGGATAGTTTCCAACTTTCGGTTGTTCATCGTTTGCCGCAAAGTTATCGATGGTTATCGGGTTTTGCCGGCGTCAAAGTTGAACCGATCCCGTTAAGCGGCAGAGAAGAAGACAATAACCTGATTGGTTTTAAATTATTGAGCCATGACGCAGAGGTGGCATGGAAAATCATGCGCCAGCTGCATCAATCGCTGGATGAAATTCAGGTTGAATCCGCTGTGCTGGAATGGGATGGCGAGCCATGCCTGTTTTTACACCGCAATGATGAAAGCACGGCAATGTGCCGTTTGAAAAATGTCGGCGTGGCGATTGCGGAATCCGTCAGCGCGCAATATCCGTTTTAACGGCAACGTCCGTTATATGATGTTGCTGCCGGTTGTTTCTCCTGCTCTTCAAATGCGGCGCCGCTTGCGCTGATATTACCCGTTATCGGGCCGAAAGCTGTAACAGTTCCCGCGTATAGTCTTTTTCCGGGTGGTTGAACACCTGTCTGCATTCGCCTTGCTCTACTACTTCACCTTGCCTTAGCACAATGACCTGATGGCAGAGCGCCCGCACCACCTGAAGATCGTGGCTGATAAACAGATAAGCGAGTTGGTGCTTTTGTTGCAATGACTGCAACAACGCCAGAATCTGCGCTTGTACGGTTCTATCGAGTGATGAGGTGGGTTCATCCAGGATCAGGAGTTCGGGTTGCAGGATCAGTGCGCGGGCAATAGCGATACGCTGACGCTGACCGCCAGAAAACTCGGCGGGGTAGCGATGACGTGTATCAGGATCCAATCCGACTTCCTTCATGGCCGCAATAACGCGTTGTTCCCGCTCTTCCTTGCTCAGTTTCTGATGAACGGTCAACCCTTCGGCAATAATCTGCTCGGCGTTCAGGCGCGGATTCAACGCCGAATTGGGGTCCTGGAAAACAACCTGAATGCGGCGGCGGAAAGGCAACATCTGCTTACGGGAAAATTCATGCAGTGGTTGACCATCGAACCAGATCGCGCCTTTGGCGCGGAGCAAGCGCAGCAACGCCAATCCGGTGGTGCTTTTCCCGGAACCCGATTCGCCGACCAGTCCGATACTTTCACCGCGTCGCAGGGTGAAGTTGATATCATTGACCACCTGTTTTTCTGCCACCGTGCGGCGTAACAACCCTTTCTTGATCGGGAAGGCGACGCGTAACCGCTCGACGCGCAAAATAGGTTCAAGACCATCCTCAAGGGCTTGTGGTTCACCAGCGGGCTCGGCGTCCAGCAACTGTCGGGTATAGGCATGTTGCGGCGCATTGAACAACTCCCGGCAGGTATTGCGCTCCACACATTGGCCCGATTTCATTACCGCAACGTTATCCGCCAATTGCCGAACAATATTCAGATTATGGGTGATGAACAGCAGACTCATTCCCAGTTCCTGCTTGAGTTCGTTGAGCAATTTCAGAATCTGCGCCTGTACGGTGACATCCAGCGCGGTCGTCGGTTCATCGGCAATCAGCAGGTCAGGCTGTGTTAGCAAGGCCATGGCGATCATCACACGCTGGCGTTCGCCGCCGGAAAGCTGGTGGGGAAAGTCGCTTAAACGACTTTTGGCCTGCCGAATGCCCACGCGATCCAGACAAGCGACGACTTCACTACGGGCCGCCTCATTGCGCATGCCACGGTGCAGGGACAGCACTTCGGTTAGCTGTTTTTCAATGCTCTGTAACGGATTGAGGGATATCATCGGTTCCTGAAAAATCATGGCGATGCGATTTCCCCGGATCTGACGCAGCGTTTTTTCATCCGCGTGCAGCAGCGATTGTCCGGCAAAGCGGATGTCGCCTTGCTGATAGATGACCGGCGGGGAAGGCAGCAGCCTGAGAATGGAGAGCGCGGTCACGCTTTTTCCCGAACCTGACTCGCCCACCAACGCCAGTGTCTCACCCGCGTTGACCGCCAGCGAGAGTTGGTCGACGACGCGCTGCGTTTGCTGCCCGCTGCGAAACGCAATACGGAGATTATCAATCTGTAATAAAGGTGAACCGGACATATTAATGCGCCTTGCTGGGATCAAAGGCGTCGCGCACCGCTTCGCCGATAAAAATGAGTAAAGACAGCACAATGGATAGCACCATAAATACGGTAATGCCCAGCCAGGGGGCCTGAAGGTTGTTTTTACCCTCCAGCAGCAGTGTACCTAACGAAGGCGAACCCATCGGCAGGCCGAATCCGAGAAAATCCAGTGAAGTCAGCGTGGTGATTGATCCGCACAGAATAAAAGGCAGATAGGTCAGTGTGGCGACCATGGCATTCGGCAGCATGCAGCGGTACATAATGACCCGGTCGCTGACGCCCATTGCCTGGGCCGCGCGGATATAGTCAAAGTTGCGGGTGCGCAGAAATTCCGCGCGCACCACGCCCACCAGACTCATCCAGCCGAACAGGACGGTTATCCCCAGCAACCACCAGAAATCCGGTTGAATCACGCTGGAAAGCAGGATGATTAGAAACAGGGTCGGCATGCCGGACCAGACTTCAATAAAGCGCTGTCCCCACAAATCCAGTTGTCCGCCGTAATATCCCTGTGTCGCGCCGACAGTAATCCCAATCAGACTGGAAAGGGAGGTAAGCGCCAGCCCGAACAACAGTGAGATACGGAAGCCGTATAACACTTGCGCCACCACATCTTTTCCCTGGCTGTCCGTACCCAGCAGGTTTTGCCATGATGGTGGCGAAGGGAACGATACGGGTGTGGCATAGTTGATGGTGTCGTAGCTGTAGCGGATAGGCGGCCATATCGCCCAACCGTGATCTTCAATTCGTTGTGTGAGGTAAGGATCGCGGAAGTCGGCGATGGTGGCGAACTGGCCGCCAAAGGTGGTTTCGCTGTAATCGACCATAACCGGCGTATAGAATCGCCCGTCGTATTTCACCAGCAACGGTTTATCATTGGCGATCAGTTCTGAGAATAAGGTTATGACGAAGAGCGTCAGAAAAATCCACAGCGACCAGTATCCGCGGCGGTTACTTTTAAAACGCGCCCAGCGCGCCTGATTAATGGGGCTTAATCGGCTCATTGGCGTCCCTCAAAATCAATACGCGGATCTACCAGCGTATAAGTTATATCGCTGATAATGTTCAATAACAGGCCGATCAGCGTAAAAATATACAGCGTACCGAACATCACCGGGTAATCGCGTTGCAGCGTGGCGTCATAACCCAATAAGCCAAGACCGTTCAGCGAAAACATCACTTCAATCAACAGCGAACCGGTAAAAAACATACTGATAAAGGTGGCCGGGAACCCGGCGATCACCAGCAACATCGCATTACGGAAAACATGACGGTAAAGAATGCTCTTTTCATCCAGGCCCTTGGCGCGGGCGGTCACCACATATTGCTTACGGATTTCGTCCATAAATGAGTTTTTGGTCAGCATGGTCAGCGTGGCGAAGCCGCCAATCACCGATGCCAATACCGGCAGGGTAATATGCCAAAGATAATCGGTGATTTTGCCGTACCAGGGCAACGTATCAAAATTGCTGGATACCAGGCCGCGTAGCGGGAACCAGTCCAGATAACTGCCGCCGGCGAATAGCACAATCAGCAGGATGGCGAACAAAAACGCCGGGATCGCATAGCCGATAATAATCAGCGTACTGCTCCAGGTATCAAACGGCGTGCCGTTTTTGACGGCTTTTTTGATGCCCAGCGGAATGGAAACCAGATAAGCAATCAAGGTGCTCCATAACCCCAGCGTCATCGAAACCGGCATGCTTTCCTTGATAAGTTGCATGACCGATGATCCTCGAAATAAACTGTCGCCGAAATCAAACCGCACATAATCCCACAACAGCTTGAAATAACGTTCATGGATCGGTTTATCAAAGCCGTAACGCTGGGTAATTTCCTCAATGACTTCCGGGTCAAGGCCGCGCGAACCGCGGTAGGTGTTCTCAATGTTTGGCGCGCCGCCGCCAGAGCGAGCAAGTCCGGCATCCATGCCGCCGCCGCTGGCGGTGAAGCCGCTGCCCTGGCCCATCTCTATGGCGGCGATGGCCTGATCAACCGGGCCGCCTGGCGCGACTTGTACAATAAAGAAGTTGATGGTGATAATCGCCCATAATGTTGGGATCACCAGCAACAGGCGGCGTAACAGGTAAGTTCCCACATCGACTCCTTAACGTCGCTCTGCCGGCAGCGTAGCCGCCTGTTTAACATCGTACCACCAGCTATCGAACCCAAGGGAATAGGCCGGGGGGATCGCTGGCATGGCAAACTTGTTCCAATAGGCGAAACGGTCATGATTGGAATACCACATCGGGATCATAAACTGATTCCAGGTCAGTACCCGGTCCAGCGCGCGGCCCAACGACAATAACGGCGCCTTTTGCCCCTGATGCCGGGTAATCTCGTCAATTAGCGAATCGATAGCGGGATCGCGCACGCCGGACGTATTGTAGGTGGAATCAATATATTGCGAGTGCCAACGCATTTGCAGATCGTCGGTGGGGTAGAGAAGCGCCTGGTACAGCGTCGCCGTCATATCAAAATCACGGTTGCGTAATCGGCTGTTAAACTGGGCGCTGTCGATATTCCTGATGTTCATCGTTATGCCCAGCTTTTTCAGGTTGTGCTGAAAAGGCAACACATACAGGGAATTCGCGGCGCTCGGCAGCAGTAGTTCAAAGGTAAACGGCTTTCCGGTCTGGCGGTTAACCAGCTTCTGATCTTTCAGCACCCAACCTGCCTCTTCCAGCAATTTCAACGCGGTTAGCCAGTGTTCACGATCATAACCGTTGCCATCGGATGAAGGCGGCTGATAGCGCGGACCGAACACTTCCGGCGGCACCTTATCTTTTAGCGGCGTCAGCCAGACCAACTCCTCCGGGCTTGGTTTACCCTGAGCGGCATATTCGGTATTTTGAAAGTAACTATCGGCGTGCTGGTAGGCGTTGTAAAACAGCGCCTTATTCATCCAGTTAAAATCAAACGCCAACGTCAGCGCCTGGCGCACCCGGCGATCGCTGAATAGCGGACGCTGAATATTGAATGCCAGCCAGCGGGTATTCTGAGCAGACTGATTTTCCTGATCCCGCTTGATGATATAGCCGCGGGTGAAATTACCGCCTTTATATTGTGTCGCCCAATGTTTGGGCGAGCTTTCTATGCGCAGATCGAATGCCCCGGCGCGGAAGGCTTCCAACGCGACGCTGTCATCCAGGTAGTAGTCGTAGCGTATCTTATCGAAATTGTACTGGCCTTTATTGACCGGCAGGTCAGCCCCCCAGTAATCCTGCACGCGCGAGTAGGTCACATATTGTCCGGTGCGATAGGCGGTGACTCGGTAAGGGCCGCTGGCGGGGGGAGGATAGGCTAACGGTTCGGCCAGATTGTGATTCTTCCAAAATTTCTCCGGCATGATGGGCAGCGTAAGCAGGCTGAACATGCGGTTTTTATCCGGTTGCGGGAACTCAAAACGCACGGTAAGCGGAGCGACGGCGATGGCGATAGCGCCTTTAAAATAGAGACGAAACTGCGGTACGCCTTGCGTCATAAACATGTTGTAGGTGAACGCGACATCGGCTGCGGTCATCGGTGAGCCATCATGAAAATGCGCTCGCGGATTCATGTCGATTTCAACCCAACTAAAATCAGGGGAATGGCGGGACGTCAGCGCCACCAACGGATAATAGCTGCCAGGTTCATCGTCGGAGGTGGTAAACAGCGAATCGTAAAGGCGCTCTGTTCGGGCGGCAGCGACCCCGCGCAGCGCGTAACGGTTGAAATTATCGAATGTGCCGAGCGCACTGAGCGTGATACTGCCGCCTTTCGGCGCATCAGGGTTGACGTAGTCAAAATGGTGGAAGACCGCACGGTATTTAGGTTCGCCCAACAATGCAAAGGCACTGCTCTGCTCGACGGTGTCGGCATAACCTCCCAGATGCACGGCATAAAGCAATACAGCAGTAATGACGCGTTTCAACATCTTAACGGTAATCTCCTGCGTTCTGACGTCAGTTGCCTGCATGCAGGCGTCGCGTGCCATCATGATTTCTTTCGGCATAAAGTTCTTGAAATAATTAGCATTACTCTTAACAAACCTTATTTTTTCTTTTTACCACGAAACAGGCCGGGAAACCTACCATAATTGTGGGAGGGCGAAACCGCCATAAAAAAACGCCGCTTACCACTAAGCAGCGCTCTTATCATCTCGTTTGGTATTCATTTTAAAGCATATTCAGGAAAGTAAGTCGGTTAGCTGTTGGTTCCCTTACTTAGCACACGACGCGCTTCGTGGTAACGCTTGTTCCAATAAGTATCACCCATATTGGAAATCATGACGCCGCTGCTGGTCGAGGCATGAACAAATTGATTATTACCGATGTAAATACCGATATGGCGACCGGTTGAACCCGCGCGGAACAAAACCAGATCACCGGGACGCAGTTTGGTTCGTTGGATCTTTTGACCAACTTCCTGTTGTTCATACGTTGAACGCGGTAAATCCATATCAAACTGTTCGCGGAAAGTGCGCTGAACGAAGGCAGAACAATCAATACCACGTCGGCTGTCGCCACCTAAGCGGTAACGAACGCCTTTCCAGCTGGCATACTGGTCAAGTAATTTGGATTTGATATCCACATTACGCACCATCGCCTCAAATTCATCCTGAGAGGCTTGTAGTGAAAGACTTTCTTTGTCATTAACTACACGCATCTCGGTTTGATCGTTCTGATTGAGAGCATTATTACTATTACTACTACATGCGGAATGCGTCATCGCTATCGCAACAGCAGGCAGCGCCCGCCAGATATATCTCAGGATCGGTTGAGACTTGACCATTATTGTTATGTTCCCTTGAAGTCCTTAACGATACTTATCGTTATGCAATAAATGCCAAACAAAACGAGAGTCAGATTAAAACAGAGTCACTTTTTCGCCAACGGTTGTGCAGTGAAAGTGTGGAAGAAAGCACACTATTTATTATCCAATCGCTAGCTCATTAAGCGGGAAAAAGCAAACTTTGTTGAGACTACCGTAACAATAAACAGATTGCGAGAAGTTTTAAGCATTTTATTTATAAGATCTAATGATGTAATCCGCAAAAAAAGGCGATATGGAAAACGCTTAAATGCCTGGGTTTTTATTGAGGAAATGTGTCGGAGAAGCGTTGACGGCAAATGGCGCACGCAATATAAAGCCGGATGATTCCTGTACTTACTCGATGATAGTTAAACGTGCCTTTAACAAATCAGCCTGCAACGTGTTCCATTCGGCGGGGGTGTCGTTAATCACTTCAATGCGGCTATCGAGTGGTGGGATGGGTCTGGTTTCAATATTCAGGTCGTGTCCCTGACGATTGACAATCAACGTCCCTTCCTTGATGCGCATCACGCCTTTCACGCGACGGACTGGCGCCAGCCGTACCCAGTCAAGCAGGGCGGCGGTTTCAAAGATGGTTTCTGTCGAGAAAATCCAGCCGCAGGCGTAATGCCCTTGTCCCTGGTTCAGGGCGCGACGCCAGGAACTTCCGCCGGGGAGTCGCAACGCCGCCAGCCCCCGAATCGGTTTGTGGGCATGATGGTGCGCGCTGTCAGGCAGTTCGCCACGACGTTGACGCGGCCAATCGAGCAATGTTGACGCTATTTGCCCTTGACTGGCCGTGACGATCTGCCGTCCGTCGCCGTTCGTTTGCCGCCATTGTTGCAGGGCGGCGATATCCGCCTCCCGATAGGTTTCCTGCTTATTAGCGACGATGATATCGGCGGCGGCCAACTGATCGCGGAAGTTTTCGTTTCCGGTATATCGGGCGTCACTTAGTTGACGTGCATCCAGCAGACACAGCGTCGTCTGTAATGTCAGCCAGGGTTGATAGCTTTCTCCGGTGAGCAAGGCGAGAATTTGTTTGGGATGGCCGAGGCCGGTGGGTTCAATCAACAGGCGATGCGGTTTTTTCTGCTGCAACAACATGTTCAGGCCAACTTGCATGGGCAGGCCATTCACACAGCACAGGCAGCCGCCGGGAATTTCCTTTACGAATGCGCCGCTTTCACTCAGCAACGCGCCATCAATGCCGATTTCACCAAATTCATTAACCAGCACCGCCCAGACTTCATCTTCGGGCTTTTGTGATAACAGGTGACCGATGGTAGTGGTTTTGCCGCTTCCCAGAAAGCCGGTGATGAGATTAACGTGAGTGAGCAACATGAACTCCCAAACAAAAGCGTAAACGGATAATAAACCGATACCGGGGATAGGCGCAGACATTAATTAGCGCAACACCGCCAGATAGCAGCGGTGTTGCGGCGCGGCTGTTTATTCCGCGCGCCCCATGTAACGACGTTCAGGAATATGAATGCGGATTTTTTCACCTGCGCTCAAATATTCCGGCACCTGAATAGTCAGCCCGGTGCTCATTGTGGCCGGTTTGTTACGAGCGCTGGCGGAGGCGCCTTTGATGCCGGGGGCGGTGTCGATAATTTCCATGTCCACGGTTTGCGGCAATTCCAGCGCAATGATTTCGCCATCCCAGGACAGAACCTGAATACCGGGCATGCCGCCTTCAGGAATGAACAGCAACTCTTCTTCGATCTGATCTTTTTTGAAGTTGTATGGCGTGTAGTCTTCATCATCCATAAAGACGTATTCGTCGCCATCAATATAAGAGAAGGTGACCGTCCGGCGCGTTAAGGAGATGGTGTCGAGAATATCGTCGCCTTTAAAACGCTCTTCAACTTTCAGCCTGGTACGGACGTCCGAAAAACGCATTTTATACAGCGTACTGGCGCCGCGGGCGCTTGGGCTCTGGATATCGACATCCTTCACCAATAGCAGCTTGCCGTTATAGTTCACGACCATACCGCGTTTAATTTCATTCGCTCTTGCCATAAAGATTACCTGATTAAAAAGGAGTGAGATTTTTGTGGCGACACGTTACTCGCGCCACCGGATTCAGGCAAGCGGGAATTATCGGATGCGTTGGGAATTAAGCATTGGTGTTTATCAGACGGGCTGTTAAGGTGGCGCCACTTCCTTATTTCAGTCAGCCCACCGGAGTGATTGCTGATGGACTGTCGCCCCGATTGCGGCGCCTGCTGTATCGCGCCTTCCATATCCAGCCCGTTACCCGGCATGCCAAACGGTAAACCCGCGAATACGCGGTGTCTCCATCTGGCGGCCGATATGCGCTGCAGGCTGTTTTATTCTCCCCTGCGTCCGGCGGTCTGCTCAGAGTTACAGGCGCGAGCGGATATGTGCTTCAGTCATCGTAATGAGGCGCTGATTTATCTGATTCAACTTGAAACGGATACAGCCCCTTGATGTGGGGCGTTTTTTACGTTGCTAGACGTCTTTGATTCGCCACATGCAATAACCCGATCCCAGGATCATTATCAGCGCGATAAAAAATACGGCGTGATAACTCCAGATTTCCGCCACCAGTCCAGCCAGCGATCCTGAAATAATCCATCCTACGCGAGTGGTATTCGTGAACAGCGTGGTGGCCGCGCCAGCCTGACCTGGCATCAAATCCTGAAAGTACAGCATGCCAATCCCTGCCAGAATACCGATGAAGATGGCGTTCAGCATCTGCAATGTCAGCAAGGCTATTTCGCTGTCGAGTGATAGCAAACCGACATAAAACAGCATGCCCGCGCAAATTGCCAGCCGCATGAGAAAGCGTTTGCCAAAGCGACTGGCGACGTACCCCGCGATCAACATTGCGGGAATTTCCAGTCCGGCAGCCGTGCCCATCATGATGCCAGCCAGTTTTTCCGGCAGTTGAAGCTCATGTACCAGATATAGCGGCATATTGATAAGGTAAATGCCGTTGCAAGTCCACATCATCGTACAGGCGGCAAACAGCAGCAGAGTATCCCGGCGATTACTGCGTGGGGATTCAAGCGTGGCGCTGGTTTTCACCATAACTTTCGGCATGGAAGGCAGGAACAGTTTGACCAGAATGCCGCAAAGCACAAAAACCATGGCTGCCGTGAGATACATTGAGGTAAAGCCGAATCCCAGCGCCAACGCAAACGCTATCGGTGGGCCAACTACCCACGACAAGGAGATCTGTGCCCGCAGAATTGAACTGAACATCGCCGCTTCACGTCCGGTTCGATCCGTATGTTCGCGCGCCAGTGCAAATAGTTGCGGGTTGGCGGTTGAACCAAAGCTGCTGAGCAGCACACCCACAAACAGTAGAATAAAGTAATTGCGGTTCCAGGCGAAGAGCAGACAGGCCAATGCTCCCAATATGCAGCATTGAAAAATCAGTGTCTTGCGATCGCCGCGGCGATCTGAATACGTCGCCAGTAACTGGCTGACGACGATGCCGATGACGGCGCTGCCGGTATAGAACATACCGACCAGAAAAGGCCGCACCTGCACTTCGTTCAACAGGAAAAGGCTGAGCGTGGGGAGTTGTAATGCTCCGGCGATTCCGCTCAAGAATGCGATGACTAAAAATGCGGACGACGTCAAATCAAGATGACGCCGGGGGGTGTCAACAGGTGTGTACATAAGTTGATTGCGTATGAAAAACAGACAGAGGATAAAATCGGATACACCATATTACGTCGTTTTCCTCAAAAACAGAAAATCAGTTTGTGGTTTTTCTTCAGCACCGCTTCAGCCACAGATTTTGTTTTATTGCACAACCGCCTGCGATGGCGGTTAAAATGTGCGTGATATCATAAATTCGTTACGTAAATGGTGCGGAACGCTTGCATTAACGACGTAATGGAAACAAAATCAGTGAAACGTTTCAGCGATGTTTTTGTTGAAATGATCATCCAAGTCGTTACTTTTTTCTCATAAAAGCTGAAACGATTCAGGTTTTGGCGGGAGAGGAGAACCATGTTCCAGTTGTCACAGCAAGATATTCATTTGGGCGCGACGGCCAGCAGTAAGCAGGAAGCCATACAGCTTGTTGCTTCAGCGCTGACCGAGGCCGGATGCGTCAGCGCAGCGTATGTCGATGGCATGTTGCAGCGCGAACAGCAGACGTCCACTTATTTGGGAAGCGGTATCGCGATCCCTCACGGCACCACCGATACCCGCGATTTGGTATTGAAAACCGGCGTACAGGTTTTTCAGTTCCCGCAGGGCATTGCCTGGGGCGAAGACCAGACCGCTTACGTGGTGCTGGGGATTGCCGCGCGCTCTGATGAGCACCTGGCGCTGTTGCGTCAGCTTACGCATGTGCTTAGCGATGATCGCGTCGCCGCTCGTTTAGCAAGCACCGATTCGGCGGAAGAATTGCGCAGCCTGCTGATGGGCGAGCAGCAACTGGCCGAGTTCCGTCTCGACACTTCGCTGATTTCATTGGATGTGGCAACGGATAACTTGTTGACGCCCCAGGCGCTGAACGCCGGGCGTCTGCAACAGATTGGCGCGGCTGATGCCAGTTTCGTCAGCGCGGCGGTGAGTAATAAACCGCTGAATCTGGGGCAGGGGATTTGGTTTAGCGACAGTGCCGAAGGCAACCTCAGCAGCGCCGCCGCGATTGCCCGTCCGGCAGCGCCTTTCAGTGTCGATGGCAATTCCGTCGCATTGCTCGTAACGGTATCCGCTGCGGACGATCAAGCCTATGCACCCATTGATTACCTGACCAAACTATTAACTACGCAAAAAGCTGAACGCTTGCTGAAAGCCGATGCCGCCACGTTGCTGGCGTTGATGACCAGTGAAGTGCCGGAAGAGAGCGAAGTGCTGACGGCCGAGTTTACCATCCGCAACGAGCATGGTTTGCATGCGCGTCCGGGGACAGTGCTGGTGAGCGTGATCAAGCAGTTTAGCAGCGACATTACCGTCACCAATCTGGATGGTACCGGAAAACCGGCTAACGGTCGCAGCCTGATGAAAGTGGTCGCGTTGGGTGTGAAGAAAGGTCATAAACTCCGGTTTACCGCGAGCGGCGATGATGCGGAGCAAGCATTGGCCGCCATTGGCGACGCGATTAATTCTGGTTTGGGCGAGGGGGCGGCATGAGCAGGCGAGTAGCCACCATTACCTTGAATCCGGCATATGATCTGGTTGGCTATTGCCCGGAAATTGAGCGGGGCGAAGTGAATCTGGTTCAGACCGCGGGTCTGCATGCCGCTGGCAAAGGCATCAACGTTGCCAAGGTATTGAAGGATCTTGGGATTGACGTCACTGTAGGTGGATTCTTGGGCAAAGACAATCAGGATGGCTTCCAGCAATTGTTCAGTGAACTGGGCATTGCCAACCGTTTCCAGGTTGTGCCGGGACGTACACGTATCAACGTGAAATTGACCGAAAAAGAGGGTGACGTCACCGATTTCAATTTTTCTGGGTTTGAAGTCACACCGCAAGATTGGCAGCGTTTCGTTAATGACTCGCTGAGTTGGCTGGGGCAGTTTGACATGGTTGCGGTCAGCGGCAGTCTGTCGGCTGGGGTCGATCCTGATGCGTTCACTGACTGGATGTCGCGTTTGCGCAGTCATTGTCCCTGCATCATTTTTGACAGTAGCCGCGAGGCGCTGGTGGCGGGGTTGAAAGCGGCCCCCTGGCTGGTGAAACCCAACCGTCGCGAGTTGGAAATCTGGGCGGGGCGTAAATTGCCCACGCTGGCGGATGTGGTTGATGCCGCGCACGCACTGCGTGAGCAGGGGATCGCGCATGTGGTGATCTCACTGGGGGCGGAAGGCGCCTTGTGGGTAAATGCATCCGGGGCATGGTTGGCAAAACCGCCTGCCTGTGACGTGGTCAGTACGGTAGGCGCAGGTGACTCCATGGTTGGGGGACTGATTTATGGCTTATTAATGCGTGAGTCCAGTGAACATACTTTGCGTTTGGCAACGGCGGTGTCTGCGTTGGCCGTGAGTCAAAGCAATGTTGGCATTACCGATCGTCCTCAGTTGGCCGCAATGATGGCGCGTGTCGATCTGAAACCCTTTAATTGACAGCAGGAGACAAACAATGAAAACGCTGCTGATTTTAGATAAATCACTGGGGCTGGCGAGAAGCCATCTGGTGAAAAACCTACTCAGCGCCGCCGCTGCGAAAGCAGGGCTGACGTTTACGGAACACGCGGACGAGTCCGAATTGGTGATCATTCTGGGCGCGAAGGCCGCGGCGGATAATGCATTGAATGGCAAACAGGTGTTTGTCGGCGATGTGGAATTGGCGGTCAGCCAGCCGGAAGCATTCCTGACTAAGGCTCAGGCTGAAGCCGCCACCTATCAGGCAACGGTGTCAGCGCCAGTTCAGCAAAGCGCCGCCGCCAAACGTATTGTCGCGGTAACCGCTTGTCCAACCGGCGTCGCCCATACGTTTATGGCCGCAGAAGCGATTGAAACGGAAGCCAAAAAACGCGGCTGGTGGGTAAAAGTTGAAACCCGTGGCTCGGTTGGCGCCGGAAATGCGATTACGCCGGAAGAGATTGAGCAAGCCGATCTGGTTATCGTCGCGGCGGATATCGAAGTCGTTCTGAGTAAGTTCGCCGGTAAAAAAATGTATCGCACTTCAACCGGACTGGCATTGAAAAAAACCGTTCAGGAACTGGACAAGGCGCAAGTTGAAGCCACGGTTTATCAGCCGAGCGGTCAAAGCGCCTCGTCAGCAAGCGAGTCCGGTCAGAAAGGCGGGGCCGGGCCTTATCGTCATCTGCTGACCGGGGTGTCTTACATGCTGCCGATGGTGGTGGCGGGTGGTCTGTGTATCGCACTGTCGTTTGTGTTCGGCATCGAAGCGTTTAAGCAGGAAGGGTCGCTGGCCGACGCACTGATGAAAATCGGCGGTGGTTCGGCGTTCGCGCTGATGGTGCCGGTACTGGCGGGTTATATCGCGTTTTCGATTGCCGATCGTCCGGGGTTAACGCCGGGGCTGGTTGGCGGTATGCTGGCGGTCAGCACTGGGGCGGGCTTTCTGGGCGGGATTATCGCCGGCTTTCTGGCGGGCTATGTGGCCAGAGCTATCAGCAATAAGCTGATTCTGCCGCAAAGTATGGCCGCGCTGAAACCGATTTTGATTATTCCGTTGTTTGCCACGCTGATTACCGGTCTGGTGATGATTTATATCGTCGGTACGCCGGTTGCAAAAATCCTGACGGGCCTGACTGACTGGCTGCAATCCATGGGAACGGCGAACGCGGTGATCCTGGGCGCAATCCTGGGCGGCATGATGTGTACGGATATGGGCGGCCCGGTCAACAAGGTGGCCTACGTATTCGGCACCACGTTGCTCAGCAGCCAGATTTATGCGCCGATGGCGGCGGTGATGGCGGCCGGGATGGTTCCACCGCTGGCGATGGGGTTGGCGACGTTTCTGGCGTGTAACAAATTCAACGCCACCGAGCGTGAAGGGGGCAAGGCCGCCTTGGTTCTGGGGCTGTGCTTTATTTCCGAAGGAGCGATCCCTTACGCCGCCCGCGATCCGATGCGGGTCCTGCCATGTTGTATCGTTGGCGGGGCGCTGACCGGGGCTCTGTCCATGGCGGTCGGCGCGAAACTGATGGCGCCGCACGGCGGGCTGTTTGTTCTGATGATCCCTGGTGCGATTACGCCGGTTATCGGTTATCTGCTGGCGATTATTGCCGGGACGGTCGTAGCGGGCGTGCTGTATGCGCTGCTGAAACGTCCTGACGAACAATTGGCGAAAGCCGCATAAGCGAGCTCGTTAGCGGTGGTAAAAAGCGCCAGCGGACATCATGTCCGCTGGCGCTTTTCTATTTCAGGGCATATTTTATTTCAGGTGATAAAAGACGCGGGAATTCAGACCTGAGATTTCAGCCAGGCGATCTCTTCCGCCCAGATATCGGGATTGACGGTTTCCAGAATCAGCGGAATACCATCAAAACGCGGATCTTTCATGATATAGCAGAACACCGTCTTACCGATATTGCCTGCTCCCAGACTATGATGACGATCGACACGGCTATTGAATTCGCTTTTCGCATCATTTAAATGCATTCCCCGCAAATAGCAGAATCCGACGACCCGTTCAAATTCGGCAAAGGTCGCTTCGCAGGTTGCTTCGGTGCGTAAATCGTAGCCGCCGGCAAAGGCGTGACAGGTATCGATACACACCCCCACGCGACTTTTATCTTCCACTCCATCAATGATGGCGGCCAGATGTTCGAAGCGAAAGCCCAGATTGCTTCCTTGTCCAGCGGTGTTTTCAATAACGGCGGTGACGCCATCCGTTTGTGCCAGTGCGATGTTAATCGACTCGGCGATACGCGCCAGACAGCGCGCTTCATCAATCTGTTTTAAATGGCTGCCCGGATGAAAGTTGAGCAAACTCAGGCCGAGTTGTTGGCAGCGAGTCATTTCATCAATAAAGGCGGCGCGTGATTTCTCCAGCGCCGCCGCTTCCGGATGACCAAGATTGATCAGATAGCTGTCATGGGGCAGGATTTGCGCTGGGGTATAGGCGTAGCGTTCACAAGCCGTTTTGAAACTGACGATAGTTTCCTGACTGAGCGGAGCGGCCTCCCACTGGCGCTGATTTTTGGTAAACAGCGCGAACGCCGTTGCGTTCAGTTCATGGGCGCGAATAACCGCCTGATCGACACCGCCCGCCGCGCTGACGTGCGCACCTACGTATTTCATGTTCTTCTCCTCTTGATGACGGAGGCATTATGGCATTGTCTGACGAGCGAATGAGACGTTAACGGATAAATTATTCGCGCTCAGCGCAATAGGTGTTCAGCCGCCAGATTGATGCCCGCCCCGCCAACCAGTAACCAGAGAAACAATAACAGCGCCAGCAGCAGCGGTTTTGCACCAGCCTGCCGTATCGCACTCAGGCGAGTGGTCAGTCCCAACGCGATCATGGCCATCATCAGCAGCACGTTATCCAACTGGATCAATGCGTTCACGACATGGCTGGGGAGAAGCTGACTGGAATTGAAAGCCGCGACCGCCACAAACCATAACGCAAACCAGGGAAACATCAAAAATAGTGGGGCCGCTGGGCTATTTTGCGGCTGTCTGTTTTTCATAATCAGACTCAGGATAATGAGAAAAGGCGCCAGCAACATGACACGCAACATTTTCCCCATCACGGCCATATTTTCTGTCTCTACATTAATGGCGTGACCAGCCGCCACGACCTGGGCCACTTCATGAATGGTTGAACCCAGATACAGGCCGGACGCCCGTGGCGTTAACGTGAGCCAGTCATAATAAAGATTAAGCCGATACAACCACGGATAAAGAAACATCGCCGTGGTGCCAAAAATGACCACGGTAGAGACGGCGACGGCAATTTTATCGCTTGAGGCTTTGACCACCGGCGCGGTGGCAAGAATGGCGGCGGCGCCACAGATGCTGCTGCCTGCGCCGATTAACACCGTGGTTTCGCGATCAAGTTTAAATAAGCGTCGGCCCAGCCAGCAGGCGAGGAGAAACGTCGACACGACGATCGCCAGATCGATGACAAGACCTGTGATGCCAACGGCTGTCATTTGCTGAAAACTGAGACGAAACCCGTAAAGCACGATACCCCAGCGCAAGAGATGCTGTTTTGCCCACTGCACGCCCGCATCACAGTAAGAATTTAGCCGTGGATAGACCGTATTACCGAGTAAAATCCCTGTCAATATCGCCAAAGTTAATGAGCCTGGTCCCCATTGCGAAACTTTAGGAATATTAGTCAGCCAAAGAGTCAAAAAAGTTATTAGACTTACTGCTGATAAACCGGGGAGGCGTATTGCCATGCGGTAATGGTAGGCGATGTATTGCTGTCGTGCAGAAAGTAATGCAGAAAGATGAATCATTTTATAGACCTGTTCTGAGAATACCGAACTGAGGGCTCAGCCTATAATCAGAAAGGTTAAAAGAGAAATTGATTATATATTTATAACCTATAGATTTTTTCGATAAAGAGCCCGTTATGCATATTACCTTACGTCAGTTGGAAGTTTTTGCAGAAGTGCTGAAAAGTGGTTCAACCACGCAGGCTTCGGTTGTGCTTTCGCTCTCTCAATCCGCCGTGAGTGCGGCATTGGCAGATTTGGAGGGGCAATTGGGTGTTCAGTTGTTTGACCGGGTCGGCAAGCGGCTGGTGGTGAATGAGCATGGGAGACTGCTCTATCCTAAAGCGTTATCATTACTTGAACAGTCATTGGAAATTGAACAGCTTTTTTGCCATGACAATGGCGCATTACGTATTTACGCCAGCAGTACCATCGGCAACTATCTTTTACCGGCCATGATTGCCCGCTACCGGCAGGATTTCCCTGAAATCTCGCTGGAACTGCATGTTGGCAACACGCACGATGTCATTGCCAGTATTGCGGAATTCAGTGTTGACCTGGGGTTGATCGAAGGCCCGTGTCATCATACCGATCTGGTTACACAGCCCTGGCTGGAAGATGAACTGGTGGTTTTTTGCTCGCCAACCAATCCACTCAGCCAACAGGAACTTTCTCTGCCGCTTTTGGCCGATGCGCCCTGGATCTTGCGCGAAAGGGGTTCCGGCACCCGTGAGGTGTTGGATCATTTGCTGTTGACCCAGTTGCCGCATTTTCGTCTGGTGATGGAGTTAGGCAACTCTGAGGCAATTAAACACGCGGTGCGCCACGATATTGGCATCAGTTGCCTGTCCCG
This sequence comes from Brenneria salicis ATCC 15712 = DSM 30166, assembly GCF_003315515.1. GTDB lineage: Bacteria > Pseudomonadota > Gammaproteobacteria > Enterobacterales > Enterobacteriaceae > Brenneria > Brenneria salicis. The sequence goes on along the minus strand of NZ_QNRY01000039.1, from coordinate 3,581 downwards.
GCATGTCATCGCCGAACAGTTGGCGACAGGATCGCTGGTGGAACTGGCGGTGCCATTACCGCGGCTTACCCGCACGTTGTATCTGGTTCATCATCGGCAGAAGCACATTTCAAACGTCTTGCAGCGTTTCCTGAGTTACTGCCGCGAAGCAGCATAAATAACATATTTTGTGTTGCTAATGATCGGGCTGGAATTATGAACCTCTCTTATAACCCGACGATCGCGCTATCCTGCTGAAAACGATTTGCTACAATCCCGCCTCGTTTTTTTGGCAATAACACGCAGGCTAATAATGGCTCAGCAAAATATTCAATCTCAGGGACCCACGTCCCTGCGCCGTGAACTTAAAGCACGGCATTTAACCATGATCGCCATCGGCGGTTCGATTGGCACCGGATTATTTGTCGCTTCCGGTGCCACGGTTTCACAAGCAGGGCCGGGCGGCGCGTTATTATCGTATGTTCTGATTGGGTTGATGGTGTATTTTCTGATGACCAGCCTGGGAGAATTGGCGGCCTTTATGCCTACATCAGGATCGTTCGCCACTTATGGTTCCCGCTATGTTGAGGAGGGCTTTGGCTTCGCGCTGGGCTGGAATTATTGGTACAACTGGGCCGTAACGATCGCGGTGGATCTGGTCGCCGCGCAGTTGGTCATGGGATATTGGTTCCCGGAGGTTCCCGGCTGGATATGGAGCGCGCTGTTTTTAGCGCTGATGGTGTTATTGAACGTCATTTCAGTAAAAGGATTTGGCGAAGCTGAATATTGGTTTTCGTTAATTAAAGTGGTGACGGTAGTAATTTTTATCGCCGTCGGTATCCTGATGATTATGGGGATCTTACGCGGGGCCGAGAACGCGGGGATACATAACTGGCAGATTGACGATGCGCCGTTTGCGGGTGGTTTTTCCGCCATGATCGGCGTGGCGATGATCGTAGGATTTTCGTTTCAGGGAACCGAACTGATCGGCGTGGCTGCCGGTGAATCGGATAATCCGCAGAAAAATATTCCCCGCGCGATCCGTCAGGTGTTCTGGCGTATTCTGCTGTTTTATATCTTCGCCATTTTAATCATCAGCCTGATCATTCCCTATACCGATCCCAGCCTGCTGCGTAATGATGTAAAAGACATTGCAGTCAGCCCGTTTACGCTGGTGTTTCAGCATGCGGGTTTGCTTTCTGCGGCGGCGGTGATGAACGCCGTTATCCTCACCTCGGTGCTGTCAGCGGGCAATTCAGGGATGTATGCCTGTACCCGTATGCTGTTTACCCTGGCTTCCGAGGGTAAAGCGCCGCGTATTTTTGCCCGGCTGTCAAAAGGCGGCGTGCCGCGTAATGCGCTCTATGCGACCGCCGTGATTGCCGCATTGTGCTTCCTGTCGTCCATGTACGGCAACCAAACGGTCTACCTCTGGTTGCTGAACACCTCAGGGATGACGGGCTTCATCGCCTGGCTGGGCATCGCCATCAGTCACTATCGCTTTCGCCGCGGCTATGTCAAAGCCGGACACAATCTGAATCGTCTTCCTTATCTTTCCCATTTCTTCCCGCTGGGGCCGATTTTCGCTTTCGTGCTTTGCCTGGTCATTACGCTGGGACAGAATTATCAGGCGTTCCTGCAAGATAACATCGATTGGTACGGCGTCACGGCAACCTATATCGGCATTCCGCTCTTTCTGCTGATCTGGTTCGGCTATAAATTTTCCCGCGGCACGCGTTTTATCAAATATCAGGATATGACCTTCCCCGAATACAAGTAACCGGCGAACCCGCCGCAGCATGACGGGGTCACGGCTTCCGACCTGGGCGTTCATTCGAGAGAACGCCTTTTTTCGCGCTTCCAACATGCTTGCTTATCCAGACGTTTCTTTAACGCTGGCGAAAGCCATCTGTTTACCCCGGCTCATCACCTCCCTGCATATTCCCCCAGACGACTTTCTCGTCTCTCGCGTAATAGCTTGGCTACAATGTATGAAATTTACGCTATTAAACGTTGTTAATTGCGGTAATGCTGTCTAGGCTGAACGTTTGGCGGAACTGTACATTTCATCATCAATAATCCAGACGTCAATCGGATGAGAAATATTTGTTAAGTTACATAATTAAGCTGCTATCTTTTTTAAAAGCAACATAACCTTTAATCCTCTGTATAAGAAAGATAATTCACGAGTCAGATTTCGTGTTACGGCGCTGTTTATCGCCGATAATCAGGGTGGTATGTATAAATAATAATCAGGTTAGACACTATGCTAAAAATTACCTTTTTGGATAAAGGCGCATTGCCTGAAACTATTTTCCTGAAAAAGAATAGTTTCAGACGACCGCAGTGCCGCCATGAATGGATTGAATATAGTTACACCGCGCCCGAACAGGTTATTGCCAGGGCGAAAAACAGCGACATTATTATTACTAATAAAACCATATTAACGCGAGAAACACTGTCGGCTTTGCCAGCTCTGAAATTGATTGCGGTAACGGCAACGGGGACGAATACCATTGATACCGCTGCGGCGGCCGAGTTGGGTATTCTGGTGAATAACGTGCCCAATTACTCCACTCAGGCGGTTTCCGAGCATGTGATAGCCATGATCCTTGCGCTTAAACACAGCCTGATGGGGTGGTATCGCGATCAACTTAGCGATCGATGGGCGAGTCAGGTACAGTTTTCCTACTTTGACTATCCGGTGAAGGATATTGCCGGTTCAACGTTGGGTATTATCGGCGCAGGCGCTATCGGGCGTGAAGTCGGGCGTCTGGCGACGGCGCTGGGTATGCAGGTGGTTTTTGCCGAACACCGGGGAAGCACGTGCTGTCGCCCCGGGTATTTGCCGTTTGAACAAGTCTTGCAGTCCGCGGATATTATTTCGCTTAATTGCCCACTGGTTGATAAAACCCGCGAATTGCTGAATGCGCAAACATTGGCGCTGTGTAAGCCGACTGCATTTATCGTTAATGCCGCCAGAGGCGGGCTGATTGATGAAATCGCGTTACTTTCGGCTTTAAATCAGCGGCGTATTGCCGGCGCGGCGCTTGACGGCTTAGCGCAAGAGCCGCCGGATAAGAATAATCCACTGATGCTGGCGGCGAAGACACTGCCTAATCTATTGATTACTCCGCACATTGGCTGGACATCCGCATCCGCTCTGCAAACTTTGATGGAAAAAACAATTGAGAATATTGACGAGTTTGTTCAGCAACACGGATATTAAATCCGCGCATCGCCAGAGCCTATAAACGAAATAAATAAGTCGCCGCTATTATTTATCATCCCTGATGATTTTGTGAAGGTTACATGATGATTTTTTGCGGATCCGGGTATTAGCGGCTTACGCCTGACATGACATTGAAGTCATCAGTGGTTGGAACACGCTTGTTATGATTGAGGAAAGAATAGCCTGGCGGCTGGTATTTTGAACTAAATAGCTGTTCCAAATAGTAGATCACTTTGAGGGAACTCAGTCCGAGTTGAGCGATCTGATCAATCGCTAAAAATCACAAATCACCAACCGGACTGAGCGATGCCGATCATAGCACCAATACCCCGTACCGAACGACGTCGGATGCAGAAAACCATCCATAAAA
>NZ_QNRY01000038.1 GCF_003315515.1 Brenneria salicis ATCC 15712 = DSM 30166 | reverse complement strand
AGAATCCGAAGTTTCGTGTTATTTATCAGCCGGTTTACTCGCCCTGGGTAAATCATGTTGAACGGCTGTGGCAGGCGCTGCACGAAACGATAACCGGAAACCACCAGTGCCGCTCAATGTGGCAGTTACTGAAAAAAGTGCGTCACTTTATGAATACTGTCAGCCCATTCCCCGGTGGGAATCATGGTGGTAAAAATGTAGCGATATTAGGATCAGTTATTTAGAAAGTCAGGAACTGGTGATCCTTGATGAGGGGAATGCCGCGATGAGCATGGGCGTCTATCTTTATCGCCTTGATGCCAGGCTGAATATGGCATCGGAAAAGTTCTGGCGATATATAAAAGCGCTGCCGCGCTAATATTTAAAGCCTGAATACCGGCGCGTGTTGATCGCACTGGCGGCCCTTAGGCCGCCAGATAATCGTTCACGTATCAGGAGTTCTGCGTGGCTTGGGTTTGCTCGTAGGCGACGGCGGGATCTTCCTGTTCCTCTTCGTCATCCTCGTCATATTTGCCTTTTTCCAGGCTGGCAACGACAGCGGTAGAGATACTGTTACCCACCACGTTGGTAGCGGTACGGCCCATATCCAGAAACTGATCGATACCGATAATCAGCAGAATACCAGCTTCCGGCAGGCTGAACATCGGCAGCGTCGCCGCCACCACCACCACAGAAGCACGCGCTACGCCAGCCATCCCTTTACTGGTGATCATCAGGGTCAACAGAATCAGAATCTGTTGCGTCAAGCTCAGATCGATGTTGTAAGCCTGAGCGATGAACAGGATCGCAAAGGATTGATACATCATCGAACCGTCAAGGTTGAATGAGTAGCCCAATGGCAACACGAAGCTGGTGATTTTCTTCGGCACGCCGAATTTGGTCAATGCTTCCATGGTTTTCGGATAAGCGGATTCACTGCTCGCAGTGGCGAACGCCAGCATGATGGGTTCGCGGATCAGTTTGAACAGTTTAACGATTGCCTTGCCGAGAAACGCATAGCCGACGCCGAACAGCGCTGCCCACAATAACACCAGGCCGAGATAGAACTCGCCGATCAGTTTACCGAAGTCATAAATCAGACCCAGGCCCTGAGTGGTGATGGCGGAGGCAATGGCGGCGAACACGGCGATAGGCGCCAGCGACATGACATAGTCAGTCACGCGGAACATCACTTTCGCCAGTTCCTCGATCATCGAAATGATGATTGTTGCATGTTTGTTACTATGTTTGACGTAAGCAAGGGCAGAACCGAAGAACAGAGAGAAAACCAGAATCTGTAGAATTTCGTTGTTTGCCATCGCTTCCACGATACTTTTCGGGAAGATGTGGCTGATGAAGCTCTTAAGCGTAAAGCCATCGGTGTTCAGACCGGATGCAACTGGCGCCGCGACGGGGGAGATCTCCAGGTTCATGCCTGCGCCGGGCTGAAAGAAGTTTGCCAGCATCATGCCGATGAGCAGAGAAAGGACAGAGGCGGTAACGAACCAGATCATCGCTTTCATACCGATACGGCCAACCGCGGAGGATTTCCCCATGCTCGCCAGGCCGGAAACCAGCGTTGCAAATACCAGCGGTGCAATGATCATCTTGATAAGACGAAGAAAGATGTCCGTGACCATATTGAAGTAAGACGCGATTTCTTTTGCGCGTCCCACTTCCAGATATTGGTGGCAAGCCCATCCAATCAAAATACCTAACAAGATAGCGACGGCTATCTGTATGACTAACTTCTGCCTTTGCATATAAACCTCATGTTGGTGATGTTATTCAGACAACACAATATTATTACAGTGTGATAAGCGAGTGTTTATAAAATAAACAAACCCGATTCATCACCCTGATCTGTTATTGGGGTGTTGTGTCTGCACGCCGATATTACAACGATTCTGAATTTTTACATTTTTTTTCTGTTTATTAAAATGCAAATGTGATCTTTGTCATGAAAAAGTACGTGTCAATAGCTCATTCAATAGGAAATGGCGGCTGGCCATTAGTATGGCATCTTATTTAAACATGTATATAAACAGCGGGTTATGAAGGTATTACAAGCTGAGGAAGAGAGGGCAAAGGAAGACATATTTTCTTGTAGATTTTATTGTACATATTGTAGGCATATTTTATTTATTCCTTACGATTTGTTACTTTATTTTAAGAAATGTTTTTTGTTTGAAGTCCCACCATTTTTATGGAAGCAAGTCGCTGTGATTTTATCCGATTAATTTATTTAAATTTTACTAAGGTATTTAATTTATCTGCCAGCAGTAAATATTTCCTGAAATAATTTTGTGATTAAAATATATACTTTATTTGTAATTATTTTGTTTCAAAGTTGTGAGTAATTGCTTAAGCCAGAGAGCAAAAAATGATGGCGAACAGAGGTGGTAAACGGAATATTTTCCATTATTCGGGGTTTGGCCTCCGGTAATAAAATGGTTGTCATTACAATAATATTTCGCATTTTTTCTTGATTATTCTTCTGGTTAATAGCGATTCAGATCAAGCTATCGACATGATGGCGTAGGATTTCCGTTCGTTAATCCTTACACTACATATCCCCAGTAATTTTGTTGACTTTATTGCGGTGGTTATGGTGATACGACTGACAGATTCCCCATCAAGGTTGTCGATTCTATGGCAGGATGCCCTCCTGAAGGTGTCACAAACTCTACTGCAACAACGCAGTATAGAAGCCCTGTTGCAAGTGTTGGATAGCTTGTCTTTTTCTGTTGTCCGGTTCGGACGGGTCAACGTGTTGCTGATCGACCTGCTGCATAATCGAACGCGGCTTTACCGTTACGACCGCAGAGAGAACAAAACCCGCTGTAGTGAAGAGACGATCTTGTTATTGGATGGACCGTGCGGCATCGTTTGGCATACCCATACGCCGCTGCACTGCGACCGGGCGCATTTCCAGCGCGAATTTCCTCATCTTATGATCCAGCCGGCATATGCCGGACTCAGCGATTATTGCCAGTTACCGTTGCTGACGTCGCAGCGTTCGTTAGGCGGCGTCGAGTTCATTAAAACGGACGGCAGCCGATTTGATGAGAGTGAAATTATTTTCTTTCAGGCGCTTACCGATATCATTACGCTGAAGCTGGAACAGATCGGCGAACGAGAGCAGGCGCAGCTTGAGGAAGAGCGGCTGCGCCATGAACGCGATCACTTCCGTATTCTGGTTGACGTAACGAATACCGTCATTTCCAAACTGGAACTGAAGGCGCTGGCGCAGGAGGTGTCCAAAGAGATTCATCGTTTTTTCGGCATCGATTTCGTGGCGCTGGCATTGCGTGATCACGATGACGACGATAAAACCCTCAAGTATTACGCCACGCATTACCTCTCCGGGTGCTCGCCGCATTGCGGCGAAGGCTCGCTCAAGCTGTCGGAAACGCGAGCGGAAGCGGTCATGCGCGACAATAATGTTTTGCTCATCAATCGTGACAATGACCTGAATTCAGCGGAGCATCCGCGTTATCTGGCGCAATGGTTCGACAGTAGCCTGAAGCATGCCTGCCTGCTGCCGCTGACGTTTGGCGATCGCGTGCTGGGCGTGCTGGAACTGGCGCATGACAGCGATTTATCCGTCAGCAAAGCGGATATAAAATTGCTGCGGCAGATTGCGGCGCGTATTGCCATCGCGTTGGATAATGCGCTGGCTTACGAGCAAATCACCCGTTTGAAGGATTCACTTATCCACGAGAATTTCTATCTGACGGAGCAACTCACCGAACGTACCCATAGCGTGGGCGGCGAAGCTTTCGGTGAAATTATTGGTCGCAGCGCGGCGATCCGTCAGGTGCTGGAACAGGTGGAAATGGTGGCGAACAGTGACAGCACGGTGCTGATCCTGGGGGAGACCGGCACCGGGAAAGAGTTGATCGCCCGCGCCATTCACAGCCTGAGTTCACGCAAGGCGAACCGTATGGTGAAGATGAATTGTGCGGCGATCCCGTCCGGGTTACTGGAAAGCGATCTGTTCGGCCATGAGAAGGGCGCTTTTACGGGGGCTTCAAGTCAGCGTCAGGGGCGCTTTGAACTGGCGGATAAAAGTACGCTGTTTCTGGATGAAGTGGGGGATATCCCGCTGGAGTTGCAGCCTAAACTGCTACGCGTTTTGCAAGAGCGGGAGATTGAGCGTCTGGGGGGAAGCAAGGTGATCCCGGTGGATGTCCGCCTGATTGCGGCCACCAATCGTGACCTGAAACAGATGGTGGCCGATCGGGAATATCGCAGCGATCTGTATTATCGCCTGAACGTTTTCCCGATTGTGATCCCGCCGCTGCGTGAACGACCGGAAGATATTCCGTTGCTGGCGAAGTTTTTTACCCGCAAGATCGCACGCCTCATGAACCGCGCCATTGACAACATTCCATCAGAAATGTTGCGCCAATTGAGCAAACTTCCCTGGCCGGGCAATGTGCGTGAATTGGAGAATGTGATTGAAAGAGCGGTGATCCTCACCAGAGGAACGACGTTGAATTTACAATTGGCGGAACTGCAACCTCACCTCTCGCCACGGGAAAGTCCGAAGACGGTTGCCATGAAAGTCGCGCCGATGGCGCAGCCGGTACGGGAAAATGACGAGGAAGAGTCTGAGCGTCAGCGTATTATCCGGGTATTGAAAGAAACCAATGGCATCGTCGCCGGGCCAAAAGGCGCCGCCGCCAAACTCGGTTTGAAGCGCACCACCTTGTTGTCACGTATGCAGCGGATGGGGATTTCGGTTAAAGCGATTGAAGATATGGAGTAAGGGAGAACGGGATGCGGCCAGCGAGCCTGGCCGCATCAGTGCGTTAATTCACTTCTTCCGCAGTCCTGCGCAGACGCGCCTTCAATTCGCTGTATTCCTGTTGCACGTAATTTTCCGCCGCTAGTTGATCCTCAATGGCTTCCAGTTTGACGGCGCAATACTTGTATTCCGGCGTTTTGGAAATTGGATCGAGGTGATCGAGCGTCAGTTCATTACAAGCGCCAATCCACCATTGATAGGTCATGTAAACCGCGCCCTTGTTGATGCGTTCACTGATGGCGACACGGCTGATGACTTTGCCGCGTCGCGAGGAAACCCAGGCCAGTTCTTGATCGCGTAGCCCCAGGCGCTCGGCGTCTTCCGGGTTGACCTGCACATAACCGGGTTCATCCGCCAACGTTTGCAACGCGGTGCAGTTGCCGGTCATGGAACGACAGGAATAGTGACCCACTTCCCGCACGGTGCATAGCACCAGAGGATAGTTCTCATCAACCTGTTCCATTGGCGGTCGCCATTCCGTTGCGAATAACAAGCCTTTGCCGCCAGGACGGTCGAACTGGTTACCGGCATACAACCACGGCGTGCCGGGGCTGTCTTCGGTGGTGCACGGCCAGGGGATATAGCCCAATCCGGCCATTTTTTCGTAAGTCGCGCCGTAATACAGCGGGCAGAGGTGGCGCAGTTCGTCCCAGATTTCCTGCGTATTGTTATAGTGCATAGGATAACCGAGCGCGGTCGCCATCAGGCTGATGATTTCCCAGTCCGGTTTCACGTCGCCCTGAGGTTCAACCGCTTTGTAGAAGCGCTGGAAGCCACGGTCGGCGGCTGAGTAGACGCCTTCGTGTTCGCCCCAGGAGGTGGCCGGCAAAATCACGTCGGCGACTGATGCGGTTTTGGTCATAAAGATGTCCTGCACAATCAGCAGTTCCAATTCACTGAACGCTTCGCGCATCATGGACAGATCCGGCTCGGTTTGCAGCGGATCTTCCCCCATTACGTAATTGGCCCTGATTTTGCCCTCTTTGATTTTGTGTGGAACATCGGTCAGGGAATAGCCGATCTGGTCGGACAGGCTTGGCACGCCCCAGGCTTTGGCAAATTTCTCCCGCACAGCCGGATCCGTAACTTTTTGATAACCGGGGAACACATTAGGCAACGCGCCCATATCACAGGCGCCCTGCACGTTATTCTGACCGCGTACCGGGCCAACGCCGACATTCGGGCGGCCCAGATTGCTCGTCAGCAATGCCAGACCAGACAAGCCTTTCACCACGTCGACACCCTGACCCCACTGGGTCACGCCCATGCCCCACAAAATGGTGGCGGAAGGCGCGGCGGCGTACATCCGCATGGCATCGCGAATAAGTTGCGGTGACAGTCCGGTGATGTCCGCGACATACTCCGGCGTGTATTTGGCGACGATCTGGCGATACTCTTCAAATCCTTCAGTATGGCGCGCCACGTACTCCTTGTTGTACAGGCCTTCAGTGATCAGCACATTGGCGAACGCGTTGACCAGCGCCATGTTGGAGCCGTTGTTTAGCGGCAACCACAGATCGGCGATCCGCGCGGTTTCAATGTGACGCGGGTCGCACACGATAATGTTGGCGCCACGCTCTCTGGCTTTCAGGATCCGGCGGGCGACGATAGGATGCGAATCAGCGGGGTTATAGCCGAAGACCAGAATACATTCGGTATGTTCGATTTCGCAGATGGAGTTACTCATGGCGCCGTTACCCAGCGTTACCTGCAAACCGGCGACCGAAGGGCCGTGGCAGACACGGGCGCAGCAGTCAACATTGTTATTACCGGTTACCGCGCGGGCGAACTTCTGCATCACATAGTTGGTTTCGTTGCCTGGTCCGCGCGAAGAGCCGGTATGCATGATGACGTCGGGGCCGTATTTCTCTTTAATCGCCTTCAGGCGGGAACTGGCGAATTCGATGGCTTCATCCCATGATACGGCCTCAAAGGGCGCGCCTTTCTGACGGCGGATCAGCGGTCGTTTCAGACGCGGGGTCAGTAATTTGGTGTCGTTCAGAAAATCCCAGCCGTAATAGCCTTTCAGACAAAGTTCGCCCTCGTTTGTCACGCCATTGGCGCCTTCTGCGCCAACCACTTTGCCGTTTTCAACCAACAAGTTAATTTTGCAGCCTGAACCGCAATAAGGACAGACCGTGATCACTTTCTGCATGATGATTATTCTCCTTCAGCGTACCTTGAGCGGCACCGTTCAGAATTGCATTCCCGCGGCTTCATCAAGCGCCGCACGCCGTTGTTTTCGTTGGATCATGGCCTGAATATCATCACGGCTGATCATATGAAGCGCTTTGGTCGGACACACCTCGATACAGGCCGGGCCTGCGGTTCGTCCCGCGCAAAGATCGCATTTCTGCGCTTCGGCTTTGATGCAGTTACCCAACACCTGATAATGGCTGATACGGGCAACCGGTTTACTGATCACGGTCATGGCGCCGTAAGGACAGGCGACGACGCAGGTTTTGCAGCCGATACACTTTTCCTGCCGCACCTGAATGCAATCATCGGCATGAATGATGGCGCCATTCGGACAAACATTAGCGCAGGGCGCGTCTTCACACTGGCGGCATTGGATGGTGGTGCTGACGTTCAGCCCTTTAATCACCGTGAGGCGCGGCGAAAAGGTTTTTGGGGATAATGAGGCTGTTTTTCCGTCGCTGTGGGCCAGCATACAGGCAACCTCGCAAGTGCGGCAGCCAATACATTTATTGGAATCTGCAATAACGAACCGGTTCATGACATCGTCTCCGACCTGGGCTCAGATGAAAAATCAGGGTGTCGACATGATGGCGCAGTGACACATAGCCCAACATAAGCAGGCTTTGTGCCAAAAGATGACTGTAATTGATTAACTTATTGATTATAGACGATATTTAACTGCTTCTGGACAAGGCCATTTGACAATGATGTCAAGGGTGACGATGGCGGAAACATGATTTCGGCAGATTTGACGAGAGGTGATGCGCACTTTATGGGTTAATGCCTATACTCATTTTATATCCGCTATAAATAAGGCGGGCAGGGATGACGAACTGATTTGATAGATAAAACAGGGACGAAGTATCGCCTATTACTACACATAATCTGGTGTTCCTTTGCTTGAATTCTGAATCGGGGATTTTGGTGCGCCTGCGGTTTTTCATCCGGCAGGAAGCGGATATGAAGATAGAGATAAATAGGCGTCAGTGGACGACTGCTCTGACGCTTATTGGCTAATGGTATGGGGTTGAGCTATGAGCTTTTTAAAAAATGTCAGCATTCGGGCTATGGTGCTAATGATCGTGGCGTTATTATTGGTTATATGGGGAATGGCTTCAGGATACAGTCTTTATTCTCTTTATCACGTCACTAATCAACTGCACAAAACCGAAGTTCAGCGTAATACCTATTCGCATCTTGTTTATGGCGCCGATCAATATTTTCGTGCGGCGACCCGACTGGAACGAACAATGGATTATATGCAGAACAGTAATCCAGAGAATGCGCAACAAACATTGGCGATGGCGCAAACCGCAATCTGGAATACCAAGGATTCGCTGGCGAAATTTACCGCCGCCGAACATGTCGGCGTTGATGACGCGACGGTCAAATCGATCAGCGACACTTGGTCGACGTTGGTTTCAACCGCGATTGATCCGATGAACGAGGCGTTGCAACGCAATGACGTGGATAGTTTCCGACAAATTTTCCGCTCAGTTTATCCCGCGATTAGCCTGGCATTTGGCGATGAAATCAAAAAATACACTGATCAGATTACCCAGGCCGATATGCTGCCGGGGATTAACGAACAGAATGAGCATAATCGAAATGCGCTGATTGCCGCGATGGTGCTCGGTCTTATCATTTTACTTTTCACCGTGTATTACCTGAAAAATTATCTGGTGATCCCGATCGGGGTATTGAAATCGCATCTGGCATTACTGACTGCCGGACAACTGGGATGTGAACTGGCGGAATTTGGCCGTAACTGCGCGGGGAGACTGATACCGGATATCAAGCGATTGCAAAAAAGCCTGCGGGATACGGTATCGGTTATTCGTCAGAGCGCGGCGGAAATCGGTCAGGGAACCACGGATATTAAAGAAGGGAACGATGATCTGTCAGGCCGCACCGAACAGCAGGCCGCCACGCTTCAGCAAACCGCCGCCAGCATGGAACAGATCAACTCCACGATAAAGCAGACCACGGATCACGTTCATCAGGCGCGCAATCTGGCGCAGAATGCCGCCAATATCGCGCAGAAAGGCGGCAAAATCAGCAGCAACGTCATGGAAACTATGGAAAACATCAGCGCCAGTTCGCACAAAATCTCCGACATCACCACCGTTATCAATGGGATTGCGTTCCAGACCAACATTCTGGCGCTCAATGCGGCGGTAGAGGCGGCCAGAGCGGGGGAGCAGGGCCGAGGATTCGCCGTGGTCGCGGGCGAAGTGCGAACGCTGGCGCAACGCAGCGCGCAGGCGGCGAAAGAGATTGAGGATCTGATCGCTGAGTCGGTAACCAGAGTGGCGGCGGGCGCGGAACAGGTAAAACAGTCTGGCGATGCGACCACCGAGATTATTGACGCCATTTCACATGTCAACGATCTGATTGCCGAAATTGCGGCGGCGACCGATGAGCAAACCCGCGGTATTAGCCAGATTAGTCAGGCCGTGCACGAAATGGATGGCGTCACGCAGCAGAATGCGGCGCTGGTGGTAGAAGCGGCGGAAGCGGCTGCCCGTCTGGATGAGAAAACTGACGAGCTTTTGGCGACGGTGGATGTTTTCCACCTTGAAGCCGATGGTTGTCCGGTCGGCAGCGAACAGATTTCGCCATTACCGAGTATGGCGATCGCGCGTCGTCCTTCTCCCGTCAATACTTCTCTGTTATCCGCGAATGTGCATAACAACAACTGGGAAAAATTCTGACCGACGTACAGACGGGGACTTTTCTGTCCCCGTCGTCATTCGTCATACCGCTAGCGACACATCAGAAATCCGCTTTCAACACCACCCGGAAGTTCGCTTTGCCAGCCCGGACATGATCCAGCGCCTCATTGATTTCCGACATCGGAAAGAACTCCACTTTGGGAGAGACATCCGCACGCGCGGCCAGCTTGAGCAGTGAGCGCAACTGCCCCGGCGAGCCGGTGGAGGAGCCGGCCACCGCGCGATCACCGCCGATAAGCGTAATGGAAGGCACCGGCAACGGCTTCATCACAATGCCCACGGTGTGGAAATGACCTCTGGGCGCCAGCATTTCAAAATAGGGTTGCCATTCGAGATCAACCGCCACGGTGCTTATAATCAGGTCGAATTGTCCGGCCAGTCGCTTCAGCGCGTCCGTATCCCGGCTGTTGATCACCTCGTCGGCGCCCATATCCAGAATCGACTGTTTTTTAGCGGGAGAAGAACTGAATGCCACCACTTCCGCGCCCATTGCGCGCAAGATTTTGATGGCGATATGTCCAAGCCCGCCGATGCCAATGACACCGACACGGCTGGTTGCCGTGATGTTGTGGGTCAGCAGGGGTTTGAATACCGTAATGCCGCCGCACAGCAGCGGACCGGCGCTGGCGATATCCAGATTAGCAGGCAGCGGGATCACCCATTGCCAATTGGCGCGCAATTTTTCGGCAAATCCGCCGTGGTTCAAAATGGTCGGCGTCGCGCCCTGACGACAGTTGATGTGATCGCCGTTGATGCAAGCGTCACAGTGCTGGCAGCTTTTGGCCGTCCAACCGATACCGACGCGTTGGCCCAGTGACAAGCCCTTATTTTTTGCGGTGTCGCCCAGCGCCACGACACGGCCAATGACCTCATGACCACCGATCAGCGGATAGCTGGAAATACCCCATTCATTGTCGATCATCGAGAGATCGGAATGACAGACACCGCAATATTCAACTGCAACTTCAACGTCTTCGGCATCCAACGGGCCGGCATCGTACTCATACAGTTCCAAAGCCTGACCAGCCTGCATTGTCGCATAACTTTTAATTTTCATTTCTGACCTCTGATTGCATGAATCGCTCGGCAAGTAGTGTAACAAAATAGTGCTCTGCATGGGGGTAATTGCTAACAATGTTTTAATAATCAATGCAACATAAATGGCGTAACCTGGGCCCTCAGATTACAAAACCTGAAAGCCGCCGTTTCCCTGCCATTTGCTCAGTCGCTGGTGAAGCCTGCCCACCGCCTGTTCGACCGCCGCACTGAGCGGAAAATAGAACGCCACCAATGCAGGCTGGATACCCACAAACATCACGTCGGGAATGTCTTCCTTTAGCTGATCGATCAGGAAATTCAGCGGCAGGTTATGGGTGTTCATCAACATATCTTCCGCAATACGGGTTGGATCGATGATACGGATTTCGCCGGGAGCCAGTCCCATGTCCGTGGCATCGACCACCAGCAGCCGTTTGGGGCGCAACACACGCAGCCGGTGCGCGGCATTTTCGGGAATGGTTCCGCCGTCGATCACCGACCAGCCGGTTACCGGATATTGGGTCATTCGTTCGGCCAGCAGCGGCCCGGCGCCGTCGTCGCCCATCAGGGGGTTGCCCACGGTCAACACCATATTTTCACTACCCACCATATTTTCACTACCGTATTCAGGTTCAGTCATCAATACGTTTCACCATTAAATAAAGTGCGCTTTCCCGCTCAATGGCGGTCAGATATGCCAGCAAGGTTCGCGTCCATGCCGCATAGCGATCCTGTTCGGCGTTAAGCACGCCAAATTCGCGGCCCAGTAGTTGAGTGTGGCTGCTATCAATGGTGATCTCGCCGAATTTCAGCAAGCCCGCCATTTTTCGCTGCGCCTCACCCGGAGGAAGTTGCGCTATCCAGCACTGGTAATCGGATTGCGGGCAGATGAGTATTTTCTTCAGGCAGTCGATAACGCCAACGTGATGGCCGATGGACAGCGAGTAGTACATCACCTGCTGAGCCTGTTCTGGTATGCGGCCTTTTATGTCGGGCGAGTCTTTGGCATCGAGAAATTTCTGGTTCAACGCATAAAAAATGATCTGTGTGCTCATCGATAACGCGCTCCCTGCAATAGCGATAGATAAATTTGCTGTAACTGTCCGACAATTTCATTCAGGCGCGGATCGTTACGCTCTTGCAGCCAGTGGGCGATACGCTGGTCCAGTCCGTCGAGTGGTTGATTTTCCAACCGTGCCAGAAACGCATCGCTGATTTCCCGTCCCTGACGATATCCCGCCATGCGGCGGGCTTCACGTTCCAGCAAAATACGCAGATCCAGCGGCATATCAGGATGAATCAACGCGGCTTTTTCGTCAGCGGTTTGCTGGTGGTCGCTGCCGTGTAGTTTCTGCTCCAGCAACCCCAGCGCGACGGCAAAACCGTAAATGGTTGCCGCAGGCGTCGGCGGACAGCCCGGAATATAGACATCAATCGGAACAATCGTGTCGCTGCCGCCCCAGACGCAATACAGATCATGAAAGATCCCGCCGCCGCAGCCACAAGCGCCGTAGGAGATACAGATTTTCGGATCGGGCGCGGATTCGTAGGCGCGTAGTGCGGGGGTGCGCATCGCGCGGGTTACGGCGCCGGTAAACAGCAGGATATCGGCGTGGCGCGGCGACGCGACGACTTTGATGCCGAAACGTTCGGCATCAAACAGCGGCGTGATCGCGGCGAAGATTTCAATTTCGCAACCGTTGCAGCCGCCGCAATCGACGCGGTACACGTAAGCGGAGCGCTGAATATCTTTCAACAGCGTCATTTTGAGCTTTTGCGCCTGTTCGTCCAGCGCGATCGGTGTGGTGCGGTAGTTGGACAGGGGGCTCATTCGTTGCCCCCTTTCCGGGAGGCGGATGGTTTGCCGGTTGCCGCGGAAAGATGCTGGCTCAGCATGACATTGCCTCTGTGGTTCATATTCTGTTTACGTTTGCATTCCGGGCAGGTGGCAAAGTGGGCGCGTTGCGCTTCCATGCTCTCTTCGCACAGGCCTGATTGCACCAGCAGCGCCATAACGTATTCCACCTCTTTTTGCGGTGCGAAAGGGCGGCGGCAGACGTGGCAATCCAGCAGGGCAAATGTCGCGCGCTGGTAGAGATCGGCTTTGCGGCTGACCGCCATTTCAAATTCCGGCGACAGCACAATGGCGCGTGTCGGGCAGACTTCCTCACAGCGTCCGCAGAAAATACAGCGCCCCAGAAACAACTGCCAGGTGCGGGTGCCGCTGGCGATGTCAGTTTCCATCGTCAACGCATTGGCAGGACAGGCGGTGGTGCAGGCCGCGCACGCGATGCACTGTCTGGCGTCGTACTCTGGCTTACCGCGAAACCCCGCCGACACCTCCAGCGGCTTGAACGGATATTTCACCGTACTGTCGCCTGCCTGGATGATGGTTTTAAACAGTTTCAACATGATTCATCCCTCTATTTGAGCGGCGAATGGGTGCGTTCCAGGCCATAACGTTCCATTTCTTTATACGAAATAGTGGTGACTTTCTGTTTTCTTACATCGATCAGCGTGACCCGATCGGTACAGGAGTAACAGGGATCGAGGCTGCCGATAATCAGCGGCGCATCGGAAATGGTGTTGCCGCGCAACATATAGCGCAGCACCGGCCAGTTGGCATACGTGGCGGCCCGGCAACGCCAGCGGAACAGCTTCTGATTATCGCCGGTCATACTCCAGTGTACGTCTTCTCCACGCGGCGCTTCGGCAAAGCCCAGCGCGAACTTGTGCGGCTGATAGGTAAAATGCTCATTAAGCAGCGCGCCTTGCGGCAGGTTGTCCAGACCATATTCAATCATCGCCAGTGAGGTGAACACCTCACGTACCCGCACCAGCAGACGTGAGTACACGTCACCCGCATCCAGGTGATGCAGTTCCATCGGCAGGTCAAGATAACCGGCATAAGGATGATCGATGCGCATATCGCGCTTGAAGCCGCTGGCGCGGATCATCGGCCCGACCGGGCTGTAATCGCGGGCCACTTTTTTATCCAGAATGCCGATGCCCTGGGTGCGTTGCAGCATGTTGGGGGTATTGAGCTGCATGTCGGAAAGCTGGGTGATGTCGGCCCGCATTTCGTGGATCAGCTTGATGGTTTTTAACCGGTCGTCTTTCAGAATATCGCGGCGAATGCCGCCAATCAGGTTGAGTCCGTAGGTTTTGCGCGCACCGGTCAGAAGCTCGGCGATAGTCATCGACTTCTCGCGAATACGGAAAAATTGCATGAAACCGGTATCGAAGCCGACAAAGTGGCTGGACAGTCCGATGTTCAGCAGATGACTGTGCAGCCGCTCCACTTCCAGCAAAATACTGCGGATACTGTGCGCCCGCGGCGGCACCACGATCCCCAGCGCATTTTCAATGGAAGTGGTGTAAGCCACGCTGTGGGTAAAACCGCAGATGCCGCACACCCGGTCTGACAGAAAGGTGACTTCGTTGTACCCCATGCGCGTTTCCGCCAGCTTTTCCATACCGCGATGGACATAAAATAACCGGTAGTCCGCATCGACAATCTGTTCCCCATCGACAAACAACCGGAAGTGACCGGGTTCGTCAGAGGTGATATGCAACGGGCCGATCGGCACCACGCGTGCCGCGTCGTCGCCTTCGTTAATGAACGAATAGGACTCTTCATCTTGCGTCGGGGCGGGGCGCTGGCGGTAGTCCATCGCGTCTTTACGCAGCGGGTACAGATCATCCGGCCAGTCGTCCGGCAGCACCAGACGGCGCTCGTCCGGCAGACCAACCGGGATCAGGCCGTACATATCGCGGATTTCGCGCTCGCCCCAGACGGCGGCTGGAACGCGTGGCGTCACGGACGGAAACTCCGGGTTATCCGCATTCACCAACGCTTTGACGATGATCCAGCACTTTTCCCCCGCCTCCATTGATAGAACGTAATAAATCGCAAAACAGCCGTTCAACGTGCGCTCATCGTTGCCAAACAGCACGGGTAGCCAGCCGCCTAGCTGGTAGTAAAGGAATTCGACCACCTCCGGCAACCTGTTCAGTTTCACCGTCAGCGTCAGTTGATCACGGGTTTGCCAATCTTCTTCCAGTATGGCCGCCGGAAATTGCTGTCTGACCTGCGCGATATAGCCCGCGCCGGCGTTGTCGGCAGAGTAAACCTGGCTGGGAACCGGTTGTTCATTAATCACGGTACATCTCCTGACGGGAAGGGGTTAACGACGAGTGTTCTGCCAGCGGGGTAAGGTTGCTATCCGGGGCGAGGTTCTGTACCACGGCGGCGGCATTTTCCAGCAGTTGCAGCACCGGCTGAGGAATATGGGTTCCCATTATCAGCATGAGCGCCATCAGCAACACCATCGGCGCGGTGGTCAGCAGGCCCAACTCGCCTTTAGCGACGGCTTCCGGGCTGCTGCCCAGCACCGTACCGGCTACCATACGCACCAGTCCGGCCAGAACAATGGTCAGCAAGATTAATAGGATGATGACCAGCCAGCGGTAACCGGCGCTGATGCCGGCGCTGACGGTCATAAATTCACTCAGGAAAATGTTGAAGGGCGGCATCCCGCCGAGCGCTAATGCGCCGCCGGCCAACAGCGCGCCGGTGAGCGGGGTTACGCGCATAATGCCTTTCACCGCATCCATGTCACGCGTACCGTATTTCAACAGCACGTTGCCGGAACCGCAAAACGACAGCGTTTTCGCCAGGCTGTGATTCAGGGTATGCAGCAGCGCGGCGAAGATCCCCAGCGGCCCGCCGATGCCCAGCGCGACGGCAATCAGCCCCATATTCTCGACGCTCGAATAGGCCAGCAGACGCTTTATGTCTCGCTGCACCAACATCAGAAACGCGGCGACCGCCACCGACAACAGGCCGAATACCAGCAGCAGTTGGCGCGGATATTCAGGGCCGAGCGCGGCGCTGACGATGATGTAATAACGCACAATCACCAGCAGGGCGCAGTTGAGCAGAACGGCGGAGAGTAACGCGCTGGTCGGGCTGGGCGCTTCGCTGTGGGCGTCCGGCAGCCAAGCGTGCATCGGGAATAGCCCGGTTTTGGTGCCAAAGCCGATCAGGATGAAGATAAACGCCAGATGCATCAGGGTATTATCCAACTCGCCCGCGTGCCGCAGCACTTCCGTCCAGAAAATGGCGTCGCCCGGCTCAGCCATGACGCTGGCGGCGTTGGCATATACCAGCACTGTTCCGTATAGGCCGAACGCCACGCCGACGGTACAGATAATGATGTATTTCCAGGCCGCTTCCAACGATGAACGCTGGCCATACAGCCCGACCAGAAACGCGGAACTCAGCGTGGTGGCTTCGATAGCCGCCCACATCACAATCAGGTTGTTGCTGGTGATCACCAACAGCATGGTGAAGAGAAAGAGATGGAAAAAACCGTAGTAATAACACAGTGTGACGACGGTAATTTCGCCGCTGTTCACTTCGTGGCGCACATAGCCGACGGAATAAAGGCCGGTGATGAAGCCAATCAAGCCGAGGATCGCCAGAAACAGCGCGCTCAGGCTGTCGAGATGCAGCCAGTTGCGTAGCGCCAGTATTTCGCCGTCCTGATACACCAGCCACACCAGCGACAGGGATGCCACCAGCAGCACGGTCAGGCCGAGCAGGTGGAACAGGCTTACCAGCAGGCGGGCATGACTGCCGGCCAGCCGGCAGAGAAAGGCAAGCAGCGCGGTAATAAACGGTGTTGCCAGCAGGGTGAACAGTAAATCGATATTGGTCATCTCCTTCACCCTTTCAACGTTGTCAGTTGTCGCACATCCAGCGTGTGGAGCGTGCGGTAGATTTTACGGGCCATCAGCGCCATCACGATCACCGCGAAAATCGCATCGGTCGCAATGCCGATTTCCACCAGTTCCGGCGCACGGTTTGCCAGCAACGCCAGCGTCAGATGCGCGCCGTTTTCCATCAGGCAGTAGCCGAAAACCTGTTTGAGAATATTGCGCTGGGTGACAATGCACAGCAGGCCGATCATAAAGTGACCGAGGGAGACGGCCAGCGCGGGTTTCAGTTCGGCCACCATCGGCAATTTAACCGGCGCCACCACGAAGTAGCACAGCACCACAATCACCGCCGCCAACAGCATAATCACCACCGGACTGACCACGCCGCCATCAGCCAGCGGATCGTCCAGTTTGCGGAAAGCCCAGTACATAATGGCCGGGACCAGCACGACTTTGGTGATGAACGCGGTCAGCGACCAGGTATAGAGTTGCTGCGCCTGCAACAGATCGGCCAGCGAGAGGAAAATCAGCACCAGCACCAGCGATTGCAGCGCGTACAGGCAGGCGGAGAGCGCGGGACGACGGGCGGCTATCATCAACAGAGAGGTAATGATCAGCAATCCGGCCAGATTATTCACTATCAGGGAACCAGTCATCATTCATCCTTAGCTCAGCCAGACGGCGGCAATAACGCTTGAACCGACCGACATGACAATCAGCACGATTAGTACGCCCTGCATCGCCCAGGGCACCGGCGAGGCCGTGGCGATTTCTTCGGACGGTTCGCCAGGCACGACGCGGCCAAACCAGTAGAGGAACCAGGCGAAACTGGCCACTGATTCAATCAGCGTGATAATGAGCAGCGGCAACAGCCAGACGTATTCGCGGGACAAGGCGAAACCTGCGGCAAACAACGGGAATTTACTGAAGAAACCGTTAAACGGCGGTACGCCGGTAATCGCCAGCGCCGCGACGCAAAAGCCGATGCCCAGTAGCGGCATTTTCCGCATGATGCCTTTCAGCTTCGGCAACATCCGGGTGCCGCAACTGTAACTGAGCGCCCCGGCTATCAGGAAAAACAGGCTTTTGGCGAAAGCATGGTTGAAGATGTAGGCTACACCGGCGTCGAATGCCATACGTGAGCCGAATATCGCCAGCGACAAGGCAAAGAAAATGTAGGAAAGCTGGGTGATGGTGGAGTAGGCGAGCAATCGCTTCATGTCTTTCTGCGGCAGATACAGGATAAAGCCATATACCAGTGTGATGGTCGCCATCACGATGCCGACAACCCCAATGATGTGCGGCACGTGTTCCGCCGACAAAATCGCGCGCGCAAAGATATAGACGCCGACTTTCACCATCGACGCCGCATGCAGGTAAGCGCTGACGGGCGTTGGCGCTTCCATGGCGTCCGGCAGCCACATGTGCAGCGGCAACTGGGCGGACTTGCCCCACGCGGCGAACAGGATGCCGCCGAACACGATAATCTTGCCATTGGTATCTAATTGCGACAGGGCGCTTAGCGCGAAGGTGCCGGTGCTGACAAACAACCAGGCGGCGGCCAGATAGAGTCCGATTGAGCCGACGTGGGTAATCAGTAGCGCTTTCAGCGCTGAGCGCAGGGATTTCGGCTGCTGGTAATAACCGATTAACGCCCAGGAGCAGCCGCCGGTAATTTCGAAAAACAGCAGTTGCCCCAGCAGGGTTGAAGAAAGCGTCAAGCCCGCCATCGCGCCAATAAACACCAGCAGAAACGCATAATAACGATTGGCGCCTTCATGCGGGTGTTCACGATTTCCCAGCGTCATATAGCCAGTTGAATAAATGCTGACCAACAAACCGAGAAACACCACGGCAAAACCTATCAGCAGGCTGAGTCTGTCAAACTGAAAGCCGAACAGTTCCGCCTGAGCATAACGGTACAGGGTGTAGACCACATCGGTTTTGCCGCCGATGAGATAATCACCGGCCAGCCACCCCATGCCAAATGTCGCCAGCAGGGAAAATAGACAGCATAACCATTTGGCCTGTCGTTGCGGCGCAACGGCGATCAACAAGGCGCCGATAAATGGCAGCAGCAAGGTCGCAAGGGCAACATTCTTTATGATAACCGTCTCCATGATGAATGCTTACTCCTTATAGACCAGTAAGATAGAAAACGAACGCCAGCGCCGCGACGCCAAAGCCCAGCCATGTTACGTGTCCCGTCAGCAGGAATCGTCCGCGGGCCAGACTGTTCTCGATGATGGCCGCCACGAAAAACACCATCGTCAGTTTGACGACGAACGCGATCGTTCCGATGCACAGCGCGGCCAGCGTGAAGGTTTCCGCTTTGCCGAACGGAATGAATATCGACAGAAACAACGCCGCCACCAACACCTGCTTCAGGCTGATGCCCCATTTCACCAGCGCTAATCCGGCCCCGGAGTATTCCGTCAACGGCCCTTCCTGCAACTCCTGTTCGGCTTCCGCCACATCGAACGGAATTTTTCCCATTTCGATAAAGGCGGCGAACGCGCAGGCCAGGAGCGCCATCAGCGTGGCGGTCGGCGACAGCCAGGGGCGGGCTGCCAGTGTGCTGCTGATGTTGCCGATATTGGTGGAACCGGCGATCAGCGCCACCACCAGCAGCGCCAGGATCAGAATTGGTTCAACCAGAATGCCCAGCGTCAGTTCGCGGCTGGCGCCAATACCGGCGAATGAACTGCCTGAATCCAAGCCTGCCAGCGCAAAGAAGAAGCGGAACAGGACGAACAGATAAAGCAGGGTAATGACATCGCCCCCCGGACTGAACGGGGAGATCCACGTCACGATAGGTAAGGTCATGGCGACCAGCAGCATCGTGCCGATTAGGATATAAGGCATCAGCCGGAACACCCCGCCCGCATGCTGTGGGGAGACATCCTGACGTTTCAGCAATTTGAAAATGTCGCGGTAATCCTGCCAGACGCCCGGCCCCTGACGTGAGTGCATCTTGGCGCGAATCACCCTCGCCATGCCGCTCATCAACGGCGCGATGGCCAGCAGGCCCAGAGCCTGAATAACCGCGCAGAGCAGCAGGGTGGTCAGCATTGGCGCGCCGTTGGGGATTGAGCTTTCAGTGATCATCTTGTTATCCTCAGACCATTGTCACCAACAGCAAGATCACCAGTGCGGCGACGACATACAGGCAGTAAATGCGAAAATCGCCATTCTGGATCCATTGCGCCGCCCGACCGATTTTCCGCACGCCATTCACCAACGGCAGCACCAGACGGTTATCCCACAGCGGTTCCACCCGTTCGGCGGCCAGGGTGGTTCGCTCCAGCGCGTTTTGCATCATCGGCGCGGGATCGAGCGTTTTACGCAGCCGATAAAGCGGCGCGAACATCACGCGCAGCGGTTGAGTGAAACCGGCGGCGGAGGCGGCCATAGCGGGTTCATACGCGTAGCCGCAGGCCCACGGCGTACCGCGTCGGCGGAAATGCAATCGTGCGCCCTTGCAGCCGACATACAGCAGCAACGGCAAGAGCGGCAAAGCCAGCAACAGGATGAAAATAAGCGGCGTGGAGAGTGAGGTCTGTACGGGATCGCCGGGGAAAACCAGCGTGCCTTGCGCTACCACGGGCGCGGCGTTTCGGGTCAGGCTGGCGGCCACTTTTGCGATAACCGGCGCAACCTCGCTGGCGCCGACGCCGAGCAACAGACACAACAACGCCAGCAGCAGCATGGCGGTGGTCATCGGCCAGGGCGCTTCTTTCGCATGCGCCGCTTTTTCGCTGCGCGGCGCGCCGGAAAAACTGATGCCGTACACTTTGACGAAACACATGGCGGCCAGCGCCCCGGTGATCGCCAACATCACGATGGCGATTGGCGCAATCAGGCGCAGTGAGAAACCGCCTGCGTGACTGATCGTAAACAGCGACTGATAGGTAAACCATTCACTGACGAAGCCGTTCAGCGGCGGCAGCGCGGAGATCGCCATACAACCCACCAGAAACGCCAGCGCGGTATAAGGCATCAAACGCGCCAGCCCGCCCATTTTCTCCATGTCTTTGGTGTGCAGACGGTAAATGACCGCGCCGGCGCCCAGAAACAGCAAGCCTTTGAACACGGCATGATTGAGCAGGTGGTACAACCCACCGAGCAGGCCGAGCGCCGCGAGCAGAGGATGATGGCTGGCGATACCGATCATGCCGACGCCGACGCCCATCAGAATGATGCCGATGTTTTCAACGGTGTGGTAAGCCAGCAACCGTTTTATATCGTGTTCCGCCAGCGCGTACAGTACGCCCAGCACCGAGGAGACTGCGCCAAACGCCAGCACCACCACGCCCCACCAAATTTCCGTCGCGCCCAGCAGATCGATGCCCACTTTGATGATGCCGAAAATACCGATTTTCACCATCACGCCCGACATCAGCGCCGATGCATGAGACGGCGCCGCCGGGTGCGCGCGCGGCAGCCAGCCGTGTAACGGCAGCATCCCGGCTTTGGCGCCGAAACCAAAAAACGCCAGCAGGAAGATGAGCGAAGCCTGAGGCGCGGAGAGCGACGCTTGCCGGAAGTCGGCGAAATCAAGGCTGTCGCTGTGCCGGTAGAGCAGGAAGAATGCGATCATGATCAGCACGGAACCGGCATGCGCGATCAGAAAGTACAGCAGTCCGGCATTGATGGCTTCGTCATCCTGATCGGAAATAACCAGAAAGTAAGAACTTAGCGACATCACTTCGAACAGGATAATGAAGTAGAAGGCATTGTCGGTCACCACCAGCGCCACCATCGAGGCGATAAACAGGTTCATAAAGAACCCCAGCGCGCCCGCCCGTCCGCGATACTCATGCAAATAAGCCAACGAGTAGAGCGCGGTGATCACCACCAGCAGGGAAATCACCAGCACCATGAAGGCGGCCAGCGCATCCAGCCGCAGGGTTAAATGCGCGATATCGGCAAACGGCCCAGTGAAGGTCGTCGTCAAGATTTGCCCGCCAAGCAGAACGGGCAGCGCCGCGGCGATGCCGCATAATCCGCCGAGCGCCGCACTGACGCCGCCAAGCGGGATCGCCAGCGATTCATGACGAAACAGACACAGCGACAATATCGCGCCCGCGCAATATAGCGTCAGCGCCAGCGCCAGCCATTGCAGAGAGGTGATCATAATTTGTTCTCCCGTAGCGGCTCGTCGGGTGGAAAAGGCACGTTGCCGGCAGGCCACGTCATGGCTTGCCGATGTTTCGCCGCATTGGTTTTGACGATTTGTTGATCATCGATAATGAACAGCGCCTTGGTGGGGCATACACGCACGCATTCCGGCCCGTGATCCTGAAAAGCGCACAGATCGCATTTCACGGCGATACTGCGTACTCCGGCGTTCCAGGCCAGCAAGGGATTGATCGCGGCGGCGCTAAAGGCGACGTCGGAAAGTTCGGCGAGCGGAATGTGCTGGCGGAAGGTGGTCGGGATTGCCAGCGGTTTACTGCCTGAGGGCGTAATGGCACCAAAGGGACAGGCGATGGCGCACAGTTTACAGCCGATACAGGTATTTTCGTTTAGCACCACCGCCTGATCCCGATGCGTAATGGCATTGACCGGACATACTTTGGCGCAGGGCGCATCTTCGCAATGGCGGCATAACACCGGGGCGGTGCCTGCCAGGTCACGCTCTACCGTCAGCCGCGGATGCGTTTGTAATCCCTGACGGCGATGTACCTGGGTACAGGCGGCCATACAGGTGTTGCATCCGATACAGCGTTTAGGATCCGCAATGACGAAGCGGTTCATAGCCCTGTCCTCCGGGGAGAGTCTGTTAAGGTTGGCTGCGTCAAAGCATATTTCGTGCCACGTCCCGCACGCCGCACGCGGGGCCGCATGGCATAAGGGATTGAGTGAAAAAGCATTATTAAAAAGGCGGGTGACGCTGAGGGAGTCGACAGTGGCATCGACACTTTTGACGAGGTGACCGTCTGTTTGTTTCTTTCTAAGGCGGCATGGATCATCAGAATAGATGACATGCTCTGTAAATTACCTAAAGCTAAATGTAAAGAAGGTCATAATTAACATGCTGTTAGCGGTCATTTTATCTTTCGGAAAATAAAAGTGGCTCAATTATTGCTCAATCCTTGCCAGAGAAATAATTTATTATCTTGCGGCTGGAATATCATCATGTGTTTAGGCATTCCTGGAAAAGTGGTGGCGATCGCCGACGCGGAGCAACAATTGGCGTGGGTGGATGTCTGCGGCGTCAGACGTGAGGTGAACATCGCGCTGGTGGCGGACGGCATTGAGGGGGAACAACTGATCGGGCAGTGGGTGCTGGTTCACGTGGGGTTTGCCATGAGCCGGCTCGACGAGGAAGAAGCTCACGCCACACTGGATGCTTTACGGCAAATGGAAGAGTTGGAACACGATGTTACAATTTTCCTGCGTCAATAATGCGCGGTTAGTGATGTATATCAAGACATATTGATTTAGCAAAGTGATAATAAGAATAACTATCATTAGCTCTTAATCCCCATGCTTATGTTCAACTGGCAAAAGATCGTTCTGTTGTTGTGTTGGCTGTTTAGCAGCGCCGTAGCAGCCGCTACCGCGGATTACGCCACCTTTATTCAAGATATCCAGACCAGACTGGATAAGACCGCGCAACTCTACCAGCAGCAAAAGCCCGACGAGGCCCGTATCGAAGTACAAATGGCCTATTTTGAGGTGTTTGAGAACCTTGAAGGGCCAATCCGCATTAATATCTCCGCGCAAAAAAGTTATCAACTGGAAGCCACCTTCGCTGACATTCGCCGTATGATCGGCGAGGGCAAACCACAGGCTGAAATCGAGGCGAAAATCGACTGGTTGAAAGGCGAACTGACCGCCGTGCTGCCCATTTTGTCGGACGGTCATCAACTGGTGGCGCAGGAGCAGCACGGCGCATATGACAACGCCGATATCGCGCTGTACTGGCAGCAAAGTTTCAAGATTATTGACGATCAACTGGCGCAGGCGATGAGCGACTATCAGGCCGGTGATTACAAACAAGCGAGTCAGAGGGTGCTGCGGGCGCATTATGATGGATTCAAAAACAGCGAAATGGAAATGTCGGTGCGGCAGAATCGTTCCGCGCAACAGGCGGCGTCCATCAATCAGCAATTCTCGGCGCTGATCGCGCTGGCAAGCCAGCCAGATAACCTCAATGACGTGGCTTATCGCGTCACCACGTTATTGCAGGATATCGAAGATGTGCTGCCGGGGCTGCCGACCACCCGCGATTCCCAGCCTGTCACCGCCGCGCCGACCGGGGATAACGCTGCAAACGCCGATGATATCCCCAACGCTGACTGGGCGAAAATCACCAACGATATCAATCAGGCGATTGTCGCCGCGCTGGAAAAATACCGTCAGGGACAAGTTAAGCCCGCGATCATGGCGGTGCAGGATGCGTATTTTGACTTGTTTGAAGCCACCGGCATGGAGAACAAAATCGGTTCCCGCGACGCGGCGTTCAAATCCACACTGGAAGGTTATTTCACCCGTCTGGTCAGCCAGATGAGCGCCGGACAGCCGGTTGAGCAGCTACAGGCGCAAGCGGATGCGATGCAACAGGATCTGGCCAAGGCGGTCGCCATGCTGGGAGACGGACAGGAAACACACTGGAGCCTGTTGATCTACAGTTTGCTGATCATCGTGCGTGAAGGGTTGGAAGCGCTGTTGATTGTGGCGGCCATTGTCGCCTATCTGGTGAAGAACAACCATCACGACAAGCTGCCGCTGATTCGTCAGTCCGTTTATGTCGCGCTGCTGTGCAGCGTCGTCACCGCTGTTATCTTCCAACTGCTGTTCACTAATTCGGGCGCCAGCCGCGAATTACTGGAAGGCGTCACCATGCTGATCGCCGTTGTCATGCTGTTCTTTATGAGTTACTGGCTGCTTTCAAAAGTGGAGGCCCGACACTGGAAAGCCTATCTGGAAGGCAAACTGTCGAATTCGCTGAGCAGCGGTTCGATGGTGGGGCTGTGGCTGACTAGTTTTCTGGCGGTATACCGTGAAGGCGCCGAAACCGTGTTGTTCTATTACGCGCTGGTGGGGGATGCTAATAACATGGCGGGTCACCTTTCCATTCTGGCCGGGTTCGCCATCGGGTGTGTGATTCTGCTTATCGCTTATCTGATCATGCGTTTTACCGTGGTCAAATTGCCGCTGAAACCTTTCTTTATGTTTACCGGTTGCTTCATGTATCTGATGGCGTTTGTCTTCGCGGGCAAAGGCGTTTTGGAGTTGATTGAAGGAAAACTGTTTGAACCGACACTGCTGACTGGCGTTCCCGAAATCAGCGGGTTGGGGATATACCCTTATGTGGAAACGTTGTTACCGCAAGGGGGGCTGTTAGTCGCCGCATTGGTGGCGCTTTGGGTGATGCGACGCAGAGCCGCGACGATCTGATATTGGAAGCAATGCAAAGCAGAAAAACGACCGTTACCTACCCGGCGGTTTTTCAGGTTCAGGCTGTTTGCCGGCTTTGAAGACCAGGGCAACATTGATGATATGAGGATGTGTTTGATGAATATGCAAAAAAGTCTGATTGCGGGTGCCGTCATTGCGGGCATTTTCACTGCGCCGGCGGCGTTGGCGTTTAAAGAATATCCGGCTGGCGAACCGGTCACGCTTAATGAGATGGAGATTGCCGCGGTTTACCTGCAACCCATCGACATGGAGCCGCGTGGTATGGGGCTGCCCGCGGCAAAAGCCGATATCCATCTGGAAGCGGATATCCATGCGGTGGAGGGCAACAAAAATGGTTTTGGCGCGGGCGAGTGGGTGCCGAACCTGACCATCGCCTACACCCTGACCAATACCGATACCGGTTCCAAGCAGGAAGGCACATTCATGCCGATGGTCGCCAGCGACGGCCCGCACTATGGCGCCAACATCAAAATGATGGGCGTGGGCAACTACAAAGTCACTTACTTCATCGAACCGCCATCCAAAGCGGGCATGCACCGTCATACCGATGGCGAAACCGGGGTTGGCCGCTGGTGGAAACCGTTTGATGTCAGTTTTGACTTCAAATATGTCGGCATAGAGTAAGAGTAATGGAAACGACCGCGATAATGATTTGTTCATCGCGGTCTTGTTTGCGCTTCGGCTGACCGGAACGTGAACGTTGGGATGTCGTCGTGTGATGCCCGATAGATTTCAAGGTGCGCCAGGGTGAGCGCAGGGAAGGGCCGGGTAATGCAGCCAACGCACCTGCAACTTGAAAGATGAAGGGAATATGAGTTATTTCTTTGTTACTACATTACAGGCTTTTTTGCCGATAGCATTGTTGCTGGGGTTACACTGGAGCCATCGCGCTACGCCTGAAATCAGGCCGCTGGGGTGGATAACCTTACTGTCGCTGGTGGCCGGATTAATGGTGGGGGCCAGACTCCCTAACGGACAGCAGATTCAACTGTGGATAACCGGCATTCAGGCTATTGGTCTGCTGTTGTTTCTTGTCGGTCAGTTCTCTTCTCATCTTCGTGCTGGTTATCTGTGGCAGGCCGTTCTGGTCGCTGGCGCGGCGGTTGATTGGGGCAGTGATCCCAACCTGAGCGCGTTGACCACCACGCACGTCGTCAACACCGATTTACTGCTGAATTTCAGCGCGATAGTGGCGGCGCTGACCTGGTTGGTTTTCAGCGCGGCGCTATGCGGCCTGATTGTCCGGCGCGTCCGCATATTGCGCTGGCCGCTGCTGTTGCTGTTGGTTGCCCTGCTGATGTTGCCGATCAGCGGCACGTTGTTGCTGTTGCTGATGAAATTGCAGGTACTGGGATTGACCAGGCCGCGTCTCAGCTATGTCGCGCATGTCACCAATAATGCCAACCTGTTGAATTATCTCAGTGCGTTACTGATGTCGGCATTGGCCGGCGCCTACCTGATCCCTTTGCGGCATGCCAGTCAGCGGATGGATGCGCTGAGCGATCCGATTAAAAAACGCAAGGCAACCGCGACATATCGCAATACGCTTCGTACCGTGCTGGCGATGCTGGTCGCACTATTGGTGGTGGTGCTGAGTCAGCTTTACTGGGACAAAGTGGCGTCACAGCCGCCGCGATTATCGGAAGCGTTGCCGGTGACGCTGGCGGCGGACGGCAAGGTGCATATACCGCTTGAACAGGTGCGTGACGGCAAACTGCATCGTTTCGTCTGGATAGCGGATGACGGCAAGGCCGTGCGCTTTTTCGTCATCAACCGCTACCCGGATCGTCTGCGGCTCGGCGTGGTGTTTGACGCCTGTCTGCTGTGCGGCGATCAAGGTTATGTGATGGAAGGCAATCAGGTGATTTGCGTGGCCTGCGACGTGCATATTTTCATTCCCTCCATCGGTAAGGCCGGCGGCTGTAACCCGGTGCCGATCGAAGGCTGGAGCAATGATGAGAAGGAATTGGTGATTAGTCAGGCGTCGCTGGCGGCGGGGACCAACTATTTTAGCACCATCGTCGCTATGGATGTTGTTGATCCCGTGGATGGCTCAAAACTCACCAATGTGAAAGCGGAGTATAAGTATCGCTTCGCGGGCAAAACCTATTTCTTCTCGACGGAAGCGAACTATAACCGGTTCCGTGCAAGCCCCGGCGAATATGTCACTTCAACAGCGGCGGCTGACGATCCCGCGCAAGGGGAATAACTATGTTATGGCGCATGTTACGTCAATCATGGCGCAGAAATATCCGGCGTAAATCGCTGGCGGTGCTGACATTGTTTCTGGCGGCGGGGTTGATTTCGGCGCTACTGGCGGTATCGATCGATATCGGCGACAAAATGGCGCGTGAATTAAAGTCCTATGGCGCGAATATCCTGATTGAACCGGCGGGACAGGCGGCGCTGCCCGCGTTGTTTGGCGAGCGCAGTAATCCGCTGGATGGTCAGGATTTTCTGGATGAATCGGAACTGCCCAACATCAAGGATATTTTCTGGCGTAACAATATTGTCGGGTTTGCGCCGTTGCTGAGCGGCGATATGGAGATCAACGGCCAGCCGATCGCGGTATTGGGCACCTTTTTCTCTCAACCCGCCGCGGTGCCGGATGAAGAGGATTACCGCACCGGACAAATGACGGTAAGCCCTTACTGGCAGGTGGCTGGCGCGTGGCCGCAGGAGCCGATTGCGCCAGGCAAGCCGGTGGAGGCGCTGGCGGGTAAGCAACTGGCGCAGCAGAATGGCTGGCAGGTGGGAAATGAACTGCGGTTGCGCGGGCCAAAGGGCGAAACGACGGCGCGCATCAGCGGTATTCTTACCAGCGGCGGCGACGAAGAAAGCCGTCTGGTCATGCCGCTCGCGGCGGTTCAGGCGTTGCTGGGGCTGGAAGGGAAAATGCAGGCGATCCGCGTGTCGGCGCTGACCGTGCCGGAGAATGAGCTTTCGCGTCGGGCGCGTGAAAATTTGGATGCGCTGAACGCCGAAGAGTATGACCTCTGGTACTGCACCGCGTATGTTTCCTCTATTGCGCATCAACTGGAAGAGGCGATTTCCGGTTCGGTGGTGCGTCCTATCTGGCAGGTGGCGGCATCGGAAGGGGTAGTGATCGATAAAATTCAACTGTTGCTGGCGGTCGTCACCTGCGCCGCGCTTATCGCCGCGGCAATGGGGATCGCCTCGTTGATGACCAGCACTATCATGGAACGGGCCACGGAGATTGGCCTGATGAAAGCGCTTGGCGCGCGGCAATGGCAGATTATGCTGCTGTTCTATCTGGAAGCGGTATTGAGCGGACTGGTCGGCGGGCTTGCCGGCTGTGTGGCGGGATGGGGGCTGGCAAAGGCCATTGGCCTGATGTTATTCGGTATTCCGCTCAGTTTTGCCTGGATCGTCATTCCCTGCGTACTGGTGATTTCCATGCTGATTGCGGTGGTCGGCACCTGGTTCCCGGCGCGCCGTATTGCCAGGCTTTATCCGGTGGAGGTGCTGTATGGCCGCTAATTCATGGATGAATGGAATGTTCTGGCGACTGGTGCTCCGGGCGTTGCGATTGCGTATGCAGCGGGTCAGCGTGGTATTTGCCGCGCTGACCGTTGGCGCGGCCATCGTGACCGCAATGTCTGCGGTCTATTTCGATATCAACGCCAAAATGAGTCAGGAACTGCGCACCTTCGGGGCCAATTTTTATATCGGCCCGGCGCGGGGAAATTCGCTGCCGCAAACGACTTTTCAGCCGATTTTGGAAAACGCCCCAGCGGGTTTGATCAATGCCGCCAGCCCTTATCTGTATGGGATGGCGCGCACGGAACTGGAAAAAGTGGTGCTGATGGGCGTGTGGTTTGAGTCGCTACGTCCGCTGGCCCCTTACTGGCAGGTTACCGGCAACTGGATCGGCGTCAGCTTTGACGATCGCAATGCGATGATCGGCGTCAAGCTGGCGGAACGGCTGAATGTCAAAGTGGGCGACAGTATCACGCTGGTGGGCGATGGCGGCAGACAGCGGTTGCAGATTAAAGGCATCGTCGAGTCCGGCGACGTCACCGACAATATGTTGATTGTAAGTCTGGCGCTGGCGCAGATGTGGCTGGATAAAGCCGGGATATTCAGTAACGCGCTGCTTAGCGTCAGTAACGATCTGGGGCAGGTCGATCAATTCGCCGCCAGCTTGCGGCAGCAATATCCGCAGTTGGAAATCAGGCCGATCCTCAAAGTCTCAGCTTCGGAAGGTCAGGTGCTGGACAAGATCAAAGGGCTGATGGGGCTGGTTTCCGTGGTCATTCTGGTGTTGTCGTCGCTGTGTGTCAACACGACGCTGATGGCGATTGTGGATGAACGTTCACGCGAGTTCGCGTTACAGAAAGCGTTGGGCGCTAGCGGACGGGATATTATCCGTCAGATGTTGGCGGAAACCGGCATTATCGCGCTGGCGGCAGTGGTGTGCGGTTCACTGCTGGGTTACCTGCTGGCGCAGGTGCTGGGGATGGCGGTATTTAACGCCACCATTTCACTGCGCGCGCCGGTATTCCCATTAACGCTGGCGCTTTCTCTGCTGGTGGCGGCGGTGGCGGCCATTGTGCCTACCCGACGGGCGATTTATGTCGAACCCGCCAAAGTGTTAAAAGGAGAGTAGTACGATGTCCTCAGACATACAGGTTCAAGCCGCGGAAGAGGCGGTGATTGAAACGCGCCGGCTTTATAAACGCTTTGGCCAGGTTACCGCGCTGGAGAATATCAATATTCGCATCGCCCGCGGCGAGTTCGTGGCCATTATGGGCGCTTCCGGTTCAGGCAAAACGACGCTGATGAACATTCTAACCTGTCTGGACACGGTGAGTGACGGTCAGGTGTTGTTGGATGGTATTGATGCCGCGGCGCTGGATGAAGAAGGACGGCGCAAATTCAGGGCGGACAAAATTGGTCTGGTTTTTCAGCAGTTCCATTTGATCCCTTTTTTGACGGCGTTGGAAAATATCATGTTGGCCCAGCATTATCACAGCATTGTGGATGAAGCGGCGGCACGGCGGGTATTGGAGCAGGTTGGGCTGGAGCATCGCGTGGATCATCTGCCCAGCCAACTCTCCGGCGGGGAGCAACAGCGCGTGTGTATTGCTCGTGCGCTGGTGAATGAGCCGCCGGTTATTTTCGCTGATGAACCGACAGGGAATCTGGATGAAGAGAACGAGCAGCGGGTGTTGGATCTGTTGAAGGATTTGCACCGTCAGGGACGCACGATTGTGATGGTGACGCATAACCCGGAACTTGGCGGGTTTGCTGATCGCATTATCCGTTTACAGCACGGCAAGTATTTAGGTGAGGAGATTAATCATCATGCTATGGCGTAATTACTTCAAGGCGCTTTGCCTGTTGGGAACGCTGGCATTGCTCGGCGGTTGTAAAGAAGAGCAAGTGAGCGTGGGCGCTCAAGCGCCGGCGCTGGCGGTTTATGATACAGCCGGACAGCCGATCGATTTATCCCGCTGGCAGGGAAAAAGCGTGTATCTGAACTTTTGGTCTTCGGGCTGCGCTGGTTGTCTGGCGGAGATGGGGACGCTGGAGAAACTCAGCAAAGACTATGGCGATAAAGTGGTGGTGGTGGCCGTAAATACCGATCCTGACGGCGTGGATATTTCCCGCTTGCTGGCCGAGCAGCGTATCACCTATCCGGTGGTTCGCGACCAGTTGGGGATCACCAAAGAGCGCTATAAGGTCATCGGGACGCCAACCTCGTTTGTTATCGACGCCAACGGCAAAGTCACCCAACAGCATCAGGGCATGAGAAATGAGGCGCAGTTAGCTTCGTTGTTTGAACAACTGTCGCGCGGCGTGTGAGTGGCTTTCAGACTCGCTTTTGACAATCTCTTTCCCGGTGCGAAGCGCCGCCGTCCCCCGGCGTTTATTTCCCTGAAACCGCGACCGGTACGATCACCGGTCGCGGTTTAATTCGTATGGCATAAATCACGCCGATGATCAGAAAGCCCGCGCCGCACAGGGTGAGGGGCGGCGGCCAGGTCTGGCGCGCCATAAACGTATAGGTCAGACCGGACAGCGTCTCGAAAACGATCATCGGCCCCATCAGTACCGTTGGCAAACGTTGGCTGGCTTCGTTCCAGCACAGCGTCCCCAGCCATGAGCAAAACAGCCCAATGACGATCATCAGCGGGATAAATACCGCTGGGCGTGGGCCGAAGGGCAGCGCGAATCCTTCGTGGGCCAGCGCGAGATAAACGCAAACCAACAGATAACCCAGCATTGCCAACGGTAAGGTGACTAAGCCTTGCGCCGTAGCCCAGGTGGTGGGGTGCTTGTCCGCGTGTTCACGTAACCAGCGGGCGTTACGCAACGGATACCAGGTCCAGCAGACGACGGAAATAAATGCCAGCGCGATACCGCTTAAATAACGCCGAGCATCCAATGGCGCTTGCGAGCCTTGCCACTCAACGAGATTGACGCAAATCAGCCCGATGATAATCAGCATCAATCCCGGCGCAAGCCGCCGC
Organism: Brenneria salicis ATCC 15712 = DSM 30166; assembly: GCF_003315515.1. GTDB lineage: Bacteria > Pseudomonadota > Gammaproteobacteria > Enterobacterales > Enterobacteriaceae > Brenneria > Brenneria salicis. The sequence continues at coordinate 2,184 of NZ_QNRY01000038.1, read as the reverse complement.
CAGGCGATGCGGCCATCGCGTTTGCCGTAAAGCAGATTGGCGCTGACGGCAATGTGCCGATAATCATGGTTGAAACCGGCGCGCCGGTGCGCTGAATGGCGCTGGCCAGGCAGAAGTAATACAGCACGTTGCCGACGGCTGTGAGCTTCAGCGCTTCCAGCCAGTCCTGACGACTTAATTGACGCAGCCGGTGGCGATCCAGCCAGGCCAGCGGCAACGCGATCAATCCGAAAGCCAGGTAGCGCCCGGTTGACTGCAAGGCCGCCGGATAGTCCGGCACAATGACCGGGCCAACAAAAATCAATCCCCACATTAACCCTGCGGAAAGGGCGAACAGTATGCCGGTCAGCATGGTAACATCCGTCAGTTTTTGCGTTGTTGGTATGGTTTAGCGTTGCTATCCACTCTTTACCTGTTTACCCGAAGTATACCCGCTCAACCCGATGGGATAACAGGCAGGTAAATACGTTTTTTTATCCTCTGCGCTATAGATTGCCGATGCCTGAATGCGGCCAACGTACCTGCAACTTGAAGTATGACGAGTCTATAAGTGATTGCGTTACAATTCATCTTTTAACGGGCGGGGTCTTATATATGTGTTAATTTTTTATGGGGTTTATTTTTTAATAAAGCATGCATATGAGGGAAATTAAAAAAATAAATAACAGAATAAATGGAGAGATCGGATTGAAAATAACATTGGGAATGTTGATACGGCAGATGGAACCTTTCCGGTTATCTTATTGGCATGAAAATAAAGGAAAAAGAGCTTTAGCGCAGTCACTTACTGAAATTAGCGGTTATTGATTAAATAAAGAGCATTCGAGAAAATATTATTTATATAAATATATTAACTGTTATGGTAATTTTAATTTTTATTAATTTCTTATCTTAGTTTGTTTTGTGTTTAATAATTATTGAAAATCAAATATAAAAAATCATGTGATGATAATCACAACAGATTTTTTAAAAAAGATAAAAAATGCATTTTCTTATACATAGATAAAATAAAGGTTTTTATGTCTTCATTATTATTATCATCTTTGTTCCCGTTAGTTTTTATTATGATCATGGGATGGCTTAGTGGAAAATTAAACTACATGAAACGCGATGATGCCGGCGTGTTAGCGACAGTGGTTATTCGTTTTGCCTTGCCGCTGCATCTGTTTATCGGCGCGTTAAATACCGATCCGGAGAAAATTAAAAACTTCTCTTTCATGGCAGTGCTATTCATTGGTCTGATGGGCTCTTATCTGCTGACGTTGTGCATTTCCCGTTTTGTTTTTCGTCATGATATTAAAACCGGCGCCATCCAGTCGCTGGTGTGCGCTTTTCCCGATATGGCTTATTTTGGCGCACCGGTTCTGGCTGTGCTCATCGGCCCCGAAGGGTTCCTGGGGGTATTGATCGGCAACCTGATTACCAGCGTGTTCATGATCCCGCTGACGATTGTGCTGATCCGTATGGGTGACAGCGACAAGGATGCCACCAATCAGGAGAGTCTGGGCGTTATGATCCTGAAAAATCTGTTTAAAGCGGCGCGTAATCCGATTGTGTGGATACCTATTCTGGGCGTGTTGCTCAGCTTGATGGGGGTTAAAATTCCAGAACTGCTGTATTCATCGATTGATACCATGGGTAAAACCGCCGGAGGAATTTCACTGTTTGCGCTTGGTTTGCTGTTTTATGGCGAAAGTCCGAAATTCAATCGGCATACCTTCACCAATATCAGTCTGAAAAACCTGGTGCAACCGGCAATAATGGCTGCGGCTGGCGTAGCCTTCGGATTGAGCCCCAGCCTGATGCAGCAGGTGGTGATTATCGGCGCCACGCCGTCCGCCATCGCCGCCGGCATGTTTGCGGTACGCAGCGAAACCTATGTGGAGTCCGCGTCTTCCTCAATATTGATTGGCACCGCGCTAGGGATTTTCACTGAAGGTCTGGTGATCTTTATGATGACCTAAATAACTGATCCTAATGTCGCTACATTTTTACCACCATGATTCCCACCGGGGAATGGGCTGACAGTATTCATAAAGTGACGCACTTTTTTCAGTAACTGCCACATTGAGCGGCACTGGTGGTTTCGGGTTATCGTTTCGTGCAGCGCCTGCCACAGCCGTTCAACATGATTTACCCAGGGCGAGTAAACCGGCTGATAAATAACACGAAACTTCGGATTCT
>NZ_QNRY01000037.1 GCF_003315515.1 Brenneria salicis ATCC 15712 = DSM 30166 | reverse complement strand
CGAAGTGGTGATGTTGAATCCGGATAAGCCGGAAACAGCGCTGGAAAATGCAGCATAAAAAATGACTAAGGGTGCCAACATCCTTGACAGCCGCCGCACCAATGAAATAGGTAAAATAAAACTATCGCGAAAAAATAAAGGGAAAGGAATAAATCGAATAGAGATATTTTTGGCAAGCGAATAAAGTCATGCTTCTGGCCTCATCAGAATAGAGGCCAGAATTGCTCAGATACGGCTTTCTCATCAATCTGTTTACTGGTGAAGATCAGCGAATGGTTCCTCAAAGCCTCTTAACCAGAACCGCAAACACCCATCCCTCGGCAAGGGCTTTCCGACGCGTGAGTTATCGTAGGGGAAAACCTCGATCTCCCCGGTGCATTCATAGCCGCGCCGCTGATACCAGGCGATCAAAGATTCCCGAACTGGAGTGATCAACAAAAATTAGCCTTGATTTTAGAGTATTGACAGAGTCGTTTTTAACAAGAATTGGAACGGGAAACGAGATAAACGCTGAACCGCTAAGCTTTAGTTTATTAAAGTTAATTTTATACCGTAAGTATCAGTCGAACCTTGCAATTAGTGTTGTTTTGGGGGTTCGTCAAGCAAACGAATTAACGGCTCTTTTACTTTAAACAACATATCCGCAATTCGCTCAATGCTGCCATAAGCATCTGATTTAGCTGGACAGTGCCAATAGCGGGCTTTGATAAATATCCAAACTCGACTCAGCAAACAATCCGCATCCGATTTTCAGCTATCCGTTCAACCCAGGCGCGTGTAGTCGATCGACTGGCGCAGCAACACCTTCGCCATAATGTGAAACTGCGTCTCATCAAACTTGTCGACAGACCAGGAACGGTATTTCTGATTATCCGAAAGCACCAGCAAACGATCTTTCAGTATCTGTAACCGTTTTACGTGCAGCGTATCGTTATACGTGAAAACGTAAATGCCATCCCCCTCAAAAGTATTGACTGAAATATCCACAAAGATTTGATCGCCAGGTTCAATGGTGCCCGACATACTGTCGCCATTCACCGTAATCACTTTGATCACGCTGTCAGGCTTGCCGCCGAACATATCCCTTCCCTGTCTCTGGCTGTACTCGATCGCTCTGACCATTTCGACGAAGTCTGATGAGACGATCTGTCCGCTGCCTGCACTGGCGCTGATATCCAGAATCTCCACACGATAGCTGGCATCAGCGCTTTCAGCCTTAATCGGCATAAAAAACCAGTATTCAGGATAACCGCTCAGTGCCGACAATGCCTGTAACCGCTTGCCAGCGGGCGCATTTTTCCCGCTCACCCAGTACTGGACGGACTGTGGTGTAACCCCCAGTCGGCGGGCAAGCTCTGATTGGCTCCAGCCGTTTTCAGTCAGAACCTGCGCAATGCGTTCGGCGGAAATCGAATGAGTATTTTTTTTCATGTCATCAAGTTCAATTTGCATTATTTAATATCTTCAATTAAAACTATCATAGTTTCAAGTTTTAATTGAAACTTACGTTTAATGTAATCTGCATCGTCTTATCACAGTTGAAAATATTAGCAAATATACAGGAGTCGCACCGATGATCATTACGCTTGAGCAATACGCTTACAACGCCAACATCCATCTGACCAGCCCGGAGCCGGGCTTTATGAATGATATTCAGACGTTCATTTATGATGAAAACCAACGCCTGTGGCAGGGATACTATCTGTGGAACGGGGACTATTCCTGGGGAGGTAATGGTTCTTCCTGGCGTCATTACACGACATCGAACTGGGAAAACTTTACCGATCATGGCGTCGCCATTCCCAAATACCAAACCAAGGAAGGGGATGTTTCCGGCGGTTCGATCGTGATTGACAACGCCAACCTGTCCGGGTACGGCGCGGGCACCTGGCTGGCGTATGTCACCAGCTATGGCGACGGGCTTCAGACCACGAATCTCTGGTATTCAACCGATAACGGATACACCTTTTCTCCCTGCGAATCCAACCCGGTGCAGCCGAATGCCCTCAAAAAAACCAATTTCCGCGATCCTTTCGTCTTTATCCATGACAACCACGTTTATCTCTATCTGGCCGAAGAGAGCGAATTCGGCGTTTATCGATCCGCGACCGGCAAAGCGCCGTTCGATTACCTCGGCAGCGTTCCGATACAATATATGGGCATGGTTGAATGTCCGGCAATAACGACGCTGTATTGCTCCGATCTCAAGATGGACAAAGCGGTGCTGGTGTTCGGCGGCAACGGCGGCGGACTGGACACCAGCGGAACTTTCCTGCATGTCGGCACACTCGATGACAACATGCTGTTTCATGCGATCGAAACGCCGACACCGCTTGCACTTGACCTCGGCGCCGATTTTTACGGTACCCGTATTGGCTACCAGGAGGAAGGCTCTTACGACAATCTGCACTCTCTGGCATGGGTATCCAACTGGAGCTATTGGCAATATACGGCGGCACTGCCCGCCGTCGATAAAAACGGAATCATCGGTTGCGCCAGCATACCGCGCAAGGTGACATTGCGATATCTCGATAACCGTTACCGTCTGGAAACCGAACCGCTTCTCGATGTATCGAGTGGAACGTTTTTGGCGACGAAGACAGCGACGAGCGCCGGCAGCTACGCCCTTGATTCGTTCAGTAATGGCCGTGGCCGTTTGCGCATCACGCTGGAGGATAATAACGCCGAAAATCTGACGCTCACCATTGGCAACGATAAGTGGCGGATTTCACTGGCGCTGGTTTGCGCCACGGGGGTTTGCACCATCACCCGATGGTCGGTTTTGTTGGAAAATAACGTCGCTTTCCTTAAACCTCATCGGATGATGTTGCCGGCCATGCCAACCCGATGGGATGTGTTGATTGATCGACAGGTGGTGGAGTTTTTTTTCGACACCGGTACATCAGCCACTTTCGCTACCTTTAGCGACGACGATGCGATAACCGTGGTTTTCGATGTCGCATGACCGGCCCTCGAATATGCTGATTCCCCTTCAGTCCACTCAAAGTCAATCCCGGCAGGCGTTATCGGCGTCCCCGTTTAACATAGCTCGTCGGGGTAGCATGTGGGAGCTCAAGTCCCAACGGCAAGTGAAACCGTCCTGCCGAGATGGGTTTTAAGGGAAACGTACCTTGCCGGACATTAACACCACCGGGCTTTTTGAAATCAATCACAAACCAAGGCTGGCCGCGGGTGGTTTTCAATGGATTGCTCTGGAAAAAAAAGAGCTTTTCGCTCTTTTTCAGAGACCTACAGACATCAGTGGACATCTATAGAAAAGAAATTGGAGCAGGAAACGAGATAAATTTTTCTCGCTCAATCGGCTGATTCAACAAGGGTTTTCGGTACACCTCGTTGATTGACTGGCTATATTGCGTACCAGGTTGGGGACGTTGGCAAGATGTCTGGAATTCTCCTGCTTATTCCAAGGCTCAATTCTGGCCTTGATCCAGACGGTCGTTTCAAACGTCATAAAATGTATCCCTCAAGCTACAATTTAGTTTTGTTTTCCACGTTTTGATGCCTAAAGGCCACAAAACGAGATCCTGGCTATCTATCCTATGACATAGCCGTAACGATTGCCCATTTGTATCCCGTAAGCTACAGTAAACCTACTATAACTCACTTTTGAAGCCTGAGGCATACAATGACCACATTAGCCGATATCGCCGATATGTTGCGCAACGCACGCTGGGAAGCCGGTCTAAGCCAGGAGGCTCTCGCGCAACGCGCTGGCGTTTCCCGCACCACGGTCGCACGTATGGAAACGTTGGCCAAAGGAGATATGAGCGTTTCGGCACTGGTGCGTTTATTAGAGGCCGCAGGCTACGATCTGCAACCCGTTAGGCCGGGTCATACGCGCACTATCGAAGATATCCTGGCTGAACAACGGCAAGGTGACAAGGTATGAAACTCGATGTGCATGTTTGCGGACGAACCGTTGCCAACCTCTATCGGGAACGGGACGAATATGTTCTGGAATACCTGCCCGGCACGGCCCCAGCAGACTTTATCAGCCTGACAATGCCAGTTCGTGAGGAGCCTTGGCGCTGGCCGCGGGATCTGCATCCTTTCTTTCGACAGAATCTGCCCGAAGGCTATCTGCTGAGCATTATCCGCGAGGAATTCGGGCCGCTGCTTGATGGCACCGATCTTTCACTGTTGGCCGTCGTGGGTGGCATGGGCATTGGTCGAGTGACGGTTACTCCTGAAGGCGGCGCTCCTGTTGAAGAGATGGCGCCTTTGCAGATCGAGCAGCTACTGAAGGCGGAGAACACCACTGAACACTTTACCAGCCTTGTGCGCCAGTACGCCCGTGCGTCCATTTCCGGCATGGTGCCCAAATTCATTGCACCTGAAGAAAATGCAAAGAACCCAAACCAACTGTTAGGCAAACCTACGCTGCGCAGCAACCATCATATCATCAAGGGCTCGGACGACAGCACTCCTTATCTAGGCTTCAACGAGTTCTACACCATGCGGGTTCTGGAACGTTTACATGTCGTCCCGGTTGCAAAAACGCGTATGTCTGATGATGGCCGCGTACTGATCGTGGATCGCTTCGACGTTGATGAAAACGGTTTGTCAACGCATGGCATTGAGGACGCCTGTAGTCTGTTGGGGCTTCCGCCGCACGAGAAGTATGCAACCACCATTGAGCGCGTTCTTAATGCGACTCGCACATATCTGCCAGCAGCGAAAGTCCGAACGCAATTGGAGCAGTTTGGCTGGCATCTTCTGACCAACTATGTGGTACGCAACGCCGACTGCCATGCCAAGAACATCGCGTTGTACTACAGTTCGTTGAAAGATGTGGCCTACACGCCGGTCTACGATATCGTAACGACACAGGCCTATCCACGCTACGCGACTAATCCGCCGGGATTATCTGTCGAGGGACGCCAGGCATGGGCTGTCGGCAAAACACTGGAGCGGTTCTGCAAAGCCAGACTAGGGATCGCACCCAGACAGTATACGGAAATGGTGGAACGCTTATGCGAATCGGCCATTGAGGTAGGTAAGGAAGTGATTGAAGCCGCCAAAAATGAACCTCGCTGGCATACTGTCGCCAAGCAAATGGTGTATGCCTGGAATGACGGAATGGCATCATTACGCAGTCCAAAAAGCGTTGTCACATTCAAGGGGCTAGATGAGGCGATTGCACAAGCGGGGTTTTCGGAACCAGAGCTACCCGGAAGCCAAAGAACGGTTATTGGACGTTCGGAATTATTGGGCAAATCGAGTAAGGGATAACGATATATTTTGCGAAAAAATGTTGGCCACCGATCAATTTCCAATAGCAACAGGGAGTTACGTGAACATAATGATAAGCGTAACGCCCCCGATTTTCGTGTACTGATTTGTGTACGACTCCGGTGTGGTTGACGGTGGTTTTCAGTTAATTTCACTGGATGCTCAACAGAGCGATTACCCTGTTGAATCAGAGAGCGACAGACGTTGGTGGCTGTCTATAGAAAAGAAATTGGAGCGGGAAACGAGACTCGAACTCGCGACCCCGACCTTGGCAAGGTCGTGCTCTACCAACTGAGCTATTCCCGCTTAGGATGACGCGGCACCGGATACGAAATTCCGTATCGGTACGGGGTGCGAATTATACGAGAAATTCTGTCCCCCGCAAGCCCCCGCAAATGAAAAAACGTTTGATTGCCGATAAAAAAATCAAAGCGCTGCTAAAACATACAACATCCATTCTGAACGACCGTACAGGTTGTATGCCTGACGGTCAATTTGTCCACCAACGCCTGAATCAGCTTAAAGCTGGATAAAATGCTCGCGGTAATACGCCAGTTCCGCCAGCGATTCGCGAATATCATCCATTGCCTGATGCGTACCCTGCTTTTTAAACCCTGACAGAATTTCGGGTTTCCAACGGCGCGCCAACTCTTTGAGCGTGCTGACATCCAGATAACGATAATGGAAATAAGCTTCCAGTTCCGGCATATAACGGAACAGAAAACGGCGATCCTGACCAATACTATTGCCGCAAATCGGTGATTTACCCGCAGGTACCCACTGTTGCAGAAAAGCCAGCGTAGCCAGTTCCGCTGCGCGCTCGTCGACTGAACTGGCTTTGACGCGATCGATCAAGCCGCTGGCGCCATGTGTGCGCACATTCCAGTCGTCCATCAGCGCGAGTTGGCTGGCGGGTTGATGAACCGCCAGCACCGGCCCTTCCGCCAGCACATTCAGATTGGCATCAGTCACTAATGTCGCAATTTCAATAATACGATCTTGTTCAGGATCCAATCCTGTCATCTCAAGATCGATCCAGATCAGGTTATTTTCATCTACCATCGTTGGTATTCCCGTTTCACTGCGTATTGTTGCCTGTCGGCATTGATTGATAGTCGCGCCCACACTGAACACCATCTGGCGGCATCAGTTAATTAAAATCAAATAGGGTGTATTATAGTCGCTTCAATCATCATGGGCGACAACCCTGTCTTACGGCGTTCGTCGTACCCTGGCGATCAATGGCGTATTAAGTGAGGCTCAGTGAGCAAAAAGAAACTGTCGAAAGGTCAGCAACGGCGGGTCAGCGCGAATCATCAGCGCCGCCTTAAACATTCAGAAAGCAAGATCGAATGGGAGGATAGCCAACTGGGTGATGCTCAGGAAGGCATTATTATCAGCCGGTTCGGTATGCATGCCGATGTGGAAGCCGAAAACGGCGTGGTGCATCGTTGTAATATCCGTCGTACCATTAAATCACTGGTCACCGGCGATCATGTCGTGTGGCGTGCCGGCAACGAAGCACTCTCCGGGATCAGCGGGATCGTTGAAGCCGTTCATCCGCGGCGCTCCGTCCTGACGCGTCCCGACTATTACGACGGCGTCAAACCGATTGCGGCGAATATCGATCAGATCGTCATCGTGTCGGCCATTTTGCCCGAACTCTCCCTCAATATTATCGATCGTTATCTGGTGGCCTGCGAAACGCTGGAAGTTGAACCGCTGATCGTGCTGAACAAGATCGATCTGCTGGATGAAGAGGCTCGCCAGTTCGTTAATGAATTGATGGATATTTACCGGACGCTCAACTATCGCGTACTGATGGTTTCAAGCCATACCCAGGCAGGCATTGCGCAACTGGAGCAGGCGTTAACCGGACGTATCAGTATCTTTGCCGGACAATCCGGGGTTGGCAAATCCAGCCTGCTCAACGCCCTGCTCGCCCTTGATGAAGAGCGTATTCTGGTTAACCAGGTTTCCGACAACTCAGGGCTGGGACAACACACCACCACCGCCGCCCGTCTTTATCACTTCCCGCACGGCGGAGACGTGATTGATTCCCCCGGCGTGCGGGAATTTGGCTTGTGGCATCTGGAACCTGAACAGATCACGCATGGTTTCATTGAGTTCCGGGAATATATCGGCGAGTGTAAATTCCGTGACTGTAAACATGACAACGATCCGGGCTGTACGATTCATGCCGCCCTTGAGCGCGGCGACATTGCCGCCGAGCGCTTCGATAATTATCACCGGATACTGGAAAGCATGGCGCAGGTAAAAACGCGTAAAACCTTTTCCGATACGGATAACTGACATTTATTGTATCCATCGCTACAATGCGCCCTTTTTCTTTCACATCATGGCGCACCACTAACCCAAGAGGCTCACTGTGCTGGATAATATCAAAATCAAATTACAGTATTGGCTTCCCAAAATCTGGCTGACGCGTTTAGCTGGGTGGGGAGCGGATAAACCGGCGGGTAAGCTTACCAAGCTGGTTATCGATCTGTTCGTTCGTCAGTACAAGGTCAATATGCAGGAGGCGCAGCAGCCGGATACCGCCGCGTACCGGACGTTCAATGAATTTTTTGCTCGTCCCCTGAAGCCAGAGGTTCGTCCTGTCGATAGTCATGCCCATCGTCTGGTTCAGCCGGCTGACGGCGTGTTGTCGCAGTTGGGGCCGATCACGGACGGCAAGCTGATCCAGGCCAAAAACCACCTCTACTCACTGGAAGCGCTGCTTGCCGGTAACTACATCATGGCGGAACTGTTCCGCGACGGCCTGTTCGCCACAACATATTTATCGCCCCGCGACTACCACCGCGTCCATATGCCGTGCGACGGCGTCCTGCGCGAAATGATTTACGTGCCGGGCGATTTGTTCTCCGTCAATCTGCTGACCGCGGACAACGTGCCGAATCTGTTTGCCCGTAACGAGCGCGTTATTTGTCTGTTTGATACCGAGTTTGGCCCGCTGGCTCAGATTCTGGTCGGCGCCACCATAGTCGGCAGTATCGAAACCGTCTGGGCAGGCACCGTTACGCCGCCGCGGGAAGGCATTATACAACGCTGGACTTATCCGCAAGCAGGCGAAGGCGCGGTTATGCTGGAAAAAGGCCAGGAAATGGGCCGATTTAAGCTGGGCTCCACTGTCATTAACCTGTTTGCGTCCAACCGGGTGCAGTTTGCCGCGCATCTTAATAGCCTCAGCGTTACCCGCATGGGCGAACCCTTTGCGGAGATGTTGTCTGAAGATCAGGAAACCACGGAATTACCGGACGAAACGTTGGAACGCGCGCCGTCTCATGTTGTCCATGTTGAGCCAGGCACAACAGACCGTCCGGGCTGAGCGCCGTCAATTCCCCATTGTTGTTAGTGAAAGGTAGACTAAACGTGCGTCTGATTCTGATTTTTCTGCTGAGTTGCTTGTTATCAACCACCGTGTGGGCGGCGCCCAGTGAGGCGCAGTTACGTCAACAGTTGCAACAGGCGGAATCCAATAAAGGCGCAGCCGATCAAGCGCAGATTGTGGAAGAACTGCAATCTGCCCTGAATGCGACACAGGAAATCAAAGCGTCGCGTGAACGTGTGGCGCAATATCAACGTGTTATTGATGATTTTCCCAAACTGATTCGGGAACTGCGTGGTCAGTTGGCCGCAGAAGACGAAAAACCCTCAGCCGCCGCGAACAATTTTTCGATCAACGATCTTGAGCAACAGATCCTGCAAACCAGCAGCCAGCTACTGGAACAAAGCCGCCAATTGCAACAGGAGCAGGATCGGTTACGCGAAATCAGCGACTCGCTCGGACAGCTTCCCCAACAACAAACCGAAGCCAGCCGTTCACTGGATGAGATGGAGCGCCGAATCCAGGCACTGGGAACGCCAGCGACGCCGCTGGCGCAAGCGCAACTGGCGGCGCTTCAGATCGAAGCCGCGCTGCGCAAAAGTCGTGTGGACGAGTTGGAACTGGCGCAGTTGTCAGCCAGCAATCGTCAGGAATTATCCCGGTTACGCGCCGAACTGTATAAAAAACGGCATGATCGGCTGGATACGCAGTTACAGACGCTACGCAGCAGCATCAATAGCCAGCGCCAGAAAGAGGCTGATCAAGCGCTGGAGCGCACCGAATTGCTGGCGGAACAGGGCGGCAATTTGCCCGGCGTCATCGGCGCACAGCTACAGGTCAACCGTGAACTTTCCGTGGCGCTGAATCAGCAGGCGCAGCGCATGGATCTGATCGCTTCTCAGCAACGTCAAGCCGCCACGCATACGCTTCAGGTCCATCAGGCGCTGACCACCATCAGGGAACAGGCGCAATGGCTTGACGTCTCGCCGGTGTTAGGCGAAACCCTGCGGGCGCAGGTGGCGCGGTTGCCGGAAATGCCCAAACCACAGTTGTTGGACAGCGATATGGCGCAGTTACGCGTCCAGCGCCTGCATTTTGAAGACCTGATCAATAAACCTCAGGATATCGAGCAGGCAAAAGAGGATGATGGAACGCCGCTGAACGCAACCCAACAGCGCATTCTGGCGGATCAACTGCGTACCCAGCGCGATTTGCTGACTTCGCTGATTTCCGGTTGCGATACGCAGATTCTGGAATTAACCAAACTCAAAGTCGCGAATAATCAACTGGAAGATGCGCTGAGAGAGACAAAAGAAGCGGCGCACCGTTATCTGTTCTGGGTGGCCGATGTTGACCCAATCACCTTCGCTTATCCGCTGAAGCTGGTGCAGGATCTGACCCGTCTGTTGTCTATGGATACGTTTACCCAACTCAGCAGCGCCATGATCATGATGGTGACCAGCCGCGAAACGGTCATCCCACTGCTGGGCGCGCTGTTGCTGGTGGGGTTCAGCTTCAGTTCCCGCCGTCACTATCATGCTTTTCTGGAGCGCGCCAGTAGTCGGGTAGGTAAAGTCACCCTCGACCACTTTATGCTGACGCTGCGTACCGTTTTCTGGTCAATCCTGACCGCGCTGCCGTTACCGGTGCTCTGGGCCGCGCTAGGCTACGGTTTGCAGAATGCCTGGCCCTACCCGGTTGCGGTGGCGATCGGCGACAGCGTGACCGCCACCGTACCGTTGATGTGGCTGGTGATGATTAGCGCGTCATTCGCGCATCCGCAGGGACTGTTTATCGTCCATTTCCGCTGGTCGCCCGATCGGGTCGCCAGAGCAATGCGCTATTACCGCCTTTCGATTGCGTTTATTGTGCCATTGGTGATGGCGCTTATTACGTTCGAGAAGCTGAACGATCGCGAGTTTTCCAGCACGTTGAGGCGTTTGTGCTTCATTCTGCTCTGTATGGCGTTAAGCCTGGTGACCAACAGCCTGAAACGCGCCGGTATTCCGCTCTATCTGGATAAAGAAGGCTCTGGGGAAAACTCGGTCAACCGGGCAATGTGGAACCTGCTGATGTGCGTCCCGCTGGCCGCCGCGCTAGCTGCTTGTATTGGTTATCTGGCGACGGCGCAAGCGCTGCTGGTCAGGCTGGAAACCTCGGTTTCCATCTGGTTTTTTCTGCTGGTCGTCTACCATATTATCCGTCGCTGGATGCTCATTCAGCGACGCCGTATCGCGTTCGACCGGGCGAAGCAGCGCCGTTCAGAAATTCTGGCGCAGCGGGCCAAAGGTGAAGAAGATCCGCAGCCTGGCGTCCCCCATGAAGGAAATTCAGAGGCGATTGAAGAACCGGTGGTGGATCTGGATGCGATCAGCGCCAAATCCCTGAAGCTGGTGCGCTCGATTCTGACCTTGATCGCACTGGTTTCCGTTATCGTACTGTGGTCGGAAATTCACTCCGCTTTTGCTTTCCTGGAAAACATTAGTCTGTGGGATGTCAGCAGTACGGTCAAAGGCGTGGAAAGCGTTCAGTCGATTACGCTGGGTGCGATTCTCATTGCCATACTGATTTTTGTGATCACCGCCCAACTGGTACGCAATCTGCCGGCCTTGCTGGAACTGGCGGTGTTGCAGCATCTTGATTTGTCGCCGGGAAGCGGTTATGCCATCACCACCATCAGCAAATATATTCTGATGCTAATCGGGTGTCTGATGGGCTTCTCATTGATGGGGATTGAGTGGTCGAAACTGCAATGGCTGGTGGCGGCGCTCGGCGTGGGGTTAGGGTTTGGCTTGCAGGAAATCTTCGCCAACTTTATTTCCGGCCTGATTATCCTGTTTGAAAAGCCGATACGTATCGGCGATACCGTCACAATCCGCGACCTCACCGGCAGCGTGATGCGCATTAATACGCGTGCGACCACCATTTCCGACTGGGACCGCAAAGAGATTATCGTGCCGAACAAAGCGTTTATTACCGAACAGTTTATTAACTGGTCGCTGTCGGATTCCGTGACGCGCGTGGTTCTGACGGTACCGGCGCCAGCCGAAGCGGACAGCAAAGTAGTCACCGATTTGCTGCTGGATGCGGTCAGCCGCTGCTCGCTGATATTGGAAAACCCGCCGCCGGAAGTTTTTCTGGTCGATTTGCAGCAAGGGATTCAAATTTTCGAACTGCGTATTTTCGCCGCGGAAATGGGTCACCGTATGCCGTTGCGCCATGAACTGCACCAGTTGATTCTGGAAAATTACCGTAAACACAATATGGTGCTGCCATTCCCGCCTTTCCAGGTGCGAATGGACAATATCGCGCGTAAAGGAAACACCCTGACGTCCAGCAACCGGAGCGCGGGCAGCTTATAAGTTATATAAAAAGAAGGAATAAGGCGGGAGCAGTTGCCGCCCCGCCTTTTCGCCGGGCAAGATCAGGAACGCTCGACCGAAAACGCAATCACGTCGCTCAGTTTTTCCGCGCCCAACGCCAGCATAATCAGGCGATCGACGCCCAACGCCACGCCCGCGCATTGAGGAAGACCATGCTTGAGCGCGGCCAGCAAGTTTTCATCAATCGGCTGCGGCGGCAAACCGCGTGCCGCGCGTTTGCGGTTATCCTGCTCGAAACGCTGACGCTGCTCATCGCAATCCGTCAGTTCACGGAAGCCGTTGGCCAGTTCAATGCCTTTGATATAGACCTCAAAACGTTCGGCGACACGATGATCCTCGGTGCTGATTTCAGCCAGCGAAGCCTGCGTTGCCGGGAAATGGTAAACAAATGCCGGTTTGTCGCGACCGATGTTCGGTTCGACGCCGAAGGTAAACAGCATTTGCATCAGCGCATCACGATCTTCTTCCCGGCTGGCGATATCGCCCAGCCCCAGTTTTTCCGCCGCTTCACGCAGTTGGGCCTTGTCCACAGACAGCGGATCAATGTCCAGATGTCGCAAAAAAGCCTGTTGATACGAGAGCATTTCCGCACTTTCGCACTCCAATATTTGCTGGAGTAAATCATCGACTTCATTCATCAGTCGGTACATGTCGTAATGTGGCCGATACCATTCCAGCATGGTAAATTCCGGGTTATGGTATCTGCCGGACTCTTCATTACGAAAGCTGCGGCATACTTGAAAAATCGGACCGCTGCCTGCGGCCAGAAGACGTTTCATGTGGTATTCGGGGCTGGTAATCAGATACAGCGTCATTCCATCCGCAGCGCCCGGACCAACGAAGCGGGTCTGGAACGGGCATAAATAAACGTCCGTTACCGTCGCCTGGCTCATCGCTGGCGTTTCAACTTCCAGTACCCCACGATCGGTGAAGAAACGCCGGATAGCCGCGACTATCGACGCTCGCTTCAACAAATTAGCGACAGAAGCATCAGGTTGCCAACTTGCCGTCTCGCTCATGGTTCTTACTCCAAACTCAAACAGGTGGAGCAGTCTACCCGCATCAGCGCAGGCAGACAAAAAATTTACAGGAGAAACCTTCAACAACACGCTTGCATTAGCCGACACAAGCGAGGGAACCGTGCTTCCGGCAATGTGAAAAATGACGATGAGATATCCAGTGAAACATTTTTCCGTACCGCCAGTAAAAGCGTTATTAAAGAAATAAAAGCAGCATTTTTATAAAAATAAGCCGTTCGGTCACGTTTTTATCTTTTATTACAGGACGCTGTGAAAAAACAGCAAAATGCTGGATCACATCAAATTTCATCCGCTAATCATTCGGTATACTTATTTCCATACCAAAAATAGTGTTATGTCTATTCTTAATATGTTTGCGAATCAATTTTTATAGGGCTACAAGCATAAAACGTTCCGCAGATATATGTGGATATATAAAGATAGCAACGAATAGATATTATATTTTTATTTTAACTTAATTAACTTAATTAACTGGAGGAATGCAGTGCAAACCTTTAATGCCGATTTGGCCATTATCGGGGCCGGGGGCGCTGGCTTACGGGCGGCGATTGCCGCCGCGGAAGCCAATCCCCAACTGAAAATTGCGCTGATCTCAAAAGTCTACCCTATGCGTAGCCATACCGTGGCGGCAGAAGGCGGATCAGCAGCGGTCACTCAGGATCACGATAGCTTCGATTATCATTTCAACGACACTGTTTCTGGTGGCGACTGGTTGTGTGAACAAGACGTGGTCGAGCACTTCGTCAAACACTGTCCTGAAGAAATGATCCAACTGGAACAATGGGGCTGCCCATGGAGCCGTAAACCCGATGGTTCTGTCAACGTTCGCCGGTTTGGTGGAATGAAAATAGAACGTACCTGGTTTGCCGCCGATAAAACCGGCTTCCACATGCTGCATACCTTGTTCCAGACCTCCCTCAAATATCCACAGATCCAACGTTTCGATGAACATTTCGTTCTCGATGTGCTGGTTGACGACGGGCATGCACGCGGTGTCGTCGCCATCAATATGATGGAAGGCTCGTTAGTTCAGATCCGCGCCAATGGGGTGGTGCTCGCCACCGGCGGAGCGGGACGCGTGTATCGCTACAATACCAATGGCGGCATCGTCACCGGCGACGGTATGGGCATGGCATTCCGCCACGGCGTACCCTTGCGCGACATGGAGTTCGTGCAGTATCACCCGACCGGTCTGCCAGGCTCTGGCATTCTGATGACCGAAGGCTGCCGTGGCGAAGGCGGCATCATGGTCAACAAAGACGGCTACCGTTATCTGCAAGATTACGGCATGGGCCCGGAAACGCCGCTGGGCGAGCCGAAAAACAAATATATGGAACTGGGCCCGCGCGATAAGGTTTCTCAGGCCTTCTGGCATGAGTGGCGCGCCGGGCGCACCATTTCCACCCCGCTGGGCGACGTGGTCTATCTTGACCTGCGCCACCTCGGTGAGAAGAAACTCAAAGAACGTCTGCCGTTCATCTGCGAACTGGCGAAAGCCTATGTTGGCGTTGATCCGGTTAAAGAACCGATTCCAATCCGTCCTACCGCGCACTACACCATGGGTGGTATTGAAACCGATCAAAACTGCGAAACTCGTATCAAAGGGTTGTTTGCCGTCGGTGAATGTTCGTCTGTCGGTCTGCATGGCGCAAACCGTCTCGGTTCCAACTCACTGGCTGAACTAGTGGTGTTTGGACGCGTCGCCGGCGAGCAAGCGGTACAGCGCGCGCAGTCCGCCACCCCTGCGAACGGCAGCGCGCTTGATGCGCAAACCCGTGATGTCGAACAGCGCCTGAACGCTCTGATGAAACAGGAAGGCACGGAAAGCTGGTCGAAAATCCGTGACGAAATGGGTCTGTCCATGGAAGAAGGCTGTGGTATTTATCGTACAACGGAACTGATGCAGAAAACCGTCGATAAACTGGCCGAACTGAAAGAGCGCTTCAAACGGGTGAAAATCACCGACCATTCCAGCGTCTTCAACACTGACCTGCTTTATAACATCGAACTGGGTCATAGTCTGGACGTGGCGGAATGTATGGCGCACTCCGCCATCAACCGTAAAGAATCCCGCGGCGCCCACCAACGTCTGGATGAAGGCTGCACCGAGCGTGATGATGTTAACTTCCTGAAGCATACGCTGGCTTTTTATAACCCTGAAGGTGCGCCACGTCTGGATTACACCGATGTGAAAATCACCAAACTGCCGCCGGCCAAACGCGTTTACGGCGCCGAAGGCGACGATGCTCAGGATAAAAGCAAGAAGGAGCAGGCGAATGGCTGAGATGCAAACCCTGAAAATGGAAGTCATGCGCTACAACCCGGAACAGGACGACGCGCCGCATTTTGAGACGTTTGAAGTTCCGTTCAACAAAGAGACTTCCCTGCTGGACGCACTGGGCTATATCAAGGATAACCTGGCTGCGGATCTCTCCTACCGCTGGTCCTGCCGTATGGCGATCTGTGGTTCCTGCGGCATGATGGTGAACAACGTACCCAAGCTGGCCTGTAAGACCTTCCTGCGTGATTATCAGGACGGGCTGAAGGTTGAGGCGCTGGGTAACTTCCCCATCGAGCGCGACCTGGTGGTCGACATGACGCACTTTATTGAAAGTCTGGAAGCCATCAAGCCTTATATCATCGGCAACGATCGTAAACCGGCTGATGGCCCGAACAAACAAACCCCGGCGCAGATGGCCAAATATCACCAGTTTTCTGGCTGTATTAACTGCGGCCTCTGCTATGCAGCGTGCCCGCAGTTTGGTCTGAATCCTGAATTCATTGGCCCGGCGGCGATCACCCTGGCGCACCGTTACAATCTGGATAACCGCGATCACGGTAAAAAAGTGCGTATGCCGCAGTTGAACGGCAGCAACGGGGTCTGGAGTTGTACCTTTGTGGGGTACTGCTCAGAGGTTTGTCCGAAGCATGTGGACCCTGCCGCTGCAATCCAGCAAGGCAAGGTTGAGAGTGCCAAAGACTTCATGATTGCCATGCTGAAACCACAATAAGGGAGGAGCAATAATGACATCCAAACGTAAAGCGTATGTCCGTGACATGTCGCCAACCTGGTGGAAAAAGCTGGGGTTCTACCGTTTTTATATGTTGCGTGAAGGTACGGCCTTACCTGCCGTCTGGTTCAGCATCGTATTGATGTGCGGCGTATTCGCCTTGAAGGATGGCCCGGAAAGTTGGGCTGACTTTGTGGGATTCCTGCAAAACCCATTGGTGTTGCTAATCAACATTATTGCTTTGCTGGCGGCGGTGCTGCACACCAAAACTTGGTTTGAACTGGCGCCGAAAGCATCCATCATCGTGATAAAAGATGAAAAAATGGGACCAGAGCCGATCATTAAAGGACTCTGGGCAGTGACCATCGTAGTAACGGTAGCAGTACTGGCTATCGCCTTACTGTTCTGATGAGGAGGAATGACGTGATTAATCAAACGCCAAAACGTTCCGATGAACCCCCTTTCTGGGGTTTGTTCGGCGCTGGTGGTATGTGGAGTGCGTTTTTCGCCCCCGTCATCATCTTGCTGGTTGGTGTCCTGCTACCGTTTGGCTTGTTCCCGGACGCGCTGACTTATGAACGTATTGCCGCATTCAGCCAAAGCTTTATTGGCCGCGTTTTTCTGCTGCTGATGATTATCCTGCCGCTCTGGTGTGGTTTGCACCGTCTTCACCACGCCATGCACGATCTGAAAATCCATATTCCCGCCGGGAAATGGGTGTTCTACGGTCTGGCAGCGATCCTGAGCGTCGTGACCATCATTGGTGTTGTCACGCTGTAAGCGGTTTTGTTTTGCAATTAACGGCCTGCTCTGTGCAGGCCGTTTTATTTTCTTTCTTGCAAGATAAAAGGGAATGAGAATTAATCAGGATAAACCGTTACCCGTAATTTTATCCCGAAACATAAAGAATACCGCGCTCAATAAACACAAACCGGCCCAGATATAATCAGTACGGGAAGGCTCTTTTAAAATAAGAATGGAGAACAGAATAAATACCGAAAGGCTAACCACTTCCTGCAATATATTTAACTGCCCGGCGGACGCGACCTGATATCCAATACGGTTTGCCGGAACCTGCAATAAATATTCAAATAGGGCCATTCCCTAACTGATCAACGCGGCAATTAACCAGGTTCGTTCGCTAAAATAATGCAACTGCCCGTACCAGGCACAAGTCATATACCTTAAATAATTCGAGTACAGGAAGAGGATTACTGAGCGTCAACCTGCATATAGTGATAATGAGCGGTGATATCGTTTTTCTCCAACTAATCCACCGCCGCATTATGTCGTTGGCTGAAGAAAACACCATTATGGCGCCTTCTCCGCGTTAAAACCTATACCACTTATCTCTTTATTGCGCGCTACGCTGTATGGCTTCCCCACCGGCTTCAACATCCTGTCCAACACCACGGGTAGTGTTACACCCGACTACGGCAGAGAGAATTAACAGCGAAAAAATAGCGACAAGACTTTTCTTCAACATAGGTCATTCCTTCTTCATGATAATAGGTTTCTTAAAGGCAGCAAAAAGACTACCTTCTAAGCGTAGTCAATCCTGCCTGTTTCGTGGAATTTTTCAGAGTAGGACACAAGAATATAGAGATAAAAAAAAGCCGCCAGAAAAATGGCGGCTTTTCATCAAGCGTCAATTATTTAACGCGAGAGACATACTCGCCTGAGCGGGTATCCACTTTGATCACTTCACCGATCTGCACAAACAATGGCACTTTTACCACCGCGCCGGTGCTCAGCGTCGCGGGTTTACCGCCAGTACCTGCGGTATCGCCTTTCAGACCTGGATCAGTATCGACGATTTCCAGTTCAACAAAGTTCGGCGGCGTTACGGAAATCGGCTGACCGTTCCACAATGTCACGATACATTCCGCCTGATCGAGCAGCCATTTGGCATTGTCGCCAACCGCTTTCTCATCCGCAGCCAATTGCTCGAACGTTTCATTGTTCATGAAATGCCAGAACTCACCATCGTTGTACAGGTAAGTCAGGTTCATATCGATAACATCCGCACCTTCAGCAGAATCCGTGGATTTGAATGTTTTTTCGATCAGTTTGCCAGTCAGCAGACGACGCATTTTCACGCGTGCGAAAGCCTGGCCTTTACCCGGTTTGACGAACTCACTTGATTCGACGGCATAAGGCTCGCCTTCGAACATGATTTTAAGACCGGAACGGAAATCGTTGCTAGAATAAGTCGCCATAAAGGCCCTCTACATTTGATACTGGTACTAAGCCAAAAAATGGCACACATTGTAACCCTAAATATACCCTCCAGAGAAGATTGGTTGCAGCAACTTGCGGACGTAATTACCGATCCAGAAGAATTACTGCAACTTCTCGCGTTGGGCGACAACGCCAGATTACGGCAAGGCCACGACGCGCGCAGACTTTTCCCGTTGCGGGTTCCCCGCGCTTTTGCCGCACGCATGCAAAAAGGCAATGCGAGCGATCCGCTTTTACAACAGGTGCTCACTTCACGCGCGGAATTTATCGCCACGCCGGGTTTCAGCCATGATCCGCTGGATGAGCAGCACAGCGTCGTTCCGGGGTTGCTGCATAAATACCACAATCGCGCGCTGCTACTGGTAAAAGGCGGTTGTGCGGTCAATTGCCGCTACTGCTTCCGCCGCCATTTTCCCTATCAGGACAATCAGGGCAACAAGACCAATTGGCGTCAGGCATTGGACTATATCCAGGCGCACCCCGAACTGGATGAAATCATTTTTTCCGGCGGCGATCCGCTGATGGCGAAAGATCAGGAGCTTGCCTGGCTGATTACCGCGCTGGAAAAGATACCGCATCTGAAGCGGCTGCGTATCCACACACGCCTGCCCGTGGTGATCCCGGCACGCATTACCGATACGTTGTGCCAGCGCTTATCACAGACATCACTTCAGGTTTTACTGGTCACGCATATTAACCATCCGCAGGAGATTGATCCTGATTTAACACAAAGTATGGCGCGTTTACGTCGCGCAGGCGTCACGCTGCTGAATCAAAGCGTCCTGCTGCGTGGCGTGAACGATAATGCGGATACATTGGCAAACCTGAGCAATGCGCTGTTTGACATCGGCATACTGCCTTATTATCTCCACGTACTGGATAAAGTACAGGGAGCGGCGCATTTTATGGTTAGTGACGACGAAGCGCGTTCACTGGTCAAAGCGTTGATGAAAAAAGTGTCTGGATATCTGGTTCCGCGCCTGGCGCGCGAAATTGGCGGCGAAGCCAGTAAAACGCCATTGGATCTGAGACTCAGGCAAAGTCAGGACGAAGGCGAATAAAAAAGCCGGCGAATACTAGAGGTACTTTCGCCGGTTTATTCATTAAGCACCAAATCCCGTCAGGGAAAATGCCTCGCGCTTAACTTAGGGACATTTGTACACGTCGCCAACCATCTTGCTATCCAGCGGCGCGAAGCTCGACCAGAAAGTTTGGCTAGGGCTGGTTACGCTATACAAGGTATTTCCTCCCATCGCCGCGGCCTTGTTACGCAGATCATTCGCCGCGCCGCGCATTGAACTGCCATCGCTCTCGTTGCCGGAGAACCAGTTGGACTGACTACCGCTGACCTGTCCCAATAACTGGCACTCATTACCCGGTTTGGTATCCGTAAATGTAACAGCCTGTGCTGCGGTGCTGAGTTGATGGGTTGCACTACAGCCAGCCAGCAGGATGACTGCGAAAATACCCGGTAACATGCGAATCTGCATTTTCCCCTCCATGATATTGAAAATTAGCGATTTTCTAACTCAGGCGCGCCATTGTTTGAAGCGGTTAATCAGACCATTGGTTGAACTGTCATGACTGGTCACTTCTTTCGCCTCTTCCAGTTCCGGTAAAATACGGTTAGCCAATTGTTTACCCAATTCCACCCCCCACTGATCGAACGTGAAAATGTTCAGAATCGCGCCTTGGGTAAAGATTTTGTGTTCATACAGCGCGATCAGTGCGCCCAGGCTGTAAGGCGTAATCTCGCGCAGCAGAATCGAGTTGGTCGGTCGGTTCCCTTCAAAGACTTTGAACGGCGCCACATGCTCGACCTCTTGCGCCGTTTTACCTGCCGCCGCGAATTCCGCGTCAACCACTTCACGGCGCTTACCGAATGCCAGCGCTTCCGTTTGCGCGAAGAAGTTCGACAGCAGTTTGCTATGGTGGTCGCTCAGTGGATTATGACTCATCGCCGGTGCGATGAAATCGCACGGAACCAGTTTTGTGCCCTGATGAATCAACTGATAAAACGCATGCTGACCATTGGTGCCCGGTTCACCCCAGATAATCGGGCCGGTCTGATAGTCCACCGGATTGCCATTGCGATCGACATATTTCCCGTTGGATTCCATATTTCCCTGTTGGAAATAGGCGGCAAAACGGTGCATATACTGGTCGTAGGGCAGAATCGCTTCCGTTTCAGCCCCGAAGAAATTGTTGTACCAAATCCCGATCAACGCCAGCAATACCGGCAGGTTTTGTTCCGCTGGCGTTGATGCGAAATGCTTGTCCATGGCATGGGCGCCGCTCAACAGTTGCTCAAAGTTGGCGAATCCCAGCGAAAGAATGATCGACAGACCAATCGCCGACCACAGAGAATAGCGTCCGCCGACCCAGTCCCAGAACTCGAACATGTTGTCGGTATCGATACCGAATTCACTCACCGCATTCGCATTGGTAGACAAGGCTGCAAAGTGTTTGGCGACATGTTTATCGTCCTGCGCGGTTTTCAGGAACCAGTCACGCGCACTGTGGGCGTTAGTCATGGTTTCCTGTGTGGTGAAGGTTTTGGACGCCACCAGGAACAGCGTGGTTTCGGGGTCAAGAGGCTTCAGCGTTTCTGCGATATGCGTACCGTCCACGTTGGAGACAAAATGCATATTCAAATGATTTTTATACGGTTTCAGCGCTTCCGTCACCATATAGGGGCCTAAGTCGGAACCGCCGATACCAATATTCACCACATCGGTGATCGCTTTGCCGGTGTACCCTTTCCAGTCCCCGCCGATAACGCGCTCGCTGAACAGTTTCATCTTTTCCAGCACGGCGTTTACTTCCGGCATCACATCCTTGCCGTCAACCAGAATCGGCGTGTTGCTGCGGTTACGCAGCGCGACATGCAGCACGGCGCGCCCTTCCGTCTGATTGATTTTTTCGCCGGAAAACATCGCGTTAATCGCTCCAACCAAATCCGTTTCCCGCGCCAGCGCCTGGAGTTTTTCCAGCGTTTCCTCTGTGAGGCGGTTTTTGGAGTAATCCACCAGCATCTGATCGTCAAAGGTTGCGGAAAACCGCGCGAAACGGTTACTATCCTGCGCGAACAACTCACTGATTTTCAAGTCTTTAACCGATTCAAAATGTTGCTGTAACGCCTGCCATACGGCAGTCTGGCTTGGATTGATGTTTTGCATAACAATACTTTCTCTCTCAATATGAATTCAAAAGTTACTAAACCGATTGTATCCCGTAAAATGGCGATTGAGATCCCTTTTCTTGCTAAATGGTCATCACATCCTTTTGTTTATTGACAGCGGTATGATTACCCGTTATTTCTAACAGCATACTTGCGCATTCCATGTGCAAGCCAGAAGAGGAGCGTTGCCCAGGCAAGGTATCGGAGGAGCCGTAATCCAATGATGATACCCCAGGGGGAGCGACGCCGAGGTGATGTGTAATGCGGTATTCACACCATCGATCGCAGGGGCTGAATCCCCTGGGTTGTCACCCGGTTCGTCCTGATTAAGGACGTTCAGCAAGGTGGAGCGCTTCTGGGTGTATCGTAGTTTTTTTATTTCTACGTCTGCTCCCTGCTTACCGCTCTTCCCTTGTGCCAAGGCTGATTAATGGACTGTGTGGTTGAAAACAACCGCGCCCATGACACGAGGTTTTTTGACATGTCTGTTATTGAAGTTTCCGCACCCGCAACGCCTTTGGTTATTGCCAAATTTGGCGGCACCAGCGTGGCTGATTTTGACGCCATGAATCACAGCGCCGATGTTGTTCTTGCCAACCCCGCGGTACGGGTTGTTGTTCTGTCTGCCTCCGCGGGCATTACCAACCTGCTGGTTGCGCTGGCCGCAGGCCAGAATCTGGAAGAACGCACTCAGAATCTGACCCGAATCCGTCAGATCCAATACGCGATTATCGATCGGCTGGAAAACCCAGACGTCATCCGCGATGAAATCGATCGGATGCTGGAAAATATTTCCACATTGTCGGAAGCGGCGGCGCTGGCGACCTCCAACGCGCTCACCGATGAACTGGTGAGTCATGGCGAACTGATGTCCACTCTGCTGTTCGTTGAAATTCTGCGCCAGCGCGACGTGTCGGCGGAGTGGTTCGATGTGCGTAAAATCATGCGCACTAATGACCACTTCGGCCGCGCCGAACCCGATTGTCAGGTGCTGGGCGAATTAACGCGCAGCCAGTTGCAACCGCGTCTTGAGCAAGGGTTAATCATTACGCAGGGCTTTATCGGCAGCGAGGCCAGCGGTAAAACCACGACATTGGGTCGCGGCGGCAGCGATTATACCGCGGCGCTGCTGGGCGAAGCGTTAAACGCCCGCCGCATTGATATCTGGACGGATGTTCCGGGCATCTATACCACCGATCCGCGCGTGGTGCCGGCGGCAAAACGTATCGACGAGATTATGTTTGAAGAAGCCGCGGAAATGGCGACATTCGGCGCGAAAGTGCTGCACCCGGCGACGCTTCTGCCAGCCGTGCGCAGCGATATTCCGGTGTTTGTCGGCTCCAGTAAAGATCCGGCCGCAGGCGGTACGCTGGTATGCAATAAGACGGAAAACCCGCCGTTATTCCGCGCGTTGGCGCTGCGTCGCAAACAAACGCTGCTTACCCTGCACAGCCTGAATATGTTGCACGCACGCGGTTTCCTGGCCGAAGTCTTCAGTATCCTCGCCCGTCATAATATCTCTGTGGATTTGATTACCACCTCAGAAGTCAACGTGGCCTTGACGTTGGATACCACTGGCTCGACGTCGATCGGCGATAGCCTGCTGTCCAGCGCTCTGCTGACCGAACTTTCCTCATTATGCCGGGTGGAAGTGGAAGAAAATCTGTCGCTGGTGGCCCTGATCGGCAACAAACTGTCTCAGGCTTGCGGTGTCGGCAAAGAAGTCTTTGGCGTGCTGGAACCGTTCAATATCCGCCTGATTTGCTACGGCGCCAGCAGCAACAACCTGTGCTTCCTTGTTCCGGGCAATGATGCCGAGCGCGTCGTGCAGACATTGCATCGCAGTCTGTTCAAGTAGCCAAACCACACGCTCAATTCTCCTCAATCCATGTGGGGTGAAATCTTCCCCACATGGATTACAACGTCAACGGCGATTCGTCCCGCTCGTCGTCCTCATCCTGCGAGACGATCAGCACGTTATAAGCCACCGAGCAAAACAGCGAATTCAACCGATTCATATCCCCCAGCAACCCCAAATGGAGCGAACTGGTTTCCAGACTCTGCACGTTCTGCTGATGTAAACGATCGACATGCGCATGCGCGTAACGACGATTCAGAATACGGAAGCGGTGTTTGGCGCGGCGCAGCCGCTTGGCGCTGGTAATATCTGCGGAAAGAAAGACCGATAGCCCAAGTCGCAGGTTTGCCAGCAACTGTTCGTGCAGATGATTCAGTTCCTCCAATCCCTGAGCCGAGAAAGCGCGGCGCACCTTGGATGAATTATCGGCGACATCATCCGCCATGCGCTCAATAATATCTCCCGCCTGTTCGAGGTTCAGCGCGACTTCTATCACTTCGGCCCAACGCGGGGAATCCCGTTCATCAAGACCATCTTTTTGGATCTGCGCCAGATAGAGTTTGATTGCGGTATAGAGCACGTCCACATCATCATCAAGCCGACGGATCTCCCGCCGTTGCATATGATCGCCCCGCAGCACGTCCCGATACAGCCGTAACATCTGCTCAAGCACATCACCGATCCGTAATGTTTCACGCGCGGCATTGGTCAGCGCCAGAGCGGGCGTATCCAGCGCGCTGGTATCCAGATGCCGGGGCTTCATCTGGATATCCACCTCCGGCGAGTCGGCGATCATCACGCAGGACAAACGAGCGACCGCCTCCGCGCATGGAATCAATATCAGGCAGCGGATCAGGTTGTAGAACAGGTGGAAATAAATCACCAGTTCCTCCGGGCTAAGCGGCAATTTCGCCAACCACCGGGAAAGCGGCTCAACGAAAGGCAATACGACCAGACAACCAATCAATTTGAACAACACACTGCCCAGCGCCACTCGACGCCCCGCCGCGTTCTGCACGGTGGAGCTAATCATGATCAGCACGCCGCTGCCCAGATTGGCGCCGATCACCAGACACATCGCCACTTCCAGAGAAATCACGCCGCTGGCGGTCAGCGTTGCGGTCAGCAGCACCGCCGCCAGACTGGAATAACTCACCATAGCGAATAATGCGCCGATAAGCGCATCCAGCATAATGTCGCCGGTCAGCGAGGAGAAGAGCACTTTAACGCCAGCGGTCTGGGTGATAGGCGTCGCGGCCGCCACGATCATTTCCAGCGCCAGCAGAATCAGCCCAAGGCCGATAGCGACGCGTCCAAGTTGTCCTACCCGCGTCTGCTTGCGGCTGAGGAAAAAAATCACGCCCAGAAAGATTAGCAACGGAGAAAGCCAGGAAAAGTCGAACGTCAATATCCTGACCATCAGCGCCGTACCGACATCCGCGCCGAGAATAATAACCAGCGCGGGCGCTAACGCCACTAAACCCTGCGACACAAAAGACGTGGTCAACAACGCGGTGGCGTTACTGCTTTGCACCAGCGCCGTAACGCCAATTCCCGCCATAAAAGCCAGAGGTTTCTTCTCGACGCTTTCGCTCAGTACCCGCCGTAAGCTGGCGCCATACACCCTCATGATGCCGGTACGGACAATGTGCGTCCCCCAGACCAGTAATGCAATTGCGGACAGTAAATGCAGCAGCGTTAACACTAAGTTAATACCTCTAATGTAAATGTAAATTTGAACATTCAATAACCAACTATACTACCAGATGTTTCCTGCCAGGACGTTGAGGCTGTCTCTGTGTGGGATAAATCCGCTGACAGGTTTCAGTGCGGATAGTTAATTAAATAACAATATTTAGGAAATCTAATCCAAATCAATAAGATGTGTGTTTACTCTTTTTGAGCGCACAGCAAACGCTATGCTTTCTTTCACAACCTGTTATGTCGGATTTATAAAAATTCTGCTTCAGACTCCTCATAAGCTGTAAGGAAAATGGATGAAGACCAAAACATCGTATGGCCTGAATTGGCTTGCACTCATTATTATTTTGGCTATCGCCGGCGCTTTCTGGCAATTTTCGCCTCCCACCGGATTAAGTGAACCCGCCTGGCATTCAACCATTATTTTTGTCGCCACCATTATTTGCATTGTTGCAAATGTTCTCCCCATTGGGGCCATCGGCATTATCAGTATTACCCTGTTCGCTCTGACCTATGCGGCAGGCGACACCACCGCCACCGGCGCGATACAGACGGCGCTCAGCGATCTGAACAGTTCGCTGATCTGGCTGATCGTCGTTGCGTTTATGATCGCGCGCGGCTTTATCAAAACCGGTCTAGGCCGTCGTATCGCGTTACAAATGATCCGTCTGTTAGGCAAGCGCACGCTTGGTCTGGCTTATGGTCTCGCCTTTGCCGATTTGGTGCTTTCTCCGGCAATGCCGAGTAATACCGCCCGTTGCGGCGGCATTATCTATCCTATAGCAGATTCGCTATCGCGCAGCTTTGATTCAAAGCCGGATGATGCCTCACGCAGTAAAATCGGGACATTCCTCATCACCTGTATCGGCAACGTCAACGATGTCACCGCCGCCATGTTCATGACAGCCTACACCGGTAACTTGCTGGCGGTAAAACTGGCGGCGAACGCGGGCGTCACCATCACCTGGGGCAGTTGGTTCGTTGCCGCTCTGGTGCCGTGTCTGATCTCACTGAGTGTTATCCCCCTGTTCGTGTACTGGCTGACCAAACCGGAAATTCGCCACACGCCTGATGCGCCGAAGCTGGCGGTTTCCGAACTGGAAAAGATGGGCAACATGAGCCGCGGCGAGTGGCTGATGGCCTTTACGGTTATCCTGCTGCTGGTGCTGTGGATTTTTGGCGACAAGCTGGGCGTGGATGCGACAACCGCCTCCTTTGTCGGGCTGTCCTTCTTGCTGTTGACCGGCGTGCTCAATTGGGAAGATGTAAAAAGCGAAAAAGGCGCGTGGGATACCCTGATCTGGTTCGCCGCGTTGCTGATGATGGCCAATCAGTTGAAAAGGCTGGGCTTCACCACCTGGTTTGGCGACTTAATCGGTAATAGTATCGGTCATATGATGCAGGGAACCAGTTGGGTGCTGGTGTTGCTGCTGCTCAATGCCGCCTACTTCTATACTCACTACTTCTTCGCCAGCGGCAACGCGCAAATTGCCGCGCTCTTTGCCGTGTTCCTCGGCGTCGGGATTAACCTGAATATCCCAGCCGTGCCGATGGCATTCATGCTGGCCTTCACCAGCAGCCTGTACTGCTCATTGACGCAGTACACCCACGCCCGCGGCCCGATCCTGTTTGGCGCCGGCTATGTGCCCACCGCCGTCTGGTGGCGAACAGGTTTCGTTATCAGCCTCGTCAATCAGGCCATTTTCATGAGCGCCGGTTTGCTGTGGTGGAAGGTAATTGGTTTGTATTAAGCCGCTGAACTTATAGGGCGCGTAACGAATCAGGCCGGGATAACCCCGGCCTGATTCGTTTTATCGCTGCAAAATGTATGATTCAGAAAGAATAGGAAACGCTGCCGACAATGCTGCGTTCGGCGCCAAAGTAGCAAAATTCCAACGAGTTACAGGCCGCAATGTAACGTTTGTCCGTCAGGTTATTCACATTCAACTGCGCGCTCAACCCTCGCAAGCCGATTTTTGACAAATCGTAACCCACCGCCATATCCACCAGCGTATACGAAGGCAGGGTGTGCGTATTGGCGCGATCGGAGGTGATACCGTTGACATAACGCACGCCGCCGCCGAGCGTCAATCCATCCAGCGGGCCGCTTTTCACATCATAGCTGGCCCAGGCGCTGGCTTGATTACGCGGCGCATAAACGGCGCGTTTTCCTTGTTCACTCACATCATTGCTTTTCTTATAGCGGATATCCGTATAGGTATACGCGGCCTGCAAGCGTAGGTTGTCAGTAATCTGACTCACCGCCTCCAGTTCCACCCCTTCGGATTCGATTTCACCCACGGAACGATAGGGGTCGCTCGGCTGATTTTTGGTCGCCACATTCTTCTGATTAATACGGAATACCGACAGGCTGTACTGGCTTTGCGAACCTTCCGGCTGATATTTCAGCCCGGCTTCCCATTGTTTGCCTTTCATCGGTTCAAGCACGTTGCCGTCCTCGCCGACAAAACTGGTGGGCGTGAACGCCGTGGAATAGCTGACGTAAGGCGCAAAGCCATTATCGAACAGATAAAGTAATGCCGCACGGGAACTAAAATTATCCTTATCCAGTTCACTGCGTGAACCGTTGCGCTTATCGATATTGATCACTTTCACCTGATCATGACGACCGCCCAACGTCAGGCGCCAGCGCTCCCAGGTCATCTGATCCTGAACATAAATCCCCGTTTGTTGCAGCTTATGCTTCTCAAGCGTTGAGGCATACATCGCTGTCGGCAATGCGCCATAAGCCGGGTTAAACGCATCAATTCCCGGATAGGCGCCTGAAGGCCAGTCCACATCATTATGACGTTGCTGATAGTCAATCCCCACCAGCAGACGGTGGTTCACCGAACCGGTATCAAAGCTGCCATCCAGTTGGTTATCCAGCGTAATCGCAGAAAGTGATTCACGCGCCCCGGAATAATAGCGGTTCAAGGTGTCGCCGGTGCTCCAACCGTAGGCATAAACCTGATCCAGATGAACTTTAGTACGCAGATAACGCAACTTCTGGCGCAGTGACCAGCCGTTATCAAAACCGTGCTCGACGTTGTATCCCACCATATTCTGCTTACGATCATACTTCTCGTTATTCTCTTCGCCTTCATAAAAAGTGTTAGCGATTTTCCGACCATTATGGGCAACCACCGTACCTTCATACGGCAAACCTGAATGGCTGCCGCCTTCCGGATCGCGATGCAGGTAAGCCATCAGATCCAGTCGGGTATTATCAGAAATCCGCCATGTCAGGCTCGGCGCAATGGCGTAACGCGCTTCTTTCAGCGGCCCGAACTGGGTATCCGCATAGCGCGTCATACCACTGAGGCGAAACGCCAGACGATCGTCATCATCCAATGGCCCGGTGACATCAAAGGCCGCCCCGCGCTGGGCGTTATTACCGGCAAACAGTTTGATCTGCCCGCTGCGTTCAAACGATGGCAGGCGGGAGTTCAATGCGACAATCCCGCCCGGAGAAGCCCGGCCATACAGCACCGACGCAGGGCCTCTCACCACCTCGATACCGTCCAGAAACCAGGGATCGACCACCAGGGAACTGTGGGAATTGGTATCCCCCATCATTTTCAGGCCGTCAAGATAGACGTTGTCCAGACTGCCATCAGAAAAACCGCGCAAGACCATATAGTCAAAACGGTTGGAAGCGCCGATCTGATTGCTGAACACGCCGGGCGTATAGCTTACCGCCTGTCGCACACTGATAGCCCCTTGCTGCTGAATCTGATCGCGCGTGACAATGGAAACCGCCTGCGGCGTTTCTATATCCGGCGTTGCCAATTTAGTGGCCCCGCTTTGGGTTTGAGACGTGACCACCAGCGTATCTTCCTGAGAGGAGGCTGCCGCATCCTGAGCAACCACTGGAATGGCAATACCACTGGTGATACAGCCGACGACCAACGCCAGCCGCGTTTTTCTGAGCATGACTCTCTCCACAGACCTTTTATTGTAAATAAGAATTATTACCGTTTTTGTTATCACAATAACTATGCGCAGTGACAATTTACCTATGAGCAATAACAAACCGGGAACGTTGCACAAAACGCCGGATTATCCGCAAAGCGCGAGTATGAAATCAGAATAGCGGGTGAAAGGAGGTTGGTGGGCGAATAAATCGCGCTAATACGTGGTGGCACGCGCATCGCTTGGGGCAATACCGTAACGTCGCCGAAAGGCGGTGGAGAAATTGGTCGCATGCTGATAGCCCGACATCCAGGCAGCCTGCTGAACGCTGTAGCCTTGCGCCAGATAACGGCGGGCCAGTTCCAATCGGCAATCACGCAGGTAATCAAAAACCGAATGCCCATAAGCCTGACGAAATTTGGTTCTCAGGCTACTGGCGCTCATGGCCGCTAATTGCGCCAGTTCATGCAGCGTATACGCGCTTTCAGGCTGTCGTTCTAATAATCGGCGCACGTTCTCCAACCGGTTTTGTTCGCCTGGTGAAGACAGATAACGCTTTTCCCTGCCGCGTTGACCGAACGACAAGCCATATCCCAGAAGCTGAAGCATCACGCCTTCCAGCATAAATTGACGTGACAAACCCGGTGCGGTGTTTTCCAGCGCATGCTGTAATCCCGACAGCAGATAGCCGGGAACCTGCCACACGAAAGCCGGAGTTCCTTCACGCTGCCACTCGTGCAGCAATGAGGTGACCAGAGGGGCCGGCTGGAAGTTGCCCGGATTGATGCCAAGCGATATCGTCTTGAGATGGTGATCGGCAAGATGACTGGCGTTCATCACCAGATGTTCCCCCAGTCGGGTACTGAAAGCCATCCCGGAACGAACAACAAACGCTTCGCCGTTCAGCCGCAGCGCGACACAACCTTCCAGCACCACCAGCGTATAAAGCGGAGAACCCTGCAGCGACGTGGATTCATAAGGTTGCAACACCCGCACATTGGAATTGGTCAGGTAGATGCCCGACGACAGCGCCATCTCTTCCACATCGCCCTGCACAACGATACGTTTTTCTTTCGCCTGATCGCGGCATGATGATAAAGCCGGGAAGTGGAAATCAATCCCATAGCGTTCACCAAAATCAAAAAAATCCTCGATGGAAAACAGTCGTTTTAACTTTCCGGGAGAAGACATATTCATGTTGATCAGTCCGCATCATAGCCAAGGTTTGGCGCCAGCCAACGCTCGATTTCACTGATACCCATCGCTTTACGTTGGGCATAGTCTTCCACCTGATCGCGTTGAATTTGGGCGACCGCAAAATATTTACTATCAGGATGGCTGAAATACCAGCCGGATACCGACGCGCCCGGCCACATGGCATAGGACTCGGTGAGTTTCATACCGGTATGTCGCTCAACATCCAGCAACTGCCAGATCTGCGCTTTTTCAGTATGATCGGGGCAAGCAGGATAGCCTGGGGCCGGGCGGATCCCCTGATAATTTTCGCGGATCAGTTCGTCGTTACTGAGGTTTTCATGCGCCGCATAGCCCCAATAGACTTTGCGCACCCGCTCATGCAGATATTCGGCAAACGCCTCCGCCAGCCGGTCTGACAGCGCTTTCACCATAATCTTATTGTAATCGTCATGTTGGGCTTCCCACTGTTCGGCCAGCGTATCCTCTTCCAGCCCCCCCGTCACCGCGAAGGCGCCGAGATAGTCCGGTTTGCCGCAGGATTTCGGCGCCACAAAATCGGACAGACAGTAATTCGGGAAATCCTTTTTTTCTGTTTGCTGACGCAAATGATGGCTGACCAGCAGCACCGCATGACGTCGCTCATCCGTATAGATCTCTACATCATCCCCCACCCGATTGGCGGGGAACAACCCGACGACGCCACGGGGATTGAGCGAACCGCTTGCAGAGAGCGTGTCCAGCATAGCGTTGGCGTCCGTAAACAAACGCTTCGCCTCTTCACCCACCACCTCATCTTGCAGAATACGTGGATATTTACCCGCTAGCGACCAGGTCATGAAGAAAGGCGTCCAGTCGATATAATTACGCAACGTGTCGATACTCGCCGTGACCGCTTGTACCCCTAAACGGTGCGCGACCGGTGGCGTATAGTTTTCCCAATCCAGCGCGGCGGCGTTATCACGAGCAGCAGCCAGCGTAACCGGCGGCGTTCTGGGTTTCTTACGAGCGTGCTGGATACGCACCGTTTCATACTCTTTGCGGGTGCGGGCAACGAAATCGGCGTATTGGGTCGCAGACAACAGCGCCGACACCACCCCTACCGTGCGGGACGCGTTCTGCACATAGACCGTCGGGCCGCTGTAGTTCTGCTCAATTTTCACCGCGGTGTGCGTTTTAGAAGTCGTCGCCCCGCCGATTAGCAGCGGCATCGGAAATCCCTGACGCTGCATTTCCTTCGCCACGTTCACCATTTCATCCAGCGAAGGCGTGATCAGGCCGGATAAGCCGATGATATCCACGTTTTCTTGCCGCGCGGTCTTCAGGATTTTATCCGTCGGCACCATTACGCCAAGATCGATAATCTCGTAGTTATTACACTGCAATACCACACCGACAATGTTCTTACCGATATCGTGCACATCCCCTTTCACCGTCGCCAGCAGAATCTTCCCGGCGGTGGTGCCTTTGGCTTTACTGGCTTCGATATAAGGTTCGAGATAAGCCACCGCCTGCTTCATGACACGCGCCGATTTCACCACCTGCGGCAAAAACATTTTTCCGGCGCCGAACAGATCGCCAACCACATTCATGCCATCCATCAGCGGCCCTTCAATGACCTCAATGGGACGCGCCGCCTGCTGACGCGCTTCTTCCGTGTCCAGTTCGATAAATTCGGTAATGCCTTTGACCAGCGAGTATTCCAGACGTTTATTCACCGCCCAGCCCCGCCATTCAGCCTGCGGTTTGGTGCTTTCGTCTTCCGCTTTATTGCCGCGATATTTTTCCGCCAGATCAAGCATGCGCTCCGTCGCATCATCACGGCGGTTGAGGATCACATCTTCAACCGCGTCGCGCAGTTCAACCGGAAGATCGTCATAGATCGCCAACTGGCCGGCGTTCACGATCCCCATATCCATACCATTGCGGATCGCGTGATAGAGGAAGACCGCGTGGATAGCTTCACGCACCAGATCGTTGCCCCGGAAAGAGAACGAGACGTTAGACACCCCGCCGGAAATCATCGCATGCGGCAACTGGGTTTTGATATCCGCGCAGGCTTCAATAAAATCCACAGCATAGTTGTTGTGTTCTTCAATCCCGGTCGCCACAGCGAAAATATTCGGATCGAAAATAATGTCTTCCGGCGGGAATCCCACCTTTTTAGTCAGGATCTGATAAGCACGACGGCAAATTTCAATTTTCCGCGCCCGGGTATCCGCCTGTCCCACCTCATCAAATGCCATCACCACCATGGCCGCGCCATAACGCCGAACCAGTTTGGCGTGCTGAATAAACGCCTCGACGCCCTCTTTCATGGAAATCGAGTTGACGATCCCCTTACCCTGAATACATTTCAGGCCCTGCTCGACGACGTTCCATTTCGAGGAATCGATCATGATTGGCACACGCGCAATATCCGGCTCGCCAGCAATCAGATTCAGAAAACGAACCATCGCCGCCTCCGCATCCAGCATGCCTTCATCCATGTTGATATCGATGATCTGCGCCCCGCTCTCTACCTGCTGACGGGCGACATCCAGCGCTTCATTATATTTCTCTTCTTTAATCAGTCGCTTGAATCGCGCCGAACCGGTCACGTTGGTGCGTTCGCCCACGTTAACGAACAACGTATTGGCATCAATATTCAGTGGTTCAAGACCGGAAAGGCGGCAGGCAACCGGTATCTCCGGTAATTTTCTTGGCGCCACGCCCTCGACAACGCTGGCGATGGCCGCAATGTGTTCCGGGGTGGAACCGCAGCATCCGCCGACAATATTCAGGAAACCGGCGCGCGCCCATTCCCCGATATGCTGCGCCATCCCAGCCGCATCCAGATCGTACTCGCCAAAGGCGTTTGGCAAGCCCGCGTTCGGGTGTGCCGTCACGTAGCATTCAGCGATACGCGACAGTTCGGCAACGTATTGGCGTAACTCATCCGGCCCTAACGCACAGTTCAGACCAAGAGAGAGCGGACGGCAATGACGCAGCGAGTTGTAAAAGGCTTCGGTCGTCTGACCGGATAAGGTTCGCCCGGACGCATCGGTGATTGTGCCGGAAATCATCACCGGCAGTTCGATCCCCAATGCTTCAAATTCACTTTCCACCGCAAATATCGCGGCCTTGGCGTTCAGGGTATCGAAGATGGTTTCGATCATGATCAAATCAACACCACCGTGAATCAACGCCCGCGTTGATTCACGGTAGGCTTCGACCAGTTGATCAAAGCTGATATTGCGAAAGGCGGGATCGTTCACATCCGGGGAGATCGACGCGGTTCGGTTGGTCGGGCCCAACACGCCCGCGACATAACGCGGTTTATCCGGTGTCAGCGCGGTCCACTTATCGGCGCAGAGCCGCGCCAGTTTTGCCGCCGTCGTATTAATTTCCGCCGACAGCGACGCCATCGAATAATCGGCCATCGCAATCGTCGTGGCGTTGAAGGTATTGGTTTCGAGGATATCGGCGCCCGATTTCAGGTAGGCATCATGGATTTCCGTAATCACCTGCGGTTTGGTCAATACCAGAAGATCGTTATTACCCTTCACGTCGCTCGGCCAGTCGGCAAAACGTTCGCCACGATAATCTTCTTCCTGCAAGCGATAACTTTGGATCATGGTTCCCATACCACCATCCAACACCATAATGCGTTGCGCCAACTGACGGCGCAATTCGTCTGCCCGATTAATCACAAGAACCTCATTTCCAACCGATGAATATCCCGCCGATGCGAGCGCCTATCCTAAATAGCTGTTCCAAATAGTAGATCACTTTGAGGGAACTCAGTCCGAGTTGAGCGATCTGATCAATCGCCAAAAATCACAAATCACCAACCGGACTGAGCGATGCCGATCATAGCACCAATACCCCGTACCGAACGACGTCGGATGCAGAAAACCATCCATAAAACACGCGACAAGAATCATGCCCGAAGACTGCTCGCCCTGTTAATGCTGCATCGGGGCGACCGTGTCAGCGATGTCGCCAGAACGCTCTGTTTGTAGTGGTCAACTAAAACTGGCCACGGGTTTAGAGTTTTTCCAGAATCGATTTTCCGATTCGTTTGGGGGTAATCCACCGTTATAGTCGTGTGGTCTGATCGTGCTGTAATATCCCACGATA
>NZ_QNRY01000036.1 GCF_003315515.1 Brenneria salicis ATCC 15712 = DSM 30166 | reverse complement strand
AAAAATGTCAGACAATTTATTAAAACCGCATCACCTTTCCCAGGCAACAAACCTGGACTAACAAAAGTGGAGCGGTAATAGGCGCAGTTATTTAGATAATTCACGTTGCATTAAGGTCGTCACCCAGAAGACCTGAAGTATGACGAGTATGTTCTACATATTTTTATTAACCGGGGGAAAAACCACTCATGAAATGAGTGTACCAATACATTAACTTTTCATTTCAACGCAAAAGGTATTTAATTATGACTATTAATCCATCGAGTTCTATCGCTGAAATTAAAGCCAAGGTCATTTCTGCCGCCACCGTCGTTCAGGGGCATCAGAAATTATCAACGCCGCACCCGGTTATTAACATTGGGCAACGCATTTCACTGGCGTCAAAAAAATATTGGAGCGCGAAATATATTCCCGCGATTCCTGTCATTCCCGTTTCAATTGAGGCGACATTGCAACATCAGTCGGCAAATAACCTGAAAAGTCTGATTAAACAGGTTGGCGCCGGTATTTCAGGTGACAATAAATAATTCATTTTAATTTAGCAATCCCTTGTAGATTTCTCGGCGCAGGAAAAGGCGGACCATTTTCGGGTGGGCCGACCTCCTGCGCCTTGAAAGATGGCGGTTATATTCATGGTGAGGTAACAGAATGAAAGATCAAGTAACGTTCCGCGATAAAGACATTGCCGTGGTGGGAATGTCAGCCCGCTTTCCTGGCGCGGAAGATGTCACGGCGTTTTGGCGGAATCTACTGGAAGGGGTGGAGACCATCAGTACATTCAGCGAAGAGGAATTGCGGGAGTCGGGTATTGAAGAAGATCTGATCGCTTCATCAAACTATATCCGCCGCCGGGGAATTTTAGGCAACGCACAGGACTTTGATGCCCATTTTTTTGATATTACACCGCGTGATGCCGAAATTATGGACCCGCAGCACCGCATCTTTCTGGAATGCTGCTGGCATGCGTTTGAAAACGCCGGTTACGTGCCGGATACCTACCCCGGTAAAGTCGGCGTGTTCGGCGGCACCGGAACTGCCTGGCACCTGAATAAAGTGAACACCCATCCTGAGGTGCAGAAATATGCCAGCGGCGCATCAGTGGTGACAAACAATGACAAAGATTACGTAACCACGCGCGTCTCTTACAAGCTGAACCTGAAAGGGCCCAGCATCAACGTTCAGAGCGCCTGTTCGACCGCGATGGTCGCCGTCGTAATGGGAATTAATAGCCTTCAGAACGGGGAAAGCGATTTGATCGTTGCCGGCGGCGTGTCGGTTGATACGCCGGAACGCCGCGGCTATCAGTATATGCAGGGCGGCATGGAGTCGGCGGATGGCCGCTGCTACGCCTTTGACTCGCGGGCAAACGGTACGGTGTTTAGCCGTGGCGCAGGGGTTGTGCTGCTGAAGCGCCTAAATGACGCCATCCGCGATGGCGATCATATCTACGCCGTCCTGAAGGGCGGCGCAATTAATAATGACGGTAGCCTGAAAGCGGGCTATACCGCCCCCGGCGTTGCAGGACAGGTCGCGGTCGCCAGACAGGCGATCACCAATGCACAGATCAATCCGGCGACCATCGACTTTGTTGAAGCGCATGGCACGGCAACGGCATTGGGCGATCCGATTGAATTTACCTCTTTAACGCAGACATTTCAGGAATATACCGATAAAACCCAATACTGCCGGCTGGGCTCGGTGAAAACCAATATCGGTCATACGGATGCCGCTTCCGGCATGGCCAGCCTGATCAAAGCGTCACTGGCTTTGGAAACGGGAATGCTGCCGGCATCGCTGCATTTTGTATCGCCCAATCCCAATATCGAGTTTGAAACCAGCCCATTCATCATGAATACCGAACTGAGCAAACTGGATGCATCGGACACCCCGCACCGCGCGCTGGTGAACTCCTTCGGCGTAGGGGGCACCAACGCCTGCGTGGTCCTTGAAGCCGCGCCCCCCCTCGCCGCGAGCGATCCGCATCACGGTCTTCTGGCCCTGCCCTTCTCGGCGAAAAGTCGTAAGGCGCTGGAGGAGATGAAACAGCGGATGCATGATTACCTGAGCGTGCATGAGAACGTCAATCTGGCCGATGTCGCCTATACCTTGCAGGTCGGGCGTCAAAAATTCGCCCACAGCACCGTCATTGTCGCGGGTGATCGTGAAACCCTGCTGAACAAGCTGGCGCACCCCTCGGCTATCGTGTCTCAGGAGGGGAAAAACCGTAAATCAGTCGTGTTCATGTTCCCCGGGCAAGGCAACCAGTACCTCAATATGGCGCATGAACTTTACACCGCCTATGGCGCGTTCCGCCAGGTGATGGACCAGTGTTGCCGCTATTTGGAACCCATTCTGGGCGTAGACCTGAAAACGGTGATGTTCTCCAAAGAGAATGCCGCCGACAGGTCACGCCTCAATGAAACCGAATTTACCCAGCCCTCGTTGTTTGTCGTGGAGTACAGTCTGGCGCAGTTGTGGATTTCCTGGGGCATTAAACCGGATGCCATGATCGGCCACAGCGTCGGGGAATGCGTCGCCGCCTGCATTTCCGGGGTCTTCTCACTGGAAGATGCGCTGAAAGCGGTGGCGCTGCGCGGCAAAATGGTGCAAGCGCTCCCTTCCGGCGACATGCTGGCCGTGCTAATGGATGAAGAAACCCTGAGCGGGAAGTTACAGGGCGGCAAGCTGGAAATGGCGGCGGTCAACTATCCCGGGCTGTGCGTGATCGCCGGCGAGTCGGATGAGATTGCGCGTTTCCAGCAGCGTCTGGAAGATAACAATATTTTCTGCAAACATCTGGACACCTCGCACGCCTTCCATTCGTACATGATGGAGCCGATGCTGCCCGCCTTTAAAAAGGTTATCGATACGATCGCGCTGCATGCGCCGCAAATCCCGTTTGTATCCACTGTCAACGGGGAATGGATAAGCGACGAACTGGCGCAAAACAGCGATTACTGGGTGAGACACGTGCGTAATACCGTGCAGTTTTCTCACGCCTTCAAGACACTGATGGCGAAAGCGCCTCAGGATGTGGTGTTCCTTGAAGTCGGCCCGGGACGCTCGCTGGAGTCCTCCGCCAAGCAGCATTTCAACGCGAACGACGGCGCACTGATTTACTCATCCCTGCCTACCGCGAAAGATGCCGAATTATCCGGCGAGTACCTCCTCTCGACATTCGGCGCACTGTGGGCCAGCGGCGTAGACATGCAGTGGTCCCCATTATCCGCCGACCAACATCGTCGGCGTTTGCCGTTGCCGGGTTACCCCTTTGAGCGTAAACGCTTCACGCTGCCGATGATGTCGCAGGATAGGCCAGATGTGCAATCGGTGAAGGCGCGGAAGCGTAAAAAAGCGGATACCGGCGACTGGTTCTCCATGCCGACATGGAAACAGACCATTCCGGCCAAATTTATGGCGGGAACCCGCGTGCAGCCAGGCGATGAAACCTGCTGGCTGATTCTGGCGGATAACCTCGGGATCGCCGAACGGACGCAGCATAGCCTGGAAAACCAGGGACATAAGGTCTTGTCCGTCACCCCCGGCGCGGCGTATCAGGAAGATCCCGCCGGAGGGCGCTATGTCATCCATGCCGCGCAACGTGAAGATTATATCCGCCTGTTAAAAAGCCTGAAAACACAAGGTCTGCGTCCCTCTCGCATCCTGTATTTATGGAGTCTGACGGCTGAAACGCCGACGCCCCGGTTAAATCAGGAGCAAATGATCTCATCCGTTAACGCGTTCTACCGTCCTCTTTACCTTCAACAGGCGTTGGTAAGCGAAAACCTGCTGGATGAGTTGCACCTGCTGTTCGCCACCAGCAATACCTTCAGCGTGATGGGAGAGGCCATCGCGTCGCCCGAGAACGCGCTTCTTGTCGGGCCTGCCCGGGTGTTCTATCACGAATACCCGGAAGTGCAATGCCATTTGGTCGATATCGATCTGCGTGATGGCCGCGCCGCCCTTGATGACATCGCGCAGCATCTGATTGCGGAAAGCGATATTGCGACGCATGGCAATCTGGTGGCATATCGTGGCGGGCAGCGGTGGGAAGAGGGTTATCAGGCGGTGCATCTGGATCAGGATGACAGCGGTATACCCGCGGACCTGAGGGATGACGGCGTCTATCTTATCACCGGCGGGCTTGGCGGATTGGGGATGTTGGTCGCCAACTACGTGGCGGAAAACAGCAATGCCGCCTTAATCCTGACCTACCGTTCGGCGCTGCCACCGAGGGATAGCTGGCATAGCTGGGTTCAACAGCACCCGGTGGATGATGAAATCAGTGAAAAGATCGCCGGCGTTTTACGCCTGGAGGCACAGGGCAACACCGTGCATCTGGCGCAGGTTGACGTGAGCGATTATGCCGGTATGCGCGACATGCTGGCCGCCTTCCCGCGGGTGGACGGCGTGTTCCATACCGCCGGGGTGGCGGGCGGGGGCATTATTCCGCTGAAAAGCGACGCCGATTGCACCAGCGTGCTGGACCCGAAAGTCGCAGGCAGCGTCATTCTGGATGCGTTGCTGCAAAACAAACAGCCTGATTTCTTTATCCTGTTTTCGTCCATCACCGCCATTGTCGGCGATGAAGCCCGTATTGATTACTGTTCCGGCAATGCCTTCATGGATGCCTTCGCGCATTACCGCAACCAGCATCGCCGCGGGCGCACAGTATCGTTGAACTGGGGAAAATGGGGCGATGTGGGCATGGCTGCCCGCTGGACCCGGCAACAGTTGGAGAAGAAAAACAGCAAGTCGCCCGTTTTTGATGAAGTCGAAGGTGACCTGCTGACGTTGGTTGAACGCGAGGGGATGCAGGAAAGCTATCAGGTCAATCTTGCCGTGCGGCAAGACTGGGTCATTGACGAACACCGCCTCGCTCATCAGCCTTCACTGGTCGGCGCCACCCTCTTATCCCTGCTGCACGAGTTCATGACACAGTTTAAGCCTCAGGAAAGCTTGCAGGTGAAAAACCTGATGCTGACCAAGCCGGTGATTTATCGCCACGCCTGGCCCCGTCTTATGCGGCTGGTCATCACCGCTGACGGAAAGGGATATAAATTTAGCCTGAAGAGTCGCGGCACCCTCGAGCTCGAGTGGCAGGAACACGCGTTTGGCGTCATCGGACAAGACCAGCAGGCGTCTGAAGGGATTATCCAGCCTATCGACGACATCCGCCGGCGCTGCACGACCGAGATGCCCTATGCGCCTCTTCCGATGGATTTGGAAAATGCCACTACCGGCGATGTCTTCCTGTCGTTGAGCCAGCGCTGGAATAACCATCGCGATATTGTTCAGGGTCACAACGAGTGGCTGGTGCACAATGTGTTGGATCAAGCCTATGTCGAAGATATGGTTCGCTACCCATACCATCCTGCGATCATCGATGCGACGGCAATACACTGCCTGATGTCGATAACGCAGGAGAATTTCTTGCCGATCAGCTACGGCAAGATCACCTTCCTCGCGCCGCTAAACGACAATGTCTATGCCCACGTTAAGCTCAAACGCGCCTA
Source organism: Brenneria salicis ATCC 15712 = DSM 30166 (assembly GCF_003315515.1). GTDB lineage: Bacteria > Pseudomonadota > Gammaproteobacteria > Enterobacterales > Enterobacteriaceae > Brenneria > Brenneria salicis. The sequence goes on along the minus strand of NZ_QNRY01000036.1, from coordinate 30,555 downwards.
TCAAGCACAGGACAACGCGATCGTCATGGACATCGTCTTCCTTTCGCCGCAAGGCCGACCGCTGCTAGCTTTGGAAAATTATACCCTGCTCAAACTGACGCCGGATAATCAGGTCGCCACGCCGCAAGCCACATCGGCGTTCCCGGTGAAAGTAAATCTGGCGGATAAAGATATTCTGCTGCCGGAAGGCGTGGATATCCTTAAACGCCAACTGTCGCATCTGGAGTTTGCGCAACTGGTGATCGTCACCAGCGATCTGGATCAAATCATCTATGAGTCGATTCCCGAGCAAGCGACGCCCGAACATATCGTGCTGGACAACGCGGCGCTGGAAGGTCATTCAAGACCCGCGCTGTCCGTGGATTACCAGGCCCCGGGAAACGACATTGAGAAGGAGATCGTCAACGTCTGGCAATCCATTCTGGGGATTTCCGGCATCGGCGTGAACGACAGTTTCACCGAGCTCGGCGGCAACTCGCTCCTTGCGGTGCAAGTGATCTCAACCGTCTCAGGCATCTTCGAGATCGATATTCGCGTTGACCTGTTTTATCAGAACCAGACGATAAAAGGCCTATCGACGCTGATTCTCTCGGAGCTTGAAACGTTATTGCAGAACTAAGGGGGAGACCGCCTCCCGAACGCTATCGGGAGGCGGCCGTCGACGTTAATACCGAATACCCAAAAGCGAGAGACGATCATGACATCGACCCGTACCGATCGACTGGCATCACTGAGCCTAGACGACTTAAAAAAACTGGCGCACGACAAGAAAAAAGCAGGCGCGGTCATAGCAGGCGCTAAAACCATTCAAAAAAATACGCAACCGGGCAGAAACCATTTCCCGATGACCAGCGCCCAAAAACGCATCTGGATGCTCGATCAATACCTTGATAACCATCAAGCCTATAACAATCCCTATGCCGTTACCTGCTGGATTGAACATGAAATAGATCCGCAACTGGCCCAAACCGCGCTTGATTACCTGACGCGACAGCATGACATTCTTCGTACCACGTTCCGTTTCATCGATGACGACGTATACCAATGCGTATCCGATGACATGCCTTTCCATTTCCACTATGACGATCTCTCCGCATGCGCGCAGGAAGAGATCGCAAGCCGCGTGCAAACCCTGGCAAAAGCGGAAGGCGGCATCAGTTTTGACCTGGCCAATGGTCCGTTGGCCTATTTGCATATGTTAAAAACGCGCCCTGATGAATATGTCTTGTTGCTGACGTTTCATCACATCATTTCCGATGGCTGGACGGTAAACCTATTTTTCAAAACGTTTATGGAGACCTACTTTCGTTTGCTCCAGGGCGAGACGTTAAAAATAGCGGACACCCTGCAATTCACCGATTATGCCCTGGCGGAGAATCGGTGGTATGCCGAGGGGGAATATCAGGAGGGGCTCGCCCATTGGGCCAAGAAACTGGATGGGATTCAGGGCCTGCTGGAACTCGCGACCGATCGGCCGCGTCCGGCCAAAATGCGTACCGCGGGCGGCATAGCCAGCCGGTTCTTCGACGCCGCATTCTGTCGGCGTTTGCAAGCCTGCGCTTCACAACACCACGCCACGCAATTTCATATCATCCTCACCGCGTATCAACTCTTGCTGCACAAATACAGCGGCCAGCAGGAGATTATTATCGGCGCGCCGTTCGCCAATCGGAATTTGCCCGTCACACAAAGCATGATGGGGTTATTTATGAATACGCTGCCGCTACGTTTCGAGATCAATCCCGATGCACCGTTCTCCACGCTGATCAATACCACACGCGCCGAATGCGAGCAGGCCATGATGCACCAGGATGTGCCGTTTAATTACATACTGGATGAAATCAGCTACGTGCGTAATCCCCAGGTTAACCCGGTATTTCAGGCCATCCTGACCTATCAGGTGTTTCCCCATTTTCACAATAACAGTGGTTTCAAATATCAACCATTAAAGGTGGACTACGCCACTGCGAAGCTCGATCTGAACTTGTGGGTGGAAGAAGATAAAGACAGAGATGGCCTGCTGTTTACCCTCAACTACAGTAGCCCCTTATTTAATCAGGACACCATCCAGCGCATGCTGGTCGATCTACACACCATCCTCCAGGTCGTCATGACTCAGCCGCAGTTGACTGTCCGGGACCTGTCGCTGCTGCGCGCAGAGGAGAGAGAGGCACTGATAGCCCGCTGCCGCCCCGCCCGAGATGTCGCTCCGCCAGCCGTCCATCTCCAGTTTGAACATCAGGTTGAGCTGCGACCGCACGCCATCGCACTCCGCTGTGAAGGACGAACGCTTACCTATACCCAGCTTAATCAGCGGGCAAACCGGCTGGCGCATCAGCTACGGGCGAACGGTATCGCGCCGGGAGAATGCGTCGCGCTTTGCATGCCGAAGAGCGAGCGCTGCGTGGTCGCCATCCTGTCGGTACTGAAGGCCGGCGGATGCTATGTGCCGATTGATATGGCGCTCCCCGCGCAGCAGATCGCATTTATCCTGCAAGACGCCGCCGCCCGCTGCGCGTTGATTGATGGCGCCGCCCCGCAACAGGCGTTGCCGTGCATCGATGTAAGGCAAGAGTTCAGCGCCATGCCGGCAAGCAACCCGCCGTATCAGGCGCGTCACGATATGCCCGCTTATATTATTTATACCTCCGGCAGCAGTGGAAAACCGAAAGGCGTTCGCGTCAATCATGCGCATTTGAGTCACTATTGCCACGCGATCCAACCAGTTCTCTCGCTGCCCGCGGGCGTTCGCTACGGTATGTTTTCCGCTTTCACGACCGATCTGGCGCATACCATGCTGTTCCCCTCTTTGCTTCATCAAGGGCAGCTTGAAATCATCAGCGCCCGACAACTCAATGCGCCTGAAGCGCTGTTTGCCTATCTGGCGGACAATCCGTTGGATTGCATCAAGATAACGCCTTCTCATTTGGCAGCGCTATTAACATCACCGCAAGCATGCGCCCTGCTGCCGCAACGTCTGTTAGTGCTTGGCGGAGAGCGTGTTCCCGTGTCGCTGATTACACGCGTACGTCAGCTAAACCGCGCCTGCCGCGTGGTGAACCATTATGGCCCGACCGAGTGTACCGTCGGCATAACCACCTACGCGGTTCCCGACGATCTCAGCACGATCGCCGATGACTATTTGCCGATTGGTACGCCGTTGGCGGATAGCCATGTACTGCTGCTCGATCCCTGCCGGCAACTGGTTCCCGCCGGGTTACCGGGTGAAATTTATCTGGGCGGTGCGCATGTGGCGGCAGGATACCTCGGCCTGCCGGAACAAAACCAAGCACGCTTTATTCCGCATCCTTATCTTGAAGGAGAGCGGCTCTATCGAAGCGGTGATAAAGGCCGCCTGCTGCCTGATGGCAATATTGCGTTTCTGGGACGCCTCGACCGTCAGGTTAAGGTCAGAGGCTATCGTGTTGAACTGGCTGAAATTGAACAGGCCTTGCAGCAGGCCGACGCTGTCACCCATGCCGCGGTCAAACAAAATAGGTTACCGAACGGGGAAACCGTGTTGACCGCTTACCTTTGCGGGGTCTCAGCACAGCATCGCGCTTTGGTAAAAGAGACGCTGCAAAAAAAACTGCTTGGCTACATGCACCCCGAACGCTGGGTCTGGCTCGATGCGATGCCATTGACCGCCAGCGGCAAGATCAACTATAACGCTCTGCCGCTGCCGGCGTATGAGACGATTTTATCCCCCCGCCGCCCCGAAGGTGAGCGCGAACAGTGCCTGTATGCGATTTATCGCCAGGTTCTACAACGGGATGACATCGATACGCAGGAGAGTTTCTTTAACCTCGGCGGTAACTCTATCAGTGCGTTAAAGCTCATTCTCGACGTCAACCAATACTTCGGAACGGCACTCTCTTTAGGGCAATTGCTTGAGAACAGCAGCATCCATCAATTGGCCCGCCTACTGGAACAGGCCGAGCCGCAGGCCCTTTCGTCATGTATCACTATCACCCCGGGGCTTGCCGACAACAAGCCGACGCTGGTGCTTATCCATCCCGCTGGGGGCAACGTGCTGTGCTATTCCGCATTGGCCCGCGCGTTGGGCAGCGATTATCCGATTTACGGCATTCAGGTGGCTGATTTCAGCCGTAATGCCCCTTACAACAAGGATATTAAAGCTTTAGCCGCGTTTTATTTGTCGCAGGCGGGCGAGCGGGTACATCGTCCTAACCTGGTTATCGGAGGGTGGTCTCTGGGGGCAACGATTGCCTTTGAAATGGCGCAGCAGCTGGCCACAACGGGAATAACCCCTACCGTACTGGTGCTGGATCAGCCCGCGCCACAGGTAGCCGTCGACGATTCCGCACAGATGAATGAACATGAAAGGCTGGCGTACTTTGCACATAAAGTGGAACGGTTTACCGGCACATCCTTCCAGCTTTCAGAAGCCGCCTTGTCTGCGATGTCTGAAGAGCAACGCACTGCACGATTCCTGGCAGCGTTCAAGCAAGCCGGACTCGTGCCCGACGCCATTGGCCTGACGGCATTTCAACAGTTTCTGCACATTTTGCGCGCGCATATTCATGCCACGGATGATTATCAGGGGGCGCCATACGCGGGCAATCTCCTGGTTGTCGAAGCTGAAGATATCTTGCCGGGCCGCCGCCGCCCGCCCGAATCAGGACTGGGATGGCGGCGTTTGACGGCGGGCAACCTGACGGTGCTCAGTACCTCCGGCGACCATATATCGATGATGACGATGCCGCACATTGCCCGCATTGCCGAGCAATTAAAAAAGATCTTGCGATGAGCAAAGAGCGGTAGACCGACCTGTACTCAGCTGAACGCAAATTGCTCAACAATTTATTTTACAAGGAAGGAATATGCAACAGTCATCCTCAATCACCCTATGGTCATACTTGCTGTCGCGTGATGCGCACCTCACTATCGTGCTACCGATTGTGTTCTATCACATCGCATTCTGGCTGGGCGGCGCCGGTATCGCCCTGCTAATTACCGCGCTCTATTCCGCTGTTGTGGAGGGCGTCAACCGACGCAAAGGCGCTCTGGCGATTATCGCGTTGATTATGCTATCGGGCGGTAGCCATTACCTCTATTTACTCGGCCATACGCCATTCGCCATCAGACAGGAAAGCGTCTTTTTAGCGGTCAGCGGCGCGATCTCCGTCGTGATCGTTTTTGCGGTCTACAGCCTGTTGCAACGTCCGGTCGTGAGAACGCTGGCGGAACAAGCCATGCCCGTCCTCAAGACGCTGCCGGTCTATAACACGCCGCGCTACGCCAGAGCCTGGCACGAAGTCTCTGTGGTCTGGATGCTGATATTCCTGCTGAAAGCGCTAGGCATTTATGCCCTTTCGCAACAGGAAGGGCTGCCGATGGATGCGATTGTTCTGGCCTGCGGCTGGCCGATCACCCTGTTGTTGATCATCTTCAGTTTCTACTGGCCGCGATATCGCTGGGCGGCCAAATCCATCGGATAAACACGCCTGAGTGAAAAATATTCAGCGCCTTAATAACGATAGCTACCCGCCGCCCTGTGCATTTCAGCAGGGCAAACGCCGCAGAGCCGGTCTACATTCCGGGTGGGCGGGTATGTCATGAAGAGAAGGAATGTTATGAATCAGTTTGAAAATAAATCCATTGTCTTGAATCGCCACCCTGACGGTCCCGCGCAGTTAAATGATTTCAGGCTGGAACAAAGCCCGATCGCGACATTACAGCCTGGCGAATATCTGGTGGAAAATAAATGGCTATCTATTGATCTGTATACCCGGCCCCGTCTCAATAGAAATCCGGCTTATGTCAGCCCGATCAAACTGGGAGAGGTTATCCAGGGAGAGACTGTAGGCTATGTCGTGGCGACGAGCAACCCTCGGTTTGCGGTCGGAAATTGTGTATTCACATTCTCCGGTTGGCAGAAATACTATGTCGGTGGTTCACAGGACTTTATAACCCATCAGGTACAGCCGACATCGCTGTCGCCGTCTATTTTTCTGGGCACGGTGGGCACGCCAGGGCGTTCAGCCTATTTTGGAATGAATAAGATTGCCAAACCCAAGGTGGGAGAAACGCTGGTGGTATCCGCAGCTTCGGGGGCGGTGGGAGCGGTCGTCGGGCAGTTGGGAAAGCTGGCTGGATGCCGGGTCGTTGGTCTGGCCGGCAGTGAGGAAAAATGCCATTACGTCGTCGATACGTTAGGGTTCGATGCCTGCCTCAATTACAAGAAAGATGATTTGAATCGCGATCTCCGCGCCGCTTGTCCCAATGGTGTTGATATCTATTTCGAAAATGTGGGTGGCCGGGTTTCCTTGTTTGTCGCCAAACTGCTCAACGAGGGTGCACGGGTGCCTGTCTGCGGCAATGCAGCGCATTACAATCAGGGAACGGAGGTTGATGTTTCCGGTCCGGCGGACTTTTTTGCCTCGCTGCCCGATGCGCCGCTGAGCCGTTTTTTCCTGGTGACGGAATGGTTTAAAGATTATGCCGAGGCGGATAGCTGGCTATTGCGTGCTGTCGAGAAAGGAGCGTTGAAATACCGGGAAACCATCACTGACGGGCTGGAAAATGCGCCTCAAGCCTTCATCGATATGTTGAACGGTAAACATCTGGGTAAGCAACTGGTTCGCCTATAAAAACAAGTGAGTGCTTACGGCCATATTCAGGCAAGGCACAGCGTGGGGTTTGCACGAATAGTGAATAAGAACCAGAGGCTGAAAAGAAGGGAAAGCCAGTAAATACGTGGGGTTGAGATAAAAAAGTATCCCCCGGCATAGCCTGGGGGTTTTTCAGATGCGCCATAAGGCTCTCTTACCAGCCGCGCCCTAACAGGCGCATCACGATCTGACATTTGCATCCTAATTCGTTACTTACGGCCCGTAAACGGGCTACCCGGATACGGAATCGAGAGTTGATCTCCCAACTTGTCCTGCTCCAACTGGTGCTTTATATACTCCTGTATCTTCGATGTATTTTTTCCTACCGTGTCCACATAATACCCTCGGCACCATAATTCACGATTTCGGTATTTGAACTTCAAATCTCCAAACTGTTCGTAAAGCATCAGGCTACTTTTTCCCTTCAGGTATCCCATAAAACCCGATACGCTCATTTTAGGCGGGATCTCTAGAAGCATATGGATATGATCAACACAACACTCCGCTTCAAGGATGTTCACGTTTTTCCATTCACATAGCTTTCTCAATATGCTGCCTATCGCCCTGCGTTTTTCTCCATAGAACACCTGCTTTCGGTATTTCGGCGCAAATACTATGTGATATTTACAGTTCCATCGGGTGTGCGCTAAGCTCTTTTCGTCCCCCATAGGGACCCCCTTTCGATTTCTTGTTTAACTTTTGCAGTTGCCAGACCGCAAGGTGTTTTAACAAATCAAAAGGGGTTTTTATAACCGACTTATAGCTGAAAGCTTTACGGAACCCCCAGCCTAGCTGGGGGTTTTCTGTGCATAAAAAAAATAGACGTCGCTTGACGTCTATTGATTCTGTATTGGTACCGAGGACGGGACTTGAACCCGTAAGCCCAATCGGGCACTACCACCTCAAGGTAGCGTGTCTACCAATTCCACCACCTCGGCATCAAAATAACTTTTGCACAGTAACGGCTGTCGTTACTACTTCAAACCATTACTGCGGAATATCGCTGGCTGGCGCAGCAGGCGCGGCGGGCGTTGTCGTTTGCTCCGCGTTCTCCGGCTGGCTCAGGTTATCCCAGGCACTGCCTTTCTTCTGCAATGAACTCATATTCCCCAGCACCAGGCTGATGATGAAGAACAATGCCGCCAGTATCGCCGTTAGGCGAGTCATAAAGTTACCGGAGCCGCTCGAACCGAACAAAGTGGCAGAAGCACCTGCTCCGAACGAAGCGCCCATATCAGCACCTTTGCCTTGTTGCAGCATAATCAAGGCAACAAGCCCGATTGCTACTAACAGGAAAATGACTAAAAGAGCTTCGTACATAATTGTACCTGTGACCGTTTTCCCCATTATCAATGGAGAATGCTATATTCTTGCGGTAAACCGCGTCTAATCCGCTAAATCGGATGAACACTCATCCCATATCAAGCGGGTCTGAATACTAACCAAAGGCTGTAGAGTACGCAAGGGTAATTTGGCCGTCATTTGCTGATTGAAGAAAAAAACAGCGGCTTTCAGCATATGACAATAACCGAAAGTCCTATGTATTTGTTTGACAGGGTTTAACCCACCGCCTTTACCGCATCAGCAATCCGATTCGCAAATTCAATTACCGTTGCTTCATTTTCACCTTCAACCATCACACGAATCAGCGGTTCAGTACCCGATTTACGCAACAGAACGCGTCCTCGTCCGGTGAGATCTTTTTCAACATCCTGAGTCACCTGCTGCACGGTTTTATCCTCCAGCGGATCATGTTCGCCAGAGAAACGCACATTAACCAGAATCTGCGGAAAAAGTTTCATGCCGCTGCACAAGTCATGCAGACTCATGTGGTTTCTGACCATCGCCGTCAGCACTTGTAAACCGGCGATCACGCCGTCACCCGTCGTGGTTTTATCCAACAGAATCACGTGGCCTGAGTTCTCGGCCCCGATACGCCATCCTTTCGCCTGCATCATCTCCAGCACATAACGATCACCGACTTTGGCGCGGGCAAAAGGAATGCCCAGTTGCTTTAACGCAAGCTCCAGGCCCATGTTGCTCATCAGCGTACCAACCGCGCCACCGCGCAATTGTCCCTGACGCAAGCCTTCGCGGGCAATGATATACAGAATCTGGTCGCCATCTACTTTGTTACCCTGATGGTCAACCATAATCAGACGATCTCCATCGCCATCAAATGCCAGTCCAACATCCGCCTTCTCAGCCAAAACGCGGGCCTGTAACTGTCTGACATCCGTCGCGCCGCATTCTTCATTGATGTTCATCCCATCCGGTTCACAGCCAATGGAAATCACTTTGGCGCCCAGTTCACGCAACACACTTGGCGCGATGTGGTATGTGGCGCCATTTGCACAGTCAACTACAATTTTCAAGCCGCTGAGACTGAGTTCGCTGGGAAACGTACCTTTACAAAATTCGATATAACGTCCTGCCGCATCGACAATACGGTTTGCCTTCCCCAATTCCGCCGACTCCACACAGGTCAACGGTTTTTCCATCTCTGCTTCAATGGCTTCTTCCACCTCATCAGGCAATTTGGTGCCGTCAATAGAAAAGAATTTAATACCATTATCATAGTAAGGATTGTGTGAAGCAGAGATAACGATCCCCGCTTCCGCCCTGAAGGTACGAGTCAAATAAGCAACCGCGGGTGTCGGCATCGGTCCCGTAAAAGAAGCGGACAAACCGGCTGCCGCCAGCCCCGCTTCAAGAGCAGACTCCAGCATATAGCCGGAAATTCGGGTGTCCTTACCGATAATGATCTTACGGGAACCGTGGCGCGCCAAAACCTTACCCGCCGCCCAGCCAAGTTTCAGCACAAAGTCAGGCGTGATCGGTGTATCGCCAACTTTGCCGCGCACGCCGTCCGTTCCAAAATATTTGCGATTACTCATAGTTGTTTTTATTCCTTTGCTGCAAGAGTCGCTTCAACAATGCGCATGGCATCGACGGTTTCTTTCACATCATGAACGCGGATGATTTGTACGCCTTGCATCGCGGCAATCACCGCACACGCCACGCTGCCCTGAACGCGTTGTAATGGAGGTACCTTAAGTAGCTGACCAATCATGGATTTCCTGGACATCCCCACCAGCAACGGCAGTCCAAAGCGATGCAATTCCCCCAGCCGGGCCAGAAGCTCATAATTATGGGCCAGATTCTTACCAAATCCGAATCCGGGATCCAGTAATAGCTTATTTTTTGGAATATTGCCGTTCACGCAACGATCGATATGCTGTTGTAAAAATGCCCCGACTTCCGCCATCAAATCGTCATAATGGGGATTATGCTGCATGGTTTTCGGCAACCCTTGCATGTGCATCAGACAGACTGGCAGCCCCGTTGCCGCCGCTGCTTCTAAAGCACCCGGCTCTTGCAGCGATCGAATATCATTGATGAGGTGCGCCCCGGCTTGAGCAGAGGCAGTGATGACCTCCGGTTTTGAGGTATCGACTGAAATCCATACATCAAAACGTGTGGACAATGCTTCAACCACCGGCACTACACGCTCCAGCTCCTCTTCGATACTCACATCATCAGCACCAGGGCGAGTCGATTCCCCGCCGATATCGATCAATGTTGCGCCAGCGGCGATCATCTCCTGAGCATGATGTAATGCGGCTTCTACGCTGTTGTGTTTGCCGCCATCAGAGAATGAATCAGGTGTAACATTGAGAATGCCCATAACATTAGGGCGAGACAGATCCAGGATTGACCCTCTGGCAATTAATTGCATGACATATTCCTCGACATCACGGGCTTACCTTAAAAATTTTCCAGCAAACTCATTAGTAAAAAACCCCGGCTTTAAGCCGGGGTTTGCAGAAACACTACGTGCAGAAAAACATAATCTGACGCGTTATTTATCGCTCAGTTGTTCTGACATCGTATTACCCGGATTTGGGGTATTGGGTTCATCAACTGGCGTTGGCGCCTTTGGCGAACCGCCGTTATCAGAATTACTATCCGAGCCAGACTCTTCCCAGCCTGCTGGCGGGCGAACATCTTTACGCGCCATCAGATCATCAATCTGCGGGGCATCAATGGTTTCATATTTCATCAACGCGTCTTTCATTGAATGCAATATGTCCATGTTTGCCATCAGCAACTCACGCGCACGCACATAATTCCGCTCAATCAAGGATTTCACTTCCTGATCAATGATTCTTGCCGTTTCATCAGACATATGTTTGGCTTTCGCTACGGAACGCCCCAGGAACACTTCGCCTTCTTCTTCGGCATACAGCAATGGCCCCAGTTTTTCAGAGAAGCCCCACTGTGTAACCATATTGCGTGCAATGGACGTTGCAACCTTGATGTCATTCGACGCACCGGTCGAAACCTTTTCCGCACCATAGATAATTTCTTCGGCCAGACGACCGCCGTACAGGGTGGAAATCTGGCTTTCCAGCTTCCGACGACTGGCGCTGATCGCATCGCCTTCCGGCAGGAAGAACGTCACACCCAGCGCACGGCCACGTGGAATAATCGTCACTTTATGCACCGGATCGTGTTCAGGAACCAGTCGACCAATAATCGCGTGTCCTGCTTCGTGATAAGCCGTCGATTCTTTCTGTTGCTCAGTCATCACCATGGAACGGCGCTCAGCGCCCATCATGATTTTGTCTTTCGCTTTTTCAAACTCGACCATCGACACAACGCGCTTGTTACCGCGTGCGGCGAACAATGCCGCTTCATTGACCAGGTTAGCCAAATCAGCACCGGAAAAACCCGGCGTACCGCGCGCGATCACAGATGTATCAATATCTGGCGACAAAGGCACACGGCGCATATGTACTTTCAGAATCTGCTCACGGCCTCGCACATCGGGTAAGCCAACAACCACCTGACGGTCAAAACGGCCTGGGCGCAGTAACGCAGGGTCCAGTACATCGGGACGGTTGGTGGCGGCGATGACAATAATGCCTTCGTTGCCTTCAAAACCATCCATTTCAACCAGCATCTGATTCAGCGTCTGTTCACGTTCATCGTGACCACCGCCCAGACCCGCGCCACGCTGACGACCTACCGCATCGATTTCGTCGATAAAGATGATGCAAGGCGCCGCTTTCTTGGCCTGCTCAAACATGTCGCGTACACGGGAAGCACCGACACCGACGAACATTTCAACGAAATCAGAACCAGAAATAGTAAAGAAAGGTACTTTCGCTTCACCGGCGATAGCTTTTGCCAGCAACGTTTTACCTGTACCCGGCGGCCCGACCATCAGGATACCTTTCGGTATCTTGCCACCCAGTTTCTGGAAACGGCTTGGCTCACGCAAATACTCGACCAGTTCGCTTACTTCTTCTTTTGCTTCGTCACAACCCGCCACATCAGCAAAAGTCGTTTTGATCTGATCTTCCGTCAGCATCCGGGCCTTGCTTTTGCCAAAAGACATGGCGCCTTTACCGCCGCCGCCTTGCATTTGACGCATGAAGAAGATCCAGACACCAATCAATAGCAGCATCGGGAACCAGGAAATAAAGATCGAAGCCAGCAGGCTTGGTTCTTCCGGTGGTTCTCCAACGACTTTCACATTCTTCGTAAGCAGGTTATCCAGTAGCTTGGGATCATTGACAGGAATATAAGTCGTGTATCGGTTGCTATCTTTTTTGATAACATTAATCTCACGCCCGTTAATACGTGCTTCACGGACCTGATCCTGATTCACTTCAGTCAAGAAGGTTGAATAATCCACCCTACGGCCATTCGACTCGCTGGGCCCGAAGCTCTGGAATACGGACATCAGCACTACTGCGATGACTAACCAGAGAATCAGGTTTTTCGCCATGTCACTCAAGGGATAAACCTCATATTACAACTGTGTTAAAAAATAGCGTTAGGGTACTACAGTTTGCGCCCTGTCGCTACAATATACACTTCACGCGACCTGGCGCGCGAAGCATCTGGCTTACGAATCTTCACCTTCGTAAACAGGGAACGAATTTCCCGCAGGTATTCATCAAAACCTTCGCCCTGAAACACTTTCACCAGGAAACTCCCGCCTGGCGCTATTACATCCCGACACATTTCAAGCGCTAACTCAACCAGATACATCGATTTCGGGATATCAACCGCCGGTGTACCACTCATGTTCGGGGCCATGTCGGACATCACCACCTGAACCTTATTATCCCCAACTCTCTCCAGCAGCGCTTTGAGGACCAATTCATCACGAAAATCACCTTGAAGGAAATCGACACCAACAATAGGATCCATCGGTAAAATATCACAGGCAATGATACGACCTTGTCCGCCGATCTGCGTCACCACGTACTGCGACCAGCCGCCCGGCGCGGCGCCCAAATCGACCACGGTCATACCCGGTCTAAACAGTTTGTCGCTCTGCTGTATTTCATCAAGTTTAAACCAAGCCCGTGAGCGGAGCCCCTTTTTCTGCGCCTGCTGCACATATTTATCGCTAAAGTGTTCCTGCAACCAGCGACTGGAACTCGCAGAACGCTTCTTATTAGCCATCAGTTTTCCAACTATTCTTGTAAGACGCTCTCAGTGGGTGGAAACGGTTTACCCCCACAGACGCGGGGAATACTTTAATATTTCTTTCCCGGCATTTTTCTCTTCTCACATATCCCCAATCGACATCGACAGATTGGTTATAATCATGAGATGGCGGTAGAATGACCCGTTTTCAATCCCAACCTAAGCAAAAAAGACAATGAACCTAAGTAACAAACAAAAACAACACCTGAAAGGCCTGGCGCATCCGTTAAAACCGGTTGTCATGCTGGGCAATAACGGCCTCACCGAAGGTGTTCTGGCTGAGATCGAACAAGCTTTGGAGCATCACGAACTGATCAAAGTAAAAATCGCTACCGAAGATCGCGAAACCAAGGCTTTGATTGTTGAAGCAATTGTTCGTGAAAGCGGCGCCAATAACGTTCAGGTCATCGGCCATACGCTGGTGCTTTATCGTCCGGCAAAAGAACGTAAAATTGTGTTACCACGATAGCACTTTTTATTTCAACATACGTTGTTTTAACGGAAAGGTGCCATGCCTGCCTGTTAGAGAAAAGGCCGTGAGCGGCCTTTTTCTTTTCTTTACAAACTTTGCTGTTTTAATCGCCAATCCAGAAAAAATCACAAATATTCAACCCTGATGATTTCATATTCAACATCGCCGCCCGGCGTATTGATAACCACCACATCGTCTTCTTCTTTGCCAATCAGACCACGGGCAATTGGGGAATTAACAGAAATCAGATTTTGTTTAAAATCCGCCTCATCGTCACCGACGATACGATAAGTCTGCTCTTCTTCATTATCCAGATTCATGACGGTCACGGTCGCGCCAAAGATCACACGACCGTTCGAGGACATTTTCGTCACATCGATAACCTGAGCATTAGAGAGTTTGGCTTCGATGTCCTGGATTCGACCTTCACAAAAACCCTGTTGTTCACGCGCTGCATGGTACTCCGCATTCTCTTTCAAATCACCATGCTCGCGGGCTTCAGCAATCGCGGCGATAATCTCGGGCCGACGAACTGATTTCAAAAACTCAAGCTCTTCGCGTAATTTTTCAGCGCCACGCAACGTCATCGGAAATTGTTTCATATTGTCTATACCTCTAAAAAAATCCGTTAGACTTACAAAGTCGTTGTCATCCTGACCGTTAAAAATTAAATACGGCATCGTGTCTGTGCACAACAGCGTTTTCCGGGCGTAAAACAAAAACAACCAGCCCCGGAACAAAATGTCCAGGCCGGTATCGATTTGCATTTTGATACGTATTTTAACCCAGAGTTCCATGAGGGTCATCGTTTACTTTAGACCGTGTTGCGCCGTAGTATGACCACACGTTACCCTGTTGTTAGCTGAGATTATGCGTTTTTCGTCGATTGTTACCGGACTTGCCTGCGCTTTTATTCTGCATGCCAATGCAGCGACTGTTGAAGATCACATCCAATATTTGCCCGATGGCGCCAATCTCGCGCTGGTTGTGCAAAAAATCGGGGCGCCTACACCGGCAATGGCCTTTAACAGCCAACAAATGGCGTTACCCGCCAGTACGCAAAAGGTGATAACCGCATTGGCAGCACTGCTCCAGTTAGGCCCAGACTACCGTTTTGTGACCACAATGGAAAGCCATGAGGCCGTCAGTAACGGTATATTACGTGGTGATCTGATCGTCCGCTTCAGTGGCGATCCGACCCTGAAGCGCCAGCAAATACGCAATATGGTGCTGGAATTAAGAAAGCGCGGCATACAAGAAATCGCGGGGGATGTCATGATCGACACATCAGTGTTCGCCAGCCATGACAAAGCACCAGGCTGGCCATGGAACGACATGACGCAGTGTTTCAGCGCGCCGCCTTCCGCGGCGATTGTCGATCGCAACTGCTTCTCCGTTTCTCTCTATGGCGCGCCCAAAGCTGGCGATAACGCGTTTATCCGCGTGGCTTCTTATTATCCGGTACAAATGTTCAGTGAAGTACGCACCCTGGCCAAAGGCTCTCCAGACGCGCAATACTGCGAACTGGACGTTGTGCTGGGAGAACTGAACCGTTTTACGCTCACCGGTTGCCTGGCTCAGCGGGCTGAACCGCTGCCACTCGCTTTTGCCATTCAGGATGGGGCCAGTTATGCCGGGGCCATTGTAAAAGATGAGCTTCAACAGGCGAATATCAGAATCAAAGGCAATTTGCGCCGCCAGACTCAGCCGGGCCCCACCGGTACGGTGTTATCGCAGACCCAATCCGCGCCATTGCATGCTCTGCTGACCGTCATGCTGAAAAAATCGGATAATATGATTGCGGATACGGTTTTCCGCACTATCGGGCATGAGCGCTTCAATGTGCCGGGAACCTGGCGTGCCGGCGCTGACGCCGTGCGTCAAATAGTGCGTCAGAAAGCGGGGATCGATCTGGGTAACAGTATCGTTGTCGATGGTTCAGGCTTATCGCGCCACAATCTGATCTCTCCGGCAACCATGATGCAGATATTACAATATATCGCTCAGCACGATCAGGAACTGAATTATATTATGATGCTGCCGCTTGCGGGTTATGACGGAACGTTACGCTATCGGGGCGGATTACATGAAGCAGGTGTGAACGGTAAGGTTTCCGCGAAAACCGGCGCATTGCAAGGCGTTTATAATCTGGCTGGTTTCATTACCACGGCAAGCGGTCAGCGGATGGCGTTCGTTCAATTCCTTTCCGGTTACGCCGTTCCACCGGAAGACCAGCGCTCGCGCCGGGTGCCTCTGGTACGCTTTGAAAGTCGTTTATACAAAGACATTTATCAAAGCAATTAATCCAAAGTAAAAAGCACAGCGTATTTCCGCGCTGTGCTTACTTGGAATGACTGGCCTGACCGCCATCTCGCATCGGGCTGGATGTGATTTATCAGCCCGGATGACTATCAACGCTGATAAACGATTTCGACGCCTTCTTCATCCTCGTCGTCCCAATCATCATCCCATTCCTCTTCCGCTTCGCTTTCAGCGGTTGCCAACTGTTCCCGGTGGTAATCATCCCACATGAACTCCACTTTCTCTGGCGCGCTTTCTTCGATGGCCATCGCTTTAGGCTGCACTTTCAGGAAATTCATCACATCCCAACACAGCGCATTGACCCCTTCACGGTTAGCCGCGGAAATCAGGTAATACTTTTCTTCCCAGCCTAACGCAGCCGCAATCTCTTTTGCGCGTTTTTCCGCTTCCGCTTTATCGATTAAATCAACTTTATTGAAGACCAACCAACGCGGTTTTTCAGATAAACCCGTGCTGTATTGCTGCAATTCATTGATGATCACTTTGGCATTTTCTATCGGATCGGATTCATCGATCGGCGCCAAATCAACCAGATGCAATAGAACCTGGCAACGTTCCAAATGCTTAAGGAAGCGAATTCCCAGACCCGCGCCTTCGGAAGCGCCTTCAATCAAACCAGGGATATCGGCCACCACAAAGCTTTGTTCGCTGTCCATACGAACAACGCCAAGGCTAGGCACCAACGTGGTAAAAGGATAATCCGCCACTTTCGGTTTGGCTGCCGAAACTGCACGGATAAACGTCGATTTCCCCGCATTCGGTAATCCCAGCATCCCGACATCAGCCAGCAACAGGAGCTCAAGCATCAGTTCACGCTCTTCACCCTGCGTACCGTTCGTTTTCTGGCGCGGAGCACGGTTAACGGAAGATTTAAATCGGGTGTTGCCCAACCCATGCCAGCCGCCTTTGGCCACCATAAGCCTCTGCTGATGGCGTGTCATATCACCCAGCACTTCGCCTGTTCCCTTATCCAGCACACGAGTGCCGACAGGTACTTTAATCGTGATGTCTTTACCGCGTTTACCGGTGCAATCGCGGCTTTGACCATTCTGACCGCGCTCAGCGCGAAATGATTTTTCAAAACGATAGTCAATCAGCGTATTCAGATTTTCATCGGCCAGCAGATAAACGTCGCCGCCATCGCCGCCATCACCGCCATCAGGCCCACCGTTGGGAATGTATTTTTCGCGGCGGAAGCTGACACAGCCATTACCGCCGTCACCTGCAACCACTAAAATAGTCGCTTCATCTACAAACTTCATTGACTCTCTCCGCAAAAAACCAATAGAGAATATCTACTTGTTTTAGGCTAATTATTGGTTCTCTTCGGCGTAACTTTTTGATTTAAAGGAAGATAACTATTATTATCTGTCATAAAAAACTGACGCACCAGAACCTGCTCCGGCAAGGGGGCGAATTGTACCCGCTTATGCCAATCTTTTCATCTGTATTAAAAATAAACAGCCCACATGGAATGTCGAAACATCATCTGACGCAAATGATTCTGCGCTCATTTTGGTATAACGATCGGCGAATTTTGTTGCCGTCCGGGGAAGAAACGGTGTCCTATCGCTGAAAACATCGCCCCGGCCACGACAATTAAAGCGCCTGAATACCCGACCCAGTTAAGCACCTGCGCGGCAAAAAAATCCGGCCACGTCAACGCCAGCAAATCAGAAAAGAGCAACGTAAACAAGGGGGTGAGCGTAATCACCGCACTGACCTGCGCCGCCTGCCAGCGAGCCATGGCTTCAGCCAACGCGCCATAACCTATCAGGGTATTGGCGCCACAAAACAGTAAACATAAAAGCTGCCAGCCACTGAGTTGCAAAATAGTTTCAGGATCGGCAAAAGGAGTAATAAACAGAACGCAGAGTACATAAAGCAGAAACAGGATCTGCTGCGACGTCAGACGCCGTAGTAACACTTTTTGGGCCACACCATAAGAAACCCATACCGCTGACGCACACACACCCAATATAACGCCCAACGTGTAATCCGTCAGACGGGTGAAAATCTCTATCAGGCTGGTGTTGAAAAACAGAATCAGACCGCAAATCAAGGTGACCGCCCCGATGATTTGTGTTGGCCGCATCTTTTCTTTCAAGATAAAGACGCTGGCGAACATCATACCAACAGGAGAAAGTTGACCGATAACCTGAGAGGCCGTTGGGCTAAGATACTGTAGTGATGAACTGAAAAAAACAAAGTTGCCCAACAAACCACATGTCGCGATCAGCAAGACAATCAACCAACGCCGACGCCGGAAAATACGCATGGGCGGGAGTTTATTGCGTGAGAAAAGCAGCACACCAAGACCTATTGATGCAATCAAGAAACGATACCAAACAATAGTATAAGGCTCCATGACAGGCAGAACCTGTTTCATGGCTATCGGCAAGGCTCCCCAGCATATTGCCGTGGTCAGCGCCAGAGCAAGACCGATACCCGTCTGTTGTTTAGTGTTCATGCTTTTCTCTGGTTGATTACGCAGAATCAGAAATGTAAAAAGCCCCGCAACGAATTGCAGGGCTTAAATCTGTAAGACCTAACACGAAATATTATTCAGCAACGATACTGATGTATTTACGATTTTTCGGGCCTTTAACTTCAAACTGAACTTTACCGTCAGCCAAAGCAAACAGAGTGTGGTCTTTCCCGCAACCTACGTTGCTACCAGCGTGGAACTTGGTTCCGCGCTGACGAACGATGATGCTGCCAGCCAATACTGCTTCGCCGCCGAAACGTTTTACGCCCAGGCGTTTACTTTCTGAGTCACGGCCGTTACGAGTTGAACCGCCCGCTTTTTTGTGTGCCATTAATCCGCTCTCCTAAATCTTAAGCGCTGATGCCGGTGATTTTCACGTCAGTGAACCACTGACGATGGCCCGCTTGCTTACGGTAGTGTTTACGGCGACGGAACTTAACAATCTTAATTTTTTCGCCACGACCATGAGCAACAACTTCAGCTTTGATCTTACCGCCATCGACGAAAGGAACGCCGATTTTGATTTCTTCACCATTGGCAACCATCAGAACCTGATCAAACTCAATAGCTTCACCAGTTGCGATGTCCAGCTTTTCCAAGCGAACGGTTTGACCTTCGCTTACTCGGTGTTGTTTACCACCACTTTGGAAAACCGCGTACATAAAAAACTCCGCTTTCCGCGCACTCAACGTATGATTATCCAGAGTGCGCTATAAATATTCACAATAGGGCGCGAATTCTACGCAAAAAACCTGATGATGACAAGTGCATAATTGAAGGATATGAAGAAAAAGAATACAATCTATCAACTGCCGTTTATCTCTCTCATTTTTCAAGTACAATCAACTCAACAAGTTCCACCATATGCCGATTATGAAACAACTATCCTACGGTAAAGTTGAAGAAAACAGCTGGCACCCAAAATGAATCTAGAACAAATTACAGCGCTAACCGCGCAAGACATGAACGCGGTCAATGGAGTCATTCTTGAACAACTCAACTCGGATGTCGTTCTCATTAACCAGCTAGGTCATTACATTATCAGCGGCGGGGGCAAACGTATCCGTCCCATGATCGCAGTTCTTGCCGCCAGATCGCTTGCCTGTGATGGCAATAAGCATATTACGGTAGCGGCGCTGATAGAATTCATTCACACCGCCACGTTACTGCACGACGACGTTGTGGATGAGTCCGACATGCGTCGTGGCAAAGCAACCGCCAATGCCGCCTTTGGCAACGCCGCCAGTGTATTGGTTGGCGATTTTATCTATACCCGCGCCTTCCAGATGATGACCAGCCTGGAATCATTGCGGGTACTGGCGCTGATGTCGGAAGCGGTGAATGTGATCGCGGAAGGAGAAGTGTTGCAGTTAATGAACTGTAACGATCCTGATATTACCGAAGAAAGCTATATGCGGGTTATTTACAGCAAAACCGCACGTCTGTTCGAAGCAGCCGCTCAAGCTTCCGCCATTCTTGCCGGCGCCACACCGGACCAGGAAACCGCGTTGCGGGATTATGGCCGCTATCTGGGTACGGCGTTTCAGCTTATTGACGACCTGCTGGATTACAGCGCCGACGGCCAGACGCTGGGCAAAAATACCGGCGACGACCTCAACGAAGGCAAACCGACACTGCCGCTGCTGCATGCCATGCGCCAGGGTAATGTCGAGCAAAGCGCTATGATTCGTCAGGCAATAGAAGAAGGCAACGGACGTCATTTGCTTGAACCGGTACTTACCGCCATGCAGCAGTGCGGTTCGCTTGACTACACGCGCCAGCGGGCGGAGGAAGAAGCCGATAAAGCAATTGACGCGCTGCGACATCTCCCGGATACCCCTTTCCGCACCGCACTGGAAGGTCTTGCGCATTTAGCCGTGCAACGCGACTTCTGAATGCGTTGCACCCGCACGTTACCGATTATGCTGTCTGGTCATCCGTCACATCCTCCAGACGAGACAGCATTGCTTGCGTGCCTTCACGCAAAATGAAATTAATCAGCCGAGACTGCTCACTTTCTGATAGCTGATTGAAAATATGCACCCATGACGCCAGTAATGCCGGCTGCTTCTCCGCTTGATATGCTGGCGGCATGCTCTCCTTCATCTTTAGCGAGCTTCTGACCTCATAGGGCAAACTTCGGATGGAATACTCGACGCCGCGTCCCTGGACGCCTTTGCGTCGGCGTTTCTCCCAGCCATCATCACGAGCCCGTTTATTCAGTCCCTGGGGGGATTTGGGCAATCCGCCCACTCCAACCAATTCACTGGTTGAAAACCACTCTTTGTCCATATTTATAACTCCCTTGCTGGTCCGGTACAGGCAGTCACATGAGTTACCGCCCCAAAAAGTTTCCATATAATAGACTATTATTACCTAAACATCTAACTTTCACATGTTATTAGTACCACTAAAACTGGCGTGATTCATCATTTATGGCAGAAACCAGATGGCCTGAGGGAGAGAATGAGAACTGCGTTGCAGAACAAAATAACGAGGAAGATTAATTGCCATCCGTCCAGACAGATTTCAGATGGCAAATACAGATGGGAACCTATTCGTCGGGCGTATCATCAGAGTCAGCGGCTTCATCTGAAGATAGTATGCCTAACTGCCTGAGCGTGGCGGACACTCCGACGCGCAGTATATAAGCAATAAGTTCATTTCTTTCTGTTTCAGAGAGTTGAGAATAAATTTGCATCCAGACCGCCAGCGTAGCAGGCTGCTTGATAGCATATGGCGGCGACTCGCTTTCAAGCAACAGGGATTTTTTTACCGAATCCGGCAGGCTGTGAATCGAATATTCCACTCCCCGCCCTTGAACGCCTTTACGGCGGCGCTTTTCCCATCCATCTTCACGCGCACGCTTATTCAGCCCTTGTCTTGATTTCGGAAGACCGCCAACGCCAACCAGTTCGTTGGTCGCAAACCACTCTTTTTTCATCGCCTTTCATCCTGATAGTGCTACTCCTAACAAAAACCAACTTATTTGGAAATTAATTGAGAAAATTTTAGAAAATTGATGCTATATTATTTCCAAATAATAACGAATGTTAGTTTGATTAATAACTAACATCCGTTATTTATACCACTAATACACAGTTGTCTTACAGCAAATAAGGGAAGGATTATGAGTTCAAGGAAACATGACTGGCACCTCGCTGATATTATTGCTGCTCTGCGCAAGAAAGGTACTACGCTGGCTGCGGTATCACGTGCTGCCGGATTGAGTTCATCAACGCTTGCTAATGCTCTGTCACGGCCCTGGCCCAAGGGAGAAAGGCTCATCGCCGATGCATTAGGCATTCATCCATCAGAAATATGGCCAAGCCGATATTACGATCCAGAAACCAACCAACTCATTGATAGAAAAAATTAATCCGCCCAAATAATAATAGTGAATGAATAAAAAAGCCGGAGATTTTATCTCCGGCTTTTTTATAAGGATATTTCAATCCACGTCACCATCAGTTATTGATGAATGACTCACCCAGGGCGATATCCTGATTCAAGGTCTCCAGCATATTTTTCAGCGCCTGCTGTTCGAAATCGCTCAGCGTACCAATCGCTTTACGCTCAACAATGCCGTCTTTACCTAACAGAACCGGCTGTGCAAAGAAACGGGCATACTCACCGTCGCTTTCGACGTATGTACATTCCACCACACCGCTTTCACCCTGCAAGGCACGAACCAGAGACAGGCCAAAACGCGCGGCCGCTTGTCCCATCGACAGCGTCGCCGAACCACCGCCAGCTTTAGCTTCCACCACTTCCGTACCCGCGTTCTGGATACGTTTTGTCAGATTGATGACTTCCTGTTCGCTAAAACTCACGCCAGGGATTTGTGACAGCAAAGGCAGAATAGTCACGCCAGAATGTCCGCCGATAACCGGAACATTGATATCCTGCGGCTGTTTGCCTTTAAGTTCAGCGACAAACGTATTGGAACGAATGATGTCTAGCGTGGTGACGCCAAACAGTTTGTTCTTGTCGTAAACCCCCGCTTTGCGCAACACTTCAGCGGCAATAGCGACAGTCGTATTCACCGGATTGGTGATAATACCGATGCAGGCTTTAGGACAAGTGCTGGCGATCTGCTCAACCAGATTGCGCACGATCCCGGCATTCACATTGAACAGATCTGAACGATCCATACCCGGTTTACGCGCCACACCCGCAGAGATAAGAACGATATCCGCGCCAACAAGCGCGGGTTTTGCGTCTTCGCCGCTAAATCCTTTGATTTTTACAGCAGTCGGGATATGACTTAGATCAACAGCAACTCCTGGCGTTACCGGAGCAATGTCATAAAGGGATAATTCTGAACCTGAAGGAATCTGGGTTTTGAGGAGGAGCGCCAGAGCTTGACCGATACCGCCTGCTGCACCGAGAACTGCAACTTTCATCCTAAACTCCTTATTATCGTAAAATAAAAAAGTGCCGTGAACTCATAAGGTTATAAACTCAAATTCGAGAAGAGATAGAGCAGCACCCCTCAACTCACCGTTCAACATGTGTCGCTCGAGACGAAAAAATACACTATGTCCCTAATAATAAACCAAAAACAGTCATGCGTTTGAAAGGTAAGTAAAGTTAATGGGGCATCAGGCAGTAACCTGACGATGATTCACGGTCAATTAACTGGTCAGCTACATTACATTGTGCAACGATATGCAAAAAACATCATCTTGGTAACATTTTATTCACTTTTATGTGACGCGGAACACATTTCTTAGTCTATCGATACCATGCCCGTTTAATTATCTTAGAGAGAAGTGGTGAACGCTTGCAGATGATGTTATAGGCATTTTCATTGCATAAAAATTCACTCTTCTGCATAATAATAAAACCAAGAATAATGCTAGTCCGGTGCAGAATGCGTAACTCGATAAAACAAGAAGATTTAGTTAGAGCGTTCAAAGCGCTGCTGAAGGAAGAAAAATTCAGTTCCCAAAGCGAGATTGTGCAGGCTTTACAAGACGATGGATTCGAAAACATCAATCAATCCAAAGTCTCACGTATGCTGACTAAATTTGGCGCGGTCCGTACACGTAATGCCAAAATGGAAATGGTGTACTGTCTGCCCGCAGAACTTGGCGTGCCGACCACGACCAGTCCGTTGAAAAATCTGGTATTAGATGTTGATTATAATGATGCCGTAGTGGTGATCCATACCAGCCCCGGCGCAGCGCAACTGATTGCCCGCCTGCTCGACTCCCTGGGAAAATCGGAAGGCATTCTGGGCACCATTGCCGGTGATGACACCATATTCACCACACCAGCCAGAGGCTTCAGCGTCAAACAACTCTATGAAGCCATTCTGATTCTTTTCGAGCAGGAATTATAACGGGCGTTATCACGGCAAACCGCGATAACGCTTTGCAATTTTGCTAAAAATTGACATGCTATTTCACCAGTAATGTAAGTTGCTGGTGATAATCGATTAAATGCCCGGCAACTCGGCTAACGGCCAGCGAGGGCGCACGGCGACACCGAGATCATGGCTTTGTCCGTATTGCAAACGAACCACGCCAGCATAGGCAATCATGGCGCCATTATCGGTACAAAACTCAGGGCGCGCATAAAATACCGCGCCGCCGCGTTTCGCCATCATTTCCCCCAGACGCTGACTCAGCGTCTGGTTGGCGCTCACCCCACCCGCGATAACCAAACGTTTGAAGCCGGTTTCATCCAGCGCTCTACGACATTTGATTGATAGCGTATCCACAACCGCATCTTCAAAGGCACGAGCAATATCGGCGCGTGTCTGCGCATGATCGTCATTATTTCGGATGGTGCTGGCGGCAAACGTCTTAAGACCGGAGAAGCTGAAGTCCAGACCAGGCCGATCGGTCATTGGGCGCGGGAACGTAAAACGCGCGGCATCGCCAGTCTGCGCCATTTTCGACAACATTGGTCCACCGGGATAATCCAACCCTAACAGTTTTGCCGTTTTATCGAAGGCTTCGCCCGCCGCGTCGTCGATCGATTCGCCAAGCAGTTGATATTCGCCAATCCCCGTAACGCTAATCAATTGGGTATGACCACCGGAAACCAGCAATGCCACAAACGGAAACTCCGGCGGATTCTCTTCCAGCATCGGCGCCAACAGATGTGCTTCCATATGGTGAACTGGAACCGCCGGCACATTCCAGGCAAACGCCAGCGCTCGCCCAATAGTTGCGCCAACCAGCAACGCGCCAACCAGTCCAGGGCCTGCGGTATATGCCACGCCATCAATGTCGCTGGCTTTTAACCCGGCTTCAAGCAGCGCCGCCTGGATCAACGGCACCGTTTTACGCACGTGATCGCGTGACGCCAGTTCAGGCACTACGCCACCGTAGTCGGCATGCAGTTTTACCTGGCTGTAGAGTTGATTGGCGAGTAAACCAACCTGCGTGTCATAGATGGCCACGCCGGTTTCATCACAGGATGTTTCGATACCCAATACGCGCATTGCTTTTCCTACTTATATTACGGGACAAGCTTTCATTAATGCAGCTTGCTTCATGCGGCGAATAGTCTACCATAAGCCCCTTGGTTTCCGTGCCGACGAAGACTGGGTGTTTTACGATCACCGCAATGCTTTACAAAGGCGCCCCGTTTGCAGTAGAATTCCGCACCATTTTGAAAAGGCTGGCACAAGGCCAGCGGCAAACCGAATTTATTGAGGTGAGAGGCACATGCCGGTAATTAAAGTACGTGAAAACGAGCCGTTCGACGTAGCTCTGCGTCGCTTCAAGCGTTCCTGTGAAAAAGCAGGTGTTTTAGCTGAAGTACGTCGTCGTGAGTTTTATGAAAAACCAACGACCGAACGCAAACGAGCTAAAGCTTCCGCAGTGAAACGTCACGCGAAGAAATTGGCTCGAGAAAACGCACGCCGCACTCGTCTGTATTAATTTTCAGGAGGTTTTCCTCCACCGCGTGATTAATCCGCAGACTTAGCAGTTGCATACGAAGGCCGTGCTTTCCGAAAGGAATGCGCGGCTTGTTGTCGTTTATAAGCTATCGTTTATAAGTTAAGAAACAGGGGCTTATGGCTGGACGAATTCCACGCGTATTTATCAATGACCTGCTTGCTCGCACTGACATCGTCGATCTTATCGATGCGCGCGTCAAACTGAAAAAGCAGGGCAAAAATTATCACGCGTGTTGCCCGTTCCACCACGAAAAAACCCCGTCATTCACCGTTAATGGCGATAAGCAGTTCTATCATTGTTTTGGCTGTGGCGCGCATGGTAACGCGGTCGACTTTTTAATGAATTACGATCGGCTTGAATTCGTTGAAAGTATTGAAGAAATGGCTACGATGCATGGCCTTGAAGTACCGTATGAAACCGGTACCGGGCCAACCCAGCTTGAACGTCACCAGCGACAAAGTTTATATGCCTTGATGGAACAATTAAGTGCGTTCTATCAACAAACATTAAGTCAGTCCATTGGCGCCCCTGCCTTGCAATATTTGCAGCAGAGGGGACTGAGCGCCGATGTGATTCGTCATTTTGCTATTGGCTTTGCGCCTCCCGGTTGGGACAACGCGTTAAAACGTTTCGGTCGCAACAGTGACGATCGCAGTACATTGAACGATGCCGGTATGTTGGTGACTAATGACCAGGGTCGTACTTATGATCGTTTCCGCGAACGTGTGATGTTTCCCATCCGCGATAAGCGCGGTCGGGTTATTGCATTCGGCGGTCGGGTATTGGGCGATGGCACGCCAAAATATCTGAATTCGCCTGAAACAGAGATTTTTCATAAAGGCCGCCAACTCTATGGTCTTTATGAAGCGCAGCAAAGCCACCCTGAACTTAAACGTTTACTGGTGGTTGAGGGGTACATGGACGTGGTTGCCCTGGCGCAATTTAGTATTGATTATGCGGTTGCCTCGTTGGGAACATCCACGACGGCCGATCACATTCAGTTACTATTTCGCGCCACTGATCAGGTCGTCTGTTGTTACGACGGCGATCGCGCTGGCCGGGAAGCCGCGTGGCGCGCCCTGGAAACCGCGCTGCCTTATTTGAATGATGGCCGTCAGCTACGTTTTATGTTCCTGCCTGACGGCGAAGATCCCGACACGCTGGTTCGTAAAGAAGGCAAGACTGCTTTCGAGCAGCGGATGGAGCAAGCCTTACCGCTGTCGCAATTTCTTTTTGAGACATTACAACAGCAGGTGGACATGAGTTCGCCCGACGGACGAACCAAACTCAGCACGCTGGCCCTGCCCTTGATTGGTCAGGTTCCAGGCGAGACGCAGCGTTTATATTTGCGCCAGCAGCTTGGCAAGAAACTCGGGATTCTGGATGACAACCAGTTGGACAAATTGTTGCCAAAAGTGGCGGAACAGGCTCAACCCTATCAGCCGCCGCAGCTAAAAGTCACAACTATGCGTATACTTATAGGACTTTTGGTGCAGAACCCCAGACTGTCTGTGGAAGTGCCTGATCTAACTCTGGAAGGGATTGAAGAAAGCAAGGTCGCAGGTTTGTCTCTGTTGCAGGACCTGGTAAAAACCTGTAACGCCAGCCCCGGAATGAGCATGGGGTTGTTACTTGAGAAATACAGGGACAGTAAATACCGCAAGCAGCTTGAAACCATGGCTTCCTGGAACCATATGATCGAAGAGGATGAACTGGACGACAAGTTCAGGATAAGCCTGGCGGAACTCTACGATCAACTGCTAAAGCAGCGTCAGGAAACATTGATTGCCCGTGAAAGAACACATGGGCTTAACGCCAAAGAGAAAAAAGAGCTTTGGGCGTTGCAACTAGCTTTAACCAGAAAAGACTAATTACCGAGGCTTAATTGCCGATAAATAGCGGAGTTGAGCTCTGCAAAGAGCCGTGACAGGGGCTGCGGCGATAAGAAAAATACCCCTAATGCTATTGTTGGCGAATTACGCCGACCGACACCAACCCAAATACTCTGAAGTGTGGATACCGTCTTATGGAGCAAAACCCGCAGTCACAGCTAAAGCTACTTGTCACCCGTGGTAAGGAGCAAGGCTACCTGACCTATGCTGAGGTCAATGACCATCTGCCGGAAGATATCATCGACTCCGATCAGATCGAAGACATCATCCAGATGATTAATGACATGGGCATCCAGGTGATGGAAGAAGCACCGGATGCGGATGATCTATTACTGGCAGAAAATACCGCTGACACAGATGAAGATGCGGCAGAGGCTGCTGCTCAAGTGCTATCCAGCGTTGAATCGGAAATTGGCCGCACGACCGATCCGGTTCGCATGTACATGCGTGAAATGGGCACCGTTGAACTGCTGACGCGTGAAGGTGAGATTGATATCGCCAAACGTATCGAAGATGGGATCAATCAGGTTCAATGCTCTGTTGCCGAGTACCCGGAAGCGATCACGTATCTGCTGGATCAATATGATCGTGTTGAAGCGGGTGAAAGCCGTTTGTCCGATCTGATCACCGGATTTGTCGATCCGAATGCGGAGGAAGATATCGCGCCTACCGCGACTCACGTCGGTTCTGAGCTTTCAAGCGAAGAAATGGACGATGATGAAGAGGAAGAAGAAGACGACGATACCGAAGATGATAACAGCATCGATCCTGAGTTGGCCCGTGAGAAATTTACGGAGTTGCGTCAGCAATATGAAACGACACGTCAGGTCATCAAGATGCACGGTCGTAATCATGCGAAAGCGGCGCAGGAGATCATGAATCTGTCGGAAGTCTTCAAACAATTCCGTCTGGTGCCTAAACAGTTTGATTTCCTGGTCAACAGTATGCGCTCCATGATGGATCGCGTGCGAATTCAGGAACGCTTGATCATGAAGCTGTGTGTTGAACAGTGCAAAATGCCGAAGAAAAACTTCGTCACGCTGTTCTCCGGCAATGAGACCAGCGAAAGCTGGTTCACCGCCGCCATTGCGATGGGCAAACCCTGGTCAGAGAAGTTGCATGACGTAGCAGACGATGTTAAGCGCAGCCTGCAAAAGCTGCATCAGATTGAAGAAGAAACCGGCCTGACCATCGAGCAGGTCAAAGACATCAACCGTCGTATGTCGATTGGTGAAGCGAAAGCTCGCCGTGCGAAGAAAGAGATGGTTGAAGCAAACTTGCGTCTGGTAATTTCCATCGCGAAGAAATACACCAACCGTGGTTTGCAGTTCCTTGACCTGATTCAGGAGGGCAATATCGGCCTGATGAAAGCGGTAGACAAATTTGAATATCGCCGTGGTTATAAATTCTCGACCTATGCCACCTGGTGGATTCGTCAGGCTATTACACGTTCTATCGCGGACCAGGCTCGCACCATCCGTATTCCGGTGCATATGATTGAGACGATCAACAAACTCAACCGTATTTCACGCCAGATGCTACAGGAAATGGGTCGTGAGCCGACGCCGGAAGAACTTGCCGAACGTATGCTGATGCCGGAAGACAAGATTCGTAAAGTACTGAAGATCGCCAAAGAGCCGATTTCGATGGAAACGCCAATCGGTGATGATGAAGATTCACATCTGGGCGACTTTATCGAAGATACGACGCTTGAGCTACCGCTGGATTCCGCAACCTCGGAAAGCTTGCGTTCCGCCACACACGACGTACTGGCAGGGCTGACCGCTCGTGAAGCGAAAGTACTGCGTATGCGTTTCGGTATTGATATGAATACCGATCACACGCTGGAAGAAGTGGGTAAACAGTTTGATGTAACACGTGAACGTATTCGCCAGATCGAAGCGAAAGCGTTACGCAAACTGCGTCACCCTAGCCGTTCAGAAGTTCTGCGCAGCTTCCTGGATGATTAATTCGTTCGATTGCTAATCATACTTCCTGATAACCCCGGTTTCCGCCGGGGTTATTTTTTGCCATGCATTTATCCACAGACCGCTTAACCTTCCTGAAGCGCCTGATAAAGCGCCCGATAGGACAACACCAGCGATTCCAGCGTCGCACGATTCAAGCCGCTGGGATTAGGCAGAACCCAGACCTGAGTATCGCCGATGGTCAATGCCTGCCGTCCCCAGTCGACCTTTTTAATACCGAATGCCAGACTGAACGCCTGCTTACCCAAAATGGCCAGCACGCGCGGTTGGTAACGGCGCATTTTTTCAATAACCGCTTCACCGCCCCGCAACAATTCCTCTTTTGCCAACGCCGTCGCTTCTACCGTCGGTCGCTCAACCAGCATCGTGATGCCACAGCCGGTATCCAACAAATGCACTTCTTCTTCAGGCCTCAACAGACGCTCAGTGAATCCGGCCTGGTGGATGACTTTCCAAAAACGATTGCTGGGATTGGCAAAATGATACCCATGGTGGGCCGTCGATAACCTTGGGTTGATGCCACAAAAAGCCACTGACAGATTTGGCGC
Organism: Brenneria salicis ATCC 15712 = DSM 30166; assembly: GCF_003315515.1. Classification (GTDB taxonomy): domain Bacteria; phylum Pseudomonadota; class Gammaproteobacteria; order Enterobacterales; family Enterobacteriaceae; genus Brenneria; species Brenneria salicis. The sequence continues at coordinate 783 of NZ_QNRY01000036.1, read as the reverse complement.
CAGAATGTCCGTAATCATACCTCTCCTTGATGCGGAGTTTACCGCTTTTATCGCAAAATCTGACAATAATAACAACAAGCTATCCTGAGTAGAAAACAGCCATCCGGCTGAAGAGCTATAGACCTTTCCCCGCACATTACCGTATAATCTCCGCCCGTCGGCCCCTTAGCTCAGTGGTTAGAGCAGTCGACTCATAATCGATTGGTCGTTGGTTCAAACCCAACAGGGGCCACCAGAATTTCAAGGAGTTACGTTAACAGCGTGGCTCCTTTGTTTTTTCGGGGATATGCCGGGGATATTTTGCAGGGGTAATCATAGTGATGATTGACTGTTTTATGTTCATTTAACAACCCTACTCTGGACGCCGTAGGATCAGCGGTATTGCCCCAACCCACAATAACCAGATCTACAATTCACTTTTCTGAAAACGCATATATAAGCAAAAGTATGTTAGTTCAGTCGGTTCAGTTGGTTCAATTTGTAAAGATGGTTGTTTTTATTAGTTATTTTATCAAAAACTGAACCAACGCAGGGGCGTTTTGAACCAACACTAACCCCTGATTGAACCAACATCATGATCCGCTGCTGTCATTACTGTTTGATCGGGTACAAAAAAACCGGCTTCGTAGCCGGTTCATATAGCGGTTAGCCCTATTGAGCACGCTTATACTGCCAAAGAAAAAGCGCCGGTAATCCCCCCGAAAAAGCGAAGTGTTCATAAGTAGAATTTTCTCGTAATCTGAACGCAGGAGATTCGCTATGAAAAAATCACGCTTTACCGAC
>NZ_QNRY01000035.1 GCF_003315515.1 Brenneria salicis ATCC 15712 = DSM 30166 | reverse complement strand
TGAATGCTATGATCGGCATAACTCAGTCCGGTTGGTGATTTGTTTTGATTTGGCGATTGATCAGATCGCTCAAACCGGATTGAGTTCCCTTCAGTGATCTACTATTAGGCGCAGTTATTTAGTGCGGAGAAACCTACCGCCGCGTTTGCCGCGGTGATTGGTTTTATAGCCATGCATGTCGGGGTGAGGGCGACGCTGACGGCACAAAATCTTACCCCTGCGACCACCACCATTGATGCGTTGACCGCCGCCGGTATGGATCATACCGCCGCGCTGATGTACGCGGCGGAGTTTACGCAAACGCTGGGAATTTTTACCTATAACATGAGCGTGCTGGGCGGGGTGATCGCCGGGGTGGTGACCGTTTTACTGCACAACCGCTTCTATACCATTGAACTGCCTACCGCCATCAGCTTCTTTGGCGGACGGCGATTCGTTCCCATCATCACCGTGGTATGCCTGCCGTTGGTCGGGATTGGGCTAGCGCTGATCTGGCCGACCATTGGCCGCGGCATTGCCTGGGTCGGTGAACTTATCGGACACAGCGGACAATACGGCGCGTTTTTATACGGCTTTTCGGAACGTATCCTCATCCCCACCGGATTGCACCATATCCTCAATGAAACCGTGCGTTTTACGCCGATCGGCGGGGTTGCCACCGTAGACGGGGAAACCATCGTGGGCGCGCTGAATATCTTTAATGTGTCATTAACGCACCCCGGCGCGGTGAGCGATGACGTCATCCGTGAGGCCACTCAATTTTTGGCTCAGGGCAAAATCCCGATCATGATGTTCGGTCTGCCCGGCGCGGCGTTGGCGATGTATCACTGCGCACAGCCGGAACACAAGAAGCGGGTCAAAGCGCTGGTGCTGGCCGGGGCGCTGGCGTCATTCACCACCGGTATTACCGAACCGCTTGAATTCTGCTTCATTTTTGTCTCACCGCTGCTTTATCTGGTTCATGCTGTCTTGAGCGGTTTGTCTTTTATGCTGATGTCGATGCTGCACCTGATGATCGGCAATATTCAGGGCGGCGCCATCGATCTGATGGTATTCGGCGTGCTGGGCGGGCTGAAAACCCAATGGTGGTATGCGGTGTTGCTGGGTCTGATTTATTTCCCGGCCTACTACTTTATCTTCAGATTCATCATCAGGCGGATGAACGTTGAAACGCCGGGACGCGAGTCAGAGGACATTGCGGTGGAGGCCGCGCCGGTCAGTGCGGATGAACGCACGAAAAATATCATTAGCGGATTGGGCGGCGAAAGCAACATTGAAGAGGTGGATTGCTGCTTTACCCGTTTGCGTGTGCAGGTGAAAGATATGAGCCGGGTAGAGGATAAGACCTTGATGACCACGGGTGCGAACGGCATCAATCGCGTTAACGAGCATAACATCCAGGTGATTTACGGCCCGAAAGTGGAAAAAATTGCCAATGATGTCAAAATCGCGCTTGGTGTGACAGGGTAACTTTTAACGTTATGAGACGGAGAACGGCGATGACGAAGCAATATAGTATTGTGATTGTAGGCGGCGGTTCCACCTGGACACCGGGGCTGCTGAAAGCGTTGTGCAAGCGTAAAGCGACGTTCCCTTTACGGCGTTTGGTGATGTATGACGTGAATGCGCCGCGCCAGGCGGTGATCGGCGATTTTGCCCGTCTGCTGTTCCAGGAAGAATATCCCGAACTGGATTTTTCCTACACCACCAACGTGGATGAGGCGTTTACCGATATGGATTTTGTATTTTGCCAGATGCGTACCGGCGGCTATGAAATGCGGGAAAAGGATGAAAAAATTCCGCTGTCGCTGGGGATGATCGGGCAGGAAACCTGTGGCCCCGGCGGTTTTGCCTACGGTATGCGCTCTATCGGCGACATGATTGAGTTGGTGCAAAATGTTCGCCGCCGGTCGCCTGATGCCTGGATTCTTAATTACACCAATCCGGCGGCAATCGTAGCTGACGCGTTGCGGGTAAAATTTCCTGATGACCGGCGAATTCTTAATATCTGCGATCAGCCGGTCAACTTACTGCGCTCGTATGCCCGCTTGCTGGATCGTAATGTGGATGAGTTCGAACCGGTCTATTTTGGTCTGAATCATTTCGGCTGGTTTACCCATTTGTATGATCGCCAGGGCGTGGATTTGCTGCCGGAACTAAAAGCGATCATCAATAATCAGGGGTTCAAACCTGCTGATGCGGAGCAGCGCGATCGCTCATGGCTGGATACCTATGCGCTGGTGGCCGATATGTTGCACGATTTTCCTGACTACCTGCCCAATACCTATCTGCAATATTACCTGTACCCGGAATACAAGCTCAGCAAGCTGGATGCGAATTTTACCCGCGCCAATGAAGTGATGGCGGGACGTGAAAAACGCGTATTTGAAACCTGCCGCGCCGCTGTAAAAGCGGGGACGACAAAAGATGCCAGTGTGGTGCACAACGATGCGCACGGCGACATGATCGTCGAAGTCGCGGAATCCATTGCTTATAACCAACAGCGGATTTTCGTGGTGATCGTGGAAAATAACGGCCTGATCAACAATCTGGATGACACCGCGATGGTAGAAGTGGCGGCGACGCTGGGTATTAACGGGCCGCGGCCTTATGGCGTGGGGAATATTCCAACTTTTTATAAGGGAATGATTGAGCAGCAGTTTGCCTATGAACGCCTGACGATCGAAGCCTGGTTCGAAGGGTCGTATACCAAAGCGTTACAGGCGTTGACGCTCAATCGTCTGGTGGTGGACGCCAAAAAAGCGCGTAAAGTGCTGGATGCGCTGATTGAGACGAATAAAGGTTATTGGCCGGAATTGAAATGAAACGTGTGTGAAAAATCGCGGTATGTCTCTGCGGCGCAACCGCCGCGCCCGGCCCGGGGCGTTTAATCGCTAGCGCCCACTGAATGCCATCATGACATTATCCGACCCTCAGCGGTCGTAATGGCGCATCCAGTGTGAACGTGTAATAACGTTGATTGTAATAGACGTTTGACAGTTCGAACGGCACCTGACTGGCGAAGAACGCCACCACGCTGGCGCGCAGCACGGGTTCGTCACGCACCAGCCCCAGTGCCTCCCGCACTTCGGACGAAGGCAGTTCGGCAAAGATTTGTTTATGGCTACCCACCGAATCATATCCTTTGGCTTTGAGATAGGCATATTTTGACTCCCTGAGATCGTGCTCGTTAAGGTCAGGGAACAGTTCGCCGTTCATCCAGGATTGCTCATAAACAAAAGGAATGCCGTCAATCAGCCTCAGGCGGATCATGTAATAGATAGTCGCGTTTTCAGTCAATCGCAATTGGCTGGCGATATCCTGGCTGGCCTTTTGGCGGGAGAAATGCAGCAACTGGTTGACGATAGGGCGATGAACGGCGCTGGCAACCTCACTGGATGTCAGATGTTGATCGAGTGGAAGCTGCACTTTGATGCGGGTATCGGGTTGCGCAACATAGGTGCCGCGTCCACGCAAACGCGTCACCAGTCCCTGCCGAACCAGATAATCCACGGCTTTTCTCGCCGTCATGCGTGAAACCTGATAGTGCTCGCACATTTCCGCCTCGGTGGGCAATGGATCACCGGGTTTTAGCGTGTTATCACGGATTTGCAGGCTCAGGATCTGCTCAATTTGCAGATAGAAAGGAATAAAAGAGTGCTTATCGATCATCAGGTATACTCCCTGCCGCCTTATCCGCCCGATACGAGCTATGAAACGATGACGGCTATAGTATAACCGGGTAGTTATCTATACAACCGGTCGCTTGTTATTTCAACCACAGCATTTTCCGCCGATGAGCGGGAAAAAGGTTTTTTTAGGAGGCTTGCGCTAAATAATGTCCGCCGCCGATTAATTCCCTTCTTTGTTACATAAAACGTAAATATTTATGGTTTAATTTCTTGCCAAGATGCAAATATTTTAATAAAAAACAGCGTGTATTAACTTTGGTAAAAAAATCGCCAATAACCCTACAAAATATATTTATATGCAGCAGTTAAAATATTAAAAAAACGTTTTAAAACATTAAAAAAACCATACTCAGTAAGTAATAACATTATTAGCCAGCAGAAAAAATAACGAAAAAACCATGGCTTTATTGTGCTTTTTTTAAGCAAGATTTTTATTTTAAAGAGGAGTGTTTACCATGACAGATATTAACCTTAAATTGTTAAAATCTTTCACATTACCCAACGGCGTTACGCTCAAAAATAGAGTGCTTATGGCGCCAATGACCACCTGTAGTGGATTTTTTTGATGGGAGTGTTACAAAAGAATTAATCGAATATTATGAGCAGCGGGCTGGCAGTATCGGCACGGTGATCGTGGAATGTTGTTTTGTTGATGACAAGGGGCTGGCCTTCCCCGGCGCGATAGGGATCGATAAAGACGATAAAATTGAAGGGCTGGCTAAGATCGCCACGGCAATTAAAGGCAGAGGCTCGAAAGCCGTGCTTCAGATTTACCACGGCGGCCGCATGGTGGAACCGCGGTTTATCGGCGGGGCGACGCCGGTTGCCTTGAGTGGCGACGAGGTGGAGGAAATGGTCGGCAAGTTCGGCGATGCGGTATACCGGGAGATTCAAGCGGGGTTCGACGGCGTGGAAATTCATGGCGCCAATACCTATCTGATCCAGCAATTTTACTCCCCCAATTCCAATCAACGCACTGATAAATGGGGCGGCAGCAGAGATAAACGCGCGCAATTTCCTTTAGCCATTCTGAATATTACTCATGAAATGGTAAATAAATATGCGGATCGTTCATTTATTATTGGGTATCGCTTCTCTCCTGAAGAAATAGAAGAGCCAGGTATTCGCTTTGACGACACATTATATTTGTTAGAAAAACTGGCGGAAAAAGGGTTGGATTATGTCCATTTTTCCATGGGAAATATTTTTCGGCTGTCACTGGTCGATATTGATGATCCCTCGCCGTTGATTAAAAAATATGTCGCCCGTCGTTCAGCTAAACTTGTCGAAATTCCGGTTATCGGCGTCGGCGAAATCGTGAATAAAACGGACGCGGAAACGGCGCTGGAAAATGGTTATGATCTGATCGCGGTGGGCAGAGGGTGTATCGCTTATCCTGATTGGACCGATCGAATTGCCGACGCGCAGAATATCGATCTCTATATCAATAGCGATAAGCGTTAATGATCCCGGAACCCTTATGGCGTTTCTCTCTGGTGGAAGCGATGATCCGGGATGTGAATTTGACCGGTAAAAAAATCAGCGCCAATTCGTCGATGGTGGTTAACTACCGTCCTGATTTGGATGGATTTGTGACAACCAACCATAAAGGCGCGACCGGCGGCGGTCTTCGTCTGTTGCAGCAAATGGGCGCTGATACCGTTGATATGGGTGAAATCCAAACGCATCCGACGGTGGAGCAAACCACCTCTTATCTGATATCGGAATCGATTCGCGGCGGCGGCGCGATCCTGGTTTCTCAGCGCGGCGAAAGGTTCTTCAATGAACTGCAAACCCGCGACAAGGTTTCCGCGGCGATTGTCGGTCTGCCGGAAAAATCCGCCTATATTCTGTTCGATCAGCAGGTAAGAATGCGCAATATGGCGGTTGAGGAATATGTTTCGCAAGGGCTGACCGTGAGCGGGCAGAGCATCGCTGAACTGGCGGAAAAACTGGATATTGATCCACAGACGTTGCAGGCGACCATCAACCGCTACAATGTGTTCGTCACTAACAAGCATGACGACGATTTCGGCAGAACGACCGGTATGCGCGACCCGCTCGATTGCGCGCCTTTCTATGCCATCAACGTCGCGCCCGGCGTTCACCATACTATGGGCGGTATAGTGATTAACGCCGATACAGAAGTACTCAATAGCGGCAAACAGGTTATCCCCGGCGTCTATGCCGCCGGAGAAGTGGTCGGCGGCATTCATGGCGCCAACCGCATTGGCGGCAATGCCGTGGCGGATATCATCATTTTTGGTATTCGCTCCGGTATGCAGGCCGCCGCCTATGCGAAATCATCGGATAACGTGACGCGGGTGGATTTTGAAGGGTCGGATGTTCCGCTAAAAGCCGTGTCATAAACGTTTGAATGATTTAATCGTAAAACAGGGAGCGCGTCCGTCAGGACGCCTCTCTTTGTTTATTCCGCAACCTCGTCCGCCGACCTGTCTATTATGAAATCTGTCAGTGAAATCTATTCCTATACCGCTCATCTGATGGGCAGTCCGGTAGTGTTGAAAATGTTTGTGCATGATGAAACGCTGGTTAAACAGGTATTTCACCACATCAGGCAGCTTGAAGATCGCCTGACCGTTAATCGGGCTCAGTCAGAAGTGATGAGCGTCAATCACGCGGCGGGGCAACATGACGTGACGGTCAGCCTCTTGGTCTTCAGCCTCATAAAACAAGCGAAAGCCGCCAGCCAGATAAGCGACAGTTGCTTTAATCTCGCTATTGGCCCGGTCGTGAAACTGTGGAAAATAGGATTCAACGGTTGCGCCGTGCCTGATGCGGAAGAAATCGCCCGCGCGCTGGCATTGACCAATCCTGAGCACGTTATGCTGAATGAGGCTGACAGCGCCGTTTTTCTGGCGCAGGCAGGGATGGAAATCGATTTAGGCGCGATCGCCAAAGGATATATAGCGGATCGCATCAGAAATTTGCTGTACCAGCACGGGGTTTATCACGCGGTAATCAATCTTGGCGGTAATGTCCTTGCCATCGGCCGCTCATTGACGCAAGGGCCGTGGAGCGTTGGGCTGCAAAGGCCGTTCGCGGAGCGGGATGATTTGCTGGGAGTGATCCGGATGATGAATAAGTCGGTGGTGACGTCGGGCGTTTATGAGCGTTTTTTTACCATTGATGATCAGGTATACCACCACATTTTAAATCCCGCCACCGGCTACCCGCTGGATAATGAACTGCTTAGCGTCACCATTATCTCGGACAACTCTATCGACTGCGATATTTATTCCACTTTGCTCTATGGCATGGGCGTCGATGACGGCATCGCCTATTTACGCGCCAGACCGGATATCGAAGCCATATTCGTGACCAAAAATAAACAGATAATTCTTTCTTCTCAACGACATTTCGAGTTTGAACGGTTGAACGCCGGGTACTCGCTCATCAGTGGGAGCAGGCAGGAGAGGTAAAAATGCCCCAACAGCGCGTGGGGCAGAGGACATAGTATTGCTGGCGGAATGGAATGTTAATCCAGTTCTAACTCACTCATCGCGGTGATGTTGAAACCGCCATCGACGTGCAGTACTTCACCGGAAATACCGGCAGCCAGATCGGAGCACAGGAAGGCGGCGGAGTTACCGACATCCTCAATGGTCACCACTCGGCGGATAGGCGTTACCGCTTCACAGTGAGACAGCATCTTCTTGAAGTTTTTGATGCCAGAAGCAGCCAGAGTACGGATCGGGCCGGCAGAGATGGCGTTGACACGCACGCCCTGCGCACCCAGGGCGTTTGCCATATAACGCACGTTCGCTTCCAGAGAAGCTTTTGCCAGACCCATCACGTTGTAGTTAGGAATGGCGCGTTCGGCGCCCAGATAAGACAGCGTGACCAGCGCGGCGTTCGGATTCAGCATGTTACGACAGGCTTTGGCCATCGCGACAAAGCTATAAGAACTGATATCGTGCGCAACGTTGAAACCTTCGCGGGTTACGGCGTCGATATAGTCGCCGTCAAGCTGGTCGCCCGGCGCATAAGCAATGGAGTGAACGAAGCCATCAAAGTTTGGCCATACGTTAGCCAGTTCAGCAAACAGCGCTTCAATGCTTGCATCTTCTGCGACATCACATGGCAGAACAATGCTTGATCCCAGTTCGCCGGCAAAGCCTTCAACGCGAGATTTCAGTTTATCGTTCTGATACGTGAACGCCAGTTCAGCACCTTCACGGTGCATCGCCTGCGCGATACCGAATGCAATGGAGCGGTTACTGGCAACACCAGTTACCAGAATGCGCTTACCGGTAAGAAAACCCATAGCAGTAATCCTTGTGATCATTGTTGCAGCGATCATCAGCGATTACATAATCAGTGAATGATGATCGAAGTGGATAAACCGGGCGATTCTACCATGCCTGATACCGATAAGGGTACTCCGAGCAGTATCGACCTTTTTTGTTTGTTTCAGCATCAAAACGCGCTTAAAGCTGAGCGCCGTCACGCCGCCAGGCATCGGCGCTCAGCGCTTCACCAAAGTGGCTGGCGATCAGGCGCTTGGTCAGATCGTGCAGCGGCGCGGCCAGCACTTCGGCGGTACTGCCGCGTTCGACCACTTCTCCGGCGTGCATCACCAGAATCTGATCGCTGATATGTTTCATCATCCCCAGATGCTGAGTCACATAAATATAAGAGATGCCGTGTTTTTCCTGAAGTTCCAGCATCAGGTTGATGATTTGCGAGCGCATGGACATATCCAGCGAAGCCAGCGCTTCATCCGCCACAATGACTTTAGGTTGCAGGATCAGGGCGCGCGCCAGCCCGACACGCTGTTTCTGGCCGGGAGCCAGCGCATGCGGATAGTAGAAAGCGTGATCGGGGCGCAGACCGACCTGTTGCAGCGTCTGGTTAATGGCTTTTTCACGCGCCTGAGGCGTGAGATCGGTATTAAGCCGCAGGGGTACATCCAGCAACTGCCCGATGCGCTGGCGCGGATTGAGCGCATTGCCCGCATCCTGAAAGATCATGCGGATTCGCTGGCTGCGGTAACGATAATCACCAAAATGCAAAGGATGATCGTCGATCAGCAATTCGCCTGAGGTCGGTTCCATCATGCCGGACAACATTTTCGCCAGCGTGGATTTCCCTGAACCGTTTTCTCCGATAATCGCCAGCGTCTGCCGCTCACGTAAAGTAAAGCTGACGGACTTCACCGCCTCAACATGTTGCCGACGAAACAACCCGGTACGATAGCGGAATGTTTTGGTCAGATTACGGGCTTCCAGCAAGGTTTCGACCATCAGGATTCTTCCATGTTGAGCGGAAAGTGGCAGGCGTACCAATGGTTTTTCACCGAGAGCAGCAGCGGGGTTTGCATGCATTGTTTCTGCGAATAGGGGCAGCGAGGCCCCAGACGGCAGCCCACAGGCAAATGCTCCAGTGAAGGGATCGCGCCCGGCAGCGTATTCAGCCGACTTTTATGCGGCAATGAACGCCCGAAATCCGGCATCGCCCGGATCAACGCCTGGGTATAAGGGTGATGCGGCGAGCTAATCAGATCTTCGCTGGTCGCGCTTTCCACCGTCTGACCACAGTAAAGCACATTGATTCTGTCGGCCCATTTGCTCATGGTTTGCAGGTCGTGGCTAATCAGCAAAATGGTCGTGTTGTTATTCTGATTCAGACGCGATAGCAGACGGAAAATCTGCGCCTGAGTGGTCGATTCCATCGCGTTGGTAGGTTCATCGGCAATCAGCAGACGCGGTTGGTTCGCCAGGGCGATGGCGATCATCACTTTCTGGCATTCTCCGTCGCTCAGTTCGTAGGGATAGCTGCCCATGATGTCTTTATGATCTTTGATGCCGACGCGATGCAGCAACTCGATAGCTCGGCGTTTGCGCCAATTGAGGCGCTGCCACCAGCGGCCTTTGTAGGTCCAGCCGGGGATGGCCTGCAACAACTGTTGCCCAATGCTTTCGGACGGATCGAGACAGGACTGTGGTTCCTGAAAAATCATGGAGACATTGTGTCCCACCAGTTTGCGCCGCTCGCGTGACGACAGCCGCAGCAAGTCGATATCGTCAAAACGGAAGCGATCGGCGGTTACCCGCCAGTTATCTTTGGTGATCCCACAAATGGCTTTGGCAATCAGACTCTTACCGGAGCCTGATTCCCCCACCAGCCCGCGAATTTCCCCTTCGTTCAGCGTCATGCTGACCCGATCGACGGCTTTGACCGCGCCATCCGGGGTGAGAAATTCAATGGTCAGATTACGAATATCAAGGAGTGGCATAATTTCGTCTCCGCCATTATTCCGTTTCAGCGATCAGGGCGCGGCGGATGCCATCGCCCAGCAGGTTGACGATCAGCACGCTCAGGGTAATGGCGGCCCCGGGCAACATGACGGTCCACGGTGCGGCATATACCAGTTCCAGCGAATTGCCGAGCATGGCCCCCCATTCGGTGGTGGGAAGCTGCGCGCCCAGATCGAGAAAGCCTAACGCGGCAATATCCAAAATGGCGATGGACAAGGCGCGGGTGAACTCGGAAACCAGCAGGGCGGCAATATTCGGCAAGACCACATACCAGATGATATAACGGGTTGAAGCGCCATCAAGCCGGGCGGCGATGACATACTCTTTGTTCATCTCATCATGCACCGCGCTGTAGAGGGTTCGCACCATACGAGGCAACAGCGCCAGCCACACCGCCAGCATCGCGTGTTCGAGTTTGGGGCCGATGAACGCAATCACCACAATCGCCAGCAGCAATGACGGGATGGATAACAGCGTATCAAGAATATGATTGAGCATCGCCGAGCGCAGGCCATGCGTCACGCCAGCCATCACCCCCAGCACAATGCCGAAAAATGCGGCGGCATAGGTGACGATCAGCGCTGATCCCACCGTGGGCCCCGCGCCGCTGAGCAGTCGGCTGAGGAGATCGCGCCCCAGATCGTCAGTGCCGAGGAAGAAAGAGACTTCCCCATAGTGCGACCAGGATGGCGGCAACAGTTGATAACCGAGAAATTGCTGATCCACGGCATACGGCGTCAGCAATTTTCCAAACAGGCACAGACCGAGCAAAATGAGAAAGCTGTAAAAGCCGATCATCGCCAGCGTATCCTGATGGAATACCCGCCATGTATCTCCCAGTCGGCTGGGTAAGCGTTTTTCGCTGTATACGTTATCGAAGGGCATACCATTCCTTATGCTTCAGCGGGTTTGTCATCGCGCCCCAAATATCAGACAGCACGTTAACCGTGATCACCATAGCGCCAACCACCATTACTCCCGCCGAGATAGCCGCGTAATCCTGTTGGCGAATGGCGTTGACCAGCCAGCGCCCCAGCCCCGGCCAGCTAAACACCACTTCGGTAATAATAGTGAGCGTCAACATGGTGGAGAACTGTAACCCCAGCTTGGGCATAATCGGCGGCAGCGCGTTGTGCAGCACATGACGGCGGATAATGGTCAGCTTGGATAAACCGCGAGTAGCGGCGGCTTTGATGTAATTTTTGCCAATCACCTCGGTGGTGCTGATACGCATCAGGCGGATCACTTCGGTGGTCGGCCCCACAGCAAGCACGATGATGGGCAGGATCAGATGACGGAGCGCGCTGACCATCATTTCACCGCGATAGGGCGAATCAGACAGCCAGGCGTCAATCAGCGCGAATCCGGTGACGGGTTTGACCTGATAAAGCAAATCGAAACGACCGGAAACCGGCAGCCAGCCGAGGTGAAGCGAGAAAAACAGGGTCAGCAGCAACGCCAGCCAGAATACCGGTATCGAAAAACCGATGAGCGCCAGCGTACTGATCACGATATCCGGCCCGCGATTCTGCATCACGCCCGCGGTGATGCCCAGCGGGATTCCGATCAGCAACGACAGCATAAACGCCAGTAGGCAAAGCTCGACCGTGGCGGGGAAAACCTCTTTTAGCTGTTCGCTGATCGCCTGGCCATTAATGCTGGAGCGACCGAAATCGCCCTGAAGCAGGCTGGAAAGGTAAAAATGGTAAGCGTCGAACAGCTCCGCGCCATTGAGCGGCGCGTGCGGCGTGTAGTAGCTCAGACTGAATCCCACCAGCGTCAGCAGGCACAGCGTCACCAGCAGCAACACCAGCCGACGCAGAGTAAAGATAATCACGGCAGATCTCCTTCAACTTCAAGCGTTTCCTGTGAAGAAGGCGTCACGGTCTGGGACGCTTCGCGAAACACGCCCGCGAAAGACGCGTTACCGAACGGACTAAGCACCAGACCTTTCATATCATAACGATAAGCCAGCAAACGCAACGAGGATGCCAGCGGCAACACGGGAAGCTGTTGCGCCAGGATCTTCTGCGCATGTTGATAATATTCAATACGGTTAGACAGTTGCTGTGAAGATAAGGCATTTTGCAACACCTCATCAAACGTTGGGTCACACCAGTGAGCATAGTTGGTTTGCGAACGGATAGCCGCGCAACTCAGCAGCGGACGGAAAAAACTGTCCGGGTCATTACTGTCGGTGGCCCAGCCTGCCAGCGTTAAATCATGACTTTGCGCCATCAGCCTGGCTTCCTGATAACGGCCTTCCACCGGTACAATCGTCACCTTAATGCCCACTTGCGCCAGATCCGCCTGAATCAGTTCAGCGGTTTTCAGCGGGCTTGGATTGTAGGGTTGCGAGGCGCTGGGCACCCATAAACGCAGGCTGAGGTTCGTCATGCCCAGTTCCTGCAACAACTGACGGGATTTAGCCGGATTGTATGCGGTTATTTGCGCGTCATTGTCATAGGCCCAGGATGCTCGCGGCAGGATCGAAGCGGCGGTTTCCGCCGTGCCGTAATAAATGGATTGCATGAGCCGGTCATTGTTTATCGCCAGTGCGATCGCTTCCCGAACCTGACGGTTATCCAGCGGCGGCTTGCGCACGTTGAACGCCAGATAAGCGACATTCATACCGGGACGCAACGATAGCCGTAAGCGGGGATCGTTGCGCAAAATGGTTAGTTGGTTGGCGGCGGGATAGGCGAGCACATCACATTCGCCGGTCAGCAATTTGGATAAACGGCCCGTCCCGCCGGAGCCTAAATCAACGACCACCTGCGCCATTCGGGGCAACCCGCGCCAGTAGGCTTCATTACGCGTCAAGCGAATATATTGACCGTTACGGTATTCGTTGAGTCGATAGGGGCCGGTGCCGACCGGTTCCCGATCAATCAACGCTTGTTTTTCCTCGGTTGTCAGTTTCTGAGCGTATTCGGCGGAGAGAATGGGCGCGTAATGCGTCGCCAGATGCCACAGAAAAGAGGCGTCCGGGCTATTGAGCCGGATCTCTACGGTGTATTCGCCCAGCTTACGTATGCTTTGCACCGCATCGGCAAACTGGAGACTGTCGAAATAGGGATAATCGCCGCCGTTGACATCATGATAGGGATGCTTTTCATCCACCATGCGTTGAAAGCTGAACAGCACATCGTCGACATTCATATTACGGGTCGGACGGAACCAGTCCGTGGTCTGAAAGGGGACGTCGCGGCGCAGATAGAAACGGTAGACCGCGCCGTTGTCCAGCACTTCCCAGCGTTGGGCAAGTTCCGGCATCAGACGGTAAGTATAGGGATCGACATCCAGCAGGCGATCATAGAGTTGCGCCGCCAGCGTATCGATGGTGATACCGCTGCGCGCCATCTGCGGATTAAACGTGTTCAGCACGTCATTCACACAATAAACGAAACCGCTTTGGCGGATAGACGCCTGTGGCGTTGCCGGCGAAGGCGCCGCCAGTGCGGGCAACGCAACCCAGACGAATGCCAGTGCGAAACAAAATTTTCCAGACATAAGGTTTTTTCAGTCAAGGCGTAATACACAGAGTGTACCGCACTCTCGCCATCCTCCCCACTGTGTTATGCGCGTCTGGCGACTTTCCCATCATTTGCACGCCAAAAACGCTTGTTTTTCATGGTAGCTCACGGCGAGGGCGCTTTCCTCGTCCGGGGCTATCTCATTTTAATAAAGCAGAAGATGTTATAAATTCTTTTAGGGCGTATTCGATATTTGTATTGAATACGCCTGTTTTTGTTTGCTCACATTAATATCGCCGAAAATAGCGGATTGGGTTACTGTGTAGTTACGTTTCCTGTGGGCGAGTAAGTCGAATCGCTAATCAGTCCGCAACGTCAACGATGATGGGTACGGGCGCTTAAGTCATATTACTGCGACGGATTGTTGTCGTAGATCAAGTTAATGGCGATTTCTCACCGCAATGGTGATCTTTTCCTAAATACCAATCATATCCATGCTGTTAATAATCCAGACTCGTACCTGAAAATGGAGTGACTCTTGATGGACGGTATTACCTCTTATAATACTTCCCCTTCTTCATCGTCATATACAACGGAAGACACGGTGCAAAGGTTAAATGTATTGAACGCAGATGTTTCGCTTGCCCATTTTGAAGTGATCCAGCTTTCGGAAGCGGGGCTGGCCCGCAGCAAAGAGCATGCTGAAAAATATCATCAAAATCCCTTAAGCTCACTGACTGAAGAACAAATTAAAGAACAGGATGAGGCGGTTAAACAGCTTAGAGATCAATTAATTGCCGCTCAGTTAAATCTCGTTCCCAACCTGGCTTCCCCACTGTTTAGCGATCCGGTTACGGCGGCTGACGCATTCGACTTTTCTTCATTTTTTGCGATAACGCAAGAAGGGACGACATTATCAACCGCCAGGTTAACCGCTGCGTTGCATGAGGCGCTGTCCAGCCCGCTTAATAGCCTTATGACGGACACCACGATGGCGTTTGATATTGCGGCGAAAAAAGAGAAACTCACGTTTATTAACGATAATTTTATTGCCGGGGGATATCGGTCCCAGGCATCAGGCGTCATCAATAGCTACATCGATAAGCTGGTGGAACGCCGGGATAATTTATTGCAAGGGCTGGCTGAGGCTGAGCTAGCGCTGAGTATTGATTTGGCTGACGGCAAACGAGCCGAGGTTGCGCAATCCGATATTGAGGCATTCAACGCGGGTACGCATCGCAACGCGGGTACGCATCGCTCTCAAAGAGAAATGGTTCAGGCGCTATCCATTGCGGATAGCGCACGGAGTTTTGCCGATATGCTCGATCAGTTTGAAATGATAGTCAGAAATAATGGAAGTTCGGTGGTGGAATTGCAGAATATCAGCCAACTTGCTGATCACTGGGAAAATTTCTTACAAAAATATGTCTAATGCGATTAAAAAACAATCATAAAATCATGTTGGCAGGGCAATAGCCATGCGTTAAGAACCTTATACTTCATATGGGAATGAGAAATATTCTCAACAAAGTGCTTTACAGATGATACTGATAATTATTATCATCATTTTCGCGCTTCGCCAGTTGCTTCTTTGCAGGCACTGAAGGAGAGCACGACATTGCTCACATTGCTTCCAGTATTATTTTAGCCAGCCTGCGTGCTGGCTTTTTTTTGACAAAATATCAGAATCACATTCTCTTACAGAAAAAATAATTAATAAAATCAAGTATTTTAAGATTATTCTTAAATTTTTCCCAGCTACAGAAATCATCAGTATTATACAATAACCCAATTAGATGGGTGTTCACAATGGAGATAAGGATATGTGGATGAATACGAAGTGGATAAGGAGCTTAAGAATGTTAACGTCAGGCGCTGTCGGCGTATTATTGGGGGCCGCGTTGATTTTCTCATCATCGGCGGCGGCAGCCACCCCGGTAGAGCGGCACGGGCAGTTATCAATAGTCAACGGCAAGCTGGTGGATGGTAGCGGTAAGGCGGTGCAACTGAAAGGGATCAGTTCGCATGGTTTGCAGTGGTACGGCAACTATGTCAATAAGGAGACGATGCAGTGGCTGCGCGATGACTGGGGAATCTCAGTCTTTCGGGTGGCAATGTACACCGAGGAGGGGGGCTACATTTCCAATCCTTCGCTGATCAATAAGGTCAAAGAGGCGGTCGCGGCGGCGCAGAGTCTTGGGGTGTACATCATCGTCGACTGGCATATTCTTTCGGATGGCAACCCGAATACTCATAAAGCGCAGGCAAAAACTTTCTTCAACGAAATGGCCGAACTTTATGGCAACTCGCCTAACATCATCTATGAAATTGCCAATGAACCCAACGGCGGTGTGACCTGGAATGCGCAAATCCGGCCTTATGCGCTCGAAGTCACGCAAACTATCCGCGACAAAGATCCAGACAACATCATTATCGTGGGAACCGGCACCTGGAGTCAGGATATTCACGATGCGGCGGATTTTCCGTTGCCTGACGCCAATACCATGTACGCGCTACATTTCTATGCTGGCACGCATGGGCAGTCCTTACGTGATCGGATCGATTACGCGCAAAGCCGGGGGGCGGCGATTTTTGTCAGCGAATGGGGTACCAGTGACGCGTCCGGCAATGGCGGCCCGTTCCTGCCGGAGTCTGAGACCTGGATCGATTTTTTGAATAATCGCGGCATCAGTTGGGTTAACTGGTCTTTGACGGATAAAGCGGAGGCGTCCGCTGCGCTGGCGCCTGGCGCCAGCACCAGCGGCGGCTGGACAGAGCAGGCGCTGTCGACATCAGGCCGGTTTGTCAGAGAGCAGATCCGTGTGGGCGCACCGATAACCACGCCTACGCCGACGCCTGAAACAACTCCGGCGCCGACCCCGACGCCTGAACCAACTCCGGCGCCGACCCCGACGCCGGAAAATCCCGACACTGGAACGGGAACAATCGTGCTGCAACATCGCACTATCGACACCAACCCTGACAATAATGCCATGCAACTGGTGTTTAATCTTAAAAACACCGGCAATAGCGAGGTTAAGCTCAGTGATGTGAAAGTCCGCTACTACTTCAACGATGACGGCCGGTCGGATACCCAGGTGTTCATCGACTGGGCGATGATTGGCGCCAGTAATGTCGTTGCCCGCGCTGAGCCGCTGACCGGCACGGACAAAGCGAACCGCTATGTCGTCCTCTCTTTCAAAAATGAGGCGGGCTCTATCCCTGCTGGCGGCGAGAGCGGCGACGTGCAGGTACGGATTCATCCTATGGACTGGAGTAATTACGATGAAACCAACGACTATTCCTACAATGGCACAAACGCTGTCTTTACCGACTGGGATCGCATGACGGCCTATGATAAAGGGCAACTGGTATGGGGAGTTGAGCCTTAATTACAGGTAAAAGCCAGCGGCGGATGCGCGCCTGCTGGTTTTCCCCCCTCAACCCTCCTCGTTCATCGGGGAGGGTGAAACTATTCATTAACGGCGATAGCATGCTTTTTTAACAGCCCGCGTAGCTGGTGATAGGTTAGCCCCAGCAATTCCGCCGCCTTACGCTGATTGAAACGCGCCTGATCCAACGCCCGTTCGATAAGCGCGCGTTCCTGAGATAGTTGCCATTGCTTCATATCCGACGGCAAATCAGGTAATTCATCCGCAAGGCCAACCGGCGGAATCGGGTTAATTGCTTCGGATTTCTGAAACGGGTTGAGAATAATGGTATCCAGCATGGTATCGCTGCCGCCATGACGATAAACCGAGCGTTCGACGACATTTTTCAGTTCCCGGATATTACCTGGCCAGCCATAGTTCAGCAGCGTTTCGCGGGCGTGCGACGTGAAACCGGGGAAGAGCGGTAACCGCAGTTCGCGGCACATCTGAATCGCAAAATGTTCCGCCAGCAACATGATATCTTGTTGACGCTCACGTAGCGGCGGCAACTGAACCACATCAAACGCCAGCCGATCCAACAGGTCGGCGCGGAATTTTCCGCTGGCGGCCAACGCGGGCAGGTCATCGTTGGTGGCGCACACCAGCCGCACATCGACCTGTAACGCCTGTCCGCCGCCGACGCGTTCCAGCACGCCATATTCGATCACCCGCAGTAACTTTTCCTGCACCAGCATTGGCGCGGTCGCCAATTCATCCAGAAACAGCGTACCGCCATCAGCGCGCTCGAAGCGACCCAGATGACGCTTTTGCGCCCCGGTAAACGCGCCTGCTTCGTGACCGAACAGTTCGGAATCCAGCAAGTTTTCATTTAAGGCCGCGCAATTCAGCGAAATAAAAGGCCCTTGCCAACGGGGAGACAAATAGTGCAAACGGCAGGCGATCAATTCCTTACCGGTGCCGCGCTCGCCGATTAACAGAACGGGTTTAGCGAGTTGCGCCAGTTGTGAAACCTGTTCCAGCACTTCAAGAAAGCTGTTGGCTTCCCCCAGTAAGTTCTCTTTTTCATGCGCCATTGCTTTGTACCCTGTGGTTTTTACTAACAGTTAGCGTATTTGACTAATTTAGCGGGTAATGAAAAATAGTCAAAATTCTTAGTCCTTTAGTTTTCAATAAGTTATCGATAATTAAAAGTTGGCATGCTTATTGATATATCAATCCTGCAATCGGCTGATGACCGGTCGCGATCATAAATCAGGCGTAATCAGCG
This sequence comes from Brenneria salicis ATCC 15712 = DSM 30166, assembly GCF_003315515.1. Lineage (GTDB taxonomy): Bacteria > Pseudomonadota > Gammaproteobacteria > Enterobacterales > Enterobacteriaceae > Brenneria > Brenneria salicis. Next base: position 22,437 of record NZ_QNRY01000035.1, on the reverse strand, counting down.
CTGGAAATCATGAAGAGGATTTGATTATGGGTATTTTTTCTCGTTTTGCCGACATCGTGAACGCCAATATCAATTCATTGCTGGATAAAGCGGAAGATCCGCAGAAGTTGGTCCGGCTGATGATCCAGGAAATGGAAGATACATTGGTTGAGGTTCGGTCTACCTCCGCACGGGCGCTGGCAGAAAAGAAACAGATTGCCCGCCGTATTGAACAGGCGTTGTCTCAGCAGGCGCAGTGGCAAGAAAAGGCTGAGTTGGCGCTGAGAAAAGACAAAGACGATCTGGCGCGTGCCGCGCTGATTGAGAAACAGAAACTGACCGATTTAATCGTGACATTGCAACATGAAGCGGAAAGTGTTGATGAAACGCTGGAGCGCATGAAACGAGAAATCGCCGAGTTGGAAAACAAACTGACGGAAACCCGTGCGCGTCAGCAGGCGTTAACGCTGCGCCATCAGGCTGCTTCTTCCTCGCGTGATGTGCGTCGTCAACTGGACAGCGGCAAGCTGGATGAAGCGATGGCGCGCTTTGAGCAGTTCGAACGTCGGATTGATACGATGGAAGCCGAAGCGGAAAGTATCGGGCTGGGCAAACACAAATCGCTGGATCAGCAGTTCTCCGAGTTGAAAGCGGATGACGAAATCAGTGCGCAATTGGCCGCGCTTAAAGCTAAAGTTAAATCAGCAGAATAACCGGGCCGGCTATCGTCAGGGTTGGCGATAGCCTTAGCAAAACCGGCGAACATAATGATTAAGGAGACACGATGAGTGCTTTGTTTCTTGCCATACCGCTGACCATTTTCATGCTGTTTGTGGCACCGATATGGCTTTGGCTACATTACAGTCAGCGTAAGCAAAACAATGCTCAATTAGGACAAAGCGATATGCAGCGTCTGACGCAATTAACGGAAGACGCCCGCCGCATGCGCGAGCGGATTCAGACACTGGAAGAAATTCTGGATGCAGAACACCCGGAATGGAGAAAATCATAATGAAGAAAACATGGTCAGGTAAAACATTATATCGCGTTCCGGAAGAAGGCATGTTCAAAGGCGTCTGCGCTGGACTGGCCCGCTACTTTGACGTACCGGTGAAACTGGTGCGGGCCATTGTGGTGTTATCGACGATTTTCGGCCTGTTCTTTTTCACCATCGTCGCTTATTTTGCGCTCAGTTTCGTACTCGATCCCGCGCCGGCGGCGAGCTACCGAGAACAAGATGTTTCGTTTCGCGCGCCAGGGCAATTACTGAACGACGCCGACGCGACCCTGATGGCCAGTGAACAGCGACTGCGCAATATCGAGCGCTATGTCACCTCAGAGACATTTGGCGTACAGAGCCGTTTTCGTCAACTGTAAACATCATCATATCCACGGCGTTGCTGTTATCCGGTCATCTTGTTGCCGGAGAGTCCGGTAACAGAGACGCCGTCAATAACAAAATCGCGCCGCTTTACTTTTATCTGGATGATTCTGTACTAGATTTGCATCAAGTAGCGAATTTGTGCGTCGTCATTATTTCCTGTAAAACCACATCATTTATTTCACTGATGAGTAATAAGATGCTTCATTATCAATTAAGCGGTCTGAGTGGCGGACGGTTCATTGCACGGTGAAGCATTTACATGCAATACATTTATACGTTCGGTAAATTCAGCCATGATCGGCAGGAAGACGCCGTGCAGCAAGCCGTTACGCTAAAAGGAGCCTTGGTTAATCCAATGAAGCGATTACAAAACGAATTAAACTCACTGGTTAATCGCAGTGTTGATCGTCATCTGCGGCTGGCCGTTACCGGGTTGAGCCGCAGTGGTAAAACCGCCTTTATTACCGCCTTTGTCAATCAACTGCTGAATGTCCACAGCGGGGCGCATCTGCCCCTGTTTTCCGCCGTGCGCGAAGGCCGGTTGCTGGGCGCCAAACGTGTGCCGCAGCGTGATCTTGGCGTTCCTCGTTTTGCGTATGATGAGGGCATGGCGGCGCTTTATGGCTCGCCACCAGACTGGCCCCGGCCTACGCGCGGCGTCAGTGAGATTCGTCTGGCACTGCGTTATCGTTCTAATGATTCGTTGTTGCGGCATTTCAAGGATACCTCGACGCTGTATCTGGAAATTGTGGATTATCCGGGGGAATGGCTACTGGATTTGCCGTTGCTGGAACAAACCTATCTCAGTTGGTCACGCCAGATGGCCGGGTTGCTGCAAGGCGATCGCACCGAATGGGCCAGGCCCTGGCTGTCGTTGTGTGAGACGCTCGACCCGCTGGCGCCAGCCGATGAAAATCAATTTGCGGCCATTGCACAGGCCTACACCGATTATCTGATACGTTGTAAACAGGAAGGGCTGCATTTCATTCAGCCGGGGCGCTTTGTGCTGCCGGGCGATCTGGCCGGCGCGCCGGTGTTGCAGTTTTTCCCGTGGCCGCAAGTTGATAAATGGGGCGAAGCCAAACTGGTGCAGGCCGATGCCAAAACCAATATCGGGATGCTGCGCCAACGCTTCGATTATTATTGTCAGTCGGTGGTGAAAGGCTTTTATAAACATCACTTTATCCGTTTTGATCGCCAAATTGTACTGGTGGATTGCCTGCAACCGCTGAACAGCGGACTGCATGCTTTTAACGATATGCGGCTGGCGTTGACCCAACTGATGCAAAGCTTTCACTACGGTAAGCGCACATTATTCCGGCGCCTGTTCTCGCCATGTATCGATAAACTGATGTTCGCCGCCAGTAAATCCGATCACATTACCGCCGATCAACATGCCAATCTGGTTTCCCTGTTGCAGCAACTGGTGCAGGAAGCCTGGCAGAATGCCACGTTTGAAGGGATCAGCATGGATTGTGCGGGTATCGCGTCGATTCAGTCCACCCAAAGCGGCATTGTTGACCATCAGGGACAAAAAATTCCGGCGTTGAAGGGTAACCGTCTGAGTGATGGTCAGCCGCTGACGGTCTATCCGGGGGAAGTGCCGCCCCGGTTGCCGGGCGCCGCATTCTGGCAGCAACAGGGATTTCATTTTGATGAGTTTAGGCCACGCGAAATGACGGTGGACACCTCGTTGCCCCACATTCGACTGGATACGGTAATGGAGTTTTTATTGGGAGATAAATTGCGATGACCGAACCACTGAAACCGCGAATGACGTTTGATAAAGCCTCGCCAGCGGAACCTCAGCCGCAATTACGCGCCAATGTATCGTTTGACGAGCAGGAGGCCGCGCGTTTTGCGCCTGTCAGCCGGGAACAGGAAGTACCGGAAGAGGGGGTGGCCGAGGAAGTGGTCAGCGCCGCGCTGCGACCTAAACGCAGTCTGTGGCGGCGGATGGTCATGGCGGGGCTGACGCTGTTTGGCGTCAGCGCCGTGGCGCAGGGGGTGCAATCGCTGCATAACGCCTGGATACAGCAGGATTGGATCGCGCTGGGCGGTATCGCGGCCGGCAGCCTGATTGTGGCGGCGGGCGTCGGATCGCTGGCCGTCGAGTGGCGACGCCTTTATCGCTTGCGTGAGCGGTCGGAAGAACGCGATGTGGCGCGTGATTTGCTGCATAGCCACGGCGTGGGAAAAGGGCGTGAGTTTTGTGAAAAACTGGCGCGCCAGGCCGGGCTGGATAAGGGGCATCCGGTGATGCAACGTTGGCAGGCTTCTCTGCATGAAACCCATAATGATCGTGAGGTGCTGGAACTGTATGCCCGCTTGGTGCAACCGGTGCTGGATAGTCAGGCACGGCGGGAAATCAGCCGTTCGGCGGCGGAATCCACACTGATGATTGCCGTCAGTCCGCTGGCGCTGGTGGATATGGCGTTTATCGCCTGGCGCAATCTGCGGCTGATCAATCGGATTGCGGCGCTCTATGGCATTGAATTAGGCTATTTCAGCCGTATTCGTCTGTTTCGTCTGGTGTTGCTGAACATTGCGTTCGCCGGCGCATCTGAACTGGTGCGGGAAATCGGCATGGACTGGATGTCGCAGGATTTGGCCGCGCGTCTTTCCGCCCGTGCAGCGCAGGGCATCGGCGCGGGCCTGCTTACCGCGCGTTTGGGCATCAAGGCGATGGAACTGTGCCGACCGTTGCCCTGGCTGGATGATAAGCCGCGTCTGGGCGATTTCCGCCATGAATTGATCGGACAGGTGAAGGCAACCTTGCAGAAAACCCGCTGATCCGGCGGCGCAATACGGAAAATATTCCATGACTGTCAACTTTTGCTGCCACTTCGCTTCATCCGTGCCAGCCGAAAGGGTATTATCATTGCCTATTAGCCTGTCGCACCTGTTGAAGAAGGTAGTCGTTGATGCGTCTGGAAGTTTTTTGTGAAGACCGTATTGGTCTGACCCACGAATTATTGGATCTTCTGGCGTCGCGCAATCTTGATTTGCGCGGCATCGAGATTGCGCCCATTGGTCGTATTTATCTTAATTTTGCTTCGCTGGATTTTGATGCTTTTCGCGTGTTGATGGCGGAAATTCGCCGCATTGAAGGCGTCAACGATGTTCGTTCGGTGGCCTTTATGCCGTCGGAACGAGAACACCGCGCCGTGTCCGCGTTGCTGGAATCCATGCCTGAGCCCGTGCTTTCGCTTGACAGGCGCGGCAAGATAGAACTGTTTAATCCGTCCGCGCTGACGCTGTTTGATCAGTCCGCTGAGAACATCCGCAACCTGACCATTGACGCATTGATTCCGGGGTATAACGTTACGGCGGGGCTGGAACGCCACGGCAGGACGGTGACGGAGCGCGTGATGATCCGCGGACAGGATTTCCTGTTGGAGATGACGCCCATTCATCTGGACGACGATGAAGGCAACATGACCACGGCGGGCGCGCTGGTGATGCTGAAATCCGCCGTGCGCATGGGGCGGCAATTACAAGATCTGTCAGTGAATGATGACAACGCGTTTGCGCACATCGTAGCGGTCAGCCCCAATATGCGGCAGGTTGTTGAGCAGGCGCGCAAGCTGGCGATGCTCGATGCGCCGCTGTTGATTGTCGGTGATACCGGAACCGGCAAAGATATACTGGCCCGCGCCTGTCATTTACGCGGGCCGCGCGGCAAACAACCCTTTCTGGCGTTGAACTGCGCCGCCTTACCTGATGAAGTGATGGAAAGTGAACTATACGGTCATGCGCCGGGCGCTTATCTCAATGCGCTGGAAGGCAAGAAAGGATTTTTCGAGCAGGCGAACGGCGGATCGGTGCTGCTGGATGAAGTGGGCGAAATGTCCGCACAGATGCAAACCAAATTGCTGCGCTTCCTGAACGACGGCACCTTTCGTCGGGTGGGCGAAGATCATGAAATGCACGTGGATGTCCGGGTGATTTGCGCAACGCAGAAAAACCTGCTGGAAATGGTGCAGCGCGGCGAATTCAGGGAAGATCTCTATTACCGCCTCAATGTGCTGACGCTAACACTACCGCCGCTGCGTGAGCGTCCGGCTGATATCATGCCGCTGACCGAACTGTTCGTCGCACGTTTTGCCGATGAGCAGGGCATTCCGCGCCCCAAACTGGCTGCCGATTTGCGACAGTTTTTGCCGCAATACGGATGGCCGGGCAATGTCCGTCAATTGAAAAACACCCTCTATCGGGCCTTGACGCAGTTGGACGGCCATGAACTGCGAATACAGGATATCGATCTGCCGGCCTTCACGTTTGATGTTCCCCAAAGCGAGGAAATGCTGGCGGGATCGCTGGATGACATCAGCAAACGTTTTGAACGCGCCGTGTTAACCCGCCTGTACCAGAGCTACCCCAGCACGCGTAAACTGGCCAAACGCCTTGGCGTATCACATACGGCGATTGCCAATAAATTGCGGGAATATGGGCTGAGTCAGCGCAAGACGACCGGTGAGGCCGAGGAGTAAAAACAACGGCTGCGGGCGCAGCCGTTGTTGGTGATTACTTCAGCACGGCCAGCGCCGCGTCGTAATCGGGTTCGGTGGTGATTTCGTTCACCAACTCGCTATGCAGCACATTGTCGTTCTCATCCAGAACAACCACTGCACGGGCGCTCAAACCTTTCAATGGGCCGTCAGCAATAGCGACGCCATAGGTTTCTTTGAACTCGGCGCCACGCAATGTAGACAGCACAACCACGTTGTTCAGACCTTCTGATCCGCAAAAGCGGGATTGCGCAAACGGCAGGTCGGAAGAGATACACAGAACAACAGTGTTATCCAGTTCAGAACCCAGTTGGTTGAATTTACGCACGGACGTAGCGCAAACGCCAGTATCGATGCTTGGGAAGATGTTCAGGATTTTGCGTTTGCCCGCATAGTTACTGAGTGCGATATCTGACAGGTCTTTGCCAACCAGTGTAAAAGCGGGGGCTTTGCTTCCCTTGACGGGAAACGATCCTGCCAGCGATACCGGGTTGCCTTGAAAATGTACGTTCTGTGACATGTATGCGTCCTTAATTACAGGTTGTTAACACGCGGCCAGTTTAGGGCAACATTAGCAACATTGATACAAAAAATGCTGGCGCGTTTCGCAATAGCGCGTTAGCAATGGCTCGTTATAAAAACCAGTGGCTCACGAAAAAAGACAACCCAGGCCGGATTAAGTTTCGTCATCCATTCACCCGGCGCTTTGGTTTGCGCGCTGATATCGCGCGTGGCAAGGACTGGAGATGACAAGTAGATGCCTGAGCGATTTATTAGCTATTATGTTTTTCAGTTATTTCACCATTAATTGGTTTTCGGGACGGCGCCTGGCCGCCTTATCCGAACATTATTCAATCGCACGGAACGGCGTTTTAATCGCTAAGGGTCAAATCATGATGAAAAAGGGGCATTCTTTTCGCTATGCGGTGCTTTTGGCGATATTGACAGGCAGTGCTGGTGCGGCGCAGGTTCCGCCCGGAACCGTGTTAGCCGCGAAACAGGAAATTGTACGCCATATCAAAGATGAACCCGCCTCGTTGGATCCGATAAAAGCGGTTGGTTTGCCAGAAGCGCAGGTGGCGCGCGATTTGTTTGAAGGGCTGGTCAATCAGGACGCCAACGGCAATATTGTGCCTGTTGTCGCTCTGCGCTGGCAAAACAACGATAACCGTACATTCACCTTTATTCTGCGTGAAGATGCCCGTTGGTCAAATGGCGATCCGGTCACCGCCGGAGATTTTGTCTATAGCTGGCGGCGTCTGGTTTCACCGGAAAACTCATCGCCTTTTGCCTGGTTTGCCCGTCTTGCCGGGATAGTGAACGCCGGGCAGATTATCGACGGTAAAATGCCGGCGGAGAAACTCGGCGTCACGGCGATTAATGATCACACGCTTAGCGTGCAACTTGACAAACCCGTGCCTTATTTTGTCAGTCTGTTGGCAAACTTCAGCTTGTTTCCGGTTCATCAGGCAACGGTAGAGAAGTACGGCAATGATTGGACCAAGCCGGGTAATCTGGTGGGTAATGGCGCCTTCAGGCTACAACAGCGGGTCGTCAATGAAAAACTGGTGATGACGCCAAACGAGTATTACTGGGATCATGCCAATACCCAGTTAACCAAAGTTACGTTTGTGCCGATCAATCAGGAATCGAATGCGACAAAGCGCTATCTGTCCGGGGATATCGACATCACCGAATCGTTTCCCAAAAACCAGTATCATAAACTGTTGAAAGATCTGCCCGGTCAGGTCTATACCCCTGAGCAACTGGGAACGTATTACTACGCCTTTAATACCCAGCGCGCGCCAACCCATGATGCGCGGGTGCGCAAAGCGTTGTCTTATGCCATCGACCGGAAAATTATTGCGGAAAAAGTGCTGGGAACCGGCGAGAAACCGGCCTATCACTTTACACCGGATGTCACCGCCGGATTTACGCCAACCGAGAGCGAGTTACAGCAATATACTCAGGCCGAGTTGGATGCGCAGGCGAAAGCGTTGCTGGCGGCGGCAGGCTACGGCCCCGGTAAACCCCTGACATTATCCCTGCTGTATAACACATCGGAAAACCATCAGAAGATTGCCATCGCCATTGCTTCCATGTGGAAGACCAAGCTGGGCGTGAACGTGCGTTTATCCAATCAGGAATGGCAAACGTATATCGACAGTCGCAACAGCGGTAATTTCGATGTGGTCAGAGCATCCTGGGTGGGGGATTATAATGAAGCATCCACGTTCCTGTCGTTATTAACGTCGCGGCACAGCGGAAATATCGCCCGGTTTAACTACGCTGATTATGACCGTTTGCTGGAGGAGGCGGGCAATCAAACCGATGCCAAACTGTTGAATGCCGATTACGACCGGGCGGAGAAAATCCTGATGGAACAAGCGCCCATCGCACCGATCTATCAATACACCAACGGACGTTTGATCAAGCCGTGGGTCAAGGGCTATCCCATCACCAATCCTGAGGATGTCGCTTACAGCCATATGCTCAATATCGTGAAACATTGAGGCAAGCATGGAATCATTTGAAGGAGACGTGTTGCAACATACCGGTGCGGTTTATGCCTATCAATTAGATGGGCAAGGCGGCGTGGCGCCTATCGGCGATAAAGAGGTGATTAACAGCGTCCGGCCTTGCTGGTTGCATCTCGATTCGACGCTGCCAATCAGCGCCCGTTGGTTGAGCGATACCCATCTGGTGCCGGACAGCGTGCGTGACGCGCTATCCGGCGAGAGCGTTCGTCCCAGAGTCACCCGGCTGGGTGATGGCACAATGATTACGCTGCGCAGCATCAACCTGAATGCGGATGCCCGCCCTGACCAACTGGTCGCGATCCGGGTTTTTATTACCGATAAGCTCATTATTTCGACGCGGCGGCGTAAAGTGCTGGCTATTGATGAAGTGTTGACCGAACTCAAAGAAGGGATCGGACCGACCGACAGCGGAAGCTGGCTGGTATCGATTGCGGAGTCGATCACCGACCATACCAGTGAGTTTATTGATGATTTACATGAAAAAATCATCGATCTGGAAGAGAACTTGCTGGAGCAAAAAATCATGCCGCGCGGAGAACTGGCGCTCATTCGCAAGCAGTTAATTGTATTACGACGCTATATGACGCCGCAGCGCGATGTTTTTTCGCGCCTTTCCGGTGAGAAGTTGCCCTGGATGCAGGATGACGATCGGCGGCGAATGCAGGAAATCGCCGATAGACTGGGGCGCGGGCTGGAAGATCTGGATGCAAGTATTGCGCGTACCGCTGTGTTATCAGATGAAATTACCACACAGATAACGGAGGCGCTGAGTCGCAGAACCTACACTATGTCGCTGCTGGCGATGGTTTTCCTACCGACAACGTTTCTTACCGGGCTATTTGGCGTCAATTTGGGGGGGATTCCGGGGGGCGACTCCCGATTTGGCTTCGCAACGTTCTGTTTGATGTTGGTACTATTGGTTTGCGGCGTTGCATGGTGGTTAAAACGCAGTAAATGGTTATGAGTGTCAACGAATAGTTATTGTGCGTTTTATCACACAGTTTACCGGTTAGCGGAAAACTCACGGTTAACTTGAGCAATATCAACATTTTTCACATAACAGTACGGCACTATCCTTCGTGCAGGTGAATGCAACGTCAAGCGATGGGCGTTGCGCTCCAAATTGTCTTACTTCCTTTTTTGAATTACTGCATAGCACAATTGATTCACACCATGCCGACGATTTCGTCGGCATTTTTTTGGGCTTTCCACCTCAGTACCCATTTCGTTTTTAATTCTTTATTTGATTTCCAGTACATCGAGCCTGGTCTGAGACGGGGTATCCTCATCATCTTCCGGTTGCCAGCCAACCGGCTGCGATGGCAACGTTTCGCGATCGAACGCCAAATCGCCGCCGTCAATCACTTCGCCGCCGTGTTGAATGCTTTTAAAATCAAACAGCGTATGGTCGGCGAGATGAGAAGGCACCACATTCTGCATCGCGCTGAACATGGTTTCGATACGGCCAGGATAATGTTTATCCCAGTCCCGCAGCATATCTTTGATCACCTGACGTTGCAGATTAGGCTGTGAACCACAGAGATTACAGGGGATGATCGGATACTGGCGCGCGTCGGCAAAGCGTTCGATATCTTTCTCACGACAGTAGGCAAGTGGACGGATCACCACATGCTTGCCATCGTCACTCATCAGTTTCGGCGGCATGCCTTTCAATTTTCCGCCGTAGAACATATTCAGAAACAGCGTTTGCAGAATATCGTCACGGTGGTGACCCAGCGCGATTTTGGTCGCGCCCAATTCGCTGGCCGTGCGATACAGAATACCGCGGCGCAGGCGCGAGCACAGTGAGCAAGTGGTTTTTCCTTCTGGAATTTTCTCTTTCACAATGCCATAGGTATTTTCTTCGACGATCTTGTATTCAACGCCGATACGCTCAAGGTATTGCGGCAATACATGCTCAGGAAAACCGGGTTGCTTCTGGTCCAGATTGACGGCGACCAGTGAAAAATTAACCGGCGCGCTTTGTTGCAGATTGCGCAGAATTTCCAACATGGTGAAGCTGTCTTTGCCGCCGGACAGACAAACCATGATACGGTCGCCTTCTTCAATCATATTGAAATCCGCGATGGCTTCCCCGACGTTACGACGCAGACGCTTCTGAAGTTTGTTGAGATTGTATTGTTGTTTTGGATTAAGCTCTTGTTTTTCTGACATTTTACATATGCTCTTTGGCAAGGGGTATCACTGCGGCAAAATAATTTACGGCATGCATTGGATGATATTTGCATAAGTATGACGTGTATGGTACGGATTACGACGACGAATACCAGTTCGTTTTATAGCGCTATTGGATAATCGCCTGATGGCGCATGCGCGTTACTGATATCGGGTTCTCATTTTTGCCTGCGCTGACGCCTATACTTGACCACAGGCTAAAAACGATGACCGAGGGCTAAAAGGAGGATGAAATCATGCAAAGTCTTCCGCTTGAGAAAGCGTTCACATTGATTGAGCCGGGGCCGGTTGTTCTGGTGACGACGAACAATGGTCAGCAGGATAACGTGATGACCATCACATGGACAATGGTTCTGGATTTTTCAGCCACTTTCGCCATAACGACGGGGCCGTGGAACTATTCTTATACCGCACTTCAAACATCCAGGGAGTGCGTCATTGCCATTCCCACCGTCGATATGATCGATACGGTGATTGGCGTTGGCATATGTTCCGGGCAGGACACCGATAAGTTTCACCAGTTTGACCTCACCCCGCAGCGGGGTAAGCATGTTCGGGCGCCGCTCATCAAGGAGTGTCTGGCCAATATTGAGTGTCGGGTTGTCGATATTATCGAACGACACGGCATTCTGGTGCTGGAGGGCCTTGCTGCCTATTTCGATGACACGCGCCCTGAGAAGCGCATGCTTCATGCTGTTGGTGACGGCACGTTCATCACGGATGGCGGAAAGATTGATCGAAAGGAGATGATGCGTTCCAAGCTGCCGGACGGCGTATAGTCTTTTGAGGCAGATTGCTTTTCCCGCGCACCACGCCCGGTTTTTCATCGTCGCGGGGCATTTATTGATGTGACGGCGAATAAGGTGTGGTAAATATATTCTTCATCCTAAGATTTATCCGATATCACCCGATGCAATGCCTTGCGTCGGGTGATGTCATCCACACGATTTGGAGCCAAGACAATGAAAGGGTATCAATGGCTGGTTACTGTGGCCGCACTGGTATTGGCGGGGTGCAGCGGCGGCGAAAAAGCCGCGGCTGTCGATAAACGGGATCCCGCATTAGATGAAAATTCGGTTGTACTGCTGAAAAGCAGCACCCCGTTGGACGTCAACTGCACATTGATTGGCGGAACGATGGCCCTCTCCCGTCAATTGGATGGCGCCAGCGTAGGCACCTGCCAATTGGCGAATGGCAAACGTTGCGACGAACGCGCGGTGATGAACGGGACGTGTCCCGCAGGCTGACATTGCGGCAGCCTGAGACTGCCGCAGGTTGGCGTTCAGGGGTTCAGCAGATTCTCGCAGGGTTCATCCTGACTGATTTGTTTCAGTTTATGTAGCGTTGTCTGGGAGATGCTGGTCAAAGCTTCCTCGGTCAGAAAGGCTTGATGGCCGGTAAACAGCACATTGTGACAAGCGGATAAGCGGCGGAAAACATCGTCCTGAATGACGTCGTTTGATTTATCGGTAAAGAACAAATCCCGTTCATTCTCATAAACATCCATGCCCAGTGCCCCGATTTTCTGCTGTTTCAGCGCATCAATCGCCGCCTGCGAGTCAATTAATCCGCCCCGGCTGGTGTTGACAATCATCACGCCGTCTTTCATTTGTGAAAAGGCGTTGCGATCGAGCAGATGGTGGTTTTCCGGCGTGAGCGGGCAGTGCAGTGAAATCACATCGGCGCGGGCATAAAGCGCTTTCAGATCGACATATTCCGCCCCCAGTTCCAGCGCCTGAGGATTCGGGTAGGGATCAAACGCCAGCAGGCGCATACCGAAACCTTTCAGAATGCGCATGGTGGCAATGCCGATTTTCCCTGTACCGATAATGCCGGCGGTACGGTTGTGCATGTTGAAACTAATCAACCCTTCCAGGGAGAAGTTAGCGTCTCGGGTGCACTGGTAAGCGCGATGGATGCGGCGGTTAAGGCACAGCATCAAGTCAACGGCGTGCTCAGCCACCGCTTCCGGTGAATACGCCGGAACACGCACCACCTTGATGCCCAATTCTCTGGCCGCTTCCAGATCGACATTATTGAAACCGGCACAGCGCAGCGCCAGGGTTTTAACGCCCAGTTGCGCCAGTTCCGCCAATACTTCGCGGCTGCCATCGTCATTGACGAAAATACATACCGCCTGACAGCCCGCCGCGGTTTTGGCCGTGCGCGATGTCAGCATGAAATCAAAAAATTCCAACTGATAGCCAAATTGTTGATTCACTTGCTCTAAATATTTACGGTCGTATTGCTTGGTGCTATAGATTGCCAGTTTCATCGCATCTTTCTGCCAAAAATTCTCTGTTTAAGCTATCAGAAAAGAGTCAGGGGACATACCGTTACCTCACAAAAGCATAACGGTCCGTGACAGGAGAACACTGCAATTAGCGGGGGATGCTGAAGACGGAGACCGCTTCCGGAATGGTGGCGATTTGTTGTTCCAGGCTGCTGATGGCGGCGCTGGAATGGCTGGCCAGTATCGTGTTCTGGCGGGGCAGTTCGTCGATGTTGTTAACCGCATCGTTAATTTGTCCCAGCCCTTGCGATTGCTCATGGGTCGCCAGACTGATTTGGTTCACCAACTGCGTTACCTGCTGAACCTGCGTCAGAATATTATTCATCGACTCGCTGGTATGATTTACCAGTTTGTCGCTGGTATTGATGTTGTCTATGGTGGTTTCGATAATGGCGGCGATATCTTTTGCCGCCTGCGCGCTGCGTTGCGCCAGAATACGCACCTCACCCGCAACTACGGCAAAGCACTTGCCTTGTTCACCGGCATGGGCGGCTTCAACGGCGGCGTTCAGCGCGAGAATGTTGGTCTGGAAGGCCAGGTTATTCAACACATTGATAATATCGGTAATTTCTTTGCTGGAGCGAGTCATGGTCACCATCGTATCGGTAACCTGATTGACGGCGCTATCGCCGACCTCTACCTCGACGTTGGCGTCTTCCGCACAGCGTGTCGCCAACTGAGAGGCGGAGGCGTTGCTTTTGATGGTCGCGGTCAATTGTTCCATTGATGAGGCGGTATTTTGCAGACTTTGAGCGGTATCATCACAGCGTTGGCTGAGCGTATGGTTGCCAGCCGCAATCTCGCGACAGGCGCAGTTCAGTTCGACCAGTTTGTTATTCACATCATCCACAAAGGTACGGAAATTCATACCCGACTGATTAACCGCCCGTAATATTTTGTCGGTCATTATCTGGAATGCGGCGTGGGTTTATTTGGGGGCGTGGTCGGCCTATCGATGCGGACAGCCTATAATACTTGCCCTGATGGTGGCATATCCGGGTGGCGGATTATATGATGCCAGGTGTGAGCCATGGGGCGTTTCTTGGTCAAGATAATGCGCGCCGATTGTATAAAAAACAAACATCTGATTATGGCGCAAGTTTTGACGGATTCTACCGGATGCTTAATCTCTACGAATGATTAAAAAATACGCGTTACCCGGCATGGCACTGTTACTTCTGCTGTTGTTCGTATCGTGGCAGGCTATGCCGCAATGGTTACCTCGCATCGCCGGGATCTGGTTACCTGCGGAAATGTCGTTGACGTTGCGTTCAACGCCGGTTTGGTCTCATGGGGGGTTGCAAAGTGATGGCGTCAGACTCACCGTGGGCGAATGTACGCTGCTTGATGTGGGGAATATGGCGTTGCGACGGCAATCCGGGCGATGGAAGGCCGATATCGATGCCGTTACGCTGAATAGCGATTGCCTGCCGCAACTGGCATCTGATAGCGAGACGACGCCCGCACGTCTTTCCCTGTGGCAACGGCGTTTACCGGCTGGCGATATCACGATTGGAACATTTACGTTGCAACCCTGGCAGGATTACTCTGGACGCGTGCGGTTCAGTACCGATGGCGATCAACAGCAGACGTTGCATTATCAAGGTGATCAACTGGCGTTTCAGGCCGCGCTGAGCCAACAACATCTGAGCTTACGCGACGGCATGCTGGCGACGCCGGCGGGCTACATCCGCTTGCAATTGAGCGGTGAGCTCGATCTGGCTGATACGCTGACGCAAGCGCCGGTACAAGGTGAGCTTAGCGGTCAGCTTGACGGCGATCAAACGCCGGAGCCGGTTTCCATGCGGCTAAGCTGGCAGCGCCAGCAGGGGGAATTGTCGCTACGGGCGAGGGGCGATAACGAGCCGCTGGTCTCGCTGCCGTGGCGCTTATCCGCCGAGCAGATCCAGGTGAGCAACGGCGTCTGGCGCTGGCCTTATGCCGCACAACCGCTGTCGGGACGAATTTCGCTCACGTTGCAAAACTGGCGGCAGGGGTTGGAAAAAACGCGCATCGACGCGCGAATGAATATGCTGACGCAAGGGCATAACGGCAAAGCCAACGCGGTTCTGGTGCTGGGGCCGGGCCATCTGGGGCTGATTGACAGTGAGTTGCGTTTTCAGTTAACCGGTCAGGCCAATCTGTCAGACTTATCATTGACCGCATCGCTGCCGGGCATACTGCAAGGCTCTTTATTAAACCTGGAACTGTCGATTTTACCCGGCGGGCTACTGCGCGCCTGGGGTGCGCTGGGGCCACAGGCACGGCTTGAGGAAGCGCGCTGGCCGTTGGCCGGCGTGCGGATCAGCGCCAGTGGGGTGAATGGACGGTTGCAGGCCATCGTTAAGGCCCATCATACCTATTGGGGGCGGTTCAACCTGCATCTGGACGGAAAAGCGCAGGATTTCTGGCCTGACAAAGGACGCTGGCAGTGGCGCTATTGGGGCAGCGGACAATTGCCGCCGCTAAAAGCAAATTGGGACGTGGCGGGGCATGGTCGCTGGCAGAATACGCTGATTGAAGTGAGTCAGTTGTCGAGTGGATTGGATCAGCTTGGCTACGGACTGGTGACGGTTCACCAGCCGCGGCTGACTATCGTCGAGCCCGTGCGTTGGCAACGAGCCAGACCGGGCGCGCATTTTCAGGGCGCGTTGCAACTGGCGTCACAACAAGTGAATTTCCGCAATGGCGGCTATCTTCCACCTGCATTGATAAGTTTGAGTTTGCAGGGTAATGATCCCAGCGACTTTCTGATGAAAGGAGCGTTACAGGCGCGGAACATTGGCCCGATAACCCTGCGCGGACGCTGGGACGGCGAGCGGTTGCGCGGCAATGCCTGGTGGCCGCGTCAGCCGCTGACGGTGTTTCAGCCCTTGCTTTCAGAAAAACTGAAAATGAATATTCGCGCCGGACAGTTCTATGCGCAGGCGGCATTTTCCGCCGCGCAAGGGCAAGGATTCCGCGCCGGTGGACATTGGGTGGTGCAGAACGGCGGACTCTGGTTGCAGGACGGCGAAGTGGGCGGCGTCAACTTTGTGCTACCTTACCGTCTGGAAAATCAGCGTTGGGCATTCGGCATCAAACAACCAGCGACGTTACGCATCGCCATGCTGGATAACCTGTTTCGCATGACGGATATCCGCCTTGATCTGCAAGGTTTCTATCCTTACAGCGAGCAACAACCGTTGATGATATCGCAGACCAGCATGGATGCGTTAGGCGGACACATCAGTTTGTCGGCCTTGCGTTGGCCGCAGCGTGAAGACGCGTTGTTTGCGGTGAAAAGCGTGGAGCTTAGCGAATTGATTAGCGCGTTGAAACTGAAACAGTTTGCGATGTCGGGGCGGGTCAGCGGCGTGTTGCCGCTGAATTTTAACCATCCCGATAAGCTGATTCAGGGCGGGCGGTTTACTAATGATCGTTTCCTGACGCTGCGGCTGGATAAAACGTTGGCCGATGAGTTGGAGCGCAAAAATAGGGTCACCGGCGCGGTGATTAACTGGGTGCGTTATCTGGAAATCGACCAATCCACTGCCACAGTGGATTTGAGCAATCAGGGCGAACTGTTGCTGGTTTCGCAAATTCAGGGGAAAAACCCGCTGTTAAGTGCGGATCGGCAAGTCATTCTCAACTATCGTCATCAGGAAAATATTTTCCAGTTATGGCGGAGTTTACGTTTTGGCGATAATTTGCAGGATACGTTGGAGCAACAGGCAAATGAATAAATTCGGGATAGCGCCATGAAGTATAACGGTAGCATTCAGGCCGCTGTCTGCGCGGTATGTCTACTGACAGGCTGTGTGCCGCGTATCGAACTGGCCGCACCGAAAGAGCCGATCACGATTAACATGAATGTGAAGATTGCGCATGAAATCCACATCAGCGCGGATAAAGAGGCCACGCAGTTATTGGAAAAATCGGATAACGCCGTGAGTGAAAAGGTAAAAAAAAGCGCGCCTGAAGGCGCGCAATAAGACATCCAGAACACAACACTAATGACAGGTAATTTAGTGGCAGAGTCGTTAATAATGAAACAGGGTTACGCCGCGGCAAACTGAGACAGTTGCGCTTTCGCCTCTTCCGTCGCTTTTTGGGCGACATCCGGGCCGTAAGCGATACCTTCAGCGAAAACAAACTCAACATCGGTCATGCCGATGAAGCTCAGGAACACGCGCAGATAGGGTTCCAGCAAATCGTTCGGCGTGCCTTTATGGATACCGCCGCGGCTGGTCAGCACGATGGCGCGTTTACCTTTCACCAGACCTTCAGGGCCTTGCTCAGTATAGCGGAACGTCACGCCAGCGCGGGCGATCAGGTCAAAATAGTTTTTCAATTGCGTCGGGATGTTGAAGTTGTACATCGGCGCGGCAATCACGATAACGTCATGGGCCTGCAATTCGGCAATCAACGCGTCAGACAACGTTAAGGCTTCCTGTTGACGCGGCGTCAGCGGCGCATCGGAAGGACGCAGGGCGCCGACCAGTTCGCCATCCAGCACCGGAACCGGTTGGGCGGCCAAATCACGCACGGTAATGCTGTCAGCGGGATGCGCGGTTTGCGATTGGGCGCTGAAATAATCGGCCAGTTGGTTGGACTGAGAAAAATCCGCCAGGATACTTGATTTAAGAATCAATACGTTGCTCATTGCCAATTCCTTACGTTGTTTGAGGTCGGACGCCGTACGGCGTCCTTTGCTGCGCTTCATCTTAGGCGGGCGCCATCGTGGTTGAAAGTGCAAATATTCGAGCGCATTATTCGATTTTATTGAACAAGCAGGCATTAGCGTGGTTAGAGCCGCCGACTGTGATGTGCTACCATGCACGCCGAAAATTGTTCCGGTTTAAGTGACTGGGATCAGGGCATAAATTTGGCCCGTAACAGGCAAGAAAAGTATTAAGGAATCAGCAACGTGAAATCACCGCTCAGCGCATTATCTACGCAGTTAAGTGAGTTAATGCTCCGCGATCAGCAACGTCTGCGCCGTCGTATACAGAGTGCGGCAAAGGTCGGCAACCCACAGGCGCAGACGGCGATTGTTCAGGAAATTGAGGGGGAGATTGTTGCCGCGCGGCACAAGGTGAACCATCGGCAGGCGGGCCGTCCGGCTATTCATTATCCCGAACAACTGCCGGTCAGCCAGAAGAAAGATGTGATCCTGAACGCACTGCGTGAACATCAGGTCATCATTGTGGCGGGGGAAACCGGTTCGGGGAAAACCACCCAGCTTCCGAAGATCTGCCTTGAACTGGGACGCGGCGTGCGTGGCTTGATCGGCCATACCCAGCCCCGACGTTTAGCGGCTAGAACCGTGGCCGATCGCATCGCGTCTGAACTGGAAACGCCGCTTGGCGGTTGCGTGGGCTATAAAGTCCGTTTTAACGATCAGGTGGGCGATAATACCCTGGTCAAGCTGATGACGGACGGGATACTGCTGGCTGAAATTCAACAGGATCGGCTGTTAATGCAGTATGACACGCTGATCATCGATGAAGCGCACGAGCGCAGCCTGAATATTGATTTTATTCTGGGTTACTTGCGTCAACTTCTGCCCAAATGCCCGGATTTAAAAATCATCATTACCTCCGCGACCATCGATCCGCAGCGCTTTTCCCGCCATTTTGACCGTGCGCCGATCATCGAGGTATCTGGCCGCACCTATCCGGTGGAGGTTCGGTATCGCCCGGTGGTGGAAGAGGCCGAAGACAGCGATCGCGATCAATTACAGGCTATCTTTGATGCGGTAAATGAGTTGAGTCGGGAAGGGCCGGGCGACATCCTGATCTTTATGAGCGGAGAACGGGAAATCCGCGATACCGCCGATGCGCTGACGCGGCTGAATTTGCCGCATACCGAAATCCTGCCGCTGTATGCCCGGTTGTCCAATCAGGAGCAGAACCGGGTTTTCCAGTCGCATCACGGCAGACGTATTGTGCTGGCGACCAATGTGGCGGAAACCTCGCTGACGGTGCCGGGTATCCGCTATGTGATTGATCCCGGCACGGCGCGTATCAGCCGTTACAGCTTCCGCACCAAAGTCCAGCGTTTGCCGATTGAGGCCATTTCCCAGGCGTCGGCCAACCAGCGTAAAGGACGGTGTGGACGTGTCGCCGCCGGCATCTGTATCCGCCTCTATGCCGAACAGGATTTTTTGTCCCGTCCGGCCTTTACCGATCCGGAAATTCTGCGCACCAATCTGGCCTCGGTTATTTTACAAATGACGGCGCTTGGGCTGGGGGATATCGCGGCGTTCCCGTTTGTTGAAGCGCCGGATAAACGTAACATTCAGGATGGCGTGCGATTATTGGAAGAACTGGGCGCGATCCAACTGGCGGAAAACGGCCACTATCATCTGACGCCGCAGGGACGCCAATTGGCGCAACTGCCCATCGATCCCCGTTTGGCGCGCATGGTGCTGGAAGCCCGCGTCACGGGCTGCGTGCGTGAAGTGATGATCATTACCGCCGCGCTGTCCATTCAGGACCCGCGCGAACGTCCGCTGGATAAAAAGCAGGCATCGGATGAAAAACATCGCCGTTTCGTCGATAAAGACTCCGATTTTCTGGCGTTCGTCAATCTGTGGAACTATCTGCGGGAACAGCAAAAAGCGTTATCTTCCAGCCAGTTTCGTCGGCTGTGCCGCAGCGATTATCTCAACTATCTGCGAGTGCGTGAGTGGCAGGATATCTACACGCAATTGCGTCAGGTGGTGAAAGAACTGGGATTACCGATAAACAGCGAACCTGCCGATTACCGCAGCGTTCACTGCGCGTTGTTGACGGGGCTGCTGTCGCATATTGGTCAAAAAGATATCGACAAGCAGGAGTTCAGCGGCGCGCGCAACACACGTTTCGCTATTTTCCCCGGCTCAGGCCTGTTCAAAAAATCGCCGAAATGGACGATGGTGGCCGAACTGGTGGAAACCAGTCGTTTATGGGGACGGATCGCCGCCCGCATTGAACTGGAATGGATTGAGCCGCTGGCCCAGCACCTGATCAAGCGCAGCTACAGCGATCCGCACTGGGAAAAAGCGCAAGGCACCGTGATGGCGCAGGAAAAAGTCACGTTGTTCGGCTCACCGATTGTGGCGGCGCGTAAAGTGAATTACAGCCAGATCGATCCCGTTCTGGCGCGTGAGTTGTTTATTCGTCACGCGCTGGTGGAAGGGGACTGGCAGACGCGCCATGCGTTTTTCCGCGCTAACCTGAAATTACTGGCTGAAGTCGAGGAACTGGAGAATAAATCGCGTCGCCGCGACATTCTGGTGGACGATGAAACGCTGTTTGCCTTTTACGACCAGCGGTTGCCGCACGATATCATTTCCGCCCGTCATTTTGACCAGTGGTGGAAAACGGCCAGCTATGAGAATGCGGATCTGCTGAACTTTGAAAAAAACATGCTGATCAAAGAAGGCGCGGACAACATAAGCGCGCTGGACTATCCGAATTTCTGGCATCAGGGCAACCTGAAGCTGCGCTTGTCTTATCAGTTTGAGCCGGGTACGGACGCCGATGGCGTGACGGCGCATATTCCGTTGCCTATTCTCAATCAGGTGCGTGACGAAGGGTTTGAATGGCAAATTCCCGGCGTGCGCCGCGAACTGGTTATCGCGCTGATCAAATCGCTGCCGAAACCGATACGCCGCAATTTTGTACCAGCGCCCAATTACGCCGACGCGTTTCTGGCGCGCGCCACACCGCTGGAAAAAAGTCTGCTGGAGGCGTTGGAGCGTGAATTACGGCTGATGACGGGCGTGAGCGTACCGCGCGAGGAATGGCAATGGGAACAGGTGCCCGATCATCTTAAAGTGACGTTCCGCGTGGTGGACGAGAAAAATCGCGCCCTGCGGGAAGGGAAAGATCTGAACGCGCTGAAGGATCAATTGAAAGATAAAGTCCAGCAGACGCTCTCCGCTGTGGTCGATGACGGACTGGAACAAGGCAACCTGCATGTCTGGAGTTTTGGTTCGCTGCCTGATTGCTACGAGCAAAAACGGGGCGGTTATTCGGTAAAAGCTTACCCTGCATTGGTGGATGAAAAGGACAGTGTGGCGATCCGTTTATTTGATACGCCGTATCAACAACAACAGATGATGCGTAAAGGCTTGCGGCGCTTGCTGTTGCTGAATATTCCTTCGCCAATCAAATACTTGCACGAGAAGTTACCCAACAAGGCAAAGCTGGGGTTGTATTTCAATCCTTACGGTAAAGTGCTCGATCTGATCGACGACTGTATTGCCTGCGCCGTCGATAAGCTGATTACCGAGTTTGGCGGCCCGGTATGGCAGGAAGAGGCGTTCCGGCAACTGCATGAAAAAGTGCGGGCGGAACTTAACGAGACGGTGGTGGATATCGCCCGGCAGGTGGAGCAGATTCTGACGACGGTATTCGCCATCAACAAACGCCTGAAAGGGCGCATTGATATGACGCTGGCGCTGGCGCTGAGCGACATCAAAAATCAGATCAACGGTCTGGTGTTTCGTGGCTTCGTTACCGCCAATGGCTGGCGTCGTCTGCCGGATGTGCTGCGTTATCTACAGGCAATCGAGCGCCGGCTGGAAAAGCTGGCCCAGGATGTCCACCGCGATCGGGCGCAGATGCTGAAAGTTGAACAGGTGCAACACGCGTGGCAACAGTGGTGGAATAAACTGCCCGCCGAACGGCGCGAGGATGATGACGTAAAAGCCATCCGCTGGATGATTGAGGAACTCCGGGTTAGCTATTTTGCCCAGCAATTAGGAACGCCGTTTCCTATTTCGGACAAGCGAATATTACAGGCGATGGAGCAGATAGCGTTGTAGACAATTTAATTCAGGCGTCAATCTTAATGTTTGACGTCTGGACTTATCTCTTGCTTTAAACGCTATTGTTGATTATTCCGCTTTGTTCTATATTAATTTCAGTGAAGTCCACACACGGAGGTTGTAAATGGAAAATAAAGACGATCTTATCACTCAACTCAATAATCAGCTTAAAGCCAGCATACTCAGCAGTCAGCTACCCCCGGAAGAAATATTGCATTGATAATGAGGCTATGTTTTTCACTGATGCAAGTAACGCAAAGCGATCTTATTGAAATGAAGATTTCAGATGGCCGAAAGCTTTCGCTAAAGCTTGACGCTGGTTCTGTGACGCACTAATGGATACTATTTTTATAATATTGATATAAAGAAGATGTTCTTTATTAGCGGGTTAATTTACCGTCCTTGATTAAGGAATGTGTGTTAAGAGGATATATTATGAGTGAAGTAAATGGATATTTAAATTTTGATAACACAGGGCGAATATATGATTTCAAATCACCTCTTAATACTAAATAACTGATCCTAATATCGCTACATTTTTACCAACCCATGATTCCCACCGGGGAATGGGCTGACAGTATTCATAAAGTGACGCACTTTTTTCAGTAACTGCCACATTGAGCGGCACTGGTGGTTTCCGGTTATCGTTTCGTGCAGCGCCTGCCACAGCCGTTCAACATGATTTACCCAGGGCGAGTAAACCGGCTGATAAATAACACGAAACTTCGGATTCT
>NZ_QNRY01000034.1 GCF_003315515.1 Brenneria salicis ATCC 15712 = DSM 30166 | reverse complement strand
AAAAATGTCAGACAATTTATTAAAACCGCATCACCTTTCCCAGGCAACAAACCTGGACTAACAAAAGTGGAGCGGTAATAGGCGCAGTTATTTAGTGAGTCTGATCGGTTATTCGGCGATGGCGGGCATTGTGGGCGGCGGCGGTGTCGGCGATCTGGCAATCCGTTTCGGCTATTACCGTTATGAAACCGAGGTAATGATTGTCACCGTTATTGCACTGGTGGTGTTGGTGCAGATTGTGCAAACGCTGGGTGACTGGATGGCAAAACGAGCGGATAAACGTGAGCGGCGATAAGTCCACTGGCACACGTTTCTGAATAAGCGCGGGTTAAGTTTTTTATTAAGGTTAAGACTCGGCCCGCGTTGCAACCTGCACTTCCTCATTTTTCAATGGCGCATACCTTTGTGATATTCCTGCCCGCCACCCTACGGGGCCGTCACTGCGTGACGTTAAAAATCGCTCCCGGCGATTTTTTATTCCTTTTCATTTCTTTGACTATCTTTACAGATTAAATGGTTTCCTTGGGAAACATGGCGCGTTACCTTTAAATATTACTAAGTTTTGCAAAACATATTGAAAATTAAGTGTTTTTAACAACCTATGGATATCGTGGCGATCTCATGAAGACAACTATTTTCCTAACCAGGCTAAAATCCTTTACGGCGGGAACAGTATTACTCGTGGGGCTGACCCCGACATTGCAGGCGGAACAATTGCCTGCCGTACCCCAGATTGAGGCTAAGGCCTTTATTTTGATGGATTATCATAGCGGCAAAGTGCTGGCGGAAGGCAATGCCGATGAGCGTCTTGATCCGGCCAGCCTGACAAAAATCATGGCCAGCTATGTGATTGGACAGGCGATTAAAACCGGGAAGATCAGCCCGACGGATGAAGTCACCGTCGGAAGGGATGCCTGGGCGACGGGAAATCCGGTACTGCTTAGTTCATCGCTGATGTTTCTCAAACCCGGCGACCGCATCCCGGTATCTGAATTAAATAAAGGCATTGTTATTCAGTCGGGCAATGATGCCAGCATCGCGCTTGCGGACTATGTTGCAGGCAGTCAGGATGCGTTCGTCAGCCTGATGAACAACTATGTTAAAGCACTGCAACTGACCAATACCCAGTTTCAAACCGTACACGGTCTGGATGCGCCTGACCAATATAGCACTGCCCGTGATATGGCGTTATTGGGACAGGCGCTGATCCGCGATGTGCCGGAAGAGTATGCGCTGCACAAAGAAAAAGAGTTTACCTTCAACAACATCCGTCAACCCAACCGCAACCGCTTGCTGTGGAGCACCAATCTTAATGTAGACGGCATCAAGACCGGTCATACCAACGGGGCGGGACACAATCTGGTGGCGTCCGCGAAGCAAGGCGATATGCGTCTGATTTCTGTGGTTTTAGGGGCTGAAACGGATGGCATTCGCTTCCGTGAAAGTGAAAAGCTGCTGACCTGGGGCTTCCGCTTCTTTGAAACGATCACGCCAATCAAAGCCGGTGCGCCTTTCACCACGCAGCGCGTCTGGTTTGGCACACAAAAAGAAGCGCGGCTTGGTGTGGCTGAGGACGCGGCCTTGACCATCCCCAAAGGGCAGATAAAAAACCTGAAAGCCAGTTTTACGTTGCTGCAACCCCAGTTGTCCGCTCCGCTGGCAAAAAATCAGGTGGTCGGTACGATTGATTTCCAACTCGATGGCAAGAGCATCGGACAACGCCCGCTGGTAGCGCTGGACGACATCCCGCAGTCCGGTTTCTTTAGCCGACTATGGGATAACGTGATGATGAAAGTTCAGCAGTGGTTTGGTAGTTGGTTCGGTTAACTGTTTGATTCGGATTCGATATTTTTGCGGAGTGAGATAATTAACCCTGCCTCAGAAAAAGAAAAGGCCCATCGTTCTTGAACCTGAATGGCGTGAACGACGGGCTCCTCAATATGGGGATATCAAAGAAAAGCAGTGGCACAGATTCAGACTGCCGCCCGGTGAAAAAGTTCTGCCATTTCTAAGAAATATTGACAATTTTTTACATTTTTATTATCCCGGTAATTCCGGCCAGATAATCACGATCAGTGAACCGGCCAGCGTCAACAATACGTTGGCGATCGCATAGGTTCCCGCGTATCCCAACGCCGGAATATTACTGCGTGCGGTATCGCTGATAATTTCCATTGCGGGGGCGCAGGTTCTGGCTCCCATCATGGCGCCAAACAACAATGCCCGGTTCATGCGCAGCACATATGCCCCGAATAGGAAACAGATCACCACCGGCGCCAAACTAACGATCAATCCTGATACCAGCATTTGTACGCCGATATCGCCAACGCTGCTGCCAATCGAACTGCCTGCGCTTAGGCCTACGCCCGCCATAAACACCATCAGACCGAACTCTTTCACCATATTCAGCGCACCTTGCGGAATATAGCCGAATGTCGGGTGGTTGGCCCGCAGAAAGCCCAGCATGATCCCGGCAAACAACAAACCAGCGGCATTCCCGATACCGAAGGTAAAATTGCTGAATTGAATGGTGATCAGACCGATCATAATGCCGATAATAAAGAAGGCGCAAAACGCCAGCAGGTCGGTCACCTGACTGTGAATTGAAATAAATCCGATGCGGTCGGCGACGCTTTTTACCCGACGGGCATCACCACTGACTTGCAACACATCGCCTTTATTCAGTACGACGCTATCATCAATCGGCATCTCGATCTGACTGCGGATAATGCGGTTGAGGAAGCAGCCGTGGTCTGTCAGCTTAAGCTGGCTGAGTCGTTTGCCGACAGCATTATGATTTTTCACCACGATCTCTTCGGTGACGATACGCATATCCAGCAGGTCGCGATCGAAGACTTCTTTTCCGTCGCGGAAGTTCGGGTTCAAGCAGGCGTGCGCATCGGGATAGCCAACCAGCGCAATCTCATCACCGAGTTGCAGCACTGCATCGCCATCCGGGGTGGCCAGAATTCCGTTACGGCGGATTCGTTCAATGTAGCAACCTGTCTGGCGATAAATGCCCAGTTCGCGCAGATTTTTGCCGTCGGCCCAGGCCACCAGTTCCGGGCCGACACGGTAGGCGCGGATCACCGGCAGATACACCTTTCGTTGGCTATCGGCATCCAACCCACGCTCACGGGCGATTTGCTGAGCGCTGGTCGGCAGATCCTGATGTTGCAGTTTAGGCAGGTAACGCGCGCCGATAATCAGGCTCACCAGTCCAATCAGATAGGTCAGGGCGTAGCCGAGGCTGAGACGATCCTGTTCGATACCAAGTTGCGAACCCAGGCTGATGGTATTGCGTAGCGTATCGCCGGCCCCGACCAGCACCGGCGTCGAGGTCATCGAACCGGCGAGCATGCCGGCCGTCAAACCGATACCCCAGCCAAAGAACTTACCCAGCAATAGCGCTAAAATCAGTGCGCTGCCCACCATCACCAGCGCTAGCATTAAATAATTTTTACCGTCACGGAAAAAAATGGAGAAGAAGTTTGGCCCCGCCTCAACGCCGACACAAAAAATAAATAGCATGAATCCCAGACTGAGCGCTTCGGTATTAATCGAAAAATGCTGTTGTCCGAGTAATAGCGAGACGACTAAAACACCAATAGAATTACCAAGTTGTACCGAACCTAGACGTAATTTCCCCAGGCAAAGTCCTAATGAAAGAACCACGAATAAAAGCAGAATGTAATTCCCGTTTAACAAATCAGCGACGTTTATATTCATGGGATGTAACTTGTTGTTTACCAGTAAGTTCTTGATGTAAATGGCTTTGGCAGCTAAATTTACTCATTAGATGCAAGGGTTCCTTTCATGGCGTTAAATAACCGTCAATGAAAGGGATCGGGCCATGTCCAGTATAAATTATTCAGCAATATTGTTCAGTTAATTATTGTTTGTTAAATGCTGTGGTGCTGCTGTTTCAGTCGTTTTTTGATTTTACAACTAAAAGGCCGCGTATAACGATCAGAAAGACAATAAATCTGATGGTTAATCAATAGCGCAAAGATCTCACTTTTTGTCATACCGGGGATATTCAGCCATCCATATTTTATGTGTTGCTTTTATCACCATGGGCATCAGATAAGTATGGCGTGTAAGGTGTGTACATATTAAAGGGAGGCAAAACATGGCAAACGAGAAAAGTTGGGTTGGCGTTGCCTGTAGTTTTTTGTTGTTTATCGTGGTCTTTTTGAGTCAAAAAATGGAGGTGGTGGACGTGGTGACTGGGGAGAGTTTGCCGGGCGGCCCCGGGATGTTGCTCTTCTTATTGCCTGGCGCGATCGCGAGTGTTTTGTCGGTACGAGGGCGTCTGCTTTACCCACTATTCGGCGCGCTCATGGCGATGCCGATCTGTCTGGTTATTTTGCATTTATGGCGTATGCCGCTGGGTACTTTCGGGCAGGAATTGGCCTATATTCTGAGCGCGGTCTTCTGGAGCGTGCTGGGGGCGTTAGGTTTTTTGTTTCTGAATGGGATGTATCGGCGCTATATTCACGACAAGGTGCGCGAAAGATGATCAGTAATAACGGGTAGAACAAAAGCAAAAAAAGCGCGATAAGGATATAAGCGCCTTTTTGTATGATTACTGCCGAAACAAACTGAGATGCTCTTTGGCGTAAGCTTCGAAATCGGTGCAACCGCCAATGTGTTTTTCATCCAGGAAAATTTGCGGTACGGTTTCTACCGGTTTGCCGACCGTCTTGGACAAATCGTCTTTCGAGATCCCTTCCGCATGAATATCCACATAGCGGAACCTAAAGTCATCACGTTCTTCCGTCAGTTTTTCCGCCAATTCTTTAGCGCGCACACAATAAGGGCAACTAGGACGCCCTAAAATAACCGCGAACATGTAAACTCATCAGTAGATTTTAAAAGCTTTTGGCATGTAGCCAATCGTCAATAGGGCTTACTATGCCTCTATTACAGGATGTAAAAAAGTAGTAATTACCAGTCATTCTGATTTGTTTTGTCTAAGTGGGAATAGAATGCAAGGCGAACGTTGGTCTGGCGAATACTCTGGCATATAATCGCCGTCAGGATTGCGCTGTTATTTGGTGTTTCCTGAGACGATTGATTGAGCACAGCCAACGCGCCTGCAACTTCGAAGTAAGATGGGTATATTAAGGATACGCAGAGTGACGCCAACGATTGATTTACTACAACGCCATCGTTCCATTCGTGCTTTTACTTCCCAGCTAATCACGGATGAACAGCATAGCGCGATTATCGCCGCTGCCCAGAGTGCGTCCAGTTCCAGTTTTTTGCAGTGTACTTCCATTATTCGCATCACCGATCCTGCAATGCGACAAACGTTGGTTCACTATACGGGAGAACAGGCTTATGTTGCTCAGGCGGCGGAGTTTTGGGTATTCTGCGCCGATTTTCATCGTCATCTGGAGATTTTTCCCCAGGCCGAAACCGGTTTTGCCGAACAGTTGCTGATTGGCTGCGTGGATACCGGCATTATGGCGCAGAATGCGTTGATTGCAGCGGAATCTTTGGGACTGGGCGGCGTATTTATCGGTGGTATCCGTAATAATATCGCCAATGTCACCACGTTACTGAAATTGCCGCGTCAGGTCTTACCTTTATTTGGTCTGTGTCTGGGATACCCGGACGCCGATCCGCAGCTAAAACCGCGCATGCCGGCGGCCATGCTGGTGCATGAAAATGTTTATCAGCCGCTCGACGATGAAAAATTAGCGGAATATGATCGCCAAATGGTCGAGTATTATCTTCAACGCACCGGCAATCGACATGATAGCTGGAGTGAACATGTGCAGCGCACGCTGAAAAAAGAATTGCGTCCGTTTATGCTGGACTACTTACATCAAAAGGGGTGGGCGATACGTTAGTATCTTGTCTGTAGGAACATTAGACATTTATGAAGATAGCCATTCTGTCCCGCGACGGCGCGTTATATTCCTGCAAGCGACTGCGTGAAGCGGCGGAAGAGCGCAGGCACCGTATTGATGTCATTGATCCGTTGTCCTGCTATATGAATATCAATTCGGCTGCTCCTTCCATTCATTACCGTGGGCGTCGGTTGGTTAAATATGATGCGGTAATCCCACGAATTGGCTCGCTGATTACATTTTACGGCACCGCAGTGTTGCGCCAGTTTGAAATGCTGGGCAGCTATCCGTTGAATAATTCCGTGGCGGTGATCCGAGCGCGAGATAAACTGCATTCGTTGCAATTGTTGGCGCGTGAAGGCATTGATTTGCCGGTGACGGGATTCGCGCACTCACCGGATGATACCGGCGACCTGATCGAAATGGTGGGGGTGCGCCGCTGGTGGTGAAACTGGTGGAAGGCACGCAAGGCATCGGCGTGGTGTTGGCGGAAACCCGTCAGGCGGCGGAAAGCGTGATTGATGCGTTCCGGGGACTGAATGCGCACATTCTGGTGCAGGAATATATCAGGGAAGCAAAGGGGCGGGATATTCGTTGTCTGGTGATCAGCAATCGGGTTGTGGCGGCAATTGAACGGCAGGCGAAGCCGGGTGAGTTTCGTTCTAATCTGCATCGCGGTGGTTCGGCCGGCAAGGTCAGGATTACGGCACAGGAACGGGCGGTTGCGCTCAAAGCGGCGAAAACGCTGGGACTGAATGTGGCTGGAGTGGATATCCTGCGTGCCGAGCAGGGGCCTTTGGTGATGGAAGTCAACGCGTCGCCTGGTCTGGAAGGCATTGAAACCACCACCGGACTGGATATCGCCGGCATGATGATTGAGTTTATCGAGCAGCATATCCGCACGTTGGCGGTTGTCAGTAAAAGATAGCGTGTTTATCATCCGATGGAACACGTGATCGAATATTGACCTGTGTGATTTAAAGCGCTTTTATCATGGCATCGGAATAGAATATTCCGTAAGCTATGGCCCCTTTTTAAGAATAGTTCAGTATGAGGCAAACAATCATGGATTCACTCATCGTCCCGGATCTGAATATGCTACGGCGGTGGCTGGATCAGTTGAACATTCTGTTTTTTGAATGTGATTCCTGTCAGGCGCTCCATTTACCCCATATGCAGAATTTTGACGGCATATTTGATGCCAAGGTCGATCTGGTGGATAACGTCATCCTGTTTTCCGCGCTGGCGGAAGTGAAGCCCAGCGCCTTGATTCCGCTGGTCGGCGATTTAAGCCAGATAAACGCCAGTTCTCTGACCGTCAAGGCGTTCATTGATGTCCAGGATGATAATCTGCCCAAACTCATTGTTTGCCAGTCAGTTAGTGTGGCGGCGGGAATGACGCTGGAACAGTTCCGGCATTTCATGATGCAGTCGGAAGAGCAGATTTCGATGATCATTCTGGAGGCGGGCGCCAATAATCTGCTGTTTATCGGCGGCGATGAAGACACTTCTGCTGAAAGGCCACACTACTCTCATCTACACTGACGGTATTGCTGCCAACGGCAGCAATCAGTTTTACTTATTTTGTATAATCAATGATTTATTCTATATTTTCCACTCGTCACCGGATATTCGCCGTTATTTACGACTAAGTGACCGTATCACATAAATAAATTATGAATAAATAATCGATAAAAGTCATTTTTTACTTTCGACTATGGCAAGCTTGAAGCGCTACGGTTATGCTTGATTTCAGCAGCAGCCGCGTAATTTATAGATGAATGGAGTGCATAGCCATGCACCGATATTTAACGCGGCTGTTCACACACAGGAAAAGTTCTGTATCGCGATGATACAAGTTTACTCCCATGAATCACCCCCTTGTATGGAGGAAGGAACGGATGTTCACCCAACGTAAAACATGGCTATCGGGTGTTGTTGCCGGCTTGCTGATGGCTGCGTCCGTCACCGCGTCTGCGGAAGA
This sequence comes from Brenneria salicis ATCC 15712 = DSM 30166, assembly GCF_003315515.1. Classification (GTDB taxonomy): domain Bacteria; phylum Pseudomonadota; class Gammaproteobacteria; order Enterobacterales; family Enterobacteriaceae; genus Brenneria; species Brenneria salicis. The sequence goes on along the minus strand of NZ_QNRY01000034.1, from coordinate 36,340 downwards.
GAAAACACTACATGTCTATAACTGGTCTGACTATATCGCGCCGGACACGTTACAGAATTTCCAAAAAGAAACGGGCATAAAAGTGGTTTATGACGTGTTTGATTCCAATGAAGTATTGGAAGGCAAACTCATGGCGGGCAGCACGGGGTTTGATCTGGTCGTTCCCTCCGCCAGCTTTCTGGAGCGTCAACTCTCCGCCGGGGTATTTCAGCCATTAGACAAAAGTAAACTACCGAATTATAAGAATCTGGATCCTGAATTGCTGAAACTGATTGCTCAGCACGATCCCGATAACAAGTATGCGCTGCCTTACCTGTGGGCCACCACCGGGATCGGCTACAACGTGGAGAAAGTCAAAGCCGCATTGGGCGCGGATGCCCCGGTCGACAGTTGGGATCTGGTGTTGAAGCCGGAAAATCTGGAGAAACTGAAAAGCTGCGGCGTTTCCTTCCTTGATGCGCCGGAAGAGATTTTCGCCACCGTGTTGAACTATCAGGGTAAAGATCCCAATAGCAGCAAAGCGGACGACTACACCAAGTCAGCCACCGATTTGCTGTTGAAACTGCGTCCGAGCATTCGCTACTTTCACTCATCACAATATATCAATGACTTGGCGAACGGCGATATCTGTGTAGCCGTAGGCTGGGCGGGCGACATCATGCAGGCGGCTAACCGGGCGCAGGAAGCTAAAAACGGCGTCAATGTGCAATACAGTATCCCGAAAGAAGGCGCGCTGGCATTCTTTGATGTTTTCGCCATGCCGACCGATGCTAAAAATGTCGATGAAGCTTATCAATTCATGAACTATCTGCTGAAACCGGATGTAATGGCCAACATCAGTAATCACGTGTATTACGCCAGTGCAAATAAGGAATCGGTGGCGTTGGTGAATGAGGATATCCGTAACAATCCGGGTGTTTATCCGCCGGAGGATGTGCGCGCCAAACTGTTTACGCTTAAAGTTCAGTCGCCGCAAATTGATCGTACCCGTACTCGCGCCTGGACAAGGGTGAAAAGCGGAAAATAATCGTTTTTCGTCCTGACGCGATACGATAAATAACAGGCGGCTAATCCCGCCTGTTTGCGCTGTATACGTGTCACAACTTTTGTTTGTATGGTTTGTTTTTGCATCAAGAGTTGTGATTTGTTCTGCTTTTGCCGGAGAGCAATGCTAAGTGAATGATGTTATTCCCCGTCCCCAGCCGAAGCCGCAAAAAGCGGTCACCCCGTTGCTGGAAGTGCGTAATCTGACTAAGTCGTTTGATGGTCAGGCCGCTGTCGATGACGTAAGTCTGACGATTTATAAAGGTGAAATATTTGCCTTGCTGGGCGCTTCAGGCTGTGGAAAATCCACGTTGCTGCGCATGCTGGCAGGTTTTGAACACCCGACTCAGGGGCAAATCGTGCTTGATGGTCAGGATCTGTCGCTGGTGCCGCCTTACCAGCGTCCCATCAACATGATGTTCCAGTCATACGCGTTATTTCCCCATATGACGGTGGAAAAAAATATTGCGTTTGGTCTGAAGCAGGACAAGTTGTCCCGCTCAGAGATCAAGGATCGCGTAGAAGAGATGCTGGCGCTGGTGCACATGCAGGAATTCGCCCGCCGTAAACCGCATCAGCTTTCCGGCGGTCAGCGTCAGCGCGTGGCGTTGGCGCGCAGCCTGGCCAAGCGTCCGAAATTGTTGCTGCTTGACGAACCGATGGGCGCGCTGGATAAAAAGTTGCGTGACCGTATGCAGCTTGAGGTGGTCGATATTCTGGATCGTGTCGGGGTGACTTGCGTCATGGTCACCCACGATCAGGAAGAAGCGATGACCATGGCGGGTCGTATCGCTATTATGAACCGCGGCAAGTTCGTGCAGATTGGCGAACCGGAGGAAATCTACGAGCATCCGAACACCCGCTTCAGCGCCGAATTTATCGGTTCGGTGAATATGTTTGAAGGCATGTTGACCGAGCGTCGCGATGATGCGTTGATTATCCAAAGCCCAGGGCTGGTGCATCCTCTGAAAGTGGATTCGGATGTCTCTGTAGTGGACGGCGTGCCGGTTTATATCGCGTTGCGCCCTGAAAAAATCATGCTGTGCGAAGAGGTTCCCGCTGATGGCTGTAATTTCGCTGTTGGTGAGGTGGTGCATATTGCTTATCTGGGCGACTTGTCGATCTATCATGTGCGGCTCGCCAGCGGACAAATCATCAGCGCGCAGTTACAGAATGCCTACCGCTATCGCAAAGGCGCGCCCACCTGGGGCGACGAAGTGCGGTTGTGCTGGGATGCCGATAGCTGTGTGGTGTTGACGGTGTAGTGAGGAATAACGTCATGACAATGTTTCCCGAACAGCACACCGAGCAACCGCCTGGAGAAACCAGAGGGCGTCTGCAATTGCTGATGGCGCGCTGGCGTCAGGCGCACGGACGCAAATTGATGATTGCGCTGCCGTATCTGTGGCTGCTGATGCTGTTTATGCTGCCGTTCCTGATTGTTTTCAAAATCAGTCTGGCGGAGATGGCGCGGGCGATCCCACCGTATACGGATCTGGTTTCCTGGGTGGAGGGCCGGCTGGATATCTCCTTGAATCTGGGGAACTATCTGCATCTGCTAGACGATCCGTTGTATATCGATGCCTATCTGCAATCGTTGCAAGTGGCGGCTGTCTCCACGCTGTTTTGTCTGCTTATCGGCTATCCGCTGGCCTGGGCGGTGGCGCATAGCAAGCCGTCTACCCGCAATATTCTGCTGCTGCTGGTGATCCTGCCGTCCTGGACATCGTTCCTGATCCGCGTTTATGCCTGGATGGGGATTCTGAAAAATAACGGTATTCTGAATAATTTTCTGTTGTGGCTGGGGGTTATTGATCAGCCGTTGGTGATCCTGCACACCAATCTGGCGGTTTATATTGGCGTGGTTTACTCCTATCTGCCGTTTATGGTGCTGCCGATTTACACCGCGCTTACCCGGCTTGATTACTCGCTGGTGGAAGCGTCGCTGGATTTGGGCGCGCGTCCGCTCAAAACCTTTTTCAGCGTGATTGTACCGCTCACCAAAGGCGGCGTTATCGCCGGTTCCATGCTGGTCTTTATTCCGGCGGTGGGGGAGTACGTGATCCCGGAACTGCTCGGCGGGCCGGACAGTATCATGATTGGCCGTATTCTGTGGCAGGAATTCTTTAATAACCGGGATTGGCCGGTAGCGTCAGCAGTAGCGATTATCATGTTGCTGTTGTTGATCATGCCGATTATCTGGTTCCATAAACATCAGAGCAAAGCCGCGGGGGATGAGGCATGAATAATCTACCGGTCGTTCGCTCACCGTGGCGTATTGTGATTTTGGTGCTATGTTTTACGTTTCTCTATGCGCCGATGCTGATGCTGGTGATTTATTCCTTCAACAGTTCGAAACTGGTGACTGTCTGGGCAGGGTGGTCAACGCGCTGGTACACCGAATTGTTCCATAACTCGGCGATGATCAGCGCTGTCGTGCTCAGTCTGACGATCGCCGCCGCCTCTGCGACGATGGCGGTGATCCTGGGGACGCTGGCGGCGGTGGTGATGGTGCGTTTTGGCAGTTTCCGCGGATCGAACGGCTTTGCCTTTATGCTGACCGCGCCGCTGGTGATGCCGGACGTGATCACCGGTTTGTCGCTGCTGCTGCTGTTTGTCGCGCTGGGGCATGCCATTGGGTGGCCCGCCGAACGAGGCATGCTCACCATATGGCTTGCGCATGTGACCTTCTGTACCGCCTACGTAACGGTGGTGGTCAGCGCACGTTTACGTGAACTCGATCGCTCCATTGAAGAGGCGGCGATGGATCTCGGCGCCGCGCCGCTGAAAGTCTTCTTTATCATCACCGTGCCGATGATTGCGCCCGCCTTGATTTCAGGCTGGCTGCTGGCGTTTACCCTGTCGCTCGATGATCTGGTCATCGCCAGTTTTGTCGCGGGGCCGGGTTCAACCACGTTGCCGATGCTGGTGTTCTCCAGCGTCAGAATGGGCGTTAATCCACAGATTAACGCCCTGGCGTCGTTGATATTGTTAGTGGTGGGGATCATCGGTTTTATTGCCTGGTGGTTTATGGCAAGAGCCGATAAGCAGCGTCAACGCGATATGCAGAAGGCGAGACGCGGCTGACTCGGTAAATCAGCGAAAGTCAGTCATGCCCTAAGTCAACAACGCCGCCATTCTTTGCGGCGTTGTTGATTGGTTCTGTTTAACGGAGGAGCGTTGAAATTCTGTATACCAAGAAGTCAATGACTCAGCACAAAGTGTATGCCCCGGTTCCGGTCATGGTGGCGGGCATCGCTATTATCGCAACCCGTTTTCTGGGGGTTTTACTCTTGATATGGGAATTGGGGCCAAGTGGTGTGGGCAATTGGCTTGGCGGCAGCGCCGAAGCCTGGGATTCAACGCTGGTGGTGTTGCTGTCGTTTATTATTATCTGTACGGAAATCCGCTGCGGATTCGCGGTATTATCCGGGGCTAATTGGGGACGTTGGGGATATATTATTTGTCAGTGCCTGGTGACGCTGTATTTGCTGTTTGCCTCATTGAGTGAATTTCTGCCCTCGATATTCCATATTTCGGGAGATGATAATACCTCGGTCCTGCATCAACTGATGCTTCAGAAAATACCGGACTTTTTGGTTATCGTGTTGTTGTTTTTACCCCGCCGCAGCAAACGTTTTTTTCAACGACAGAAATAAACCTGCCAGGCCACTGATTTAGACTTCCGCTGGTTTACGCCTGAAAGATGCGGGGGATATTCATCGGCGGTGATACAATTCCTCTCATTAGTCTTTATCCTGATAGTTAGATTTTATGCATTGTGCACGATACAGCATGGGAACCTGCCGTTCCTGTCAATGGCTGGAAAAAGCCTACCCGCAGCAATTATCCGATAAACAACAGCATCTTGCCGGTTTATTGCAATCGCATGGCGTTCAGCAATGGTTGCCGGTTTATTCTTCGGCGCTGTCGGGGTTTCGCAATAAAGCGAAAATGGTGGTCAGCGGCAGCGTTGAACGTCCGATGTTAGGGATGATGCATCGCGACGGCACCGCGGTCGATCTCTGTGACTGTCCGCTTTATCCCGCCAGTTTTCTTGCGGTTTTTGACGTACTGAAAATATTTATCGCCAAAGCCGGACTAACGCCTTACAACGTTGCGCGTCGCCGGGGAGAGTTGAAATATCTATTGCTGACGGAAAGCACGTTGCATGGCGCGTTTATGCTGCGTTTCGTGTTACGTTCGCCAACCAAACTCGAACAACTTCGCGCCGCGTTGCCCTGGCTACAACAGCAATTGCCGCAGCTTGAGGTCATCTCCGCCAACATCCAGCCGATTCATCAGGCCATAATGGAAGGAAAGGCCGAGATCCTGCTTAGCGATTCGTCGTCATTGGCCGAACAGTTTAATCAGGTGCCGTTGTACATTCGCCCGCAAAGCTTTTTCCAGACCAACCCACAGGTGGCGGCAGTGTTGTACGCCACCGCCCGCGACTGGGTCGCCGAACTTGATATTACCAGCATGTGGGACTTGTTTTGCGGGGTGGGCGGTTTTGGCCTGCATTGCGCATCGCCGCAGATTCATCTTACGGGAATTGAAATCAGCGCTGAGGCTATTGCCTGCGCGCGCCGTTCCGCACAGCAGTTGGGGCTAACGCAGGTGGATTTTCAGGCGCTGGATTCCACACGTTTTGCCATCGCCGAAGCGGAAATCCCCGATCTGGTGCTGGTCAACCCGCCGCGTCGTGGTATCGGCAACGAGTTATGCGCCTATCTGAACTGCGTGGCCCCGGACTACATTCTTTATTCCAGCTGTAATGCCGAGAGTCTGGCGAAGGATATGGATGAATTGAAAAACTACCGTGCTTTACGGGTGCAACTATTCGATATGTTCCCACATACGGCGCATTACGAAGTGCTGGTGTTGCTGCAAAGAGCGGATTGAGTGTGGTAATGACGCGGTTTTTTTCAGACCGCGTCGTTTGTAATAAACCGATTACTGCGCAAACCACTTATCATTAATGGCTTTATAAGTGCCATCCGCTTTGATCGCGTCCAGCGCCTTGTTCAGTTTTTCCAGCAAGGCGGTGTTATCCGGGCGAACCGCAATACCCAGACCAGTGCCGAAATATTGCGCATCGGTGACATGCTCACCAACGGTTGCCAGGTTTGGATTGGTTTTCAGCCATTCATTCACGGCGGCTGTATCGCCGAATACGCCGTCAATACGACCGTTTTTCAGATCCAGCACCGCGTTCTGATAACTGTCATAAGAGACGGTTTTCACTTCCGGGTGCTTGTCATGCATATATTTTTGATGCTTGGTGCCGTTTTCCATACCGATACGTTTGCCTTTCAACTCGGCAACGTTGTTGAATTTACCTCTCTGCGCGATCACCACCGTAGAGTTGGCATAGTAGGGTTGAGTGAATGCCACCTGCTTGCTGCGTTCCGGCGTAATATCCATGCCTGAAATAACGGCGTCATAGCGACGGAATTTCAAGGTCGGGATCAGGCTATCAAAGGCCTGATTGGTGAAAGTACAGTTTGCTTGCATCTGTTTGCACAGTGCTTTTGCCAGGTCCATATCGAAACCGACGATTCCGTTATTCGCATCCAGATATTCAAAAGGCGGGTAGGTAGCCGATGACGCAAAGCGGATGTTATCCGCGGTGGCGGCGCTGAATGTTACTCCAGCCAGCAATGTGGCGATCAATAATTTTTTCATCAACCTGCTCCAGGTTTTTCTTTTAAGGATGGAAATCATTGCACGGACTGACTCCGGCACCGAGGCGGTAACCTTGCCACTTAATGAATTTATATTCAAATAAAATGATTAAAAAATCGTTTTATTGCTGAGTAAAACGACAGGCTACTGCGATAAAAGAGCAGGCCGTCGCCAGCCTGCTTGATTGTGCGTCAATAATCGGGGATCAGTTACGGCGTTCAAATACCAGAGCACGACGTTCGATTAAACGCATGAGCAAGGTAAGCAACCCATTAACGCACAGGTAGATAATCCCGGCGGCGCCGAAAACCATCACGTCATAAGTCCGTCCGTACATCAACTGACTGTAACCCATCACTTCCATCAATGTAATGGTGTAAGCCAGCGAGGTGCTTTTAAACACCAGCACCACTTCATTTGAATACGATGACAAGGCGCGCTTGAACGCGAAAGGCAGCAAAATGCGTAGCGTCTGCGGTTGCGACATGCCCAGCGCGGCACAGGATTGCCATTGTCTGGCAGGGATCGCCTTAACCGCGCCGTAAAACAACTGCGTGGTGTAGGCTGCGCTGTTCAGCGCCAGCGCCGCCATCGCGCAGAGCAACGGTTTTGAAAGCAAACTCCATAACCAGGGAATTTGCTGAATAGACGTGAACTGACCGGGGCCGTAGTAAATCAGGAAGATCTGAACCAGCAACGGCGTGCCGGTGAAGAGCGTAATATAACCTTTCGCCAGCGGTGCTATCACCGGCGTTTTCAAGGTCAGCACCACCGTAAGCAGTAGCGATAGCAGCAGAGCGATAACAATCGCCACTGCCGTCAACGTCAGGCTGGTGTGCAGGCCTTTTAGCAGTTCAGGTAAATAAGCGAACATCAGGAAGGCCTCCGCTCAAAAAGCGTTGTGTGTAGCTCAATGCGTTTTAGAACGAACTGGCTCAGCAGGGTGATCGCTAAATAAATAGCCGCGGCTACCACATACCAGGTAAAAGGCTCCTGTGTGCGTGTGGCGATGCTTTTCGTTTGCAGCATCAGGTCATTGACGCTGATTAGCGAGACCAGCGCGGTGTCTTTCAGCAGTACCAGCCATTGGTTCCCCAGCCCCGGCAGCGCATGACGCCACATCTGCGGTATAATCAGACGAATGAAAATCGCTGATTTACGCAAACCCAGCGCCTGACCGGATTCCCATTGTCCCTGCGGCACCGCTTTCAACGCGCCGCGCAACGTTTGAGACGCATAAGCCGCGTACAGCAGCGCCAGCGCAATCACGCCGCACAAAAACGGGCTGATTTCGACCATCTCAATATTCAGTTTTACCGGGATCTGCACCAGATAGAGATTCAGGGTAAAACCGTCTGCCAGCATCAGCAGTAATTGGGAAGAACCAAAATAGATAAACAGCACAACCAGAATTTCCGGCAGGCCGCGCAACAGCGTCACCAGTACGGTGCCGCTCCAGCTTAGCAGTTTCCAGCGGGCGGTTTCCCAAACGGCAAACAGCATGGCGAGCATAAGCCCAAGCGCCAGCGCACAAACGGCAAGGCCGACGGTCATCCCGGCGGCGCTTGCAAGAGGTTGAAATTCAATCATTGCGCGTCAGATTACTGCTGAAACCATTTTTTGTAGATGGTTTCATACGTGCCATCCTGCTTGATTTTATCGAGCGCCTCGTTGAATTGCTTCAACAGTGCCTCGTTGTTCTGGCGCACCGCGATGCCCAGACCGATGCCGAAGTAGTCTTTATCCGTGATGTTCTGGCCGACGGAAGACAGATTGTCATTCTGTTTCAGCCACTCATTGACGACGGCGGTGTCGCCGAACACGGCGTCAAGACGGCCATTTTTCAGATCCAGTACCGCATTCTGATAGCTGTCGTAAGGCACGGTGGTAATCTCGTTGTGCTTGTCCATCAGGTATTTCTGATGGGTGGTGCCGTTCTGTACGCCGACACGTTTGCCTTTTAGCGCGGCCACGTCAGCCACTTTGCCTTTTTGCGCGATAAACAGCGCGGAATTGTCATAATAAGGCTGGGTGAACGCCACTTGTTGTTGACGTTCCGGCGTAATATCCATACCGGCGATAACCGCTTCAAAACGACGGAATTTCAGGCCGGGGATCAGGCTGTCGAACGCCTGATTGCTGAAAGTGCAGGTTGCCTGCATCTCTTTGCACAAGGCGTTGGCAAGATCAATATCAAAGCCCTGAATGTTGTTGCTGGCATCGACGAATTCAAACGGCGGATATGAGGCCTCTGTCGCAAAGCGGATAGTGTCGGCGGCGCTGGCCGACACACTCAGTCCTGCCAAGAGCGCTGCAACGATTAATTTTTTCATCGTAGTATTCCTGATATTAATCAATGAGATAAGTAGCCAGCGAATTCGGGTGTCTGCGGCTGGGAAAAATGACCGGCGTCCCCATGTTCCACAATGCGCCCATTTTCCATATAGACCACCCGACTGGCGGTTTTGCGTGCAAATTCGACTTCGTGGGTCACGATAACCTGCGTGATCCCGGTTTGCGTCAACTCGCGGATGATGTTCACTACCTGAGCGGTAATTTCAGGATCGAGCGCGGCGGTTGGCTCGTCAAATAACAACACCTGCGGTTCCATCATTAACGCACGGGCAATGGCGACGCGCTGCTGCTGACCACCGGAGAGATGCAGCGGATAACGTTCGGCAAAATCATTCAGACGCAGGCGGGTGAGCAGCTTATCGGCGCGCGCCTTGGCCGCGTCTTTGCTTAATCCCAACACGCGGCAGGGCGCTTCGATCAGGTTATGCGCCACGGTAAGGTGCGGCCACAGATTATACTGCTGGAACACCATGCCAACATTTTGCCGTAATTCACGGATAGCGTTATCGCCGGGCGTATGGTTGAAATCAAATTGATTACCGGCAATGGACAACCGGCCTGAACGCGGCATCTCCAGCAGGTTAAGCACGCGCAGCAATGAGCTTTTGCCTGCGCCGCTCGGCCCAAGCAGAACCAGCGTTTCCCCTGCCGGACAATCAAGAGTGATGTCGAACAGCGCCTGATACGCGCCATAGAAACAGTTAATGCCGTTTAGTTGAATACACATGCGTAAGAATTGAATAGACATTGATGCCGCGAATGTTAACGTCGGCAGTATCGTTATGCAAACTCGACCGGGTAAAATTTGTAAACAAGCGAATTATTGCTTAAATAGTAGCACAAAATAGTAATTTACCGCTTGATGACAGATGCGCGGCGTTGTCGTCTGAACGGGGGCTAAGGTAGGGTATTCGCGGGGAAAACCGGCGTTATCGCGCCATTCATTATCTGGGAGTTTATGATGCAGTTATCGACAACACCGAGTCTGGAAGGGTTCACCATCACCGAATATTGCGGCGTGGTGAGCGGGGAAGCCATACTGGGGGCGAATATTTTCCGTGATTTCTTCGCCGGTATCCGCGACGTGGTCGGCGGGCGTTCCGGCGCTTATGAAAAAGAATTACGCAAAGCGCGGCTGATTGCATTTAAGGAATTGCAGATGCAGGCCGAGGATCTGGGAGCCAATGCGGTGGTGGGCATTGATATTGATTACGAAACGGTGGGCAAGGACGGTAGCATGCTGATGGTGACCGTGAGCGGCACGGCGGTAAAATTGCAGCGTTAGCCATGAGTTCATCACTAATGCAGGAAAATAAGTTGCCACGGAAACGTCATGATTAAATGTATTACTCTGCTGATACTGTGTTTGACGCTGGCGGGGTGCCAATCGGTCAGCACGCCCCAGGATCAGCATGAGTATCACGTCGTGACAACGCAGGTGTCCCGTGCGCAGGGATCACGTATCCGCTTTCTGGTGATTCACTATACAGCGGAAGATTTTCCGACATCCCTTAACACGCTGACGGATGAACAAGTCAGTTCCCATTATCTGATCCCGGCTAATCCGCCGCTGGAGAAGGGGAAACCGGTTGTCTGGCAATTAGTGGCGGAATCACAGGCGGCATGGCATGCCGGCGCCAGTTATTGGCGTGGTTTCACCCGACTGAACCTGTCTTCGATTGGCATTGAACTGGAAAATGCGGGTTACCGGCTCAGGCTGACCGGCACACGTTGGACGCCGTTTCCTCCTGAGCAGATCGCCTTGCTGACGTCGGTGGCGCGGGAAATTGTTGCACGTTATCAGATTGCGCCGCAAAACGTGGTGGCGCACAGTGACATCGCTCCATTACGCAAACAGGACCCCGGCCCGCTTTTCCCATGGAAAACGCTGGCGCAGGCCGGTATCGGCGTCTGGCCGGATGAAGCGCGAGTAGTGTTTTATCTCGCTGGCAGACCAGTCAACCAGCCGGTGGATACCGGGCGTCTACTCGATAAACTGGCGCGCTACGGTTATCCGTTATCCCCTGACATGACGGCACGGCAGAAACACCAAGTGATTGCGGCGTTTCAGATGCATTTCCGCCCGGAAAACCATCAGGGCCAACCGGATGCGCACAGCGAGGCGATTGTGGATGCCTTGCTGGAAAAGTATGGCGCGACGAGGTGACATCAGGTGGACTCTTCCGCCAGTTTGGTTATGCGCGCGGCCATGCCCCGAAAAATAAACACATGGGCCGGCATCATCAAAAACCAGTAAATCAGCCCGTTTAGACCGGCGGGATGCCAGCGCGCCCGGACATCCAGCGTGCGGTGAGAGCCTTGATCGGTAATGGTGAAGGTCAGTTTCCCCAGCCCCGGCGCTTTCATGCCGAATAACATCACCAACTGTCGCTGCGGTTTAATGGAGATCACTTTCCAGCCATCAATTTTATCGCCGATTTCCAGCGTTGGCCGATCCGGTCGTCCGTAAGTCACCCCGTTGCCACACAGATCATCCAGTCTGGCGCGTAAATTCCACAGTATATTGGCATAAAAATAACCCTCTTTGCCGCCGATGCGCTGGATAACCTGCCACAGCGCCTGACTGGAAGCCGGGGTGCTGAGAGTATGGCCCGCCTGTCTGGGGTAAAATCCGTAATCCGGTTTCCAGCGGGCGCGTACTTCCGCATCATTGCCCCAATCGGCGCGTTGGGTGCTTTCCATTTCGCTTTGCAGCGTGGAACGCACAGCTTGATCGAAGGTAAGCAACGTCTGTGGGATCAACGACTGCAACATTGTGCCGTCCGCCTGAAGATCATGTTTTAATCCCTGAATAAGCGCGTGGGCAATCGTCTGCGGGACAGCCGTAATCAGGTGCAAAAACCACACCGAAACCCGGTGCGTCGGTATCGGTACGGGGATCAACAAGCGACGTTTTCCGCTGATGGCGATAAAACGCTCAAACATGGTCTGGTAGCTGATATATTCCGGGCCTGCCGCATCCATGATGCGATGTTCCCGTGCCGGGTGATGGCGGATTTCGGTCAGGTACACCAACAGATTTTCCAGCGCAATCGGCGAGGAGCGGGAACGCACCCAGCGCGGCGGCGTCAGAATCGGCAGGTTGTACACCATATCCCGCATGATCTCGAAAGCGGCGGAACCGGCGCCGATGATAATCCCGGCACGCAGTTCGGTTACCGGAATACCGCTGCGACGCAGGATATCGCCGGTGATTTTACGCGCCTGCAAATGTTTCGTTCCGGCGTCATTCGCCTGGAGCGCACCGAGATAAACGATCTGTTTTACCCGGCTGGCGGGCAGCGCTAGCAACAGATTCAGGGCGGCCATACGCTCTCTGGCGGTGAAGTTTTCACCGTCTCCCATACTGTGCACCAGGTAATAGAGCGTTTCCGCGCCCCACAGCCCTTCGGCCAGCGCATCGGGCTGGCACAAATCCACCTGCCGACACTCGACTCCCGGCCAGTGTTGCGCGTCAATGGCGGCAATATGACGCGCCGCGGCGATCACCGGTTGCCCTTGCTGACTGAAACGTTCGCATAAACTGCGGCCAATATAGCCGCTGGCGCCCAGAATCAGTATCGGGGCGGAGGGCGATGTCATGACGGATATACTCCCTGAAAAACTTAACGCTGCGGTTTATTACTTACGATTTATTACTATAGCCGGGAACCGGGAAAACAGCAGCGCTAAAGAAATAGGGGCAACCGGTCAGGAGGAAAATAGCGCCATGAATACCGGCGCGACAAGACTCAATAGAAAACCGTGCACAATGGCCGCCGGCACCATATCGACCCCGGCGCTGCGTTGCAACACCAGCAACGTGAAATCCATCGACGTCGCGCCGCACAGTCCGAGCGCACAGGCGCGGTTGCGTCGTGTCAGCGCGGGAATCAACATGATGGCTAACAGTTCTCGCGCCAGATCGTTGAAAAAGGCCGCGCTGCCGATCACCGGGCCTAAGGCGTCGGTCAGCAGAATGCCGGATAACGAATACCAGCCATAGCCGGATGCTATCGCCAGCCCGGTTTTGAGCGGCAGGCTGAGCACCCTGGCGGCGAGTAAACCGCCTGCCAGCGCACTGACGCCGACAACCAACGCAATCGACATTCCCCGTCGATTCAACACGATTTGACGTAGCGTCATTCCGCTGTTGCGTAACTGTATTCCGACGAAAAACAACAACAGAATCAGCGCGTATTCGCTGCCTTCACTGGCATGGATCAAACCAGGCCATTGCGTCAACCCCAGCAGAAAACCGCCAAATACCACCAGACAGAGCTTTAACGAATCCAGAATCATATACAGGCGGGAAGGCGGCGCTTCCTGGGGAAATTTTCCCGGCCAGACATCACGTTTTCCCCACAGCCATAGCGACAAGGCATTGGCGGCAATGATGCACACAAAGAAAACGGCGGCGTAACGAAAAATCAGTAACAGATTGCTGCCGAGGTTATCCAGAAAAGCCAGGCTAATTCCCATTAAAAATAGAATGACGTACACCATCCAACTCAATAGCTGATTAATTGTCTGTAGGACTTTTTTCGCGCGCAAAGGCAACAGATAGCCAAACAGTAATGGCAATAAAATAATTAATAATCCCGAATACATCACAGAATTGAGGTCCTTAAAAAGAAAAGCGGGCAACAGGCGGGGGATAAGACATAATCAATTAAAATTAAACAATTAATCACGTTGAGTAAAGTCTTGTCTGGAAATCTGTTCCATCAACAGATGGTTTTGTTATCTTGCCGGTATCAGCGAAAAGAGAACAGGAGCGGCGGATGTATCTGGAGAATATAGAGATCCTGGGGTTCCGGGGAATTAATCGCCTGTCGTTAACGTTGGATGATAATACGGTGCTGATTGGCGAGAACGCTTGGGGAAAGTCCAGCCTGCTTGATGCGCTGTCGCTGTTGTTGGCCCCGTCATTGCCCCTTTATCATTTCGATTTGCAGGATTTCTATTTCAAGCCGGGTGATGAGAGCAGCCGTGAACGTCATTTGCAGGTCATTTTCACCTTCTGCGAAACCGCGCCCGGCCACCATCTTGTGCCGCGCTATCGTCCGTTCAAGCGCGTGTGGGCTGAAGGCAACGCGTCGCTGTACCGGATTTTCTATCGGCTGGAAGGTGAGGTGGACGAAAGTCAGGCCGTCTTTACCTGGCGCAGTTTTCTTGATGCGCAAGGACACCCTATTCAACTGCATGACATCGACGCGCTGGCGCGGGAAGTTATTCGTCTCAATCCGGTACTGCGTCTGCGCGATGCCCGTTTTATCCGGCGCTTACGTTCGGGTTCTATCGCCGCGACCATCGATAACAGCAATGAAAAGCTGGCGCAGCAGTTCGAGCAATTGATGCGTGAACTGGCGCGGAATCCGCAGAAACTGACGGATAAAGAGTTGCGTCAGGGGCTGGTTGCCATGCGGCAATTGCTGGAACACTATTTTTCGGAACAAGGTTCCGCCGCCAGTGAGCGTCATCATCGACAGGAACGCGCGTATAACGGGAAATCCTGGCGCTCGCTGGATAATATCAACCGGCTGATTGCCGATCCGAATAGTCGCAGTCGGCGGATTATTCTGTTGGAACTTTTTTCCACGCTGCTACAGGCCAAAGGGTCGGTGGCGCTGCATGCGCATTCGCGTCCTCTTTTGCTGATAGAAGATCCCGAAACGCGATTACATCCCATTATGTTGTCGGTGGCGTGGGGGCTACTGATGCAGTTGCCGCTACAGAAAGTCACGACCACGAATTCCGGCGAATTGTTGTCTCTGGTGCCGATGGAGCAGGTATGCCGTCTGGTGCGTGAATCTTCCCGCGTGGCGACATTCCGCATCGGCCCGCAAGGGATGAGTGCGGAAGACAGCCGCCGCATCGCTTTCCATATTCGCTTTAATCGCCCGGCCTCGCTGTTCGCCCGATGCTGGTTGTTGGTGGAAGGGGAAACGGAAGTCTGGATGCTTAATGAACTCGCGCGGGTGTGCGGTCATCATTTTGCGGCGGAAGGCGTGAAGGTGATCGAGTTTGCCCAATCGGGGCTCAGTCCATTGGTAAAATTCGCCCGACGAATGGGGATCGAGTGGCATGTGCTGGTGGACGGTGATGACGCCGGGAAAAAGTATGCCGCCACCGCGCGAAGCATGCTGTCCGTCGACGGCGACACCGAGCGGGATCATCTGACGGTGCTGCCTGCGCTGGACATGGAGCATTACATGTATCGTGAGGGCTTCAGCCATGTTTACCATCGCACGGCGCAGTTGCCGGAAAAAGTCCCGCTCTCGATGCACAAGATAATCGTCAAGGCGATTCATCGCTCGTCAAAACCGGATTTAGCGATCGAGGTGGCAATGGAAGTCGCCGCCAGAGGGAGCGACGCGATCCCACCATTGATTCGCAGCATGTTTTCCCGCGTATTATGGCTGGCCCGTGGCCGGGCGGATTAGCTGATCGCGGGGGCGGTAGCGTCATAAAAAATGCCGGCCAGCAGGTGACCAGCATTTTTGTCTTACCCTAACAGATGGCAGAAATTGTTGCAGGGCAAAGCGGTAAGGATTAGGAAACCGCTTCGCTTACCAGTGGCACAATCAGACTGGCATGATTACCTTTTGGTCCTTGGTGAACATCAAACTTGACAACCTGCCCGGCCTTTAGTGTCCGGTATCCGTCCATTTGAATTGTTGAGTAGTGGGCAAAAATATCTTCGCCGCCGCCTTCAGGACAGATAAAGCCAAAGCCTTTGGCATTATTGAACCATTTAACAGTACCTGTCTCCATGCATCGACATCCTTCGCAAGCGCGTTTTTTAAGTAAGAGGAGAACGTTTGGTTAATTCGAATACAAATTGATTAAAACATCATCAATTCAACAGTACACTTTAGTGAAATCGATCCCGGCGTCAAGCGATCCGCCCTGGAGGGCGCGGGGGAGTTTTTGAAAATTTGATGCAGATAACGCTATTGACGGTGCGGGTTGTGGAGGACACCGTAAATTAGCGAGATAACAGCGATTGATTTTTTGCTTTACAACCACCATTTCATTACCTCGATGGTAAAATAAAAACCAGACGTGCTACTGTAAATACTCAATACCGTGACAAATGATGCCAGTTAGATGACGTTGGACTGAGAATGGGAAACAACAGTACGTGGTCACAGTCGGAGCAGCAGACTGCCGATCGATTCAAAGAAAAACTACAGCCTCCATCGATGTATAAAGTGTTGTTAAACAATGATGATTATACACCGATGGAATTTGTTATTGACGTTCTGCAAAAGTTCTTTTCTTATGATATTGAACGCGCGACGCAATTGATGCTGACTGTTCATTATCAGGGAAGGGCGATTTGCGGCGTATTCAGCGCTGAAGTGGCTGAGACCAAAGTTGTACAAGTCAACCGTTATGCCAGAGAAAATGAGCACCCGTTGCTCTGTACGCTGGAAAAAGCCTGAAGTCAGGCAATTTATTGGGGGAGGTGCCTATGCTCAATCAAGAACTGGAACTCAGTCTCAACATGGCTTTCGCCAGAGCGCGTGAGCACCGACACGAGTTTATGACCGTGGAGCATTTGCTGTTGGCTCTGCTCAGTAATCCGGCCGCACGTGAAGCATTGGAAGCCTGCACGGTAGATTTGGCCGCGTTGCGCCAGGAACTTGAGGCTTTTATCGAACAAACCACGCCGACATTGCCGCAGAATGATGAAGAGCGCGAAACCCAACCAACGCTCAGTTTTCAACGCGTGTTGCAGCGTGCGGTGTTTCATGTTCAGTCATCTGGACGCAGCGAAGTGTCCGGGGCGAACGTGCTGGTCGCCATTTTCAGCGAGCAGGAATCCCAGGCGGCCTATCTGCTGCGCAAACATGATGTCAGCCGTCTCGACGTGGTTAACTTTATTTCACACGGCACGCGCAAAGAAGAATCCGGGCAGTCGCCCACCCCGGATAACCCTGTCAATGAAGAACAGACCGCAGGGGAAGACCGTATGGAAAACTTCACCACCAATCTGAATCAGCTTGCCCGCGTTGGCGGCATCGATCCCCTTATTGGCCGGGAACGGGAACTGGAGAGAACCATTCAGGTGCTGTGCCGTCGTCGCAAGAATAACCCGTTGCTGGTGGGGGAATCCGGCGTCGGCAAGACAGCGATTGCGGAAGGTCTGGCATGGCGGATCGTGCAGGGCGATGTCCCTGAGGTGATGACCGACGCCACCTTGTACTCGCTCGATATCGGCTCCCTGCTGGCCGGCACTAAATATCGCGGTGATTTTGAAAAGCGTTTCAAAGCGCTGCTGAAACAGCTTGAACAGGATAAAAACAGTATTCTGTTCATTGACGAAATCCATACCATCATTGGCGCAGGCGCGGCGTCCGGCGGTCAGGTGGATGCCGCGAATCTGATAAAACCGCTGCTCTCCAGCGGCAAGATACGTGTCATTGGTTCAACCACCTATCAGGAATTCAGCAATATCTTTGAAAAGGATCGCGCGCTGGCGCGTCGTTTCCAGAAAATCGACATCACAGAGCCCAGCGTGGAAGAAACCGTACAGATTATTAACGGCCTGAAACCGAAATATGAAGCTCACCATGATGTGCGTTATACGGCGAAAGCGGTGCGCGCGGCGGTTGAACTGGCGGTGAAATACATCAACGATCGTCATTTGCCCGACAAGGCGATTGATGTCATCGATGAAGCGGGGGCGCGCAGTCGTTTGCTGCCGATCAGCAAGCGTAAGAAAACGGTCAATGTGGCGGATATCGAATCGGTTGTCGCGCGCATTGCCCGCATTCCCGAAAAAACCGTATCGGCCAGCGATCGCGATGTACTGAAAAACCTGAGCGATCGTCTGAAAATGTTGGTGTTCGGTCAGGATAAAGCGATTGAGGCGCTGTCTGAATCCATCAAAATGAGCCGTGCAGGATTAGGCCATGAGCGTAAACCGGTCGGCTCTTTCCTGTTTGCCGGTCCGACAGGCGTGGGTAAAACGGAAGTGACCTTGCAGTTGGCCAAAGCACTGGACATCGAACTGATGCGTTTTGATATGTCTGAATATATGGAGCGCCATACGGTCAGCCGTTTGATCGGCGCGCCGCCGGGATATGTGGGTTACGATCAGGGCGGGTTGCTGACGGATGCGGTGATCAAACATCCGCATGCCGTACTGCTGCTTGATGAGATCGAAAAAGCGCATCCGGACGTATTCAATCTGCTCTTGCAGGTGATGGATAACGGCACATTGACGGACAACAACGGGCGCAAGGCCGATTTCCGCAATGTTATCGTGGTGATGACCACGAATATCGGTGTGCGGGAAACACAGCGTAAATCCATCGGGATTATTCATCAGGATAACAGCAGCGATGCGATGGAAGAGATCAAGAAAGTGTTTACGCCGGAATTCCGTAACCGTCTGGATGGGATTATCTGGTTCAACCATCTGTCCCCTGAAGTGATTCAACAGGTGGTGGATAAATTCATTGTTGAGCTACAGGCGCAACTGGATGCGAAGGGCGTTTCGCTGGAAGTCAGTGATGACGCGCGTAATTGGCTGGCGGAGAAAGGCTACGACAAAGCGATGGGCGCCCGCCCGATGGCCCGCGTCATGCAGGAGAATCTCAAGAAAGCGTTGGCGAATGAACTGCTGTTCGGCGCGCTGGTCGATGGCGGCTCCGTGACCGTTGAACTGGATAAAGCGACTCAGCAACTGACCTACGGTTTCCTCAGTGCGCAGAAGCATAAAGCGGAAGCGGATCGCACGGTAAACGCCGTTGTGAGTAACTAACCGTTATGAGTAACTAAAAGGTGATGCCCCGGCATCACCTTTTTTAATGACTGATGGCGAATATTTCAATCGCGAATGGATGTGCAAACACAAAAGCCCCTACCGAAAACGGAAAGGGCGGAGAGGTAAAACATCCT
Source organism: Brenneria salicis ATCC 15712 = DSM 30166 (assembly GCF_003315515.1). Classification (GTDB taxonomy): domain Bacteria; phylum Pseudomonadota; class Gammaproteobacteria; order Enterobacterales; family Enterobacteriaceae; genus Brenneria; species Brenneria salicis. The sequence goes on along the minus strand of NZ_QNRY01000034.1, from coordinate 17,338 downwards.
CGGAGATCGCTACTATCAGCGATGGGCGAACCGTTTAACGGCTGCGGAAGACAATGCGGCCTTTGCTCAGGTCGTAGGGGGTCAGTTCTACAGTGACTTTGTCACCCGTCAGGATGCGGATATAGTTTTTACGCATTTTACCGGAGATATGAGCGGTAACCACGTGCCCGTTTTCCAATTCAACGCGGAACATGGTATTGGGCAGCGTATCAAGCACGGTGCCTTGCATTTCAATATTGTCTTCTTTGGCCATCGAATCCTCTAGGTCTAACTACCTTTGTTTTTTAACCGGCAAGATAATGCCGAAAAACCTACATTATGTAAAGAAGCGTTCATAAGCTAAGTCGTATTTACGAACAGCGTATCAACGTTAATGTGTCGGTTCAGCCAGCGTTTGCGGCAACCAACAACGGTCATCTACCGGAATATCCTGTAGTTGAAAAAGAAATTGCAAAAAGCGTTCACGGGGTATTTCACACACGCCCAGTGAGGCGGTATGTGAATTCAGTACCTGGCAATCAATCAGCACGCCGCCGTGATGAATAAAATGTTGCTGAAATGTCAGTAACGCATACTTGGAGGCATTATCTGCACGGCTGAACATCGATTCCCCACAAAACAAACTGCCTTGCGCGAGACCGTATAGTCCACCAACCAGCGCGCTATTCTGCCACACTTCGACGGAATGTGCTTGTCCTGACTTATGCAACTCACCATAAGCCGTGATAATTTCCGGGGTAATCCAGGTTCCACCGGCATGTTCGTCGGCACAGGCCGTGATAACCGCATCGAACGCATGATTAATTGTGGCCGTAAGATCATGTTTGCGCAGAAATTTCTTCATGCTGCGACTGATATGCAATCCATCAGGAAATAAAACGGCGCGAGGATTGGGCGACCACCATAAAATGGGATCGCCGGGAGAGTACCAGGGAAAAATGCCTTGCCGATACGCCATTTTCAACCGGGCGGAAGTGAGATCGCCGCCATAAGCCAACAGTCCATTGGGTTCATCCAGCGCGTCAGCCGGGTCGGGAAAATATAGCGAGTCAGAAGAAAGCTGATACAGACGCATAATATTAAACCTGATGGGTATTAATGCGCTGACGAAATTGCCAGTAACGCCCTTGCTGGGCCATCAGCGTGTGATGATGGCCGTCCTCAATGATTTTCCCGCCATCCATCACGCAAATGCGATCCATGGATTCAAGTTCATGCAGACGATGAGTAATCACAATCAACGTTTTTCCCGCGCACTGCTGACGCAGTAACCGCAAAATACGTCGTTCGGTTTCGGCATCCAGACCTTCAGTCGGTTCATCCAGCAGCACCAGCGGCGCGGCGTGCAATAACGCTCGCGCCAGTCCGATACGGCGCTGTTCTCCGCCGGAAAGCTGGCGTCCGCCTTCGCCATACCAGCTATTCAGCCCCTCGTTTTCCAGCAATTTATCCAGACCGACCTGTTGTAACACGGCGACTAGCCGCTCATCACTGGCGTCCTGCGCGGCAAGTAACAAGTTGTCGCGTAGCGTGGCGCTGAAAATATGTACCCGTTGCGGGACGACGCTCATCATGGCGCGTAATTCATCTTCCGCCCAGGCGGAAAGCGGTTGGCCGTTTAACCTGATTTCGCCTTGTTGACAGTCCCACGCACGGGTAATGAGTTGCAACAGCGTGGATTTACCGCACCCGGTGCGGCCAAGCAGGGCAATGTGCTCGCCCGCACGTATATTCAGTGTGATGCCTTCCAACACCGGCACCGGCTGTTCAGGATAGGTAAAGCCGACCTGATGTAATGTCAGCGACGCCTCGGCGCCAGCAGACGGCCCCTGCGCCGGGAATGTCACCAGCGGCGTTTGCCGGATGATTTGATCGACGCGGGCGGCGGAGGCGATAACCTGTCCCATATGCTGAAAAGCGCCTGCAACCGGGGCCAGCGCCTCGAAAACGGCCAGCGAAGCAAAAACAAACAGCGCGATCAAGGCGCCTGGCTGGGGATCGCCGCCCACGCCGCCAGCCGCCAGCCAGAGGATAAGCGTAACGGTTAATCCGCTACACAGGATCATGAGCGCCTGCGACAGTCCCGTCAAATTGGTCTGTTGCTGTTGACGGCGTAACCACTGGCTTTCCAATCGCGCCAATTGCTGGCGGAAGGTGGACAACGCGCCAAATACCGTCAACTCGGCCTGTCCTTGCAGCCAGGTCGTCAATTGAATACGGTATTGCGCGCGCAAAACGGTTAAATTCTGTCCGATGGTTTTTCCTGCCCGATAAAACACCAGTGGCAGCGTCAGCAACAGGACCAGCGTAATGGCGCATAACGTCAGCGCCAGTGAAGCGTCCAGCCAACTGAGCCCGTAGGACACGATGAGAATGACCAGCAGCGCACTGACCAACGGGGAAATGACGCGCAGATATAGATGATCAAGCGTATCGACATCGGCCACCAGTCGATTCAGCAATTCAGCCTGACGGAAACGAGCAATCCCCCCTGGCGACAATGGCAGGATGCGGGAGAAGGTAAAGACGCGCAGATGTTGCAATACGCGAAACGTGGCGTCGTGGCTGACCAGCCTTTCGGCGTAACGTCCCGCCGTGCGGGTAATCGCCGCCCCGCGCACGCCCGCCGCCGGCAGCATATAGTTGAACGTATAAAGCCCGGCGACGCCTGCCAGCGCCGCGCCCGCCAGAAACCAGCCGGACAGGGCAAGCAGCCCGATGCTTGCCAGCAGGGTGACAATCGCTAATAGAATGCCCAGATTTAACCGCCAGAAGTGGCGGCCATAGAGGGCCAGAAAGGGTTTTAAAATCTGTCTGGTGGTTCGATATTCGGTTTTGCGGGACATATCACAGATCTCCCTGTCGTTGCGCCATCAGGTCGGCAAAAGGGCCTGATTGGTTACTCAGTGACGGATAATCGCCTTGCTGAATCAGGCGACCATTATCCATAACCCAGATAGCATCGTAATGAATGGTGTCATTCAACTGATGGGTCACCAACAGGGTGGTCTGGTGGAGAGACGCATCATTTAAGGCGCTCATCACCCGTTGTTCGCTGTGAGTGTCCAGACTGGCGCTCGGTTCATCAAGCAACAACAGGGCGCAGGGTTTTACCAGCGCGCGGGCCACCGCGACGCGCTGTGCCTGACCAACCGAAAGGCGAGCAGCGCTATCGCCAATAATCGTTTCCAATCCTTGCGGCAGTTGTGGAAGGAACTCATGTACATAAGCGCGTTTAATGGCCTGCTGCAACTCTTCATCGGTTGCTTGCGGTTTGCCAAGCAGAATATTCGCACGCAGTGTCTGCTCCGGTAGGTGGGGATTTTGCCCGACCCAGCTTAATTGTCTACGCCATGCATCCGGGGACAATGTATTCAGTTCAATGCCGTTAACGGCCAGCGAGCCGCGATAGGGCAGGAAACCCAGCAATACGTTCAGAAGCGAGCTTTTCCCTGCTCCGCTGATGCCCACCAGCGCAATGCGCTTGCCGGCTTCAATCGTAAAGGTCAGCGGTTGAGTCAATGACGCGCCGGTTGGCGCCAGCACCACCAGATCGCTGGCGCGAATCTCAATCGCCCCCTGGTCAGGAAATGTTTGCTCTCCGAATCCGACGGTTTCTCCTTCCGTCGTCAGAAAGGTCACCAACGATTCGGCGGCGCCCACCGCCTGCGCTTTCGCGTGATAGAACGTCCCCAAATCGCGTAACGGCTGGAAAAACTCCGGCGCCAGAATCAACACCAGAAAACCGGCAAAGAGCGTAACGCCCGCACCGTAGTGACCGAAATTCAGTTCACCAAGATAGGAGAAGCCAAAATAAACGGCGACCACCGCAATAGAAATAGAAGCGAAAAACTCCAGAACGCCTGAAGAGAGAAAAGCCATACGCAGCACTTCCATTGTCCGGCTGCGAAATTCTTCCGAGGCGTTGCTGATATGATCGATTTCCGCTCGGCCACGATTAAATAACCGTAGTGTTTCCAATCCGCGCAGACGGTCAAGGAAATGACCGCTCAACCGGGACAACGCCTGGAAGTTACGCCGATTGGCATCCGCCGCGCCCATACCGACCAGCGCCATAAACAGAGGGATCAGCGGGGCCGTGAGTAGCAGAATTAAACCGGCAGCCCAGTTGATCGGAAAAATGGCGATTAGAATAAGCACGGGTATCAAAGCGGCCAGATACATTTGCGGAAGATAACGGGAATAGTAATCCTGCATATCTTCGACTTGTTCCAGAATCATGGTCGCCCAGCTTCCGGCGGGTTTATCCCGCACCCAGGCCGGACCTAATTGTTGTAATCTGTCCAGCACCAGCTTGCGGATTTGCTGGCGCACGGCTTGACCGCACATAAAACCGACGCGCTCTCGCAACAGGTTGTTAAGCGCCCGGAGTACAAAGGCGGCGCCGAGCAGTAAAAAAGAAGAAAGTAGTGACTCGCGGGGCGTGTGGTCGATAATCAACGCCTGGAGCAAGCTAGCCAGTAACCAGGCTTGCACGACGATTAATACGCCACTGAGAAAACCGAGTAAAAGTGAAAAGCGTAACCAACGCTGCGCCAGTTTGCTTTGTTGCCGAAGCCAGTGGGTCAGTTCTTGTTGTCTGGTATTTTTCATCAGGCACCAGGTCATCATATTGCAGGGAGAGTGTTAATGGAAAATAACGCTTATATAACCGTTATTTAACAAATTCAGCCACTGACACTCAGAGTGCGGTCATGTTACCTCGCCAACCGCGGGCTGCAAATCAAAAGCAAGCGTAAAATAGGTGAAATGATCAATTTTTGCGTGACGGCAAAGGAAAAAGGAAAATGCATCCGGGAAAGAAAAACCTCCCCCGGATGACGCTGCTGCGCATTATTTGGCGGGCGTTAAACCATCCAGATAACGTTCTGCGTCCAGGGCGGCCATGCAGCCGGTTCCCGCAGAGGTGATCGCCTGACGATAGATATGATCCATTACGTCACCGGCGGCGAAGACGCCGGGAATGCTGGTTTGGGTGGCATTGCCATGAATGCCGGACTGTACCTTGATATAGCCGTTTTCCAGTTCAAGCTGACCGCCGAATACCGCGGTGTTGGGGCTATGGCCGATAGCGATAAAGACGCCGGCCAGTGCCAGTTCCTCGGTCGCACCGCTGTGGATATCACGCAGACGGACACCGGTCACTCCCATGTTGTCGCCGAGAACCTCTTCCAGTGTGCGGTTGGTATGAAGAAAGATATTGCCGTTTGTCACTTTATCCATCAATCGGTCAATCAGGATTTTTTCTGAACGGAAGCTATCGCGGCGGTGGATCAAATGCACTTCAGCCGCAATGTTGGATAAATAGAGTGCTTCCTCAACCGCCGTATTCCCGCCGCCAATCACCGCCACTTTCTGACGGCGATAGAAGAAACCATCACACGTCGCGCAGGCTGAAACACCTTTACCTTTGAACGCTTCTTCTGAAGGAAGTCCCAGGTAGCGTGCGGATGCGCCCGTGGCGATAATCAGGGCATCACAGGTGTATTCATCGCTATCGCCGAACAAACGGAACGGGCGGGTTTGCAGGTCAACGCACTGGATATGATCGAACACAATCTCGGTATTGAATTTTTCAGCGTGGGCATGCATACGCTCCATCAGCAGAGGACCGGTTAAATCGTCTGCGTCACCCGGCCAGTTTTCCACTTCAGTGGTGGTCGTCAACTGACCGCCTTTCTCCATCCCGGTGATCAATACCGGCTTGAGGTTGGCGCGGGCGGCATAAACCGCGGCGGTGTATCCGGCCGGGCCTGAACCCAGGATCAATAGCTTGTGGTGTTTAACGGTACTCATGCGTTCCTCATTTCACGATGACGGACAATGGCGATGATTGTAAGGAAATTGCCTGAGTAAAAAAAGTATGAGGAAAAGTTGTTAGCTATTTGTTTAATTGCTGATGGCTATCGGAGAGATAATCTACTGACAGAACAGCCATATTCATAAGTAAAATGACGGAAAGACGAGTCTGAGCGCGCATTATCTTATCTTCACTGGTACTTTCTTCTGATTTTAGTTGTTTTACTTTGACAATCGGCTGGGCTTTTGCGAAAACATCGGGGTAAGAGGAAATTTTTTGTATATGAATAGTTAAAAGCTCGGCTTTTTGTTCAGTGCGTTCCGGTTGGTCTTTACGCCATGGAAACACCGTTTTTGTCTGGTTCTGGTTGAACAAACGGGCAGAACGGCGACGGGATCAGCACAAATAGATAATGGCTTTTGATATACAAAATAGATCGCGGGTCTTCTTAAGGGCGGCTCTGAAGCATTTAAGTCTGTCGGAGTGCAGCAGGTGCAGGGAAACGTGGAGAGAGACAATAATAATGGTAGACATTAAAAAGCGACCAGGAAAAGATCTCGATCGTATTGATCGCAACATCCTGAACGAATTACAAAAAGATGGACGTATTTCCAATGTCGAACTTTCCAAGCGGGTAGGGCTATCTCCGACACCTTGTCTGGAGCGTGTGCGCCGTCTGGAAAGGCAGGGTTTTATTAATGGGTACACAGCGTTGCTGAATCCGCATTATCTGGATGCCTCGCTGTTGGTCTTTGTTGAAATCACGCTGAATCGTGGCGCGCCGGACGTTTTTGAGCAGTTCAATACGGCGGTGCAAAAGCTGGAGGAAATTCAGGAGTGTCATCTGGTTTCCGGCGATTTTGACTATCTGCTGAAAACGCGGGTGCCGGATATGTCCGCTTACCGTAAACTGTTGGGAGAGACGTTGCTGCGCCTGCCGGGTGTTAACGATACTCGTACCTATGTGGTGATGGAAGAAGTTAAGCAAAGCAATCGTTTGGTCATTAAGACACGATAAATGCATGGGTGCAAACCCCGATAAATTCAGCTACACTCCTGTGAATTTATACAGTTCCAGCGCCGGGTTTTCTCGGCGCTTTGTCATAAACCTTTACAGGCCCCTGGAGAAACGCTTGAGCCAGGAATATACAGAAGATAAAGATATCACCCTGAAAAAACTCAGTGGTACCCGACGTTTGCTTGAAGCGATTTTGATCGTAGTGGCGCTTTTTGCCGTTTATCTTGGCGTCGCATTATTCAGCTTCAGTCCTTCCGATCCCAGTTGGTCACAAACCGCGTGGCATGAGCCGATTCATAACTTTGGCGGCGTAGCGGGCGCTTGGCTGGCCGATACCCTGTTTTTCATTTTTGGCGTGCTGGCTTATGCCATTCCACCCGTCATGTTATCGCTGTGCTGGGTGGCGTTCCGCCATCGCGACAATCAGAATGCCGTTGATTACTTTACTTTTTCGCTGCGTTTGATTGGCGCGCTGGCGTTGATTCTCACGTCTTGCGGCTTGGCCGCGTTGAATGTGGATGATCTCTACTATTTCGCTTCCGGCGGGGTATTGGGAAGCTTGCTGGGCAGTTCCATGATCCCCCGATTTAACAGCATGGGCGCGACCTTGATCCTTTTGTGCGTCTGGGCGGCAGGGTTGACGCTGTTTACCGGTTGGTCGTGGTTGACGATTGCGGAAAAAATCGGGGCTGGCGTTTTGGGTTGTCTGACCTTTATGTCTAACCATTCGCGCCGTGATAATGAGAGGCTTGAATCAGCGTCAGCCGAGCCACTAACGGCAATTTCTCCAGCGCATACCGATGATGATGTGCTTTTTTCCGCCCCTTCGGTTACGGAAGCCCTGAACGCGGCGGCGTCGGAAAAGCGCGAATCTGAAAGCGCCGCCACGGATATGAATCCCGCTACTGAGCCAGTTGCCGTGCCGCAATCGTCGGTGGCGCCGGCAACAGAGCAACAACTCGCGACGCAGCAGAAGATCGATGTCGCGCCTTCAATGAACCCGCCGTTATATTCATTTGAATTGCCTTCGACGGCGGAAGATCATCATGACCGTGCGGATGCGTATGCGCCTTACAGCGACAGAAATAAGCAGCCTGTCACTCAGCCGCTGGCTATCCCGCCTGATGAACAACACCCCGCTCTGGCGCAATCGCAAGCAGTTATGGCATCGGGCGGCGGCGCATACCAGACAAATACGACTTTTACGCCGGCTTTCAGCGCCACGCAGGATGAGAATCCGCAGGTTAAACATGGCGACGGCCCGGAACTGCCGCGTCCGAATCCTGTTCGTATCCCGACTCGTCGTGAACTGGCGTCCTACGGAATCAAATTGCCGTCGCAGCGATTAGCGGAAGAGCAGGCGAAGTTGGCGCAATCGCAGAATGTCCAGCAAGACGATCCCCAACAAGACAGTGCTCAGGCCGACTACGGATTTGCGAATGGTCAGGATGATATCGCGATGCAGGAAGCGGCGTTACAGCGGCAATATCTCGAACAGCAACGTCAGCGCTATGGCGAGGAGTATCCTCAGCCGGAAAACGATGATGACGCTTTGTTGCAGGCTCAATTAGCCAAAGATTTCGCCGCTCAGCAGCACAGTCGTTATGATCACGAGGACGCGTCTGTGGCGGAGGAATCGCCGTTCACGCTGTCTGCTCAACCTGCGCCGCCGGCGCAAGTGGAGCATGACATTGTCGCGGGAGACGATGGCGAGACCTATCCGATTGCGCAGGAAGAACCGGCGCCAGCGCGTCAGCCCATCATGGATAGCCTGATTCATCCTTTCCTGATGCGTAACGATCAGCCGTTGCAGAAGCCGACCACGCCTCTGCCAACCCTGGATTTATTGACGCCGCCGCCCGCCAGCGAAGCGCCGGTGGATAATTTTGCGTTGCAACAAACCGCCCGCCTGATTGAAGCGCGGCTGGCGGATTTCCGGGTAAAGGCCGATGTCGTCGATCACTATCCCGGACCGGTAATTACCCGCTACGAACTGGATCTGGCGCCAGGCGTGAAAGCGGCGCGGATCTCCAATTTATCCCGCGACTTGGCGCGCTCTCTGTCTGTGGTAGCGGTGCGTATTGTCGAAGTGATCCCGGGGAAAACCTTTGTCGGCCTGGAGTTACCGAACCAGCACCGTCAAACGGTTTATCTGCGGGAAGTGTTGGATTGCGCGCGCTTCCGTGATAATCCGTCGCCGCTGACCATCGTGCTGGGTAAAGACATTGCCGGAGAACCGGTGGTGGCCGATCTCGCAAAAATGCCGCATTTGCTGGTGGCCGGTACGACCGGTTCCGGTAAATCGGTGGGCGTCAACGCGATGATCATCAGTATGCTGTACAAAGCGACGCCGGACGAAGTGCGCTTTATCATGATCGACCCGAAAATGCTGGAACTTTCTGTTTATGAAGGTATTCCTCATTTGCTGACGGAAGTGGTAACGGACATGAAAGACGCCGCCAATGCATTGCGCTGGTGTGTGGGCGAGATGGAACGGCGTTACAAACTGATGTCAGCGTTGGGCGTGCGTAATCTGTCCGGCTATAACGAGCGGGTCAGGGAAGCGGATGCCATGGGACGCCCGATCCCCGATCCTTTCTGGAAGCCGGGCGATAGCATGGATATGACGCCGCCGGTACTGGAAAAACTGCCGTATATCGTGGTGATGGTCGATGAGTTCGCCGATCTGATGATGGCGGTCGGCAAGAAGGTTGAAGAACTGATCGCCCGGTTAGCGCAGAAGGCACGTGCGGCGGGGATTCATCTGGTGCTGGCGACGCAGCGGCCTTCGGTTGATGTGATTACCGGTCTTATCAAAGCGAATATCCCGACGCGTATTGCCTTTACCGTATCAAGCAAGATTGACTCGCGTACCATTCTCGATCAGGGCGGCGCCGAATCTTTGCTGGGCATGGGGGATATGCTTTACATGGCACCTAACTCATCGATACCGGTCCGCGTTCACGGCGCTTTTGTCCGCGATCAGGAAGTGCATGCGGTGGTTCAGGATTGGAAAGCCCGCGGGCGGCCCCAATATATTGATAATATCGTTAGCGGCGGTGATGAAGGTGAGGGCGGTAGCCTGGGCCTGGAGGGGGATGAAGAACTGGACCCGCTGTTTGATCAGGCCGTCGCGTTCGTGGTGGAGAAACGCAGAGCGTCTATCTCCGGCGTGCAGCGCCAATTCCGCATTGGTTATAACCGCGCCGCACGTATCGTCGAACAGATGGAATCGCAAGGGATTGTCAGTTCGCCGGGTCATAACGGCAACCGTGAAGTATTAGCCCCCCCGCCGATGGAATAAGGCATCAGGGCTGCGGGTGCAGCCCTGAATGCAAAGAAGCGTAAAAGCCGCAATTAGCAGACAATTCGCCTATCACAGCCCGAGTCGCTTCAGCTAAAGTGTTGAAGTCGCAGCAAGTCTGATAGTTTTACCGTGATAACGCGGGATATCGGAAAATTCAAAGGATTTAATATGATGAAGAAATGGTTAGTCGCCTGTTGCCTGATATCGGGTATGGCATCAACAGCCGTATATGCTGATGCGGCCAGAGATTTGCAAAACCGACTCAGTAAAGTAAATAGTTTTCACGCCACTTTCAGCCAGACGGTGACCAGCGCGGATGGCGCCGCCGTCCAGGAAGGCGAGGGCGAACTGTGGTTGAAACGCCCTAATCTGTTTAACTGGAAAACGACTTCGCCGGATGAAAGCGTGCTGGTTTCTGATGGTAAAACGCTGTGGTTCTATAATCCTTTTGTTGAACAGGTTACGGCAACCTGGCTAAAAGATGCGACAGGCAATACGCCGTTTATGTTGATTACCCGTAATGATGCCGGTGATTGGGGTAAATACCAGGTGCGACAGAATGGCGATGAATTTGAACTGAAGCCGAAATCGGCTAGCGGCAACCTGAAACAGTTCGCCATCAGCGTAACGCCGAGCGGAACGATCAAGACATTCACCGCGACGGAACAAGATGGACAGCGCAGCACTTACGTACTGAAAAATCAGCAAAATAGTACGGTTGATGCTGCGAAATTTACTTTTACGCCCCCGCAAGGGGTGATGCTGGATGATCAGCGTCAGTGAGGTCTGCGTGAGCAATCTGTCACTGGATTTTTCTCAAAATGCGTTTCAACCACTGGCCGCACGTATGCGGCCAGTGACATTGTCGCAATACATCGGTCAACAGCATTTACTTGGTGCGGATAAACCGTTGCCTCGCGCCATTGAAGCGGGCCAACTCCACTCCATGATCCTGTGGGGACCGCCTGGTACAGGGAAAACCACGCTGGCGGAATTAATCGGTCGTTATGGACAGGCCGATGTAGAACGCATCTCGGCGGTGACCTCCGGTATCAAAGAGATCCGCGAAGCGATCGAGCGGGCGCGGCAGAACCGTCATGCCGGGCGTCGGACGATCCTGTTTGTGGACGAAGTCCATCGCTTCAACAAAAGTCAGCAGGATGCTTTTCTTCCGCATATTGAAGACGGCACCATCACCTTCATTGGTGCGACAACTGAAAACCCGTCTTTCGAACTCAATTCAGCCCTGTTGTCACGCGCCCGTGTGTATTTGCTCAAAGCGTTGACGGCGGAGGATATTGAACAGGTACTACAGCAGGCGATGGCAGACCGTGAGCGAGGATACGGCGGGCAGAATATTGTTCTGCCGGATGACACTCGTCGTATGTTGGCGGAACTGGTCAATGGTGATGCCAGAAGAGCGCTGAACAGCCTGGAAATGATGGCGGACATGGCGGAAGTGGATACACGTGGCAATCGGGTATTAACGCCGTCGCTGCTGAAAGAAGTCTCTGGCGAACGCAGCGCGCGGTTTGATAACAAAGGCGACCGCTATTACGACCTGATTTCCGCTTTACATAAATCGGTCAGAGGATCGGCGCCGGATGCGGCGTTGTACTGGTATGCGCGTATTATCACGGCAGGCGGCGATCCGTTGTATGTGGCCCGCCGTCTGCTGGCTATTGCTTCCGAGGATGTCGGCAATGCCGATCCGCGGGGAATGCAGGTGGCTATCGCCGCATGGGATTGCTTTAGGCGTGTGGGACCAGCGGAAGGCGAACGGGCCATTGCGCAGGCCATTGTTTATCTGGCGTGTGCGCCGAAAAGTAATGCGGTCTACACCGCGTTCAAGGCCGCCATGCGTGATGCCGCTGAAAAGCCGGACTATGATGTTCCCGAATATCTGCGCAATGCGCCTACGCGTTTGATGAAAGAAATGGGGTTGGGAGCGGAGTATCGCTATGCGCATGACGAACCTAACGCTTATGCCGCCGGAGAGAACTATTTCCCACGGGAAATGGCGGAAACGCGTTATTACACGCCATCAGCGCGTGGACTTGAAGGCAAAATTGGTGAAAAGCTCGCCTGGCTTGCTACTCAGGATCAAAATAGCCCGACAAAACGCTACCGCTAAACTAAGCGTTGCGGTAAGGTTAACGGGACATTTTTTGCAATCCGGTGAGCGATAATTTATCGGATTCATTACCATTTCATTTGATAATCATAAGCACAGGATTAGCATGCTCGATCCCAATTTACTGCGTAATGAGCTAGACGCAGTCGCCGAAAAGCTACTGGCTCGCAGAGGCTTTAAACTGGATGTGGAAACCCTGCGTAAGCAGGAAGAACGCCGTAAAGTTCTCCAGGTGGAAACAGAAAATTTGCAGGCTGAGCGTAATTCCCGATCGAAAGTGATTGGCGCCGCGAAAGCGCGAGGCGAAGATATCGAGCCATTGCGTCGCGAAGTTAACGAGTTGGGTGAGAAGCTGGATGCCGCGAAAACAGAACTGGACCAACTACAGAATGAAATCCGCGATTTGGCGTTAACCATCCCTAATCTGCCTGATGACTCAGTACCGCTGGGCAAAGATGAGAACGATAACCAGGAAGTCAGCCGTTGGGGGGAACCTCGCAAATTCGATTTTCCGGTGCGTGATCATGTTGAACTCGGAGAGATGGCCTCCGGGGTTGATTTCGCCGCTGGTGTAAAATTAACCGGCGCGCGTTTTGTGGTGATGAAAGGACAGATTGCCCGGCTACATCGCGCACTCTCCCAATTTATGCTGGATTTGCACACCCAACAGCATGGTTATCAGGAAACGTCTGTGCCTTACCTTGTCAATCATACGACGCTGTACGGTACAGGCCAGTTGCCAAAGTTCGGCGAAGATCTGTTTCATACCAAACCATTAAGTGAAGAAGCGGATACCAGTAATTACGCGTTGATTCCGACAGCAGAGGTGCCGCTGACCAATCTGGTGCGCGATGAGATTCTGGATGAGGAGTTATTGCCGCTGAAAATGACGGCGCATACGCCATGCTTCCGTTCTGAAGCCGGTTCTTATGGTCGCGACACGCGTGGTCTGATCCGCATGCATCAGTTTGACAAAGTGGAACTGGTGCAAATCGTTCGTCCTGAGGATTCGATGCAGGCGCTGGAAGAACTGACGGCGCAAGCGGAAACCGTATTGCAACTGCTGAAGTTGCCCTATCGTAAGGTATTGTTGTGCACCGGGGATATGGGATTCGGCTCCAGCAAAACCTATGACCTGGAAGTGTGGTTGCCTGCGCAGAGTACGTATCGCGAGATCTCTTCGTGCTCAAATATGTGGGATTTTCAGGCTCGTCGTATGCAGGCGCGCTGCCGCAGCAAAAGCGACAAGAAAACGCGACTGGTGCATACCTTGAACGGTTCAGGGCTGGCGGTTGGTCGTACTCTAGTTGCTGTGCTGGAGAACTACCAGCAGGCTGATGGCCGAATTGAAATTCCTGAAGTATTACGCTCTTATATGGGTGGGTTGGAATTCATCGGCTGATAATCGTTTTTTTGTGAAAAAGCGTCATCATGGCGCTTTTTTTCATCCCCGGTTCGGCGATATTTTTTCATCGTAAAAATTATTTTTTGCTTCTTTTAGCGTATTTATGTGCGATTTTACTGTATAAATATGTTTAAAATCAGAATAATATAATTATTCTATCTGCGCGAATATTCAACTCAGCCATTTCTTGATAAATTATTTAAATCAAGGTAGCTATGCAGCCTGTTTCTTCCATTTCGCCTGGATTGACTTTCCAATATGCAGTGGCATGATGCGCTCACTCTTCTCTTGGTCTTCTGGTTATCCACGTCATTATGTCTGCTTACTCTCGCCCAGTGCGCTTTCTGCTCTGTGGCCTTTTGCTGCTGACGGTCTGTATTGCCGTATTAAATACACTCGTACCACTTTGGCTTAATTATCAGCAACTTCCGGTCTGGTAGGTAGGGTTGGTTGGTTCGTCTTATTTCAGCGGTAATCTGGTCGGGACATTGTTGGCGGGCAAGTTAATCATAGGCTACGGATTTAATCGCAGTTATTATTTTGCTGCCTTGCTATTTGGCATTGCCACTGTTGGGTTGGGGCTTTCTGTCGACTTCTTGAGTTGGTTATTCTGGCGTTTTCTGGCCGGAATTGGTTGTGCGTTGATATGGGTGGTGGTTGAAAGCGCGTTGCTATGCAGCGGTACAACGGCTCAACGCGGACAGCTATTGGCCGCTTACATGATGGCTTACTACTTTGGCAGTGTGGTTGGGCAATTGCTGCTCGGCGCTTTGCCAACGCAACTTCTGAGCGTTTTGCCATGGGTTACCGCATTAATTATTCTGGCGATATTGCCTTTGCTGTTTATCCGGGTTCCGGGCCCGGCCACTCAGGGACGTCGCGTCAATGTGTGGCAAATGCTCAAATATCGGAGCGCCCGACTGGGTGTGCACGGTTGTGTGATTTCCGGGGTGATTTTGGGCTCGCTGTACGGGTTAATGCCGCTTTATCTTTCACATCAGGGTATGAGTGATGCGCGCGTTGGTTATTGGATGGCACTGCTGATTAGCGCTGGTATCGCAGGACAATGGCCGGTCGGGAGAATGGCCGATCGGTATGGACGTTTGTTAGTCTTGCGGGTACTGGTTTTTGTGGTGATCATTGGTTGCCTGGCGATGTTGAGTATTAGCCACTATGCCATGGCGCCGGCACTATTCATGCTTGGTTGTGCGGGTTTTACGCTTTATCCGGTCGCTATGTCGTGGGCATGCGAAAAGGTAAATCCGGATGAACTGGTGCCTATGAATCAGGCGTTACTGCTGAGTTATACTCTTGGTAGCTTGTGTGGCCCAAGTCTTGCGGCAGTATTGATGCAAACGTATTCCGATCGATCACTGTTTGTGCTGATTGCTGTGGTAGCGTTGTGCTATCTGGTTATGTTGCTTAAAAAAGCCGACCAGCACCCGACGCCACTGGCTACCGCCTGAGTTTTTATTTCAAACTGGCCAGCGAACTCTGGCCAGCTTCGACCATATTATTCCACAACGCCTCGGCGACCGGACTTAGCCGCTGTTTGGCATTTTTTATCAAATAGAAAATGCTGGTCAGTTTTAAATGGTTTGGGGCGATAGCCGCAAGCTTGCCTTTTTCAACCCAGGGTGATGCATAGTGATCGGGCAGGAAGCCTATGTGGGTGCCTGCGAGTAGGAGTAATAAACTTCCTTCAAGATGCCAGGCTGTCTGGTGATATCCCTGTTTTGATACTGGACCCAACTGCTTACTGATTTCATTGAAGGCATGTCCACCTATCAATAATCTACGTGGATTTAATTCACCATTTTTCCATTCTTGCTCAATAGTTTCAGCATTTTCTGCTGTTGAATAGAAGTAACTATGCTCCACGAATACGGGCTGATAGAAAATATCTGCTGGAATATCATCAGGTAAGGTACTTAAGACGATATCCAAGTTTCCATTTTTGAGTCTTTCCATTAAAGGAATATATTCAATAATCTCAAGTTCAACATTCACTTCTGGGCTTTGGTTGTAAAGCTTCGCGATGGCTTGAGAGACAACATTGTTAGGGTGTGTTGCTATATTGTCGAGGCAACCTAATTTGACTGTCCCAACAAGATAGTGCTTGATCCTTGCTAATCGATTGGCAAAATCATCCAAAGTCGAAATAACGGACTTTGCTTCCTGATAGACGATTTCACCTTCAGTGGTCAATGAAAAACCGCCACGTCCACGTTCGCACAAAACTAGTCCAAGTGTGTCTTCAAGGCGGGATAAGTAGTGACTGAGCACCGGTTGGCTTAATCCAGTTACCGCCTGTGCATTTGTAATTCCTTGTTTTTCGACTATTTTACAGAAAAGCTTAAGCCAGCGAATCTCCAGTTTATCTAAGCGCATAATCTTCCCTTAGCACACATCACATCCTTGAATGTTAACATCAAAATATATCTGTATTAATCAATATAATTCTTATTTATATTGTACCTAAACCACATGGGTATGTGGTTCCCGCGAAAACGCGGTTTTATGCGTCACATCAGGGTCTCTCTCATAAACAATGGCACTGCTAATTATTTAGCAGTGCCATTGTTCTATACGGCATACTGCAACCTCTATAAAATACCATAAACATACAATAACTATTGTGCCTTTGGTTTATGGGGGGGATATGTCTCAAGGTAACGCTGTATCTGAGAAAGTTCAGAAATCACGGCAAATATATGATTATGAATATGAAACGGTGCCTGCCGAAGCGCGTAAGCGCTGGTATGTGATTGCTTTGATCTGGTTGGCAATCGGTATTGATATCTCTGGTTTGTTTCTTGGCTCATTTTTAAGCGGAGGGTTGCCATTTGCCGAGGCCATAAGTGCGACGCTGATTGGATCGGCATTGCTCGGTGTTTTGGCAGCATTATGTGCTAACGTAGGCTATGGTTGCGGGCTGTCCACATCGTTACTGAGCATTTCTGTATTTGGTCGCCTTGGCGGAAAATTAATAGGAATTTTTTCTGCTATTTCTCTACTCGGCTGGTTTGCTTTTCAACTCGATTTCTTTGGTGTGATGCTGCAAAAAGCGCTGATGAATTATCATCTCGATCCTGGTCGTTTACCCATATTGCTGTTTGGCATGATTTTAATGACGCTTACGGCGATTTGGGGTGTCAGAGCATTGGGTAAACTAAGTGTATTTAGCGTACCACTAATGCTGATATTGATAATAACAGGCATTGTGTTGGCTTCGATAAATCATGCAGACACTCCGGTAATGGTAATTAAATCACCAATCAGCATGGGTGCCGCCATTTCTTATGTGATTTCAATCTGGATCGTTGCAGCCGTTATGTCTCCTGATATTGCTCGTTATGCCAAGACCCGTAAAGATGCCATATTAGGTGCCGGGCTGGGATTCTGTTTCGGCAATAGTTCTACAATACTAAATAACTGATCCTAATATCGCTACATTTTTACCAACCCATGATTCCCACCGGGGAATGGGCTGACAGTATTCATAAAGTGACGCACTTTTTTCAGTAACTGCCACATTGAGCGGCACTGGTGGTTTCGGGTTATCGTTTCGTGCAGCGCCTGCCACAGCCGTTCAACATGATTTACCCAGGGCGAGTAAACCGGCTGATAAATAACACGAAACTTCGGATTCT
>NZ_QNRY01000033.1 GCF_003315515.1 Brenneria salicis ATCC 15712 = DSM 30166 | reverse complement strand
TTTTATGGATGGTTTTCTGCATCCGACGTCGTTCGGTACGGGGTATTGGTGCTATGATCGGCATCGCTCAGTCCGGTTGGTGATTTGTGATTTTTAGCGATTGATCAGATCGCTCAACTCGGACTGAGTTCCCTCAAAGTGATCTACTATTTGGAACAGCTATTTAGTTGATAGCTTTATGGAATTGATATCGTGGATTCAATAGTTTTTTTTGATGAAATTTCATTTTTTTTAATGTCTGTATTTAAAATACCAGACCGATGTATTTTAAAGATAGAAATGGTTCAACAAATCAAGCATACTATGACTTCAGCTAGAAAAATATTTTCCAATATTATCATATGGATATGGATTTAGCCTATTGCTGTGCCAACTATCATCTCCAGATATCTATTTTATAAAAACTTACGCGCTACTCGTTCTTAATAACTGGGTAACATTGAACAACATAAACAACTGTTGTTAGTTTATGTTCTTTCTTCAAAATAAACGCATATGTGTTAAAAGCCATGGATGTGAGAATTTACAGTAAATGTAACTTTACGACTGTGGGCTTACGGGAGATTCTGTCCAGCATGCCGATGCTAACCGTTAGGCCCGTTAATAGGTTCACTCTGCAACAAGGAAAGAAAAAATGCATTTTCATCATTGACGGCAGCAGTGAAGGGTTCGAGGAATACTATGAATCAATAAGAACGCATTTTTATAATGTGGCTTCAGCGTTTCTTATCATCAATAATTCACCTCTTCATTTTCCGGTATGTATTGATGAAAAAACCATTCTTGTTTCTAAAGCGACATCGATAGATTATTTTTATAAATTCTTGGGTGTGGTGCATCAACATGACAAGCGCCTATTCTGCCCTGTCAGGCTATCTAAATCCGAGTATGTGGTTTTTAAGTATTGGAGCGCTGGCTGCACAGCGGAATCGATAGCCTATATGATTGGATTAAATAAAAAATCCGTATTGAACAGTAAATCAAGATTACTGAATAAATATGGCGTTCAGGACAAAAATTCGTTGCTGCTTATCGCTAAAATCCTTTTCAGGGACAGCACATTGGAAGAAAGGGATGTGTCGCCACACCCCCTGGTAGGTCAACTCTCTTTCCGTTAGCGGTACGCCGTTTTCACGCCAACGGCTTATTCATCTTCCAGATACGTATAGCCATAAAGACCGGTTTCAAACTCTCGCAGGAACTGTGCTTGCAGTTCCATGTCCAGATCGGTTTCCTTAACCTGATCGCGGAAACGGGCCATCAGCACTTCAGGATCCAACTGCACATATTCCAGCATGTCAGCAACCGTATTCCCCTCATCAGACTCTTCAATCTCGACGGAGCCATCCGGGAACACAAAAATGTCGACGGTCGCGGTATCGCCAAACAGATTATGCATATTCCCCAGAATTTCCTGATAAGCCCCGACCATGAAAAAGCCCAACAACGGCGGGTTTTCTGGATCATAAGGCGGCATCGGCATGGTTGTCGCGATACCGTCGCCATCAATATAGTGATCGATGGAACCATCGGAATCACAGGTAATATCCAGCAGAACCGCGCGACGCTCCGGCAGTTTATCCAGTCCTTCCAGCGGCATGACCGGGAACAACTGATCGATCCCCCATGCATCCGGCATAGACTGGAACAATGAAAAGTTCACATACAGTTTATCCGCCATACGCTCCTGCAATTCATCAATCACCGGACGGTGAGCGCGGTTACTGGGATCCAACTGCTGCTGAATCTTCTGGCAGATACTGAGATAAAGCTGTTCCGCTTTCGCCCGCTGGGTTAAGTCCAGCATGCCGTGAGTATACTGAGTATGCACATCGTGCAAATCCATCTGGCTGTCATGTAACCACTCACGCAGTGAACGCCGTTTCCCCGGTTGTTTAATTTCCTGCCAGGTTGACCACAGGCTTTCCAATGCGCGTGGCGCGTTTTCGTCAGGTTCTGTCGGTTCACTGAATTCGTTACGCTCAACACCGATAATGTTGGACACCAACACGGTATGGTGAGCCGTCACCGCCCGGCCCGATTCCGTAATCACGGTCGGATGCGGTAATCCATGTTCATTACAGGCGTCGCCGATACCCCAAATCACATTGTTGGCATATTCATTCAGGCCATAGTTGACGGAGCAATCCGACTGGGAACGGGTTCCTTCGTAATCCACGCCCAGCCCGCCGCCTACGTCAAAGCACTGAATATTGACGCCCAACTTGTGCAACTCAACATAGAAGCGGGCTGACTCACGCACACCGGTCGCAATATCGCGAATGTTCGCCAGTTGCGAACCCAGATGGAAATGCAGCAATTGCAGGCTTTCCAACCGTCCTGCGGCACGCAGCGTTTCAACCAGTTGCAGAACCTGAACCGCCGCCAGACCAAATTTGGATTTCTCGCCGCCGCTGGACTGCCATTTGCCTGAACCTTGCGAAGCCAGACGCGCACGCACGCCAAGACGCGGGATCACATTCAGACGCTCCGCTTCTTCCAGCACCATCTCTATTTCGGACATCTTTTCAATGACCAGATACACCTTGTGGCCAAGCTTTTCGCCGATCAGCGCCAGACGAATGTATTCACGATCTTTATAACCATTGCAGACAATAACCGTACGCGTCATGCCCGCGTGACCCAATACGGCCATGAGTTCGGCCTTGGAGCCCGCTTCCAGCCCCAGCGGTTCTCCCGAACTGACCAGAGATTCAATCACGCGTCGATGCTGGTTTACCTTGATGGGATAAACCAGGAAGTAACCCCCTTGGTAACCAAAAGAGTCGCGCGCCCGTTTAAATGCGGCATTAATGGAGCGCAGACGATGCTGAAGGATTTGCGGGAAGCAGAACAGCGCGGGAAGACGTTGATGGTTCTCCTCCTGCAATGTTTTGACCAATTTGGCCAGATCGACACGCGCCTGCGGCACATCGGGATCAG
This sequence comes from Brenneria salicis ATCC 15712 = DSM 30166, assembly GCF_003315515.1. Classification (GTDB taxonomy): domain Bacteria; phylum Pseudomonadota; class Gammaproteobacteria; order Enterobacterales; family Enterobacteriaceae; genus Brenneria; species Brenneria salicis. Next base: position 41,997 of record NZ_QNRY01000033.1, on the reverse strand, counting down.
GACAAACGCTGATATGCCCTAACTCGTTGACATCGTAGTAATTATTACCCCACCAGGCAATATTGTAAGTACGAAGCATTTCGCTGGCATTCCGGTCATTCATGGCAACCTCCTGCATTGAGCGCAAATTTTCATGTTTACCCGTCGCTGACGAGCCGTGTTGAATCATGTCGTCAGACATAACGAACCTCTTCTTTTTTTATACTGCAAATCACATCCGTACCTGCATTATTGGTAGCCCGCAGAAGCATGCCTGCAACATGCCGCATCGGCAGTGAAAACATCGGCAAAAAACCGGTCAGAAAACAGTTTGCCGCCGTTTTATTACGCTTATTAGTGTAAAACACGTTGTCGGACTCCGTGGGACGGGTCAGAAAAACGCGTGGTAAAACCACAGGAAAAAAACATCTGAACCAGGGAAACGTCGCGGATTAACCGGCCCTGGAATCCTGTGTCGAATTTAAAGACAGGCAACTTCGGGCAAATAAAAAGAAGGGTTGAGCAGCCGACACTATCGCGTCAGAAAAAAAGCGTTGCGGGCGCAACACACTCAGTAAACAACGGATCATTAATCCTATCACCTCCACGCGCGCCGCAAACTATGCGGTCAGCTATCTTATGAAACAGTTGACTATTACATAACGGGTAACAAACCGCTCGCCGTTTATACAGATATGACGCCGGAAAAGCAAAATGAAAATGTCCCTGACAGCCTCTGATAAAAGAAAATAATACTGATGCCGAAAAACAGATAGCAAGTCCGCGTGAAAAACTACTGGCACTCAAGCCGGAAGGTGACCTAGAATGATAGCCATCCAGATGTTAATCCATCTATACCGATTAACCGATATACTGCTTAACGGCTTTGATTTGAAGGTAAAGAAACTCATGGCTAAACACCTTTTTACGTCTGAGTCCGTCTCTGAGGGACATCCTGACAAAATTGCTGACCAGATTTCCGATGCGGTTCTTGACGCCATTCTACAGCAAGATCCTAAAGCCCGCGTCGCTTGTGAGACTTACGTAAAGACCGGCATGGTGTTAGTGGGTGGTGAAATTACCACCAGCGCCTGGGTTGATATTGAAGAGATCACGCGTCGAACCGTGCGCGATATCGGTTATGTGAATTCCGAGATGGGCTTTGATGCCAACTCTTGCGCCGTGCTGAGCGCCATCGGCAAACAGTCTCCCGATATCAATCAGGGCGTTGACCGCCGCGATCCGCTTGAACAAGGCGCTGGCGATCAGGGCCTGATGTTTGGTTATGCGACCAATGAAACCGATGTGCTGATGCCAGCGCCGATTACTTACGCTCACCGCCTGGTTCAACGTCAGGCGGAAGTGCGCAAAAACGGAACGCTGCCGTGGTTGCGTCCCGATGCGAAAAGCCAGGTCACCTTCCTGTATGACGAGGGCAAAATCGCCGGTATTGATGCCGTGGTTCTGTCCACCCAGCATGCTGAAGACATCTCTCAGAAAAACCTGCACGAAGCGGTGATGGAAGAAATCATTAAGCCGGTTCTGCCTGCGGAATGGTTGTCTGCCGGCACTAAATTCTTCATCAACCCGACCGGTCGCTTTGTTATTGGCGGCCCAATGGGTGACTGCGGTCTGACCGGTCGTAAAATCATTGTCGACACCTACGGCGGCGCGGCGCGTCACGGCGGCGGCGCGTTCTCCGGTAAAGATCCGTCGAAAGTTGACCGTTCCGCCGCTTATGCTGCGCGTTATGTCGCCAAGAACATCGTGGCCGCAGGTCTGGCGGATCGTTGCGAGATCCAGGTTTCCTATGCGATCGGCGTGGCTGAGCCGACGTCGATCATGATCGAAACGTTTGGTACAGAGAAGATCGCCACCGAGCAGCTTACCCTACTGGTGCGTGAATTTTTCGACCTGCGTCCTTACGGATTGATTCAGATGTTGGATCTGTTGCACCCGATTTATCAGGAAACCGCGGCTTACGGACACTTTGGCCGCGAACATTTCCCCTGGGAAAAAACCGATAAGGCCGCACAGTTACGTGAAGCCGCAGGTTTATAATCCCCGGTTGACGCAATAACCTGCCCAACACGGCGCATGAAGAACGGCGAATAAAAATTCGCCGTTCTTCATTATGTCTTTCCGCATCTTTCCTGCCCGCCCATCTATTGCATCCCCCTGCCGCTCGATTTATGCTCCCTGCCATGAACACACCACGAATTCCCATCGCTCATCATCAGGCAGTCATGCGTTGCCTGCGCGCTAAGTTACAGCAGGCTAATGTCGTCCTGAACACCCAGTACCCGGAACCGACGGTCAGTTACCAACAACGTGGCACAACGGCGGGCAGCGCCTGGCTTCAGCACTGGGAAATTCGGTTGAACCCCCTGTTGTTACAAGAAAACCAGCAGGCTTTCATTGATGAGGTGGTGCCTCATGAACTCGCTCATCTGTTGGTCTTTGCCCGTTTCGGAAAAGTTCCTCCGCACGGCAAGGAATGGCGCTGGATGATGGAACATGTGCTACAGGTTCCGGCAAGACGCACGCACCGCTTTGCGGTCCAGTCCATGCAAGGTCAAACGTTCTCTTATCAGTGTGATTGTCGACACCATGAGTTAACCGTGCGGCGCCATAACCGGGTTCAGCGCGGCGAAACAGAATATCGCTGTCGTTATTGTGGAAAAATCTTACGATTCAACGTAATAAATTCCATTTAAAATAAAACTCTCAGCATTAAAAACCAATTTTTGCATTTGCCTGCCGTCGCGACATCCGGTAGTCTGCCAGCTTTGTTGCTTGTGGATTATTTGGAATATGCTACGTAAAATTCTCGCTACCGCCGCGGTTGGGATCGGCTTCTTTTCCGCCGCCGCCTTCAGCCAAAACATAAATAACTTCACGCAGGCGAAAGCAGCTGCGGTAGAAGTCAATCAGGGCGCGAAAACATTTTACTGTGGCTGCGACATTACATGGCAAGGCAAGAAAGGGACGCCAGATCTCAAATCCTGCGGCTATCAGGTCAGAAAAAACGCGTTGCGGGCTAATCGCATCGAATGGGAACATGTCGTACCCGCCTGGCAGTTCGGCCATCAACGCCAGTGCTGGCAGGATGGCGGCAGAAAAAATTGCACTAAGGATCCGGTGTACCGCGAAATGGAAACCGATCTGCATAACCTGCAACCCGCCATCGGCGAAGTGAATGGCGATCGTGGGAATGCCATGTACGGACAGTGGAACGGCGGCGGCGAGCAATACGGTCAATGCGAGATGAAGGTCGATTTCAAAAATAATCTGGCTGAGCCCCCGGCCCGCGCCCGTGGCGCGATTGCCCGCGCCTACTTCTACATGCGCGACCGCTACCAGTTGCGTTTATCCCGTCAGCAAACCCAGCTATTCGAAGCCTGGAACCAGCAATATCCCGTCACCCCGTGGGAATGCACGCGCGACCAGCGGATTGCCGCGAAACAAGGGAATCACAACCCTTACGTTCAACAGGCTTGCCAGTAACTGTCCAGCTACCTACTATAACGGTTAATCAGCACAACCACCGTCAAGATGACGGTGGTTAGTTTATCATGGATAGCAGGCTGTCCACCCCGAATTCACTACGCATAAGGTTAGAACATCAGCATGCGAATACCGCGCATTTTTCATCCGGAAATCCTTCCCGGCGCTGGAGGTGAAATCGAATTGAGCGAAGATGCCGCCAACCATGTAGGCCGCGTGCTGCGAATGAATACCGGCCAACCACTGGAATTGTTCGACGGCAGTAATCAGGTGTTTGACGCGGAAATCATACAGGCTGGGAAAAAAAATGTGCGAGTACGTTTCACCGCAGGTAAGTTGGAAGACAAAGAGTCGCCATTGCACCTGCATCTTGGACAAGTCATGTCGCGCGGCGAAAAAATGGAGTTCACTATTCAGAAATCCATCGAACTTGGCGTGAATATCATTACTCCCTTGTTCTCTGAACGCTGTGGGGTAAAACTCGATACCGAGCGTCTTGAGAAGAAAGTCGGCCAATGGCAAAAAATCGCGATTGCCGCCTGTAAACAATGTGGTCGTAACCGCTTGCCAACCATTCGTTCCGCCATGACACTGGAAGCATGGTGTGCGGAACAGGATGCCGCGTTAAAACTCAATCTGCATCCGCGAGCAACACAGAGCATCAATACATTGCCGCTGCCGGTCAGTCAGGTTCGACTGCTGATTGGCCCGGAAGGAGGTCTCTCCTCCAATGAAATTTCAATGACCGCAGAATACGGATTTACCGACATCCTGCTGGGGCCACGAGTGTTGCGAACAGAAACAACAGCACTCACCGCGATTACAGCCTTACAGGTACGTTTCGGCGATCTGGGGTAAAGGAGAAAATAATGATCAAACTCGGTATTGTGATGGACCCTATCGACGCCATCAATATCAAGAAAGACACCAGCTTTGCCATGCTGCTGGAAGCACAGCGTCGTGGTTGGGAACTGCATTACATGGAGATGAATGACCTTTATCTGCATGCGGGCGTTGCTCGGGCAACCACGCGTCGTCTTAACGTCCAGTATGATTACGATGGCTGGTATGATTTCTCCGGCGAGCAGGATATCGCGCTGGAAGAGTTGGATGTGGTGCTGATGCGTAAAGATCCGCCTTTCGATACGGAATTCATTTACGCCACCTACATTCTGGAACGTGCGGAAGAGAAAGGCACGTTGATCGTTAACAAACCGCAGAGCTTGCGCGATTGTAACGAAAAGCTGTTCACCGCCTGGTTCCCGCATCTGACACCGGATACCCTGGTTACCCGCAGCGCGGACAAACTGCGTCAGTTCCACCAGAAACACGGCGACGTTATTCTGAAACCGCTGGATGGCATGGGCGGCGCTTCTATTTTCAGGCTGAAACAGGATGATGCCAATGTTTCGGTTATTGTTGAAACCCTGACCGAACATGCCAGCCGTTATTGCATGGCGCAAAATTATCTGCCGGCGATTAAAGACGGTGATAAACGCGTTCTGGTGGTTGATGGCGAACCTGTCCCTTATTGTCTGGCGCGTATTCCAAAAAGCGGCGAAACCCGAGGCAATCTGGCGGCAGGCGGACGTGGCGAAGCTCGCCCGCTCAGCGAAAGCGACTGGAAAATAGCGCGTGACGTCGCACCGACGCTGAAGCAAAAAGGGCTGATTTTTGTTGGTCTGGATATTATTGGCGATCGACTGACGGAAATTAACGTCACCAGCCCGACCTGTGTGCGTGAAATTGAAGCCGCCTACCCGGATGTCTCTATTACGGGCATGCTGATGGATGCCATTGAAACACGCCTGGCCGCACGCCACTGTTAACCGGTTTTGCCGAACCGGAAAAGCATAAATAATCGGCTCGTCTTTTATGGCGAGCCGTTCCTAAACGCCGACAGGGATCGATAAAATCACATAATGAATTTACAGCATCACTTTCTCATCGCTATGCCAGCACTACAGGACACGGTCTTTAAACGTTCGGTGGTCTATATTTGCGAACATAATGAAGAAGGCGCCATGGGGTTGATCATCAATAAACCCATGGAGCAGTTTACTGTGGAAAATGTGCTGAAAAAGCTGAAAATAGATCCTACGCCACGCGAGCCTGCCATCCGTTTGGATAAACCGGTTTTCGCCGGCGGACCGTTAGCGGACGATCGCGGATTTATCCTCCACACGCCATGCGCTGGTTTTGCTTCCAGTATCGGTATTTCCGAAGATACGATGATCACCACATCCAAAGATGTGCTGGAAACGTTGGGAACCGCCAGGCAGCCTCAAAATACGCTGGTCGCACTGGGTTATTCCGCCTGGGACAGCGGCCAACTCGAAAATGAACTGCTGGAAAACGCCTGGCTGACCACACCGGCAGATAAAGAGATCCTGTTCCGCACGCCGATTGCCGAACGCTGGCGCTTAGCGGGGAAAAAACTGGGGATAGATATCCATAATATCTCCACTGAAGCAGGTCATGCCTGATGGCAAGCCGAACGATTCTCGCTTTTGATTTCGGAACCAAAAGTATTGGCGTGGCGATCGGTCAGGACATCACGCGCACCGCGCGTCCCCTCACCGCGTTTAAAGCCCAGGAAGGAATACCGGACTGGCAGCAGGTGGAAAAATTGTTGGCGGAATGGCGGCCCGACCTGGTGGTGGTCGGCTTACCGCTCAATATGGATGGCACGGAACAGCCGCTGACCGCACGGGCAAGAAAATTCGCCAATCGTCTGCATGGTCGTTTTGGCGTCCAGATAGCGCTGCACGATGAGCGCTTGAGCACGGTAGAAGCACGGGCTGAACTGTTTGAGCGAGGTGGCTTTCGGGCGCTGGATAAAGGCAGTGTGGACGCGGCATCAGCCGTCATTATTCTGGAAAGTTGGTTTGCCGCGCAAACATCGTAAAATGGGGAAAAAGTATGTTCAGTGCGCCTGGCGGCACAGGCACACTGAAGAATAAACCAGCAACACCCGGTGAAAAAGCAGCGCTTACGCATCCGGGAACTCACGGATAAAACGCTCCACATCATTCACCATGGCTTCTGTACCAACAAAGAAAGGCGAACGCTGGTGCAATTTCTCCGGCGTGATGTCCAGAATACGGTTCTTGCCATCACTGGCTTTGCCGCCAGCCTGCTCCGCCAAAAACGCCATCGGGTTACATTCATAGAGCAAACGCAACTTGCCTTGCGGATAGCTGGCGGTGCTGGGATAAAGGTAAATGCCGCCTTTGAGCAGGTTACGATGGAAATCCGCCACCAGTGAACCGATGTAACGTGAAGTGTAAGGACGTTGTGTTGCCTCGTCCTGCTCCTGACAATATTTAATGTATTTCTTCACGCCGCTCGGAAACTTGATGTAGTTCCCTTCGTTAATGGAATACATATTCCCTTTTTCCGGGAAGCAAACCTTTTCATGCGACAGACAGAACACGCCGAGCGACGGATCATACGTAAAAGCATGGACGCCGTGACCGGTGGTGTAGACCAGCATGGTGGATGAACCATAAACGATATAGCCCGCCGCCACCTGCTTGTTACCGGCTTGCAGGAAATCCTCTTCCGTCACCGGCTGACCCAGGGGAGCAATACGACGATAAATGGAGAAAATGGTGCCGACGGAAACATTAACATCAATATTCGATGAACCGTCCAGCGGATCCATCAATACCACATACTTGGCGTTCTCGGCCCGGTCACCGTCAAAGATAACGATATTGTCTTCTTCTTCGGAAGCAATACCGGCTACTTCGCCACGCGCTTTTAAAGCCGCTTTCAATTTTTCATTGGCATACAGATCGAGTTTCATCTGTACTTCGCCCTGAATATTGGAAATGCCGCTGGTTCCCAGAATATCAACCAAACCCGCTTTATTAATGTCGCGATGGATAATCTTGGCGCCCAGCTTAATCGCTGACAGCAGCGCGGTAAGTTCACCGGTCGCATGAGAGAAATCGTGCTGTTTTTCGACGATAAATTCGCCTAACGTTTTCATAACACTATCCCGAATCTACGAATGAAAAGCGGTTCCATTTATACACCGCCAACGTTTGCGCATGCAGTGTAGCCCAAAGAGAAACCGAGTACCTAGTCAAATCCATTTCTTATGCCGGATTCATGGCGTTAGAATGTGACGCAGACTCACTTGACGATGGAAAATGCATGCGTATTCATATTTTAGGTATCTGCGGCACCTTTATGGGCGGCCTGGCGCTGTTGGCCCGCGCATTAGGGCATCAGGTAACAGGCTCAGATGCGAACGTTTATCCGCCCATGAGTACCTTACTGGAAGAGCAAGGGATCACGCTGATTCAGGGGTATGATCCCGCGCAACTCGACCCTGCTCCCGATCTGGTTATCGTGGGTAATGCGATGACGCGCGGAAATCCCTGCGTTGAGGCCGTTCTGGAACAAGGATTATCCTATGTGTCCGGTCCGCAATGGCTGCACGATTATGTGTTACGCGACCGTTGGGTGATTGCCGTGGCGGGGACGCACGGTAAAACAACCACGGCAGGCATGGTGACTTGGATTCTGGAAGATTGCGGCTATAAGCCCAGTTTTGTCATCGGCGGCGTACCGGGGAATTTTAGCGTTTCCGCCCGTCTGGGCGACAGCCCGTTTATGGTTATCGAAGCGGATGAGTATGACTGCGCCTTCTTTGATAAACGTTCCAAATTCGTCCACTACAGCCCGCGGACACTGGTTCTCAATAATCTCGAATTCGATCACGCCGATATCTTCGACGATCTGAAAGCCATTCAAAAACAGTTCCACCATCTGGTGCGTCTAGTGCCCGGCAGCGGCAAAATCATCCTGCCCGCCAATGATGTTCACCTCAAGCAGGTCATGGCTATGGGATGCTGGAGCGAGCAGGAACTGGTAGGCGAGGACGGTGTGTGGAATGCGAAAAAAATGACCGCCGACGCCAGCCAGTATCAGATTTATCTTAATGGCGAACAGGTTGGTGAAGTCCACTGGGAATTAGTCGGCGAGCACAACATGCACAATGGGCTGATGGCCGTCGCCGCGTCCCACCATGTGGGCGTCCTGCCGGCTGATGCCTGTCGTGCGCTTGGGAAATTTATCAACGCACGTCGTCGCCTTGAATTACGAGGCACGGCGCATGGCGTGACCGTCTACGATGATTTCGCCCACCATCCTACCGCCATTCTCGCGACGCTCGCCGCGTTACGCAGCAAGGTCGGCGGCACAGCCCGCATTCTGGCGGTGCTTGAACCGCGTTCGAACACCATGAAAATGGGCATGTGTAAAAATGAACTGGCGCCCTCGCTGGGCCGCGCTGATGAAGTCTTTTTATTCCAGCCCGCCCATATTCCCTGGCAGGTTGCCGAAGTCACAGAGGCGTGCGTCCAACCGGCGCACTGGAGCGCGGACGTTGATACTCTGGTTGAAATGATTGTGAAAACCGCCCAGCCAGGCGATCACATTCTGGTGATGAGTAACGGCGGCTTCAACAACATCCATAATAAACTGCTGGATGCCTTGCAGCATAAGGAACAAGCGGAAAGCGCCGCAGATGAATAGATAATTATCAATCAAAAGGACGGGAAATCCCGTCCTTTCTTCTTTATATCTATCGTTTTAAACACATTTACAACACAAGGATCAAGCGTCGAATGGATCGCGCAGGATAATCGTTTCGCTACGATCCGGGCCGGTAGAGATAATATCAACCGGAACCCCTGTCACTTCTTCCACACGTTTAATGTAGTTGCGCGCGGCCTGTGGCAGTTTGCTGTGTTCCTGAACGCCAAAGGTGCTTTCAGACCAGCCAGGCAAGGTTTCGTAGATCGGCTCAATGCCTTCCCAACCTTCCGCCGCCAGCGGGGTAGTATCCACTTCCCGGCCATCAGGCATGCGGTATCCCACACAGATTTTGACTTCTTTCAGACCATCCAGCACGTCCAGTTTGGTCATACAAAAACCTGACAGCGAGTTAATCTGTACAGCCCGGCGAACCGCTACGGCGTCCAGCCAGCCGGTACGACGGCGACGGCCAGTAGTGGCGCCGAATTCATTACCTTTCTGCGTAAGGTATTCGCCGACATCATCAAACAATTCGGTAGGGAACGGACCCGCGCCTACGCGAGTGGAATAGGCTTTCACAATACCCAGAACGTAATCGACGTAACGCGGGCCCAGACCGGAACCGGTCGCCACACCACCCGCGGTGGTATTGGAAGAGGTCACATACGGATAAGTCCCGTGGTCAATATCCAGCAGCGTCCCTTGCGCGCCTTCAAACATGACAAAATCGCCACGCAGATGGGCTTTATACAACAGGTCGGAAACATCAACCACCATGGCGGTCAGGATGTCAGCAATCGCCAGTACCTCATCCAGCACTTTCTGGTAGTCGACGGCTTCGACTTTATAGTAGTTAACCAGTTGGAAGTTATGGTACTCAACGATCTCCTTCAACTTAACGGCAAACGTTTCTTTGTTGAAAAGATCGCCCACACGCAATCCATGGCGGGCGACTTTATCTTCATAAGCCGGCCCGATACCACGGCCAGTCGTGCCGATGGCGTTGGCGCCGCGCGCTTTCTCACGCGCGTTATCCAAGGCAACATGATAAGGAAGAATTAACGGACAAGCTTCAGAAAGCAATAAACGCTCGCGTACCGGGACGCCACGCGCTTCAAGTTCCGTCATCTCTTTCATGAACGCGTCAGGCGCCAGCACAACACCGTTACCGATGATGCTGACAACATTTTCACGCAGGATGCCAGAGGGAATTAAATGAAGAACGGTTTTTTCACCGTTAATAACCAGAGTATGACCAGCATTGTGGCCACCTTGGTAGCGCACAACATATTTAGCCCGTTCAGTCAGCAGGTCGACGACCTTGCCTTTACCTTCGTCACCCCATTGGGTGCCCAGTACGACGACGTTCTTACCCATCTCAAGAATCACCAGGTTGCTTAAAAAAGGATTCTAACATCTCATTTGCTCGCTTTCAGTACTTTTAGCACACGTTTGCGCACATTTTTTAGAGGAATTTTAGCCTCCCATCCGGCTACGCAACATATAGTAGATCACACAACCGGCTACCACTATCCCTCCGCCGAAACGCCGTAGTGTATTATCCGGCAACTGCGCCATTGCCAAAATCATACGCCGCCAGAGACGGGGCAACAGCAGAGGCCCCAGCCCTTCAATAATCAACACCAGCCCCAGGGCCATCCATACGGTTTCATTCATAAAAACTCCCAAAAACCCGGTGCGGGCATGGAAAATCCGCCGTAAAAAAAGCCCGTAAACACGGGCTTTAGGCAGATTTTACTCAGGATAACGATTAACGGCTGATCGTCGTTTCCGGCGATTTCATATAGCGGAAGAAATCACTATCCGGACTCAGTACCATCACATCCTGATTAGAACTAAAGCTACTTTCATAGGCGCGAAGACTACGAACGAAGGAGTAGAAATCAGGATCTTCACTGAATGCGTTGGCAAACAGTTTCGCGGCTTCCGCATCCCCTTCACCACGGGTAATCCGTCCTTGACGTTCAGCTTCAGCCAGCGTGCGCGTTACTTCATAGTCGGCGGTTGCTTTCAGCTTTTCCGCTTCCTCCTGACCTTGAGAACGGTGGCGACGCGCAACCGCTTCACGTTCTGCGCGCATACGCTGATAAATGGCATCAGACACTTCCGTCGGCAGGTTGATCTGCTTGATGCGCACATCAATCACCTCAATCCCCAACGCCGCCATGCTGTTCGGGTTGACATGCGGCTGGTTGCCAGTCGTTTCCTGCTCAACACGGGCCGCTGCTGAAGCAATGGCGTTATCCGCTTCAGTGGTTTCGCCAGTCCCAGTGTTCAATGCATCGCGTACATCGGTCATCAACTGACCACGGGAATCGGTGACGATGCCTTTCAAATCCAGGCGACCAATTTCGGAACGTAGGCGGTCACTGAATTTACGTTTGAGCAGCACTTCGGCCTGAGAGATATCTCCGCCGCCTGTCGCCAGATAGTAACGGCTAAAATCGCTGATCCGCCATTTGATATAGGAATCAATGATCAGGTCTTTCTGTTCTTTGGTAATGAAGCGATCGGCCTGATTCTCCATGGTCTGGATACGCGCATCCAGCATTTTCACAGAATCGATGAACGGAATTTTAAACTGCAATCCCGGTACATAAATCAGAGGTTTATTCTCATCATCACGCAACACTTTGCCAAAACGCATCACAATACCGCGCTGACCTTCCTGCACCACGAACAGTGACGCATAGACCACCATCAGTACCAGGATCAGAATAAATAGTAAGGGCTTACGCATTGATTATTCTCTCCCTACTCGAGTGATGTCATCACGCTGCGCATTCGCTCTGCGTTGATCCATGATATTTCCACTGTTGCTGCTTCGTGTCTGATTGGAGTTCACACTGCTGTTACCCGATGTGGCCGGCAAACGCAACGGGTTGGCATTGCTGTTGTTGCTCTGGGTATTATCGCCGCTATTCTGGCCGCGCAGCATTTGATCCAACGGCAACACCATCAGATTGCCGCCTTTGTCGTTGACCAGCACCTTACGGGTATGGCTCAGGACACGCTCCATGGTTTCGATATACAGACGCTCGCGAGTAATTTCCGGCGCCGCTTTATACTCCGGCAGTACTCTGGCGAAACGGGCAACCTCGCCCTGCGCTTCCAGAACGGTACGTGTTTTATAAGCACGCGCCTCTTCCAGAATACGCTGCGCCTGACCGTTGGCTCGCGGCTGAACTTCATTGGCATACGCTTCAGCTTCACGAATGTATTGCTGTTCGTTTTCACGGGCGGCAATCGCATCGTCAAACGCCGCTTTTACTTCTTCCGGCGGACGCGCCGCCTGGAAGTTGACGTCCAGCAGGGTTATCCCCATGTTGTACGGACGCACGGTTTCTTCAAGTACGCGCTGGGTATCCGTACGAACGATGGTACGACCCTCGGTCAGGATCTTGTCCATAGTGTATTTACCGATAACGCCGCGCAAAGCGCTGTCGGTGGCCTGACGCAAGCTGTCATCGGCGTTGGTCACGCTAAACAGGTAGCGCTCCGGTTCCGTGACGCGATACTGAACGTTCATCTCCACCCGCACAACGTTTTCGTCCGAGGTCAACATCACGCCTGCCGTCGCCAGTTCCCTCACTGACTCGACATTCACCGCTCTGACAGAATCAATGAATGTGGGTTTCCAGTTCAGACCAGGCTCCACCTGATGGCTGAATTTACCAAAACGCGTCACTACGCCGCGTTCGGCTTCTTTAATGGTATAGAAGCCACTGGCCGCCCAGATGACGACAGCGGCAACCGCCACAATACCGATAACCCGACCGCCAAGGCCGGAACCACCGGACGTACCGCCGTTGGAACCTGAACTTCTTCCGCCTCCCAGTTCGCTGAGCTTTTTACTCAGCTTACGGAAGATATCGTCCAGATCCGGTGGTCCCTGATCTCGACCACCTTTATTGTTATTACCGCCAGAGTTGCCGCTATTATTATTGCTGCTCCCCCACGGGTCGCGGTCCTGTCCGTTATTACCGGGCTGATTCCACGCCATGTTTTAGCTCCATTCTTTATGATAGATGTTCTTCAGGTTCAATGTCCCAGAGTCCGCCAGACTATTTCTTCGCCGTTCAGACCGTTATGTCAGTCAGGCAATATAATCCGTCAGTTTCTGCTCTTGTTTACAGAGGCGACGCCAGTCGGCAATCGGCATGCGGATAACCAGACCGATTTGCCCATCCTCTTCAATCCATTCTTTCTCTATTGCCTGAAGCTGGTAAAAACGACTGCGCAAGCGTCCAACCTGCGGGGGAAGAGACAACGTATATTGCGCAATTTCCCCGGATAGCCGTTCGGTCAACGCTTGAAATAGCAACGGAATACCTTCGCCGGTCTGTGCTGAAAGCCAGACTCTGACCGGCAAATTTTCTTCATTACGATCAATACGTGGCGTAAAATCCTCCAGCATATCAATCTTGTTCATTACTAACAGCGAAGGAATTTCATCCGCTTCAATCACTGCCAATACGTTATCCACCGCTTCGATATTCTCGTCAAGACGAGGGTCGGCGGCATCAACGATATGCAGTAACAGGGAAGCCTGACGCGTTTCCTGTAATGTAGCCTTAAACGCCGCCACCAAATCATGCGGTAGCTGACGGATAAAACCTACGGTATCCGCCAGCACCGTATCCCCGACATCATCCACCTCAATACGGCGCAATGTTGGGTCCAGTGTGGCAAATAACTGATCGGCGGCATACACGTCCGCCGATGTCATCCTATTAAACAACGTTGATTTACCCGCGTTGGTATAACCGACCAGTGAAACTGTCGGCACGTCGGCCCGCATTCGCGCCCGCCGTCCCTGTTCACGTTGTTTTTCCACCCGTTCAAGACGGGATAAAATCTGGCTGATGCGATTACGTAGCAGACGACGGTCCGTTTCAAGCTGGGTTTCACCCGGTCCACGTAAACCGATACCACCTTTTTGACGCTCAAGGTGCGTCCAGCCGCGAACCAGACGCGTAGCCAGGTGACGCAACTGCGCCAACTCCACCTGTAATTTACCTTCGTGAGTCCGCGCGCGCTGGGCGAAAATATCCAGAATCAATCCGGTGCGGTCAATAACCCGGCACTCGCATAAACGCTCAAGATTACGTTCCTGCGCCGGCGTCAGGGCATGATCAAACAGCACCACAAACGCATTTGTTTCTTTTACGACCTGAGCAATTTCTTCAGCTTTGCCTTCGCCGACAAAATACTTGGGATGCGGCGCCTTACGGCTGCCGGTAATCACCTGTAACGACTCAATACCTGCGGAAGACACCAACGATTCAAACTCCAGCAGATCTTCCGTATCTTTATCTTGCGAGAAGTAAATATGAACTAGTATGGCCCGTTCACCGGCTTCATAACGGTCAAACAAGCGAGTAGCCTCTCAAACGAAGAAAAAACACCAAGGCGAGGGAAACTGACGATACGTTCAGCGCCCCCGCCATGGTGAATTGAAAATACGCTTTATTCAGCGTCATCACTTTCCTGGGGCTGTTGCTGCTGACCAGCCGGGTTGCTGCCATGATAGTTGCTGGTGCCTGGATTATTGCTATGGTGAGACACCGGACGGGATGGAACAACAGTAGAAATGGCGTGTTTATACACCATCTGGCTCACCGTGTTTTTCAACAAAATGACAAACTGATCAAAAGACTCAATCTGACCTTGCAACTTGATGCCATTCACCAAATAAATCGAAACCGGAACACGTTCGCGACGCAATGCGTTCAGGAACGGATCTTGCAAGGATTGCCCCTTAGCCATTCTATATTTTCCTTATTTGTTTGTTGTTTGTAACAAAGAACCCTATGGTTCTAAAATAATGATGTCAAAAATTTGTGCGCTGAGACTCGCCAATTGTACACAATCACTCAACCTATGCACTAACAACCTGTATTACCTTGTCCAGTGCTTCTTTTGGGTTTTCGCTATCTAACCAGCAGACATCATCCCAACCACGCAACCAGGTCATCTGACGCTTGGCAAGTTGCCTTGTCGCGCAGACTCCCCGATAAACCATTTCATCGTAATCAACTTCACCGGATAAATACGACCACATCTGGCGATAACCAACACAACGAATGGAAGGCAATTCCGTATGCAAATCGCTACGAGCAAAAAGCGCCCGGGCCTCCGTTTCAAAACCTGCCGCCAACATCTGATGAAAACGCAGTTCAATACGCTGATGCAACAACTCGCGAGTCGCCGGGGCGATAGCAAACTGATGAACCTGATACGGCAACGCTTCACCAGACATTTTTGTCAGTTCAGTTAAAGTGTTACCTGAAACGAAAAAAACTTCCAGTGCCCGCGAAAGTCTTTGCGGATCATTTGGATGAATCCGAGCCGCAGCAACCGGATCTATCTCACGTAACTGGTGGTGCATGGCTTCCCAGCCCTTTTCCCTGGCCTGCGCTTCAATGCGTTGACGTACCGTCGCATTGGCGCCAGGCAGAGGAGAAAGCCCTTCCAGTAACGCTTTAAAGTAAAGCATTGTACCCCCGACTAACAGGGGAATTCGCCCGGACGCGCTGATTTGCGCCATTTCCCGCAATGCATCGCGCCGGAAATCCGCCGCCGAATAGGACTCCGCCGGATCGAGGATATCGATCAGGCGATGCGGCGCCTGAGCCAGTTCCTCCGCGCTCGGTTTCGCGGTGCCGATATCCATGCCTTTATAGATGAGGGCTGAATCAACGCTAATCAACTCTACGGGTAAATATTGCCGCAATGCCATCGCCAGCGCCGTTTTACCCGATGCCGTCGGCCCCATGATAAAAATGGCGGGCGGCAGCGTGGTGTTTGCAAAATCACTCATGTTCCAGCGCCTTGATGACGGCTGCGATGTCCATCATATGTAAAAGTTCGGGCGGCGGCGCCTTAACCAACTGAGGACAAAGCCGCTCGACATCCATCAGGAGTTGTATCGCCTGAGAATGCCCCCAAACCGCCTGTTCGCTCTGTAACCGGCCCGCCAGCCATCCGGCCAGCGCTTGCGGCTCGACCGTCTGATAATCGGCCAGATAGCCTAACAGCTCAGAGATCAAGTTTTGTAAATTTTGTTGGCGTAATGGTAAAGGTACGGCTCTTAGCGTGGCGCGCTGCGCCTCGACCAGCACGTCGATGCCAAATCTCGTCAATAACGCCCGATGCCTCGCCAGTACGTTAAGTTCGGACTTGTTCAGCGTCAGACGTTGCGGGATCAGAAGCGGTTGTGGCCGTAGACCATCTTCAGGCGGCGTCAACTGCGCCGCTTTCAGATAACAGGCGGCCACCGGCAACGACAGCAACGCCAACCCGTTGCGATATTCCAGCACCGCGTAACAAGGCGGATACACCGTCAGCACGCGCCCAAAACCAGCGGTGTTGCTCGCCAGCGGCGACTCAATAACGGCGCGCGTTTTTTCAGCTTGCGCCGCGGCTGAATCCGTCGCTGACGCCACATTCTGAACACGCGGCGGCGGCGCTGACGAAACCTGGCGGGATGAAGGCGCGTCGGCGTCGTCGGCTTGCAAAAGCTTGCGGTACAGTTCGCCTTGTTTCTTCTGATACGAAGAACCCGCCGGATAGTGAGGTTCCCGCGCCTTACCCGACTGTTCGCCAGACTTTTCAGTCGGCGCGGAAGTGGGCCGGGCAAAAAGGTTTGCACCGGCGGCGGTGCGATTTTCCTGTCGCCACGCTATCTGCTGCGCGATCGCCGGTTCGGTGACGGCAAGCGCAGGCGCGGATGCCTGCTGCAATACCGTCATCACCGCCTGATAAATAAAATCATGCACCAGCCGCGCCTGATGAAAGCGAACTTCATGCTTGGCCGGATGCACATTCACATCCACCTGATGAGGATCGATCTCCAGATAGAGAACGTAAGCGGGTTGCTGATCGTCGTTAAGCTGATCCTGATATGCTTGCCGAATCGCATGGTTGATTAACCGATCGCGCATCATGCGTCGGTTAACATAGCAATACTGCATTTCTGATAATTGCTTCGCCCCGGCGGGATCGGCTACCCAGCCACGGATAGTCAAATCGTCATGCTGCCAGAATACCGTTAACGCATGCTGTAAAAACGCACTACCGCAGATACTGCCAAGCCGACGCTCATGTTGAGAAGGATCGCTGGCCGGACGGTATTGCCGGATCAGCTTACCGTTATGATGCAGCGTGATGGCGACATTAAAATGCGCCAGCGCAATCCGGCGCACCACCTCGTCGATATGAGTAAATTCGGTTTTTTCCGTGCGCAAGAATTTGCGTCGCGCAGGCGTGTTGTAGAAAAGATCCAGCACTTCCAGCGTGGTGCCGACCGGATGCGCCGCGGGTTTGACGGTGACCGCCATGTCCCGGCCTTCCGCATAAGCCTGCCATGCCTCAGACTGCTCCGCGGTGCGCGACGTCAGCGTCAACCGGGAAACCGAACTGATGCTGGCCAGCGCTTCGCCGCGAAATCCCATGCTGACAATGGCTTCCAAATCATCAAGCGTGGCGATCTTGCTGGTGGCGTGACGCGCCAGCGCCAGCGTCAGTTCATCCTTTCCGATGCCGCCGCCGTTGTCGCGGATACGTATCAATCTGGCGCCGCCGCGTTCTATCTCGATATCAATACGCGTCGCGCCGGCATCCAGACTGTTTTCCACCAATTCCTTAACCACGGAAGCGGGACGCTCCACCACTTCCCCGGCAGCAATCTGATTGGCTAATTGCGGCGGCAGAACCTGAATCGGCATGGCGTTTCCCTCTAACATTTCCGAATAAAAAAATCAGCGTAAGTCAGTCTTATGCAGACGGAATAATCAACGTCTGACCCAGTTGCACGGCGCCTGAACGCATATTATTGGCCTGCTGGATCGCTATCATGCTGACGCCATAGCGGGAAGCGATCGCACTCAAGCTATCACCACGCACCACTTTATGTTTCACCGGCGCTGCTTTTTTCGTATTCGCCGTTGAAACCCGCGACTTTGATCCTGTCGTCGGGATCACCAGGCGCTGCCCGACCCAAACGATGTCTTTATTCAACTTATTCAACTCGCGGATCGATGCCATGCTCACGCCGTAGCGCATGGCAATGGCAGACAGCGTTTCGCCGCGCACGACGGTATGGCGAGTTGTCCCGCCGTTAGTACTTCCGCTTCTTTTTTCAACCGGCGTAGCGACGCTGGTTGAGCTTTTACTGGCCGCCGATTGCGCCGGGCGGCCTTCCTGCTTTGGGGCGGATTGCAGCGGGTGCGTTTGGAAATAACGCCTCAATCCCTGATAAATCGCACTGGCGATTTTCTCCTGATAGGCGCTGTCGCCCAACAACCGTTCTTCTTCTACGTTGCTGATAAATCCGGTTTCAATCAGTAACGACGGAATATCCGGCGAACGCAACACGCCCAGACTGGCATGTTCAGGCCGGCGCTTATGCAATCCGCCGATGCGTTGCAACTCACTGAGCATCTGAGTTGCAACGTCATAACCGACCCGCTGCGAATGCCCAAACTGCAAATCCAATACCGCCTGACTTAAATAAGGATCGGCGGTGCTGTTAGCCAGCAAATCCCCGGCCCCGCCTAGCAATTCAGACTGTTTCTCATGCTGTTCGAGCCAGTTGGCCATTTCGCTGTTCGCCCGGCGGTTCGACAATACCCATACCGAAGCGCCTTTGGCGCTGCGATTCGGCGCGGCATCCGCATGAATAGAAATCAGAATATTGGCCCCATGTTTGCGCGCCACGTCTGAACGTCCCATCACCGAGACAAAATAGTCGCCGTCACGGGTGAGTACCGGCTTGAAAGCGGGATCGTTGTTCAGCAGCGTTTGTAACTTACGGGCTATTGCGATGGTGACATTCTTTTCCCGTAATCCGTTCAGGCCTATCGCACCCGGATCCTGCCCGCCGTGTCCGGCATCGATAGCCACCACCACACGTTCATTGATCTCCATCGCCCTCGCCGGCGTTCTGACTGGCTTCCGGGCTGATGCCTTGCTATTGACGACCACCGTTGGCTTGTTGTCAAACGGGTTTTTCGCTGGCGCTGACGCCGCCGGGCGTGGCTGAGGGGAAGCCGTCGGTGTGTTTCTCGCTACCGTTTTCGGTTTATCTCCCGTCACCGTAAAGACCACGGTATAACCGGAACCTGTTTTGCGCGTCACGGCGCGGGTTCTGGCTGGCTGCGTCAGATCCAACACCAGGCGCAGGCTTTGCGCATCCTGCGCATTGCTGGTGCGAATACGTTTAATCAGATTCTGTCCGCTAAAATCCAGCGGCAACCCCTGGACAACGGCGGTCTGACGAATATCAATCACTACCCTGGCTGGGTTACTGAGCGGGAAGAACGCATAGATAGGCTGGCCGCTGAAACTCAGGCTGAGCGTTGCCTGACCGGATGCATTATCCACTTGAATATCAGACAGGTTGGCCGCCCAGACCGATCCGGCGAACGTTAGCCATACACACAACAATAGCTTAATCATACGGCTCATCATGGCGCATTTATCCCTGTCTGCCGGGCCAGTCGTTGCAAAATCGTCTCCCCCTGCGCCGATACAGCGCAGAGGTCAGCTTGTCGGCCTTGTTCCCGATAATGCAGATGCAGTTCAAGATCGGCGTCGGGTAAAACGCCCGCGCCCTGCTGCGGCCACTCTATCAGACAGATTGCATCCTGTTGCAGATAATCGCGGATCCCCATGAATTCAAGCTCTTCTGGATCGGCAAGCCGATAGAGATCAAAATGATAGACCGCCAGCGGCGTAAGTTCATAGGGTTCGACGAGCGTATAGGTCGGGCTTTTAACATTCCCTTTATGACCAAGCGCTTGCAAAAAGCCGCGGCTGAGCGTGGTTTTTCCCGCCCCTAAATCGCCATATAGATGAATAACGGTGGCGCTATCGCAAGCTTTAGCCAGCGCAGCGCCTAACGCGATGGTTGCCGCCTCATCGGGCAGAGGTAATACAATTTTTTTCATTCTGTCTTTTCTAAGGGTATCCGCTCAGGATTTACATACCGGGACAACACAGGCATCAGGTCGGTTGCCAACATACCTCGGGTTCCGCGTTGTTCCGCCAGCCAGTCGGCAGCCGCGCCATGCACGACGCAACCGGCGCAGGCGGCATCATACAGCGATAATTTTTGCGCCAGTAAACCGCCAATGATCCCAGCCAGCACATCGCCCATACCGCCCGTCGCCATGCCAGGGTTGCCGACATCGGCAATGGCAAGCGCCCCTTGATCGCTGGCAATCACTGTTCCCGCACCTTTTAATACCACAATACCGCCATAGCGTTTTACCAGTTTTTGACCTGCAAGTAAGCGATCACTTTCAATCTCAGACACGTGACAGTTCAATAACCGAGCCGCCTCGCCGGGGTGTGGTGTCAATACGCGATTCTGCCGTTTATAGGGATTGATTGCCAGCAGGTTAAGCGCATCCGCATCCCATAACATGGGTTTGTTACAATTTTCTGCTAATCGTAGCGCATTTCGCCCCCAATCGTCCTGTCCCAGACCGGGGCCGATCACCACCACATCCGCCCATTCCAGTCCCTGTCGCAATGAATCCGCGGTTAATTCCTGCGTCATCAGTTCAGGACGAGCCGCTAACAATGCGGACAAATATTGCTTGTGAGTAAGTACTCGCACTAATCCTGCGCCACTTCTCAGCGCGGCTTCTCCCGCCATCAACACCGCGCCCCCGGTGCCATCATTGCCGCCGACTATCAGCAACCGACCATTGTCGCCTTTGTGTGCCGTCGCCCGCCGCGGCGTTAACCACGCCGCCAGCGATGCGGCGCTAAGCCGCCTGATTGGGGCGGGTTGTCCGGCCAGCCAACCGGATAAACCCAATGCACTATAGTGTAGCTTGCCGATATGTTCGCGAGCTTGCCCGGTTAACAAACCCGGTTTCAGCGCAATAAACGTCACCGTATGCGCCGCCCGGATAGCCTCGCCCGCACAGCATCCTGTTTCCGCATTTAATCCAGAAGGGACATCCAGAGAAACAATCGGCGCTGCGTGAGCATTGGCCTGAGCAATCAAGGTGTCATAAGGTGAACGCGGCGCGGCGGAAAGCCCCGTACCCAGCAGCCCATCAATAATCAGGTCAATCGTTTCAGGCCATGATTCCTCCGCTTCATGGATTTCTCCGCCCTGAGCCAACCATGCCTGACGTGCGGCCTGGGCTTCCTCAGGTAAAGGACGTTGCCCGGAGCAGATCATCACATACGGCGTTATTCCCGCGGCCAGCGCCAGCGACGCGACCACATAACCATCGCCGCCGTTATTGCCGTGTCCGGCAAGAATAAGCCAGTGACGGGCTGTGGGATACTGTCGGCAGGCGATCTGAAATGCCGCTTCGCCCGCCCGTTGCATCAGCGTGGTTAATGAAACGCCCGACTCGCTGGCCGCCCTCGCTTCTTCACCGCGTAACCATGCCGCGCCAAATACCGCGCACGGCAAAGCTTTTGCGTCCCGCTGTTGGTGGTCAGCCATCACATCCCCCGGAAAGTACCATTGAATGGTTCCAACTTAGCAAGCAAATGAAGCAATCGCCAGAATTAGACGGCGCGCCAACAACATCGGCCAGTTAATGGGAATGTGGTAAAATAGCCCGGTGTTTATTCTTCTTATGGTCAGTCATGTCATACCCCTACGATCTCAGTGAATTAGCGCAACTTATCAAACAATGGGGCCAGGCGCTGGGATTCCAGCAGGTTGGTATCTGCGACACGGATTTATCTCATGAAGAACCGAAATTGCAGGACTGGCTGGATAAACAATACCACGGCGAAATGGCATGGATGGCGCGCCACGGCATGCTGCGTGCACGTCCGCACGAACTGCTGCCAGGCACGCTGCGGGTTATCAGCGTACGCATGAACTACCTCCCCGCCAAAGCAGCATTCGCCAGTACGTTGAAAAATCCCCGGTTAGGCTATGTCAGCCGTTATGCCCTTGGCCGTGATTATCATAAATTGCTGCGCCAGCGTCTGAAGAAACTTGGCGAACAGATCCAGCGCTACTGCGGGGAACTGAATTTTCGTCCATTCGTCGATTCCGCGCCCATTATGGAACGTCCGCTGGCGGCCAAAGCCGGTATTGGTTGGGTTGGTAAACACTCACTTATATTAAACCGGGAATCGGGTTCCTGGTTTTTTCTCGGTGAATTGCTTATCGATTTGCCCTTGCCTGTTGATCAACCACAGGAAGAACAGTGCGGACGTTGTGTCGCCTGCATAACGACTTGTCCCACCGGCGCCATTGTCGCGCCTTATACCGTGGATGCGCGGCGCTGTATTTCTTATCTGACGATTGAACTCGAAGGCCCGATCCCGGAAGCATTCCGTCCATTGATGGGAAACCGCATTTATGGATGTGATGATTGCCAGTTGATTTGCCCCTGGAACCGTTTTTCACAACTAACCGATGAAGCGGATTTCAGCCCACGCGCGGCGTTACACGCACCGGAACTGGCGGCATTGTTTGCCTGGAGCGAAGAAAAATTTTTACGCATAACGGAAGGATCGGCGATACGCCGTATCGGTCATGTTCGTTGGTTACGCAACATTGCCGTGGCGCTCGGCAACGCGCCTTATGAGGATCATATCGTACTGGCCTTGCAGCGCCGTCTGGGGGAAAGCGATCTGCTGGATGAACATATCCACTGGGCGATCAAGCAGCAGTTGGCTCGTCGCGCCGAACAGGAAATTGAGGTTCAATCCGCACGCAAAAACAGACTGATTCGCGCTGTGGAGAAAGGCTTGCCTCGTGACGCCTGAGTCCTACGCGTTAATGTCATCAATTTTTATCCCTGCCTGTGCATAAATATAAAAAGTCTTTGACAATCAACTGTAACAAAAAGTGCAAGTGATCATGATAACGTTTTATAAGTAAAATTAATGCATAAATATCAATAGCATAGAGAATGCAGTTTTGTCAGCAAGATGAGATGACGCACAAAACGTTCACAGGCTATCTGTGGATAAGTCTGTTCAAAAAATTATGATTTTTTACGTGGATTAATCGTAAGAAAGTAATAACCGGGCGGAAAAGCCAACCACGCAAACAATGACGGGCAGGAACCAGATGAGCACGTTGCAATCAACTGCAGCCATATGTAAAAGAGGCGGCATTATGGATTCGTTATCGCGCCTTGGCAAGCCTTGTTCCGCATTTTTTATGCTTTTTAGCCACCGGAAAAAACACAACCCATTGAGCATAGCTCAATGGGTTGAAAATATGATCAGATTTTTAGGGAAATCTATTCTGCTTGCGTGATCTGGATCACATTGCTGGCTGCGTTCGGATCAGATAGTCAAATGCGCTCAGGGACGCTTTCGCACCTTCACCCGTCGCGATAACGATCTGTTTGTACGGCACGGTGGTACAATCGCCGGCGGCGAATACGCCTTTCACGCTGGTTTCGCACTTGGCATCCACTTCAATTTCGCCAATCCGGTTGCGGGCTACCGTCCCTTCCAGCCAACTGGTGTTGGGCAACAGACCAATCTGAACGAAGATCCCTTCCAGCGCCAGTTCATGCTGCGTATCGCTGACGCGATCTTTATAGCTCAGACCAGTGACTTTCTGACCGTCGCCCTTCACTTCCGTAGTCTGCGCATTAAGAATGATGTCAACATTCGGCAGGCTGCGCACTTTATCCTGTAATACGGAATCCGCTTTCAATTCCGGCGCGAATTCCAGCAGGGTAACGTGTTTCACCACCCCAGCCAGGTCGATGGCCGCCTCAACACCGGAGTTACCGCCGCCGATCACCGCCACCGACTTGCCTTTAAACAGCGGGCCGTCACAGTGCGGGCAGTAAGTCACCCCGCGGGTACGGTACTGTTCTTCGCCGGGAACATTCATGTTCCTCCAGCGTGCGCCGGTGGCGATGATCACGCTGCGGGATTTCAGTACAGCACCGGAAACGGTTATCACCTGGTGTGGCGCACCCGGTTCGCTGCCTGGAATCAACGCTTCAGCGCTCTGCGCGTCAATCACGTCAACGTCATAATCATCGACATGGCTTTTCAACGCGGTAGCAAGTTTTGCCCCTTCCGTTTTCGGCACGGAAATGTAGTTTTCAATGTCCACGGTGTCCAGAACCTGACCACCGAAACGCTCGCCCACCAAACCGGTACGAATACCCTTACGCGCCGAATAAACCGCCGCCGCTGCCCCTGCCGGGCCGCTGCCGATGATCAACACATCGTAGACTTCGCGTTGATTCAGTTTTTCAACCTGTCTGGCGCCAGCGCCGGTATCGATTTTGGTCACGATTTCGTTAAGACTCATGCGGCCCTGGCTAAAGTGTTCGCCATTAAGGAACACGGTCGGCACGCCCATGACGTTACGACTTTGGATCTCATCCTGAAACACGCCGCCGTCAATGGCGGTATGCGTAATATTTGGATTCAGAACAGCCATTAAATTCAGCGCCTGCACCACGTCGGGACAGTTGTGGCAAGACAGCGAATAATAGGTTTCGAAATGGAACTGACCATCAAGATTGCGGATTTGATCGAGTAATTCTTGCGCTTCTTTTGACGGATGCCCACCAACCTGCAACAGCGCCAGGATCAGAGAGGTAAACTCGTGTCCCATCGGCGCGCCGGCAAAACGCGGCCCACTCTGCGATCCTGGATTAGTAATCAGAAAAGAGGGTTTGCGTACCGCCAGTTCATTATTTTCAGAGAAACTGACCTGCTCGGATAATCCGGCGATTTCAGTCAGTAATTCTCTTACGTCAGACGATTTCGCTGAGTCATCCAGAGTCGCAATTAACTCAACAGGTTTAGTTAATTTTTCCAGGTAGGCTTTCAACTGGACTTTCATTGTATTGTCGAGCATTGGTTATTCTCCGTGCAAAAAATCGGGTGCATGGCACCCGATAAAAAACATTTCTCAGCGGGGTCTGACTTAGATCTTACCGACCAGATCCAGAGACGGAGCCAGCGTCGCTTCGCCTTCTTTCCATTTGGCTGGGCAAACTTCACCCGGATGGGAAGCAACGTACTGTGCGGCTTTCACTTTACGCAGCAGGTCTGACGCATCGCGGCCAATGCCTTCAGCGGTGACTTCCACAGCCTGAATGATGCCCTGCGGGTCAACGATGAACGTACCACGGTCAGCCAGGCCTTCAGCTTCACGCAGGTTGTCAAAGTTGCGGGTCAGTTGGCCCGTCGGGTCGCCGATCATGGTGTATTTAATTTTGCCGATGGTTTCAGAACTGCTGTGCCAGGCTTTGTGTGTGAAATGGGTGTCGGTGGAAACAGAGTAGATTTCCACGCCACGCTGCTGGAACTCATCGTAGTAATCGGCAACATCGCCCAGTTCAGTCGGGCAGACGAAAGTAAAGTCGGCGGGATAGAAGAAAAACACGCTCCATTTGCCTTCGATATCTTTTTCAGTCACTTCGATGAATTGGCCATCTTTAAAGGCCATGTTTTTAAATGGTTTAACCTGAGTATTAATTACTGACATCACTTTTTCCTCATGTGTGTTGGCATGGGAGTAAAGTACAGAAACGTGACAGACATCACCAATCCGTTGTCATTATCGAATCAATAAGTAATACCTTTCTTGACGACAGGCGCGACTTATCAATAACCACTTATCAATAACTACCTATTTCGATAACTATCTATTTCGATAACTACCTATCAATAAACAATCCCCTCTCGCTACCCCTATCGGTATATGTCCAAATGTGACTTAGCGCATATAAAGTGACCTCTTCGCCAGCGCGCATCCACCCTGGAACACTACGCTACTTTCACGAGGAGTAACGCTATGAGCAAGAATTATCAGAATGACGCATCCATCAACACGCCGCCTGCGCAAGGCGCAGTGCGGCACACACAGGATACCCGTCTGCACCGGGTGCTCGGACTCCCCGCGTTGATCTTTTTCGGGTTGGTGTACATGGTGCCGCTGACCATGTTCACGACCTATGGCGTGGTCACCGAAATTACCGGCGGCCGCACGGCCAGCGCTTACCTGATGACACTGTTCGCCATGCTCTTTACCGACGTTTCGTATGGTTTCATGGTGCGGAAATATCCGGTGGCCGGATCGACCTACTCCTATACCAGCCTGACATTCGGCCCCAGCGCGGGTTTTCTGACCGGGTGGGCTCTGCTGTTGGATTATCTGTTCCTGCCAATGATCAACTATCTGCTTATCGGCCTTTTCCTGAACATCGCCTTCACGGTAGTGCCAGCCTGGGTTTTCGTGGTGGCGGCTATCGTGCTGGTCAGCGTGTTCAATACCATAGGCATCGGTTCGGTGGCGGGTCTGAGCAACATCATCGTCGGGGCGCAGATTGTCTTCGTTCTGGTATTCATCGCAATGTCGGTCAACTATCTTAGCGGCGTCCCGTCACTGAATGTGATGTCGCCGTTTCTGGGCGACGGCACCCAGCCAGGCTTCCCGCCGCTCATGGCTGGCGCGGCCATCCTGTGCCTGTCGTTTTTGGGTTTTGATGCAGTCTCGACGCTGGCGGAAGAGACGCCTAATCCCAAACGGGATATTCCGCGCGCCATTGTGATCACCACCATCGCCGCCGGACTGCTGTTCACCTTGCTCGCGGCTGTCAGCCAGTGGGTTTTCCCCGGCAGCGTATTCAAGGATGCCGAGGTCGCCGCCAACGAAGTCATGTACAAAGCCGGCGGCGCGTTGCTGGCAAATCTGTTCACCGCAGCCTATGTTGCCGGCGCCGCCGGTTCAGCGCTGGCCTCGCAAACCTCGGTTTCCCGCATCATCTATTGCATGGGCCGCGACGGTATCCTGCCTGAGCGCATATTCGGCCAACTGTCGCCGCGTTTCAAAACGCCCGTGACGGCTATTCTGGTAGTGTCGCTGATCTCCCTGTTAGCTACCGTCACCGACCTGACGACGCTGGCTTCCATGATCAGCTTTGGCGCACTGGTGGCGTTCTCGGCAACCAACATGGCGGTGATCCGCAGCTACCTGTATCAAGACGGTCGCCGCCGCCCGCGGGATTTACTCTGTTACGGTCTGCTGCCCGCCGTCGGTACGGGGCTGACGCTGTGGCTGTGGACCAGTCTGTCGGCCCATACCCTGATTATTGGTCTGTCCTGGTGCGGCGCCGCTTTTCTCTATTTGCTCTGGCTCACCCGCGGCTTTCGTCGTAAAGCGCCCACCGTGGCCTTCTCCGAGCATTTTTAATCCAGTAGCCAGCGCGACAGGCGTGTGTTTCACACACAGCAGGTCGCGCTTGCGGTTCGTGCCGCTTTCCCTAATATCCATCGGTGGTCGGAAATAGGTATGAAATTTGCTTGACTCCGGCATCAGAGGCAAATTATCGATGGGAGAGTGAGCTTGGAACTGGCAACTATTTTGATGCATCCCGATATCCTGCGCTGGCATGAAAATATTGCCGATCTCTTTGAAAATGCGGATGACGCCAGCCTGCCGCAGCGACTTTCCGGGATGCTTAACGGCGTCATTGATCACGAAACCTATATTATCAAGTTATACCGGGCGAATTGTGATTTCCCGCTTGTGCTGGCGCACAATATTCCCGCCAGCCAGCAGGCGGTTTATCTCGACAAATATTTTCCTTTTGCCTGTCTCGAAGATCCGCTGCTGGAAAAATTGCGCGATGGCGCGCAAATCGTCCAAATCAATCATCAGACCTGCTCTCTGGCCGGCTCAAGCTATTACAGGAAATATTACCGTCATCTCAATCTGAAGGATGAAATTGACGTGTTGTTTCCCATGCTAAACGGCGATGCCATCGTGCTATCGATGGATTGGCGCAAGCGGACGGCAACCAGCAAGGAACTGGCCGCGCTGGAAAATATATACAGCGTGGTAAAAAGCATCCTCACCCGGTATTACCGCTCACATTGTGACGGCACCGCGGTCATCAACTACGAACCCGACGATAACCATAAAAAAATCAACAGCATTCTGACGGGGAGAGAGCGTGAGATCGTCAATCTGATGATCTCCGGCAAAGGGACAAAAGCCTTGGCGCGTCATCTTGATATCAGCTATCAAACGGTGAAGGTGCACCGCAGGAATATCTATTCCAAACTCGGCATCAATTCGGAACTGCAACTGTGCAGTTTGTTCGTCACGCCACCGCCCGATAATCGAAAACCCTGAATGCGCATAACCCGCTTTATTGGCATGCGGGTTGCTGATAAGTGTTCGGCCAACCGGTTTCCGGCTGAACTTTGAAAATCAAAGTTATCGGGTTATGCCTTTAAATGGGGCAAAAATGCCTTGAAAGGGGGCGTTTTCACGTTATTTGTCGGCATTTTTCATCCCGTTATCACGCCGGACAAGCCATACCACCATAGAGGGACGCCCTCTCCCGCGCCTTTCGGTAGACTCGGTTCAGAGAGCTATCCGGCTAATTAAAGGAGAAATCCAATGTCGCTGTCGTCACCGAACTTACCCATCACCGAACCGAATAACTTACACATGCTGGACAAAGCGCATTTTATCCATCCGTTTACCGATTTCAGTCAGTTCAAAGAAAAAGGCAGCGATGTAATGACCAGAAGTGAAGGCACCTTTGTCGAGGACGATAAAGGCAATCGCTTTATCGACGGCATAGGTGGCTTATGGTGCGTCAATGTCGGTCATGGCCGCAGCGAAATCGGCGAGGCCATGAGCAAACAAGCCACAGAAATGGCGTACTACTCATCGTTCAATAATCTCACCAATATTCCGGCGACCCGGCTTGCAGCCAAACTCGCTGAACTGGCGCCCGGCGATCTCAATCATGTTTTTTATAGTTGCGGCGGTTCGACGGCCAATGACACCACTATCCGGCTGGTGCATTACTATTTCAATCAGCTTGGGCAACCGGCTAAAAAGAAAATCATTTCCCGCAAAAGCGCCTATCATGGCACGACGTATCTGTCCGCCAGTCTGACGGCAACCGAAGGGATTAATCTGGGATTCGATACCGTGGAAGACCTGGTGGTGTATATCAGCGAAGCGAATTGCTATCGTAAACCAGAGGGAATGAGCGATGCGCAATACTGCGACCACCTTGTTCAGGAATTTCAGACCACGATCGAGCGTCTTGGCGCGGAGAATATAGCGGCGTTTATTGCCGAACCGATCATGGGCGCCGGCGGCGTTCTGGTGGCTCCCGACGGCTACCACAAAAGAATGCTGGACGTTTGCCACGCGAACGGCATGCTTTATATCTCGGACGAGGTCGTCACCGCTTTTGGCCGTCTCGGACACTTCTTTGCATCGGAAGCCGTGTTCGGCGTCAAACCCGACATCATCAACATTGCCAAAGGCCTCACATCAGGCTACTCGCCTCTGGGGGCAACTCTGATTTCCGACAAGATCTATGCCGTCATAAGTCAGCCGCAAGCCAGAGGCGGGGTGTTGAGTATCGGTTATACCTATTCAGGGCATCCGGTCAGTTGCGCGGCGGCGCTTGCCAACATCGGGATTATCGAGCGCGAGAAGATTTGTGAGCATGTCCGTGAAATTGGCCCGTACCTGATTGAAGCGTTAACGCGGCGTCTTGCCCGCCATCCTATCGTCGGCGATATCCGCGGCAGCCACTTCATGGTCGGAATCGAGAGCGTCGCCAATCGCCAAACCAAAGCCCTGTTCCCCGCGGCGGCAAAAGCAGGTTATCGCATCGCCGATTCATGCCAGAAACGCGGTTTGATTATCCGTCCGATTGGTCATCTTATTGTTATTTCCCCGCCATTGATCTGGACGCAAAAGGTGATCGACGAAGTTGTCGGTATTCTGGATGAGGCATTCAGCGTCACGCTGGACTCCCTCAGGGCCGACGGCTTTATTTAAGTCAGGCACATACGGCGTAACCGCCTGTCTCAACGGGCCGATATGATCGGCTCTTTTTATTTCATCCTAATACATTGGAAAATAATATTATTTTTTGACCCCTACCAAAAATAGACTTCTAATTATAGCGACGCATCCAATAGCCCTTACCAAATATAAGTATTACTGTTGAATAAACATGGCGAACCAATCAGAAAATAGAAAATATTAATATCAATTAATTCTGAAAAAATAATTACAAAGCTATAATTAAATTTAATTACTAAATGGAATGAATTAGTAAAAACATGAACAGCGCCTCTGTTTTATGACAAATATGGATTTAAATTCTAACCGGTTATTTAATCTATTTAACAACCACTCATAGCGTGTGGAAAAGAGCGCTTATCGGATACATCCGATAGCTTTTAAGCACCAGAGAAGTATTAAAAAATAAATTCCCTGACACTGAATAAAATAAATGACGTAACCGTAAACGAAGCGCGGAAAAATATACCTGTCATTCAGCCCTTGATATGCCTGCGATTTGAAAACGAGGGTATTCAGGCTTTCAAGAATAATGACCTTCAACACCATATGGATTCTATATTATGCCTCAGAAAGCAAAACGACATCGTAATCCGAGGGTGGTTTTTTATTCGCATGACACAATGGGATTGGGTCACGTAAGAAGAAACATGTTACTGACTCAGGCAGTATTAACCCTATTGCCCGCTGCCGAGATCCTGTTAATTACCGGCGTACGTGAAGCCGCACAATTTCCGTTGCCAAAAGGAACGGATATCGTGACGCTGCCGACTTACCTGAAAACCCCTGACGGAAACTATCGGCCCAGGGCGTTGGGTAAAGATATCAAGCGTCTGGTCTGCCTGCGTTCCGACATAATTCATGCGGCCATGAGCGCATTCGAACCCGATATGGTGGTGGTGGATAATGTGCCGCGCGGCGCGATGTCGGAACTCGATACCATTTTGCCGGTGCTGGCGGCCAAAGGGACAGAAATGGTGCTTGGCCTGCGGGATATCATCGATCATCCCGATGCCGTGCAACGCCAATGGGCAAAGCTGGGAAATATGGACGCCATTCGCAACTATTTCACCCAGGTGTGGGTTTACGGCGATGCCGATTTTTACGATCTCACCCGGCAATATGGGTTTGATGCGGAACTGACGCGGAAAGTCACCTTTATGGGTTATCTGGATGCCGCCAAACGGCTTCAGGGAATAACCCCGACTTCCGCCGCCTGCCCGATCGACGCGCCCTACGCGTTGTGCATGCTGGGAGGGGGGCAAGACGGCTATGCGCTGGCGGAGGCATTCGTCCACGCCCGGTTACCCGCCGGACGCACCGGGATGCTGATTACCGGCTCCATGATGCCGCCCGAAGAACGAGAGCAACTGCGTCAATGGGTTAACCAACGCGATGACATGACAATGGCGGCATTTGTGCCGGAACCGCTGGAATTGATGCGCCGGGCGGAACGCATTGTATCAATGGGCGGATACAACACCGTCATGGAAATACTGGCGCTTGAGAAAACGGCGCTGATCATTCCTCGTGTCGCCCCCCGTCAGGAGCAGTGGATACGGGCAACCAAACTGGCTGAACGCAACCTGGTGACGTGTCTTGCGCCTGAAGCATTAAGCCCTGCGGTTATTCAGCGCTGGCTGGCCCAACCTCAGAACTACGCCAACCCGCGTGACATACTAAATTTTAAGGGATTAGAACAGGTGGCCATGCAGGTCGCCGACGTTTTCCGCACCAAAATGGAAGCTTAATATGATGGCCAGTAACATGCATTCAACCAATCAACCCCTCTATGTCGGCTACGTATTGAAACGTTACCCGCGATTTTCAGAAACGTTTGTCGTAAATGAGATCCTGGCGCATGAGCGCGCCGGGATGAAAGTAGATATTTTTGCTTTGGGCCCGGTGAGTGAACCCCACTTTCAGGACGGTATTGCCCGCGTAAAAGCCCCCGTCACACGTTATAAGGACAGACAGTACGATCCTGAAATCTTTTGGCAATTACTGCAAACCGCGCGCGAACAACTGCCTGAGTTTGACAAGCGGCTAATTGAGGTGCAATGGGGATCTCCTCATTCGTTCGCACAAGCGATCAAACTTGCGTTGGCGGTGCGCGCCCGCGGCATCCAACACCTGCATGCGCATTTCGGCACGCTCGCCACCACGGTTGCGCGTTTAGCCGCGATATTCAGCGGCGTGACATATTCATTCACCGCCCATGCCAAAGATATTTACTACCACTATGACGAGGCAACCGACCTGGACATCAAGCTGCGCGATGCGGCTTGCGCCATTACCGTATCGGATTATAACGTCGCTTATTTACGCGAAAAATATGGCGCCAGCGCCGATCGGCTGGTGCGTTTGTACAACGGCGTGGATCTGCAACAATTCCCGTATTCGCCTCCCGTAGCGAACACCAGGAGAATTTTGGCGGTAGGCCGATTAGTCAGGAAAAAAGGGTTCGACGTGCTGATTAAAGCGTTGGCGTTGTTGAAACAACGCGGCCTGGACTTTCACTGTACCCTGATAGGCAACGGCGACTTGCTTGCCCCGCTGCAACAGCAGATCGACACCTTAAAGCTGCATGATCATATGACGCTGGCCGGCGCGAAACCTCAGCCGGAAGTCATTGCCGAGATGCAGCAGGCCGCGATGTTGGTCGTTCCAAGCGTGATCAGCGATGATGGCGACCGCGATGGTCTGCCTACCGTTTTACTGGAAGCGATGGCGCTGGGTACGCCGGTGATTTCAACCACCGTTGCCGGTATTCCTGAAGTGGTGATAAACCAAAAAACCGGATTGTGTATTCCGCCTCATGATCCACAGGCATTAGCGGATGCGATCGCCAGTCTGCTCGCAAATGACGAGCAGCGCATCAGTTTGTCGCATAACGCACGGGCGCTGATCAGCGCTGAATACGATATCAACCGCAATGCCAGCCAGCTACGTGACATTTTCCATGCCAGCGTAAAACACGCTCACTGATAGCGACTCAAAAGGAATCGCCATATGCGAATCGCGTATATCTGTACTGATCCGGGCATCCCTGTTTTTGGTTGTAAAGGCGCCTCCATACACATCCAGGAAGTACTACGCAGTCTGCTGAAAGCAGGCGCGGAAATTACCCTGTTCGCACAACGCATCGGCGGGGAGCCGCCGGCGGATCTGGCGGCGATCCCTCTTCACGGCTTGCCCGCGTTGCCCGATGACACCGCCCAGCTACGCGCTCAGGCGGCGCTGGCGGCGAACGACGCGCTGCTTCAGGCTTTGGCGAGTTATCCACCTTTCGATGCGGTGTATGAACGTTACGCACTGTGGAGCGACGCGGGGATGGCTTATGCCAGACAGACGGGATGCAAAGGAATACTGGAAGTCAACGCGCCGTTGATTGACGAGCAAAAACGCTACCGGACATTACCGCTGGAGGCGCAGGCGTTGCGCATTCTACACTCGGTATTAACCAACGCTGATCGCATCGTGGCGGTTTCGCCCGGCATAAAAACCTATTTAATGCAATTTCCGTCAACCCAGCAGAAAGTTCATGTCATCGCCAATGGCGTTGATCCCCAGCGCTTCGGCCAGGCGATGAACATCCGGCGGGAGCGCCAGACACATCACTCACAACGTGACACCGTGATCGGTTTTTTAGGGACGTTAAAACCCTGGCATGGCGTCGATACGCTGATTGACGCGTTTGCACTGTTACATCATCGGGGAAATCCGGTGCGCCTGTTGATCGTCGGCGACGGCCTGGAATATGGGTCTCTGTCCGACAGGGTTGAACGGCTGGGGCTGTCTGTCAGGGTTCATTTCACCGGCGCATTGCCCCATGCGGATATTCCGGCCCGGTTAGCGGAAATGGATATCGCCGTCGCCCCCTACCCCGCGCTGCCTGATTTCTATTTCTCTCCGCTCAAAATTTATGAATATATGGCGGCGGGATTACCGGTCATCACCACGCAGGTCGGGCATCTGGAGCAGATTGTGATTGCCGGGGAAACCGGTCTGTTGGTTGCGCCGGATAATCCTCGCGCGCTATGCCAGGCGCTGGAAACCCTGGTCGCCGACTACGGCTGGCGTTGTCAGCTAGGTGCCAATGGGCGGCAATCCATCATACAGAATCAGAGTTGGGATGCGGTTGTACAACAAATTTTACGCCTTGCCGATCTGGTCTTACCGGAGAGACAAACATGAAACAGCGCGCCTGGCGCGCCGTCTCGCGTCAATTCTGGCCCTATATCCGGGTTCATTATCCGCTCATCAGCGGCGCATTAGCGGCCATGCTGTTGTCAACCGGTATGCGTTTGCTGGAGCCGTGGCCATTGGCGTTCGTCATCGATCATATTTTATCCACCGACAAAAGCCGTTCTCGCTGGTTCGATTCCTGGGATACATCAACGCTGTTACTGATGAGCGTTGTCAGTGTGATCCTGATTGCCGCCCTGCAAGCCGCCATGAGTTATCTCAGCACAACCGGGTTGGCGCTGGCGGGAAGCCGCGTACTTAGCGCGGTACGCAGTGACCTTTTCGCACATTTACAGCGTCTATCGCTGACCTTTCATCACAAGGTGAAAACGGGCGATCTCGCCATGCGTTTAACCAGTGATATCAGTATGCTGCGTGAAACCACCATTACCGCGCTGATGCCCATGCTGGTGAATATCCTGATCCTGAGCGGAATGCTGGGCATCATGCTGTACCTCAACTGGCAACTGACGCTGTGCGCGATGTTGCCGATGCCGTGGCTCATCTGGCATACCCGGCGCACCGGCCAGAAAATCCATGACACCAGCCGCAGACAACGTCAGTGCGAGGGTATTCTTGCGGCCAAGGTCACCGAATTCATGGGCGCTATCGGCACCGTACAGGCGCTCTCTCTGGAAGCGGAAACGATCCGACGCCTCCAACGCGACGACGCCAGCAGCCTGCAACAAAACGTGCGTTCCAAACGTTTAACCGCCGGTCTGGAACGCAGCGTGGATCTGATTATCGCGTTCGCCGCCGCACTGGTGTTGTGGCAAGGCGCGCTGGCGGTACTGAACGCCAAAATGTCGGTCGGTGAACTGGTGATTTTCCTCTCTTATTTAAAGAATTCATTCCGGCCGATACGGGAATACGCAAAATATACGGGCCGCTTATCCAAAGCGCTGGCCGCCGGGGAACGTATTGTCGACCTTTTTCAACAGCAACCCGATATCAGCAATCGTCCCGACGCGATTGCGCTGAAAAACATGATCGATGAGATTCGTTTTGAACAGGTGGGATTTCACTACGGACAAGGCGAACAGCAGTACCAGGTACTGGATCATATTACTTTCTCATTACTGGCGGGCGAATCCGTCGCCATTACCGGCGTCTCCGGGGTAGGGAAATCGACCATTGCGCGTCTGCTATTACGGCTGTATGACCCTCATGACGGGCGCATCATGATTAATGGACGAAATATTCGGGATTACACGCTGGAGAGCCTGCGCCGGCAGATTGGTTTTGTACCGCAGGACAGCCTGCTGTTCGGCATCTCTATTCGTGAAAATATTGCGCTGGCCGCGTCAGGCGAAGTGACTGAGGCGCAAATTATCGCCGCGGCGAAACTGGCGAACGTCCATGAGTTTATTACCGCGCTGCCCCAGGGTTACGACACCATTTTAAGCGAACGCGGCCAATCATTATCGGGGGGGCAGCAGAAACGTCTTTCCATTGCCCGCGCAGCGATCCGCAATAGCCCAATTCTGGTTCTGGACGAACCCAGCACCGGGTTGGACAGTGAGAATGAACAGGCGGTGATTGAAGCGCTGGTGCGACTGATGCGGGATCGCATCAGCCTGTTGATCACCCATAACCTCGCGTTCGCGGCATTGACGGACAAAATCATCTTTGTTGAGGACGGCTGCGTTCTTGAACAAGGCAGCCATGACGCATTACTCGCCCGCCGCGGACGCTATGCGGAATTATGGCATCTGCAAGGCATGGGCCGCACATCATCATTAAGGATGGCGTAATGTTACTGGATGCCGACATCACGATAACGCAGAGCGATACGGCGCTTCCCGGTCTGAGATTGCTGTTGGACACGGAAACGCTGTTGGGAACGCTACGCCGTCTGCCACGTTTTGCCGACACGCGCGCCCTGAGCGTTACCTATTTACGTTACAAACCGCGAACCAGTTGCGTGGCCGGGCTGGAGCTTGTCTCCGCCGCGGGAGAGTGTTGTCATTATTATGCCAATGCGCTGACAACGGAACGTTTTATGCAAACCTGGCGGCGGCGGCGCTATCAAAAGCTGGTGAAGACGGAAGATCCCTTTGCGCCCACCGCGCTCGCCGCGTTCGCTCTGATACTGTTTCACCCGCTGAATGATCCCGTAATCAGCCACCTCAGGCCACTTTATCAATCATCGGCAACCAATATGTTGTCCGGCCTGTTACCGCCCGCGCAAACATCCGCGATCACCTGGCGGCTTTTACGCTACAAACCTGAGCGACGTTTTATCGCGGCGCTGGACACGCCGGAAGGACACTATGCGGTATTACGCTGCTGTCACCCCAGCGCTTTTGACGGCATGCTGGCTGGCGCAACGCTGAGCGCATCAATGGGGCATACCCGCATACTGGGCCATGATGCCGGAAAACGATTGCTGCTTACCCAGTGGCAGGCGGGCGACATCCTCTGCCCGGAGCAGCACCCGCAATGGCAGCCGAACGCACTTGGCCCAACGGGAGAGGCGCTGGCGAAAATACATCAATCCGCATTAACGCCGCAGGCCCGGCGCACGATAACGGATGAAATACAGGCCTTGCAGAATGTCCTGAACACCTTGTCATTTATTTCTCCGGCGCAGGCAACACCTTTTCGTCAGTTAGCACAACGGATCGCTCAGGCATTGCCGCAATGTGAATCCACGACGACATTGATTCATGGCGATTTTTCGCTCGATCAGGTCGTTCACGCCGCAGATCGGAGCCTGTGCTTTTTAGACTGGGATCATGCCGCCTGCGGTTCGCCGCTGCTCGATCTCGCCACTTTACAGGCCCGTCTTGAGTTACAGGTGATTGAGCAAACGGTGACACAAGCTCAGGCGGATAAAGCCGTTTCTTGCTTTTTATCGGGCTACGCCGCGCAAGCAACGCCTGAAATTCAACAATCCTTAGCGCATTTAACCTGGTATGTCGCAGCCAGGCTGCTCTGTCTGGCGACCGAACCATTTCGCAAACGCTCACCCCGCTGGCCTGAACAGATTGCAGCCCTGTTAAGCCGTGCGGCACATTATATCGCACAGGCGCAAACATCGGCTATTCGTCGCCCCGCCGACCGGCTGCTGACGTTAACGGATCCCAGCTATGTCGCGAATCCTATGCGGCAGGCCCTGTCGCTGCCTGAAGACGCGCAATGGCTGAACGCGGAGGTTATCCGGCACAAACCCGGCCGGCGGGCGCTAATTGCCTATCAGTGGGCGTTGCCGGGGCAAACCGCGCCGATGACGGTCTTGGGGAAATATCGGGCGAAAGGCGCGGATCACGCCTCTTTTGCAAAACAGCGCGCCTTATGGCAGAGCGGGTTTGACACATCATCATCGGTGTCCGTGCCGGAGCCGTTGGCGATCATGGCAGCGGAACACTTATGGCTACAGCGTAAAGTCAGCGCGCAGCTACTCACCGAACTGCTGCGCCCGGCCAGCCATGATTTACCGGTATTGGGAGAGAAAGTAGGCGCGTCGTTGGCGGCATTACACCGAAGTCAGGCGTTGCGTGAATTATCATCGGATAAACAGTGGACCTTATCCGATGAGGCGACGGTACTGCGACAATGCCTGACCCAGGCGGCAATCTTGCGACCTCAATGGGCGGTGCGCATCAAGCAGGTGCTGGACGGGTGCGAGCGGCTGGCGACGTCCCTCGTCCCTTCGGCATCAACCGCAATCCATCGTGATTTTTATCCCGATCAGGTCATGATTTATGCGAAGCCGCCGCATAACGTGGTATTGCTCGATTTTGATCTATGCTGCATCGGCTGCCCTGCTATCGATGCGGGAAATTACCTGGCGCATATTCAGGAACTCGCATTGCGTCAATTCGGCGACATTCAGGTATTGAGCGTCCATGAAACGGCTTTTATTCAGGCTTTTCTGGCCCACTCGCCGACCGTCTCCGCGCCGGAAATTCAGGCGCTGACCACGCTATCTCTCGCCCGCCACATCTTTCTAAGCACTCAATTCAGCCAGCGAACACCGACCACGCAGGCATTGTTGCATATCTGCGAAGCGCGTCTTCGTACTTCATCAGGCCAATCATCGCATTATTTATGATACGTCATTGTCTTATTTTTCCTTTTTTATCACTGCTGCCACTGACCGCGCAGGCCGCTATGTCTGGCGCGGC
This sequence comes from Brenneria salicis ATCC 15712 = DSM 30166, assembly GCF_003315515.1. GTDB lineage: Bacteria > Pseudomonadota > Gammaproteobacteria > Enterobacterales > Enterobacteriaceae > Brenneria > Brenneria salicis. The sequence goes on along the minus strand of NZ_QNRY01000033.1, from coordinate 3,732 downwards.
CACCCAAGCAGAGCGGGAAGAACGGAAACAGTGGGTCACCATAAAACCTCGTCTGATCCTGGAAGGAAAACACCAACGCAACAAAAAATTAAGGCAAGGGGAGAAAAAGGATAATGCCACGGAACTGGAACCGGCTTTGCGACTACATTTACAAATGATGAAAGATGCGCCGCTTTCCGGCCTGGCGGAACTGGAATGGATAAAAAAAATTGAGCGCGAATCCCGCGAGGCGCAGCAGCAAACCACCAGCCTGAATCTGAATCAGGCTTATGTGAAGATCAGCGATGAGATCATACCGAATACCGAGTTACGTCTGGGCCGGTGGTTAATGCGCGATGAACGCGAATGGCTGTTTGACGAAAATCTCGATGGCGTTCATGCACGCTTCAGCAAAGGAAATATTGAAGTGGATGCCGTCGCCGGTCGCGTTAATCATTGGCAGAAAGATCTTTTTGACGGCAAAACAAAACAGGATCCGGTAAACACCGGCGGTATTCTGGCGCGCTATTATCTGGACGATAACTGGCGTCTTGGCCTTTATAGCGTGATACAACGCGACATCACCACCGATAACAATCGCCAAATCAATACCGGTATCCGCTCACATGCGTTCCCCAAACAAGGGTTACAGCATTGGTTTGAATTTGGCGTCATGCAGGGGCGAGAAGCCAGCCAACGTTTACGCGGCTATGCCGTTGATGCGGGCGGCACTTATATTTTTGATAGCACGCCGCTACGCCCGCGGATCACGCTCGGCTACGCCTGGGGCAGCGGCGATGGTAATCAGGCCGACAACATTGATAAAGGCTATCGCCAAACCGGATTGCATTCCAATGAAGCCCGTTCCGGGGGGATCATTAAATATAAAATCTATGGCAGCACCTTTAATCCTGAACTGACGAACATCCATATCCTGACGGGCGGCATTGGCATCAACCTCGCGCCGGAAGCGTCATTGGATTTGGTCTATCACGATTACCGGCAAGATCAACTGGCATCATTGGGCGAGGATTCCACAGAACTCAGCCCCCGATACGATCGCCTTTCCACCAAACATCTTGGCTCAGCGGTAGAGTTAATGTTTGGCTGTCGACCTGACGACAATATTGAAGTGGAGTCCATTTTCGGCTGGTTTATGCCCTCATCGCGCTTTCGGCAAAACGATAGCCAGCACAGCGAGGCAAGTGAGCCTGACGCTTATCTTTCGCTGAACATTGAAGTGGGGTTCTGACCACCGTTTTCTTTATGTACTACTTCGGCATGGTTGACGGGCTGTATTATATCCATAGCGTTATTTAGCTTGGGGAAGTTGGCAAGGTGGAATATTTTCGGTGGGCGGTTTTTTAGTTATAAACTCTTTCCTAACGACATGGTATACACAAGATATGAAGGTTATTTTAATATATGGGGAAATTTAAATATGAGCAACGCGATGCATGCAATGGAAATTCGCTTCAACATATATATTTACATAAAACAATTAATAACAAGGCTGCAAAAAAATAATATTATTGGCCATTAGAAACAATGCATTACCTTAAAATACTCCATCTGAGAACTGGCGAATTTGAAATTGAATTTCAAAAACAAAGTAAAATATCAGAAAGAATTATGACATAGAGCATCGATAATCGATGATTAAATTGATAACGAATATTATGATCACAAAAATAATAACTATAAGTTATTAACGAAATCTATTTTAATTAAATTAAAAAATCAATAAAAACATTAACTTTTACAAAAGAATCAATACTTTTAGATTTTTTAAAAAAAACACATTACAATATATATCTGAAATTAATATTTACATCCCGCAAATAACTAAAAAGTAATACAACTCTCTCTATTGAATTTTTAGCGAGGAAAATCATATGAGCAAAGAAGAACAACTGACGGTTATAAAAGCATTAGTCGATAGTTTAAAAAAAGCAGGTATTGAAGTTGCTTTTGGTGTCTCAGGAGGGTTTATTGTTCCTTTGTGGGAAGCACTATCAGAGTCACCACTCAAGGTTATCCATTGCAGACATGAAAGCGGAGCGGTTTTTTCAGCCTCAGAGTATAGTTTATATAAAAATATCCCGGCAATCGCTTTTTCCACCTCCGGGCCAGGTATTACCAATGCCTTGACGGGATTGCGGACGGCAAAGTTAGATGGTGGAAAAGTGATTTTCATTTCAGCAACCACCGTTGATGAACACAATGGTAAATGGGGATTACAACAAACTACCCGTCAAGATATCAAAGACCTTGCTGGCGATGGCATCAGCGGTTTTTTTGATAGTGTTATCTTTGTTGACAAACAAGAAAAGTTAATTGAAGCAATCGCCGCCATCAATAATGTCACTACTTCTTATGGTCATGTGCTGGGTATTTTTATACCAACCAATATTCAAAAAGAAATTTTAAAAGAAAATAATAGAATAAATATAGCACGCATTACACCTGCTTCGGCATCTTACGAAAAGAACAATAACGCTGAGAATCAACAACAGAAAATAGCGGATGCGCTGGCGGGAGGAGGTGCTATTCTCTGGAATGGATTTGGTTGTCTTCATGCCGCGGAGATATTAACCCGCCTTGCTGTTGAAACAAATACACCGGTAATGTCTACACCGAGGGGAAAAGGGATTTTCCCTGAAAATCATGCGCTTTATATCGGCAGCACTGGATTAGGCTCCGATGGCTCAAAAATCGGAAATATGCTCAGCAATCCATCATTGAAGACGATTATTATATTGGGTTCAAAACTGGGAGAATTAAGCTCTTCATATATTCAAAATCAGATGACCAATGTTGATGTTTATTATATTGGTCTGGGAAATGAGGATATCAAAAAAAACCTTCCCCCCAACGCCGTTATTATTGATGCGGAAATTTCTCATTTCCTGCAAGGCGTATATGATAAAGTAAAAAAAATCGCTATTCATCATAACACGCCAATTCTCCGCAATGGAAAGGAACCCGAAAAATACGATCCGATATCGTCTAAGGAGGGCGTCGTTCACCCGCAGCAGATAATGGCGATTATTCAAAAGATAGCAATTGAAGAACATGACTGTTTGATCGCCGCAGACGCAGGAAATACCTTTGTTTGGACCAACAGATATTTACACTTTCAAAAACCAAACCGCTACCGGGTTGGTACCGCGCTAGGCACTATGGCCCATTATGCTTGCGGGATCGTGGGCCTGAGCGCGTCAGGAAAAACAACTCTTGGTATCATAGGCGATGGTTCCATGCTGATGAATAATGAAATCAGCACTGCTGTTCGTTATCAGTTACCGGCTATTTGGCTGATAATGAACGATGGCGAATACAATATGTGTCGGCAAGGATTGAGACTGTTAGACCGCCCGCCGCTGGACTGCGTTATTCCCCAAGTTGATTTTTCGTTGTTTGCCACGGCGTTGGGCGCAGATGGCGTCAGGGTCACACAGGCGGACGAGTTGGAAACCTCATTACGTGCAGCCATCATGAAAGGCACTCCTGCTGTTATTGATGTTCTGATTGATAAAGATGCGCAGCCGCCGTTGCTTGATCGGATCAATACCATTAAATCACTCTAAATAGCTGTTCCAAATAGTAGATCACTTTGAGGGAACTCAGTCCGAGTTGAGCGATCTGATCAATCGCTAAAAATCACAAATCACCAACCGGACTGAGCGATGCCGATCATAGCACCAATACCCCGTACCGAACGACGTCGGATGCAGAAAACCATCCATAAAA
>NZ_QNRY01000032.1 GCF_003315515.1 Brenneria salicis ATCC 15712 = DSM 30166 | reverse complement strand
CAGATTGTCTGATTCAATTGTTAAAGAGCAGTGCGTACTGGCCTTAGCCACTAACGCGAGGTGGCGTATATTACGCTTTCCTCTTTCAGAGTCAATGCTTATTTCAGCATCTCTTCTTTTCTCGCCGCTTCGTTGTGATTTAGTTCACAGCGCCGTGTCGATGGAGGCGCATTATAGGGAGCAAATAAGGAAGCGCAAGCAAATATATTCAATTTTTTTCTGTTTGCGCAACTTTCATTCACTTAGTCTATTAACTACGCTTTTTTATCCATTGAGGCAGGTCGGCAAGGCTATCAATAATCCCATCCGCCAAGCTTTCCCCTTGTTCGGTAATTGGTTTTCCAGTGCGAACCAGGACGTTGGTTCCAATACCAGCAGCGATCCCCGCCTGTATATCTTCTGTTTTATCGCCGATCATATAGGAAGCAACCATATCAATATTGAGATGCCGTTGCGCGGAGAGCAGCATGCCCGGTTCAGGTTTACGACAATCACATGTCTGACTATACTCCCCTTCACCTGCTTCAGAATGATGCGGACAAAAATAGATGCCATCCAGATCGACGCCACGATCGGCCAAAGACCAATCCATCCATTCAGTCAATTGCATAAACTGATCTTCAGTAAACTTGCCACGGGCAATACCGGATTGATTGGTGACGACCACCAGCGCAAATCCCATTTTCTTCAGTTCTTGCATGGCTTCGATCACGCCGTCAATGAATTGAAACTGATCGATCTCATGCACATAGCCGTGGTCGATATTGATCGTACCATCACGATCAAGAAAAATTGCTGGAACACTTTGTGCCACTTACTTAGCTCCGATGGCGTGAATAGCCCGTTAGTATCGCATGTTTTTACCGACAGAGAGAATGTCAGGTAACGTTAATCTCAATTGACTTAGACGTCTAGACGCCCTAACATCCGCTTACTATTCCGGCTCTACGGAATCTGGTTTATCCAGCCAATAGGTACTCACGATAAAAACATATGATTGAACTTTCTAATATTACCAAGGTTTTTCAGCAAAATGGCCGCTCAATTACCGCCCTTGCTGATGTAAACCTTCATGTCCCGGCGGGACAGATCTATGGCGTTATTGGCGCATCCGGCGCGGGTAAAAGCACGCTTATTCGTTGCGTGAATCTGCTGGAACGTCCTACACAAGGTAAAGTGCTGGTTGACGGACAGAATCTGACATTGCTTTCAGATAGTCAGTTAACGCGCGCGCGCCGTCAGATTGGTATGATTTTCCAACATTTCAATTTGCTTGCTTCACGCACGGTATTCGGCAATATCGCTCTACCTCTTGAATTGGATAACACCCCAAAAACGAAGATTACTCAGCGAGTAAATGAATTACTGGAACTGGTAGGGCTGATGGATAAACATGATGCTTATCCGGCAAATCTTTCCGGCGGGCAAAAACAGCGCGTCGCCATTGCTCGCGCACTGGCCAGCAATCCCAAGGTGTTGCTATGTGACGAAGCGACCAGCGCGCTGGATCCCGCCACGACCCGCTCGATACTGGAACTGCTTAAAGATATCAATCGTCGTCTGGGGCTGACGATCCTTTTGATCACCCATGAAATGGATGTCGTAAAACGTATTTGCGATCAGGTCGCGGTGATCAGCGGCGGGCAGCTTATTGAACAAGATACGGTCAGCGAAGTCTTCTCTCACCCGAAAACACCACTGGCGCAAAAATTCATTCAATCCACCTTACATCTCGATATTCCTGACAATTATCTTTCTCGTCTGTCACCGGAACGCGGCGCCTGTACCACACCCTTATTGCGTATGGAATTTACCGGCCAGTCTGTTGATGCGCCGTTACTTTCCGAAATCTCCCGACGTTTTAACATCAATAACAATATTATCAGCGCTCAGATGGATTATGCCGGCGGCGTCAAATTCGGCATCATGCTGGCGGAAATGCATGGTGAAGAAGCCGATACGCGAACGGCTATCGCTTTCCTGCAAGAAAGTCACGTCAATATCGAGGTTCTGGGTTATGTCTGAAACAATGTTATGGTTAATGGCTCGGGGAGTTTGGGAAACCGTCGCAATGACGTTCGTTTCCAGTTTTTTTGGCTTCGTCATTGGCTTGCCGGTGGGGGTCTTGTTGTATACCACTCGTCCAGGACAGATTATCGCCAATCCCAAGCTCTACCGTGTGGTTTCAGCGTTGGTGAACATCTTCCGCTCTATTCCCTTTATTATTTTACTGGTATGGATGATCCCGTTTACCCGAATTATCGTCGGAACGTCTATCGGCCTGCAAGCCGCGATTGTCCCGCTGACCGTCGGCGCTGCGCCGTTTATTGCCCGCATGGTGGAAAACGCGTTGCTGGAAATCCCGACCGGTCTGATTGAAGCAGCACGCGCCATGGGCGCGACGCCGATGCAAATCATCAGAAAGGTTTTATTACCAGAAGCCTTACCCGGCCTGATTAACGCCGCAACCATCACCCTTATTACATTGGTAGGCTATTCTGCTATGGGTGGTGCTGTCGGCGCCGGGGGCTTAGGTCAAATTGGTTATCAGTATGGTTATATTGGTTATAACGCCACGGTCATGAATACGGTATTAATATTGTTGGTTGTTCTGGTTTATCTGATTCAATTTTGCGGGGATCGGGCAGTAAAGGCTGTCACGCATAAGTAATCGTTAAATTCGCATTTGCCTATTCCGGGCAGATGAGATGTTATAAAGATTTTTAATGAGAGGGAAGGATATGGCTATAAAATTTAAATCTATCGCGACCATCGGCGCATTCATCAGTGCTCTGGCGTTAACGGGATGTGGTCAGGAAGAAAAGGATCCGAATCATATTAAAGTTGGCGTCATTGTAGGCGCTGAACAGCAGGTTGCTGAAGTCGCCCAAAAAGTGGCAAAAGACAAATATGGTCTGGATGTAGAATTAGTGATCTTTAACGATTATGTCCTGCCTAACGAAGCGCTGAGCAAAGGCGATATCGATCTGAATGCTTTCCAGCATAAACCTTATTTGGATCAGCAAATCAAAGATCGCGGCTATAAATTGGTTGCCGTTGGTAATAGCTTCGTTTACCCGATTGCCGGCTATTCCAAAAAAATTACCTCTCTGGATGAGTTACAAAATGGCGCCCAAGTTGCGTTGCCTAACGATCCAACCAATCTGGGCCGTTCATTGCTGCTGCTGCAAAAAGTCGATTTGATTAAACTGAAAGATAATGTTGGCCTGCAGCCGACTGTTCTGGATGTCACCGAAAACCCGAAAAACCTGAAACTGGTTGAACTGGAAGCTCCCCAATTGCCACGTTCGCTGGACGATGCGCAAATCGCGCTGGCTATCATCAACACCACATACGCCAGCCAGATTAACCTGACGCCGGCAAAAGACGGTATCTTTGTGGAAGAAAAAGACTCTCCGTATGTCAATCTGCTGGTTTCCCGTGAAGATAATAAAGATGCGGAAAACGTGAAAAAATTCGTTCAGGCTTATCAGTCAGATGAAGTTAATGAAGCCGCGAATAAAATCTTTAATGGCGGCGCCGTTAAAGGCTGGTAAAACACGCGTTACCCGCTTTATTTAAATATATCCTCAAGACGGGTCCTGGCCCGTCTTGTTATTTGGGCGATAGCTTGTCAATATCCGCTCTTTAACAAAAAGTAGAGGTAATTTTATGCGCGTAGCCCCTCTTATTCTGTTAACGATATCGTTAACAGGCTGCTCTCTGTTGCAGAAGCCGACGGAACCTGTTCCTCAACCTGCCAACGAATCGAAAGCAGAGCCGGCGCCCAAGCCAAAACCAGCGCCACGTCCCACGCCTGCCGTTTTATATAAAAGCGCTGAAGAACTGGTTGGCAAACCATTCCGTGATATGGGAGAAGTATCCGGTTCCTCATGTCAGGTCAGCGCTCAGGATGCGCCACCCAATATAGCCAATGCACGCAGGAGAATGCAGAACCGTGCAACAGGGATGAATGCCAATGCGGTTCTACTACATGAATGTCAGATCATCAGTAGTGTTGCCGGTTGCTATCGTCAGACGGTTTGTCAGGGTACGGCACTAAAAGTTTCAAATCAATGAATCGTTTTGTTTTCAATCAGATCGGTGTCATTCGCTCGCCTTATAAAGAAAAGTTCGCTATACCGCGGCAGCCGGGCCTGATTGAAGATGGTGGAGGAGAACTCCAGTTATTGCCGCCTTATAATCAGGCGGAATGTCTGCGCGGACTCGCAGACTTTAGTCATATATGGCTGTTATTCATTTTTCATCAAACCATGGAGGGTGGCTGGCGTCCGACGGTTCGGCCACCAAGACTGGGTGGCAATGCCCGCGTTGGCGTATTCGCGACACGCTCCCCTTTCCGTCCCAACCCCATCGGCATGTCGTTGGTGGAACTGAAAGCCATTCATACGCAAGGCGATCGCGTCACGTTGGAATTAGGCAGTCTTGATCTGGTCGATGGGACGCCAATCGTTGATATCAAACCCTATCTTCCTTTTGCGGAAAGCTATCCCAATGCATTGGCTGGTTTCGCGCAATTCGCGCCACAAGCCAATGTGCCGGTTATCTTCTCTTTGCTGGCAGAACAACAGATCGCCGACAATCAGCATAAATATCCGCATTTAAAACGCTTTATCAGTCAGGTACTGGCTCAGGATCCGCGCCCAGCTTATCGAAAAGGCGAGGATGTCGGGCGGGAATATGCTGTTTTACTGCTGGAGTTTAATGTGCGCTGGCGGGTATCCGGGCAGCAAACCGAGGTGTTATCCCTCGACTTGCGTTAAAGAAGCACTTAAACAGGCGGTGGCGATTCCACATAAATTTCTTCCCCCTCTCTTTTGACGAACGGTTCACGCTGTTAAACTAAGCCACTTTTTAAGCCTTCGGCTGCATTAGGCAGCACGTTGCTATTTCTTGTTCTGACGGAACTCAATCACCATGCGTACTAGTCAATATATGCTCTCCACACTCAAGGAGACGCCTGCCGATGCGGAAGTTATCAGCCATCAGTTGATGCTCCGGGCCGGAATGATCCGCAAACTGGCCTCCGGCCTTTATACCTGGTTGCCTACCGGTTTACGGGTTTTGAGAAAAGTTGAAACCATCGTGCGTGAAGAAATGAATAACGCTGGCGCGATTGAGGTTTCCATGCCGGTTGTGCAGCCGGCCGATCTGTGGGTAGAAAGCGGTCGCTGGGAGCAATATGGCCCTGAATTGCTGCGTTTTGTCGATCGCGGCGAACGCCCTTTTGTTCTTGGCCCGACGCATGAAGAAGTCATTACCGATTTGATTCGTAATGAAATCAGTTCATATAAACAGTTGCCGCTGAATTTTTTCCAGATTCAAACCAAATTCCGCGATGAAGTTCGTCCGCGCTTTGGTGTTATGCGTTCCCGTGAGTTCTTGATGAAAGACGCCTACTCTTTCCACACCTCCCAGGAATCGCTACAGGCGACCTACGATGCGATGTATGCCGCGTATAGCAAAATCTTCAGCCGAATAAATCTCGATTTCAGAGCCGTTCAAGCCGATACCGGTTCCATCGGCGGCAACGCCTCCCATGAATTCCAGGTGCTGGCCGCCAGCGGCGAGGACGATGTGGTATTTTCCACCGGTTCGGATTATGCCGCCAACATTGAACTTGCAGAGGCCGTCGCGCCGCAGTTAGGTCGGGCGGAAGCAACGGAAGAGATGCGCCTGGTGGATACGCCAAACGCCAAAACCATCGCTGAACTGGTTGAGCAATTTAAACTGCCGATTGAAAAAACGGTCAAAACCCTGTTGGTGAAAGCGGCGGAAGAGAGCGGCCATAAATTGGTTGCGTTGCTGGTGCGCGGCGATCATGAACTGAATGAAGTTAAGGCCGAGAAAATCGCACTGGTCGCCAGCCCGCTGACTTTCGCAACGGAAGAAGAAATTCGCGCTATCGTCGGCGCCGGGCCGGGCTCGCTGGGACCGGTGAATTTACCGATTCCTGCGGTTATTGACCGCTCTGTGGCGGCGATGAGCGATTTCGGCGCCGGTGCCAATACCGATGGTAAGCACTATTTTGGCATCAACTGGGAACGTGATGTGGCCCTGCCGATGGTTGCGGATATTCGCAAAGTGGTGGAAGGCGATATCAGTCCTGATGGCAAAGGCGTGCTGCAAATCAAACGTGGTATTGAAGTCGGTCATATTTTTCAATTGGGCAGCAAGTACTCAGAAGCGCTGAAAGCGACCGTTCAGGGAGAAGATGGACGCAATCAGATCCTGACCATGGGTTGCTATGGTATCGGGGTCACCCGCGTGGTCGCAGCCGCGATTGAGCAAAATCATGATGATCGCGGCATTATTTGGCCAGATGCCATCGCGCCGTTCCATGTGGCGATTCTGCCAATGAACATGCACAAATCTTTTCGTGTGAAAGAGGTGGCTGAAGATATCTATCAGCAATTGCGCGCCAACGGTATTGACGTTCTGCTGGACGACCGAAGAGAACGTCCGGGCGTGATGTTCGCCGATATGGAACTGATTGGCGTACCGCACACTATCGTCATTGGCGATCGTAATCTGGATAACGAAGAGATTGAGTATAAAAACCGCCGCGACGGTGAAAAGCAGATGATTAAAACCAGCGAAATCATCGATTTTCTGCTGGCAAACATTGTTCGCTAATCTTTACTCCAGTGTCCTTTCTCTCTCCAGGGGAAGGATACACGCAAAAAAAACGGTGGGTTGCCCCACCGTGTTTACTCTGACAAATACCGTGTCGAACCGATATTACTCACGGAATAATTCTTCAATGTTAAGGCCTTGCACCTGCAAAATTTCACGCAGACGACGCAAGCCTTCAACCTGAATCTGTCGAACGCGTTCACGAGTTAAACCGATTTCCCGGCCAACATCCTCCAACGTCGCAGCTTCATAACCTAACAAACCAAAACGACGAGCCAGAACTTCACGCTGTTTGGCGTTAAGTTCAAACAACCACTTCACGATATTCTGTTTCATATCATTATCTTGAGTGGTATCTTCAGGCCCGTTGTCTTTTTCATCGGCCAGAATGTCCAACAGCGCTTTTTCCGAATCGCCGCCCAGCGGTGTATCAACGGACGTAATACGCTCATTCAGACGCAGCATGCGATTAACATCATCAACTGGCTTATCAAGCTGCTCGGCAATTTCTTCCGCGCTCGGCTCATGATCCAGTTTATGAGAAAGTTCGCGTGCGGTACGCAGGTAAACATTCAGTTCTTTAACGATATGGATCGGCAAACGAATGGTGCGAGTTTGGTTCATGATTGCCCGTTCAATCGTTTGTCGAATCCACCATGTGGCGTAAGTAGAAAAACGAAATCCTCTTTCAGGATCGAATTTTTCGACTGCTCGAATCAGACCAAGATTCCCTTCTTCAATCAGGTCCAGCAATGCCAGACCACGATTGTTATAGCGGCGGGCGATTTTTACCACCAGTCGCAGGTTGCTCTCGATCATCCGGCGGCGCGATGGAACATCACCGCGTAACGCGCGCCGGGCAAAATAGACTTCTTCTTCTGCGGTTAAAAGTGGGGAATAACCAATCTCTCCCAAATAGAGTTGCGTTGCGTCTAAAACTCGCTGTGGGACTCCTTGTGATAATAACTCGTCGTCAGCCGCATCATTATCAGTGGTTTCTTCCTCTGCCAGCGCCTTGTCGTCAAAAACGCCAAGTCCATTCTCTTCGAAATCAGCATCTTCCTGTAACTCGTTAACTTTCAGCGTGCTTTGGCTCATAAGTGGCTCCTACCCGTGATCCCATGGCAGAATACCGAAATATTCTGCCCGATTTATCGCTGCGGAAGGAAACGCAGCGGGTTTACGGATTTCCCCTTGTAACGAATTTCAAAATGCAAACGTACTGAACTGGTTCCGGTGCTACCCATAGTAGCTATTTGCTGCCCCGCCGTGACCTCTTGTTGTTCCCGGACCAGCATTGTGTCGTTATGGGCGTAGGCGCTCAGGTAGTCATCATTATGCTTGATGATTATCAGATTACCGTAACCTCGCAAAGCGCTGCCTGCATAAACCACACGCCCATTGGCGGTAGCCATGATCGGTTGCCCACGTGAGCCGGCGATATCAATCCCTTTATTTCCCCCTTCGGATGCGGAGAAACTATCTATGACTTTCCCTGAGGTGGGCCAACGCCAACTGCCAACAGCAGCGGTACTACTTGTATTGCTGCTGGCAACAGCAGCGGTACTACTTGTATTGCTGCTGGCAACAGCCGCTGGTGCGGTAACAGGAGCGGTGGCTGTTGCTCCTGCCGTAGGTAACATTTTACCTACATTCTGTTTATCCGAATTACCAGAATACGCGTTAGTTGACTGAGAATCAACCGGCGTAGTTTGTATTTGTGTACTTGACGGCGGCACCGGGACACCCCCCGTTGTTGCATCCGTCGCTGCCAGCATACCACCACTACCGGTCGAACCGCTACCTGTCGTTCCCACAGCACCATTGCCAAGACTCAGTGTCTGGCCGACATTCAGGCTGTAGGGCTCTGGAATATTGTTACGCTGCGCCAGGTCCCGATAATCGTTACCGGTGATCCAGGCGATATAGAACAGGGTATCGCCCCGCTTAACCGTATAGCTATTGCCGCTATAACTGCCTTTTGGGATATTGTCATAGCTACGGTTATAAACAATTCGGCCATCACGCGTGGCAACCGTTGGGTCACCCGATACGGTTCGTGATGAAGGCGTAGACGACATGCCGCCTCTGCTGCCCGCATTTCCGTCAACGCTACTTATAGGTGCGGATCTGCTGTCATTGTTGGAACACCCGGCCACGCCTAAGATAATCACCGTACAAGCAGCAATCTGACGCAAATTCATCATTCGGCTTCCCATGCGTCCACTCCCCTATAACTATTAAAATACCAGCAATATCAACAAGTTTTAAAAAACATTGTTGTACTGAAATGTTAAACGCTTAACAACAATACCAAACCACCGCAACGGTATCAGGCTAATTCGCCTTTGACTAGCGGAACAAACCGAACTGCTTCAACCGCCTGGATAATAAATTCCCCCGCCTGACGTTGCACCACCTGCAATGTTTGCGATTGATCGCCGACCGGCAACACCATTACCCCGCCTTCATCCAACTGGGCCAGCAACGCTTTCGGGATCTCAGGCGGGGCGGCGGTCACGATGATGGCATCAAAAGGTCCGCGAGAAGCCCAGCCCTGCCAACCGTCGCCGTGACGGGTGGAAACATTGTGTAAATCAAGTTGTTTAAGCCGACGCTTGGCCTGCCACTGCAATCCCTTGATACGCTCGACAGAACAAACATGTTTGACCAGATGCGCCAGGATCGCCGTTTGATAGCCGGAGCCCGTACCAATTTCCAATACGCGGGAGGCTGGCGTCAGACACAGCAACTCCGTCATTCGCGCCACCATATAAGGCTGAGAGATGGTTTGACCGGAGCCTATCGGCAAGGCGGTATTTTCATAAGCTTTATGCTCAAACGCCTCGTCAACAAAGCGTTCTCTGGGTACGGCTTCAATAGCCTTCAGCAGGCGCTCATCCTGTATTCCCAACTGACGCAGTTGCGTCAGCAACGTTTGCATGCGTTTGTTTACCATTCTCCGCTAACCTCAGATTGGGTTAACCCCGTCGTCAATGCGCATTTTCCCCCGGATGGGGTAAAAATTGCAGCTACCATCATCATCGTTAAAAATACCCGATCAAGAAAAATAAACCGCAATGCATCAGGTAACGCTATCCGTATCCTGATGCGGGTTGATAATTTCACGCACCACGCTGGTCGCGAAACTGCCGGCCGGCAGCCAGAATGTCAGTTCAACCGCACTGTCATCCAGCCAGTTCCAGCCCATACGCTGCGGATACAACAGGATCGCGCGCCGAGCGGGTTCAACCCGTTCACGCTGCAATAACGACAACAACGTTTCCTGCCCGCTCAGACTCTGCTGCTCAAAAACCAGCGCATCCTCCTGCGTACCAAGCGCGCCGTCGCCGGGCAATGGCGCGGTGATCTGAAGTTCGCCCGCATCAACTCTCGTCTGTAAATCCGCCCGTTCATCCTGTCTGGCGACAAACCAGCTTCCGCAGCCAGTTAATTGTAATGCATCGCCAGACAACACGGTTCTCGCCTGCTGTTGGCCAAGCCTGGCGCTGGCGATCTGATTAAACAACGCGCTACGGCTGGCGGAAAGATAAAAGCCGCGTTTGCTGCGCTCTTTAACCCGAATGTCATTATTCGCCCATAGCCGCGCCTGTTCGAGATTATTCCCGCCTTTGCCGAATCGCTGGCTGCCAAAATAGTTCGGCACGCCCTGTTCGGTGATCTGCTGTAACCGGCATTCCACCGCCTCGCGATCGCTTATCTGGCGCAACACCAGCGAAAAATCATTGCCTTGCAGCGTGCCAATACGCAATTTACGACGATGACGTGCAAATTCAAGCACCTCGCACCCTTGCAATTCGAATGCGCTCAAATCAGGTGATGTTTTACCGGGAATGTGCAGGCAAAACCATTGTTCGGTAACCGCATGGCGATCTTTCAAACCGGCGTAACTCACTGCCCGTTGCGGCAAACGGCAAAATTTCGCCAGCGCGTCAGCCACAAACTGCGTATTGCAACCACACTTTCGAATACGAACCAGAATATGCTCGCCATCCCCATCAGGCTGAAATCCCAGATCTTCAATAACCCTGAAATCTTCCGCGCTGGATTTCAGTATTCCTGATGCCTGCGGCTTGCCATGCAGCCAGATTAGCGCATTGCTATTATCCATCGTTACCATCAGAGGAAACTCACCATGCGACAATTTCACCCGCTTCATTTTTGACCAGCAGCGCCACGGCTTCACAGGCAATCCCCTCGCCTCGACCAGTAAATCCCAACTGTTCGGTGGTGGTTGCCTTAACGTTCACGTCACCAATATGGCATTGTAGATCTTCGGCCAGATTAACGCGCATTTGCGGGATATGCGGCGCCATTTTCGGTGCCTGAGCAATAATCGTGACATCGAGGTTTCCCAGACGGTAGCCCTTCTCATTAATTCGCCGCCACGCTTCCCGCAATAATCCTCGGCTGTCGGCGCCTTTAAACGCCGGGTCAGTATCCGGGAACAATTTACCGATGTCGCCCAACGCCGCCGCGCCCAGCAAGGCATCCGTCACCGCATGCAACACCACATCGCCATCAGAATGCGCCAGTAATCCCTGAGAATAAGGAATACGCACCCCACCGATCACCAGCGGACCTTCTCCACCGAATTTATGAACATCAAAACCGTGACCGATACGCATGCGTGCTCTCCTTATTTTGTTTATCCAATTAATGTTTATCCAATCGGATGATTGTGATGCAGATTCGTTAAATAAAACTCAGCCAATGCCAAATCTTCCGGGCGGGTGACTTTTATATTATCAGCCCGACCGCTGATAATCTGTGGGCGATAGCCACAATATTCCAGCGCCGAGGCCTCATCGGTAACGACCACGCCGTCAGTTAAGGCTCGACGCAAACAGCTTTTCAGCAACACGGACGGAAACAGTTGCGGCGTCAATGCATGCCAGAGTTCGTCGCGATCAACCGTATGCTCAATAACCTGTCCTGAACCGCGCTTCATGGTATCACGAACCGGCGCGGCAAGAATTCCGCCGACGTCACTGCGTCCGACCAAACTCAGCAACCGTTCCAGATCGTCCTGATGCAAACAAGGCCGCGCAGCGTCGTGTACCAATACCCACGCTGTATCCGCGACATCCTGTAGCCCCGCCAATACGGAATCGGCACGCTGTTTTCCGCCCATCACCACGCTGACGCGCGGATCATGGGCAATAGGCAATGAATGAAACGAGAGATCGTCGGGGCTAATGGCGATGATGGCGCGATGAATTCGGGGGTGGGATAACAGCGCGCTCACGGCATGTTCAAGAATGGTTTTATCGCCGATAGTCAGGTACTGCTTGGGGCGATCGCTGTGCATCCGGCTGCCATTACCGGCAGCAGGCAGGACAGCGATAATTTCTGGCTGGGAAACACTTTGTTTTAGCATGTGTCAGCGTGATGCGTTGTCAGGTAAGGAGGAAGAGGTTGTTGCAGAGCGATGGTTGGACTCCGGCACCAGACGATAGAAGCTCTCCCCGGGCTTAATCATGCTCAGTTCATTGCGCGCACGCTCTTCAATCGCTTCCTGTCCGCCGTTCAGATCGTCAATTTCTGCAAACAGTTGTTCATTACGGGCTTTCAGTTTGGCATTGTTGCCCTGCTGGCCCACAACATCATCCTTTACCCGCACATAGTCATGAATACCATTTTTGCCCAGCCATAGCGAATACTGAAACCAGCCGAGCAATATCAATAATAACAGCGTAAGCTTTCCCATCCCGCCCCCTGAAAAACCGCCTCATCATCCCATAACTTTTGCTCCGACTCCACACTGTCAGCCCGCAGATGGCAAGATTCACGCTCAGCGGGCGGGAAAACAGACCGTATTGACCCTCAAAAAAGCGTCAACCGTCCCCCGCTGGCAACGAATTCCTGATAGAACCGGTACTTCTCAGGGGAGAGCAGCGGCTGCATTTTCGGCGCGGCATCCGGCACCATCATCGACGGGGATTGCACATTATAGGCCGACCAATGGGTTAATCCCTCGCCATTGGGATCCCCCAGATAGTGTCCTCACCATAAAAGTAAGCGCCCGCATTTTACCGGGCGCTGCGTCATTAGAGAGAGGTCAATCCTTTGACAGCACCATCGGCGTGGGCGCCGGACGGGATGGTTGCAGAATCGCGGTGTTCGTCAGTAGCAAACGCGCCTGAGAGCGCCAGCCGCCGATAAAAATGTCAGGTTTCCCATCGCCGTCAAGATCGCCTTGCGCCATGCTCCAACTGCGTCCCACCGTCTCGCCGGGTACAATGGAAAGGGTTACATCCTTGAAATTACCCTGCCCGTCATTGCGCCATCCGCGAACTTGCAGAGGAACGAATCCCGGCACCTGAATAGCGCTCACCAGAATGTCGGGCGCGCCATCCTGATCGAAATCCACGATGGCGCCGCCCCAGCTTGAGAAGCGATGCGACGGCAGCCGCTCGGTCTCATCCCGGAAACGGCCCTTGCCGTCGTTGATAAGCAAACGTGTCTGGGGATCTTTTTCCCAGCCCTGATTGTTGCTGGTGAGGTTGAAGAACAGGATATCCGGTCGCCCATCGCGGTTCGCATCGAACACATGGACTTCCCTGGTTTCCAGCGGCACCTTAAGTTCCAGCCGCTCGGTCGCATCAGTGAACCGCCCGGCGCCGTCATTGAACAGCAGACGGTTCGGTGGCGACTGGTTGGCGATCACCATATCCAAATGGCCGTCGCCGTTCATGTCGGCCAACGCGATGCCCTGAGAGTGATCTTCCGTCGCAGGCAAGTGCGTTTCCGTCACATCAACGAAGTGACCCGGACGCTTGGCATCGTTTAGCCACAGGAAGTTGTGGGCTGGCTCAGACTTGCCTTCAGGCGTGTTGCCGACCACAATGTCCGGCAACCCGTCGCCGTTAACATCGCCCACCGCGACGGCATTACCTTGACTACCGCGCGGCAGGCGGTCGCTCACGTTCGCGAACCCGCCTTTGCCATCGCCGAAATACAACGCATGCACTTCATCGTCCTCAGCGACGAAGATGAGATCCCTATGGCCGTCGCCGTTGAAGTCCGCCGCTCTCACATGCTCATTATCACGGGGAGTGCTGTCGAATACACCAGGCTTCCACGTAAGACTTCCCTTGCCGTCATTCACATAAAGCGCGTTGGGGCCGCGCTCGACCGCAACGACCACATCCAGATCCCCGTCCTTATCGACGTCGATCATGGTCGCATCGACGGCGTGCATATCAGGGCCGACAGGAACATGTGTTGTGGTGACGTCAACGTAGGTCTTTGCAGGACGCTCCAGGGCATAGGCCTGACAGGACAAGGCGGCGATTGCGACGGCAAGGCTGGTGGATAGTCTATGTTTCATGGGCTAGCTCCTTTGTCTTGACGAGAAAATTGTCTTAACGGGAAAATCTGCGGCGTATAACGCCAGTTAATGGATATCGGATTTTGACGACGGTTCTGAATTAAAGGACGTTGAACGATCCACTGCGCTCATGGATTTATCTCCGTGAACGCCTTCACATATTATTTTATCTCCGTTGGCGTCACCTTCAGGTTGCGGAAGTGACCGATAGTGCCGGACTCCAGCCAGACGCCGACGCCTCCCTTCTGTGCCGCGCCAAATTTCAGATCATTCACCACCAGTACCGGCTCCGCTTTCTTATCCAGATACAAACGGGCTTCGCTTCCCTTTACGACCAACTTCATATGGATCCATCGGCCAAGCGCGATGTCGGCGTAGGTTTCGTACTTGCCAGGCACCTCTTCACGCAGGCGACGGAAGCGGAAATCAGGGTAGGCGACATACTGGACGCTACGCTGGCGCCGTACCGGGTCATCGACAGTGCTGTTTGTTGGGCGCAGGTAAATACTTTCAAATCGACCTTTCTCGTCAATACGGAAGGTCAGCCCAATAAAACCTCTGGCATAGTCGGGCGCGTCTGGGGCCAGGTCGCTGGCGACATCCACCTCAATCGTGCCGTCCTGAAAATCGACCGGCAACCACGCCATGAAGTCCCGGTCGCTGAGTGGCTCACGGGCCGGATCCTGATAAGCCGAGGACGGCATGCGTAGTTCGAATGCCGCGCTGCCTTGGTAAGTCGACGGGCGGAGCGTCACCCCGGAGAGACGATAGGCGTCGATGACATCCGCACGTAGCGATGCGGATGACGCAGAACGAGTCTGGCTGGCGGCGCTGTTCTGAGCAGCGCTGTCATCATGCATTTTCGCCTCCTTAGACGCCCCGTCCAGAAATGCGCGGAGATCGGCGACAAATTTGAAGGGATTCTTGAACATCAGGAAGTGATCACCCTGCTCCGCCTTTGAGTAGACGAAAAGTTTCGATCCTGGGATGGTTTTCTGCATCCAGCGCTGGCTCGACAGGTTGTTGCTTTCCTCACCGGAGAAAATCGCCACCGGAATGTCGATCTTATGCCTGATAACGTCACGCCAGTCGTTGGTGATGTGATCGAACAGCACCCGGCCCAACGCTTGCGGATCGTTCTTGACGAAAGTGCTGGCAAAAGAGGAAGAGTTCACGTAGTAAGGCGAATCCTTGAGCGTGGAGCGTTGTACCGGCAGCAGATCGGTGATCAGCTTGTTGAGGGGCGCTCCCTGCGTAAAACCGGCGACCATACGTTCAGGCGAGGTGGTGGTGCCGCCAGCGTCGAGACGCTCCTGCTCGCTCCAGTCATCATGCGAGTAGATCGAGATCGGTTCATCGACGATAACGGCTTTATTGATGCTGTCGGTGCCGAACAGATCGATGTAGCTCCATAACACCGCAGCCCCCATCGACCAACCGGCGTAGTCAGCTTTTTTCAGACCGAGGTGATCGCCAAACTCTTTCAAATCCATAGCGAAACGTGCGATGCGACCGCCGTGTTCAACACGTTGTGATAGCCCCTGGTTACGCGGATCGATCACGTAGACGTGATAGTTGCGGCTCAGTAAATACAGTAAGTTGACATATTCGGCGCCGTTAGCCGACCAGCCTGGAATAAATATCAGCGGCTTGCCCTGACCGGCTTCCCAATAAGCCAGTTCCACGCCGTCGCTGGTGGTGAAGCGGTTGATTTCAAGCCCTGGAAAATCGGAAAGCTTGCCCGGCAATCCTTCGAGGCGGTTGGGGAAAGTGTAATCCTTGCCGAGTACCTGAAGCGCGGGTTCGGCAAGCGCGGTGGACGTGGCCAGAACAAGACCCAGTTCAAGCATCAAACGTGTCAACATGTCGGTATTTTCCTGCCAGAAGACGAACGAGCCCGCGGGCGCGTCCAGATACGGGTTCAGGCATGCGCCAATGCGCGAGCGTAAGCCGCACCGATATTCCCTGTGCCAATCACAGCGATTTTCTTAAGAAACCTATTTGCTGAAGCTGTTACAGAAATCTTAGATTAGATTTGATTTAGGGAGGGATAAATGATCAAAATGATTCATCATTACAAATGATATGTTTCTAATAGACGTTGGCAACATGAATAGTTTTAGTTTTACCGGTAAAAAGGAGGAGTTGCTGAACACTCACCAACCGGTGAGAAAGGAGAAAAGCAGCCAGAACAGGCACACCACTGACAATCCTGTGGCAAACAGCGTAGAGAAGACACTGCCGCCCAGCGCATAACTGAACCCTACGCCCATCAGGATAGACAACGGCATCAGAGCCAGAAAAAAAGGCCAGGTATAAAGCATAAAGAAAAACGTGGCATTGGAACCGTACACCAGAAAAGGGAGCATAAAGACCAGCCAGTAGAAAGAGAAGCCCGCCACCGCCCCCATAAAAGGATGCGGGACATACTCTTCGTCATCACGAAGCGGCTTGGTCTTACTGATGGTCAACTGACTGGCATTTGGCATTATCTTTCCCATTATTCTCCCGCATCACGCGGCAAAGCGTGCAATTGGCGGAGACATCAGAGTTTGATAATAGCCCGACCACGCAACAGATCGAATAATTGCGCCGTCAAATTTGTTACTAATTGTTCGCCATTCAGATGAATATCAGGCGATTGCGGCGCTTCATAAACCGCATCGATCCCGGTGAAATTACGCAGTTCGCCTGCGCGCGCTTTCTTGTACAAACCTTTAGGGTCACGGGCTTCGCAAATCGCCAAAGGCGTATCGACAAACACTTCGATAAACTGCCCTTCATCCAGCAGCTCCCGCACCATTTGACGCTCGGCGCGATGGGGAGAGATGAACGCGGTAAGCATCACCAACCCGGCGTCCACCATCAGTCTGGCGACTTCACCGACACGGCGGATATTCTCCCGCCGATCATCATCGCTGAATCCCAAATCACCACATAATCCATGCCGGACGTTATCGCCATCCAGCAGGTAGGTGCTCACCCCCTGCTGATGCAACGCCTGCTCCAGCGCGCCCGCCAGCGTGGATTTACCGGAACCGGAAAGCCCGGTAAACCAGAGCACGACGCCCCGATGTCCGTGCAATCGTTCGCGCGCCTGACGTGATACGACATGCGAATGCCAGACGACATTCTCGTCGGCAGAGGATGGATGACCAGAGGACACGTTATTTCCCCCCCAGCAAATCACGGGCGCCCCAATGTGGGAAATGACGACGAACCAACGCATTAAGCTCCAGTTCAAATGCGCTATAGGCGCCGGGCTCCTGATAAACCTGTTCAATCGGCTCTCTTACCAACCCCGCGCCCACCGTGACGTTAGTCAGGCGATCGATAAAGATCATGCCGCCGGTAACATGGTTTTGCTGATAATTGTCCAGCACCATCGGCTCATCAAACGCCAGTTCAACCAGCCCGATCCCATTCAGCGGCAGATTTTCCGCGACGCGCTGCGTCAGCGAGTTGATCTCCACCTGATACTGAATATTCTCTACTCTGGCGCGCGTTTTTTTACCGCTAATCTTGATGTCGTAGCTTTGTCCCGGCACCAGCGGTTTTTCCGCCATCCACACCACGTCCACCAGCGCATTACGCACCGCGTTCAGCGTTTCGCCGCCGTCCACCAGCAGATCGCCGCGGCTGATATCAATTTCGTCCGCCAGCACCAGAGTAACGGCTTCGCCCGCCTGCGCTTGTTGCCGATCGCCATCAAAGGTCACGATCCGGCTGACGGTCGATTCGATGCCGGAAGGCAGCGCTTTAACCCGCTGACCGACACTCACGACACCTGATGCCAGCGTTCCCGCATAACCCCGGAAATCCAGATTAGGACGGTTCACGTACTGAACCGGGAAGCGCATCGGCAGCGTCAGACTACGCTGCGCCACATTCACGGTTTCCAGCACATCCAGCAATGTTGGCCCACTATACCAACTCATGGTGCTGGCCGGGGTCGCCACATTGTCGCCATCCAGCGCGGAAATCGGCACAAAGGTAATATTCAGATCAGCCGGGAGTTGCTGGGCGAACTCCAGATAATCCTGTTTAAACTGTTCGAACACCGTGTGCTGGTAATCCACCAGATCCATTTTATTCACCGCCACCACCAGATGACGAATGCCCAGCAAGGTGGCGATAAAACTGTGACGGCGGGTCTGATCCAGCACGCCTTTACGCGCATCGATCAGCAGGATCGCCAGTTCACAGGTCGATGCCCCGGTCGCCATATTGCGAGTGTACTGCTCATGCCCCGGCGTATCGGCAATAATGAATTTGCGCTTTTCCGTGGAGAAGTAACGGTACGCCACATCGATAGTGATGCCCTGCTCACGCTCAGCCTGAAGACCATCCACCAGCAACGCCAGATCCAGCTTCTCGCCCTGCGTTCCCAGACGCTTGCTGTCGCTGTGCAACGTGGTTAACTGATCTTCATAAATCTGACGGGTATCGTGCAATAAACGGCCAATCAGGGTGCTTTTACCATCGTCGACGCTGCCGCAGGTCAGAAAACGCAGCAGGGTTTTATCTTGTTGCGCGTGCAGATAGGCTTCAACACCGCCCTGCTCGGCGATCTGTTTCGCGATTGCGCTCTCTGTTATCTCTGTATCTTTTACCACAAACGAGTTCATGCAACGGCTCCTCAGAAATACCCTTGACGCTTTTTCAATTCCATCGAACCGGCCTGATCGCGGTCGATCAGCCGTCCCTGACGCTCACTGGTGGTGGAAATCAGCATCTCTTCAATGATTTCCGGCAGCGTTTGCGCGTTGGATTCCACCGCGCCGGTCAATGGCCAGCACCCCAGGGTACGGAAACGCACCATCCGTTGTTCAATCACTTCACCCGGTTGCAGATCGATACGATCGTCATCCACCATCAGCAGCATGCCGTCACGCTCCAGCACCGGGCGCATCGCCGCCAGATAGAGCGGCACAATGTCGATATTTTCCAGATAGATGTATTGCCAGATATCCAGTTCAGTCCAGTTGGACAACGGGAAAACGCGAATGCTTTCGCCCTTGTTGATCTGGCCGTTGTAGTTATGCCACAGTTCGGGGCGCTGGCTTTTCGGGTCCCAGCGATGAAAACGATCGCGGAAGGAATAAATCCGTTCTTTGGCGCGGGATTTCTCTTCATCACGCCGGGCGCCGCCGAATGCGGCATCGAAACCATATTTATCCAGCGCCTGCTTCAATCCCTCGGTTTTCATGATATCGGTATGCTTGGCGCTGCCGTGGATGAACGGATTAATGCCGAGCACCTCGCCCTGGGGATTACGATGCACCAACAACTCGCAACCATAGGCTTTGGCTGTCCGGTCGCGGAACGCGTACATTTCACGGAATTTCCAGCCGGTATCCACATGCAGCAACGGGAAGGGCAGCGATCCCGGATAAAACGCTTTCCGCGCCAGATGCAGCATGACCGAGGAGTCTTTGCCGATGGAATACATCATCACCGGGTTGCTGAACTCCGCCGCCACCTCGCGAATGATGTGAATGCTCTCAGCTTCGAGTTGCTGTAAATGAGTGAGTCGTTTCTCGTCCATAACCATTCCTTAAGCCAAATTCACTAACGCCGGACGGCTGTCTTGCCGCGCCGTCAGCGTCTGCTGTCCAAACCAGGCGATCTGATGATGCAAACTCACAACTTCGCCTATCACCAGCAGGGCCGGTGTCGGCGTCTGCCGGGCTAATTGCTCCAACTGTCGCAGCGTGCCGGTGAGCACCTGCTGATCGTGTCGGGTGCCGCGGCCTATCACCGCGACGGGCGTTTGCGCCGAACGACCGTGGGCAATCAGTTGTTGACTGATTTCCGCCGCCTTCACCGCTCCCATGTAAATCGCCAGCGTCTGCCGTCCACGCGCCAGCGTTGACCAATCCAGCGCATCGCCATCAGGCCGGCAATGTCCGGTGATAAACATCACGCTTTGCGCATAATCCCGATGCGTCAACGGGATACCGGCATACGCCGTCGCCCCCGCCGCCGCCGTCACGCCGGGCACCACCTGAAAGGCAATGCCCGCCTGCGCCACCGCTTGCAGTTCTTCGCCGCCGCGCCCAAACGTAAACGGATCGCCGCCTTTCAACCTCACCACCCGCTTGCCTTGCTGCGCCAGCGTCACCAGCAGTTGGTTAATCCCATCCTGCGGCAACGAATGCGCGCTCGCCCGTTTCCCCACGCAAATACGTTCGGCATCACGGCGCACCAGTTCCAGCACCTCGCCGCTGACCAGATGGTCATATAGCACGACATCCGCCTGCTGGATAACCTGCAAACCCCGCAGCGTCAGCAAGCCCGCATCGCCTGGCCCCGCGCCCACCAGCACCACTTCACCGCGGGCAGCCGCAGGCTGTTGCTGCTTATGTTGCTGATGATGCAATTGCTGTTGCAGTTCGTCTTCAGCCTGCGCCAGTTGTCCGGCGCCGACCAGCGAGGCAAAGCGACCCGTGAACAGCCGCTCCCAGAAACGACGGCGCGCGCTCACCGAATGGAGTCGGGATTTGATGCGCTCGCGCCAACTCCCCGCGAGCGAGGCCACGGTTCCCAGACTGGCGGGCAGCAGCGCTTCCAGTTTTTCCCGCAACAGACGCGCCAGCACCGGCGCTTGACCGCCGGAGGAAATAGCCACCACCAGCGGAGAACGATCAATGATCGAAGGAAAAATAAAAGAACATTTGGGCTGATCGTCCACCACATTGACCAGCAGATGGCGCTGATTGGCGGCCTCGAATACCGCCGCGTTCAACGCGGCGTCATCGGTGGCGGCAATCACCAGAAACACGTCGGATAACAACGTCGGCGTAAAATGCCTGTCCAGCCATTGAATCTTGCCCGACTCAAGCTGTGCTGCCAACTCATCCGCCAGCGACTGCGCGACAACTTTTACCTCGGCGCCGGCACGTTGCAACAGTCCTATTTTACGTGAGGCGATATCACCGCCGCCGACCACCAACACAGGGCGGCCTCGAAGGTCAGCGAATAAAGGGAGATAGTTCACAATCGCCTTAACTAAGCAAAAAAATGGATAAAGCGACTATACGGCGCGGCCAGCACACTTATGAAATGCCGAATTGGAATGACAAGTTCCGTAATGGAATAACAACACCAAAAAGCGGGCTGATGTCGCCTGTTTAATAATCGGACGCGCTCACAAAATGGAAAATAAGTTTATGATTAACGCGTTACCCCTCGTGCAGCCCGCATTCGCGTTTGAGGCCGAAAAAGCGCGTTTCTTCCTCGCTCATTCCCGGCTCCCACTTCCGGGTGGTGTGCGTGTCGCCCACCGAGAGATAGCCTTGTTCCCATAGCGGATGATAGCTCAGGCCGTTTTGCTTCAGGTATAGATAAACCTGACGGTTGTCCCAATCGATAATCGGCAGGAGTTTGAATACCCCGCGCTGCACGGCCAGTACCGGCAGATGCTCGCGGCTGCCGGATTGCTCGCGCCGCAATCCCGCGAACCAGGTCTGGGCCTTGAGTTCGCTCAGCGCGTGATTCATCGGTTCAACCTTGTTGATTTGGTTGTAGCGTTCAATCCCCTCAACACCCTGCTCCCAAAGTTTTCCGTAACGCGCTTCCTGCCACGCCGGTGACTGAGCGGCACGATACACCTTCAGATTCAACTTCAGTTGATCCGTCAGCGCATCAATAAACTGGTAGGTTTCAGGAAAAAGATAACCGGTATCCGTAAGGATAACCGGGATATCAGGCCGAAGCCGCGTCACCAGATGCAGCGATACCGCCGCCTGAATTCCAAAGCTGGAAGACAGCACATACTCCCCCGGCAGGTGTTCCAGCGCCCACGCCACCCTTTCCTGCGCGGACAACGATTCAAGCTGCTTATTCACTTCAGCCAACGCGTCGGACTGCGCGGCCTTCGGCAATGCATTGAGCGCATCAAGATTAAGCTCCGACATCAGGATCTCCTGTCAGTCATAGAAGTCGCGTGCAGGATCGCGCACCGGCTTGATAATGTGGGTACGGATGGTGAAATCGCCAAAACCTTCATTCTCAAGACGATCTTTCGCCCACAGGCCGATTAACCGATCAATTTCACCGAGGATCTCGGTTTCATTGATATTCTCGCGGTACATGCGCGGAATACGCGTGCCTTCACGATTACCGCCCAAATGCAGGTTATAGCGTCCAACCGCTTTCCCCACCAGGCCGATTTCCGCCAGCAGTGCCCGGCCGCAGCCATTCGGACAGCCGGTGACGCGCAGTACGATATGCTCATCGCCCACGCCATGCCGCTGCATGATATTTTCAACGTGCGTGACGAACATCGGCAAAAAACGCTCGGCTTCCGCCATCGCCAGCGGACAGGTTGGAAACGACACGCAAGCCATCGAGTTTTTACGCTGTTCGCTCACGTCATCATCCATCAGACCGTTTTCACGCGCCAGCGCTTCGATTTTCGCCTTATTCCGCGCCGTTACGCCCGCGACGATCAGGTTCTGGTTCGCCGTCAGACGGAAATCGCCTTTATGAATTTTAGCGATTTCCGCCAGACCGGTTTTCAGCGGACGCCCTGGATAATCCAGAATCCGGCCATTCTCGATAAACAACGTCAGATGCCATTTGTTATCAATGCCTTTCACCCAGCCGATACGATCGCCGCGTCCGGTGAAGACATAGGGCCGTACCGCGCCGAAGGTTATCCCGGCACGCGTTTCCACTTCCTGCTTAAAGGTGTCAACGCCCACCCGCTCCAGCGTGTATTTGGTTTTGGCATTCTTACGGTTGGTGCGGTTACCCCAGTCACGTTGTGTGGTCACCACCGCTTCGGCAATCGCCAGCGTATGTTCTACCGGAATATAGCCCAATTCGCTGGCGGTGCGTGGATAAGTCGCCTTGTCGCCATGCGCGATGGAAAGCCCGCCGCCCACCAGCACGTTGAACCCCACCAGACGGCCATTATCGGCAATCGCCACAAAATTCAGATCGTTGGCGTGCAGATCCACATCGTTCTGCGGCGGGATCACCACGGTAGTTTTAAACTTACGCGGCAGATAGGTCGCCCCCAGAATCGGTTCTTCATCCGTGGTTTCAACCTTCTCCTGATCCAGCCAGATTTCGGCGTAAGCACGCGTGCGCGGCAACAGGTGCTCGGAAATCTTTTTCGCCCACTCATACGCCTGCTGATGCAGTTCCGACTCCACCGGGTTCGAGGTACACAATACGTTACGGTTAACGTCATTGGCGGTCGCCAGCGAATCCAACCCCAGACGGTTCAGCATCTGGTGCGCCGGCTTGACATTCGGCTTGAGAATGCCGTGAAACTGGAACGTCTGGCGGTTGGTGAGACGAATACTGCCGTACAGCGTGTTTTCAGCGGCGAATTTATCGATCCCCAGCCATTGTTGCGGCGTGATCACGCCGCCCGGCAAGCGACAACGTAGCATCATCGCATGGCGCGGTTCCAGCTTCTGCTCGGCGCGCTCGGCGCGGATATCGCGGTCATCCTGCTGATACATGCCGTGAAAGCGGATTAATAAAAAATTATCGCCATTGAAGCCGCCGGTCAGACCATCCGTCAGATCGTCGGCAATGGTGCCGCGCAGAAAATTGCTTTCCTGTTTCAGCCGTTCTGCGTCAGCGAGTTTCCCTTCCACCACCAACGGGCCGGGATACTTGTCACCCGCCGGTTGTTCATCTAAGACTGACTTTTCGCTCATTAGTACACATCTCGCTGATAACGGCGCGCAAGGCGCAGATCACTTAAAAATTCGTCGGCTTGCTCGATATCCATGCCGCCGTGCTCAACCACCACATCCAGTAATGCCTGTTCGACATCTTTCGCCATGCGGTTGGCATCGCCACAGACATACAAATGCGCGCCCTCCTGAAGCCAGCGCCAGACTTCCGCGCCTTTTTCCCGCAGTTTGTCCTGCACATATACTTTGTGGGCTTGATCGCGTGACCATGCCAGATCGATGTGGGTCAGCAGCCCTTCTTTCACATAGCGCTGCCATTCAACCTGATACAGAAAATCTTCAGTAAAGTGGGGGTTGCCAAAGAACAGCCAGTTTTTGCCTGTGGCGCCCTCGGCTTCACGCTGCTGCATGAAAGCCCGAAACGGCGCAATCCCCGTACCGGGGCCAATCATGATCACCGGCGTTTCCGGGGCGGCGGGCAGGCGGAAATTGTCGTTATGCTCGATAAATACCCGCACTTCATCGTCTTCGTTAAGGCGATCAGCCAGATAGCCGGACGCGCCGCCAACCCGCGCGCGGCCATCAATCTCATAACGCACCACGCCCACCGTGATATGCACTTCGCTTTCCACTTCCGCCTGTGAGGAAGCGATGGAATACAAACGCGGCGTCAGCGGACGCAACAGGCTAATCAACTGTTCAGGCGTCAACGCCACCGGCACCTGACGCACCATATCCGCCAACGGGGTGCGTTGGGCAAACTGCTGCAACGCGGATTTATCGCTCACCAGCGCCAGCAATGCTTCATCACGCGACAACAAAGCATACTTTTCAACCATCGGCGCGGTGTTCTGCGTCAGTTCAAAATGGCTTTGCAGCGCCTGCGATAGCGGCAGGGAGTTACCCTCGATACTCACCGGCTCATCGCCTTTCAGCCACAGCAGGTCGAGAATTTCCCGTACCAGCGCCGGATCGTTTTCAAACCACACGCCCAGCGCATCGCCCGGCTGATAACGCAAACCGGAATCGCCCAGGTCGATCTCGATATGACGCACATCCTTTTCTGAATTACGCCCGGTGATTTTCTGATTAACGGAAAACACCGCATGCAATGGCGCCGTTTTGCTATAAGGGCTGCTGGTGATTTCATCCAGCACGCCGCGGCTACTGGCCTGTAGCGCGGCCTCACTCTGTGCGGGCAGGCGCGTTTGCAAGATATCCACCAGTTGGCGTCGCCACTGTTGCGCGGCGGCCTGATAATCCACGTCCGCGTCAACGCGATCCAGCAACCGATCGGCGCCCAGTTCGGCAAGACGGTGATCAAAATCCTTACCCGCTTTGCTGAAAAACTCGTATGACGTATCGCCCAGACCAAAGACGGCGAATGCCGTCTCTTTCAACGACGGCGCTTTTTTGGAGAACAGGAATTTGTGCAACGCCACCGCCTCTTCCGGCGGCTCCCCTTCGCCCTGCGTCGATGTCACCATCAGCAGCAGTTTTTCCTGACCGATTTGTTTGAATTTATAGTCGCCGGCATTCACCAGATTGACCGTCAGCTTCGCCGCCAGCAAATCGTCGCGCAGTTGTTCGGCCACCCGACGCGCATTGCCGGTCTGGGAGGCGGAAATCAGCGTGATCGCTGGCAGCGGCGCGGCGGTAACCGCTGATGCGCTCGCATTCGCAACCGCTGATGCGCTCGCATTCGCAACCGCTGACTGTTCGACGGGCGTTTGCAGCCGCCCCCAAAAATAGCCGGATAACCAGGCAAGCTGGGCAGGCGAAAAATCACCGGTCGCCGCCTGCAAACGTGCTAATTGCTCCGCGCTCAACGGGAGCAATGAAGTAGGAGAAACCGGATTTTTCATTATGATCGCTATTTCCTTGTCTCTGACCGCCACTCATGCAAATAAGTGAAATAAAAAGATGAATTGCACATAAGGGTAACCATCCGCATCTTAACAATTAAAGAAATGATAGAAATATTAAATAACCAAAATGACTAAATGGTTTTTCTGATAATCCTTATTGCTTAAAGTGTTATAGGCATACGTTTTCCCAAAAATTTCAGCTATCAGCAACATGCCTGATATCAACACCTCGGCGACTAAACGTGCTTCGTGAAGCGATTTCCGGTAGTATGCGGCGGTGCTAAAGCCGTTAGTTTGCAAGCTATTTTTAAAGCCATTCTGTAAAAGAAATTGAGAACATCGCCATGGTCACCACGCTATTTAAAGATTTTCAGTTTGAAGCCGCTCACCGCCTGCCTCATGTGCCGGACGGACATAAGTGCGGACGTCTGCACGGACATTCCTTTATGGTTCGGCTGGAAATTACCGGCGAGATCGATCCGCATACCGGCTGGGTAATGGATTTTGCTGAATTAAAAGCCGCGTTTAAACCGACATGGGAAAAGCTGGATCATCATTATCTGAATGATATCACCGGCCTGGAGAACCCCACCAGCGAAGTGCTGGCGCACTGGATCTGGCAACAACTGAAATCCGCGTTGCCGCTATTAAGCGCGGTGACGGTGAAGGAAACCTGCACCGCAGGTTGCGTTTACCGCGGAGAATGAGTGAATTCGGCGTGAGGCCCGCGCCCCACGCAGCTCTCAGGCAATGTTCAGATATTTATGCGTCTGCATGGAAAGCCGCCAGTTGCGGGCGATGCAGGTTTCAATACACAATCTGGTCGCCTCGTCTTTCTGGCTAATCGGCTGTAATGCCACAATCCGCGGTTTGTCGTCATGCAGACGCGCCAGCAATTCATCCAGTGCCACAATGTCACGCGCCCGACCAACCGGATGCTTGATTTCATCCGCCCGCTGCAACGCCTGATCGAGTACCTTCATCCCGCCGCGCATATTCACCTTGGGCGATACCGTTACCCAGGTTTTGGCGGAGCAACGCACTTCATGCGTCCCGCTGGTTTCGATCTGACAACTGAAACCATGCTTTTCCAGCAATAACGTCAGCGGCGCCAGATCATGAATACAGGGTTCGCCCCCGGTAATGACGATATGACGGGCGGTATAGCCAGCACGCGTCATCAACGCCAGAATATCCTCGGCGCTGGCGGCGCCCCAGGCCTCGCTTTCCTGTGTCTTGACGATAATCTCGTCCAGCGAGGTTTCCCGATCGGCCAGTTTGTCCCAGGTGTGTTTGGTATCGCACCAGCTACAGCCTACCGGACAACCCTGCAACCGTACGAATACCGCCGGTACGCCGGTAAAATAGCCTTCGCCCTGCAACGTCTGGAACACCTCATTAATCGGGTACTGCATGTTTGCCTACTATCCTGTTTTTCTACTATCACGCCTGCTCAAAAAACCATTATCGCAGATCGCAGGTCAACTCGCCAAACCGGGCGTGCCTGAGGTATTTCATTTGAGTAATGGCGCAACGCAGTCAATAATCAATCTGCAGATCTTTTTCACCTGCCTTATCAACAAGGAAAGAAATATATGAAGTTATTGCAGCCGTTAACATTATTACTGGCGCTCGCCTGCTCTCCGGCATTCACGCAGGCGCAAAGCGTGGCGCAGGTAAAAACCCAACCAGGCTATTACCGGATGATGCTGGGCCAGTTTGAAATCACCGCCTTATCCGATGGCACCAACGCCCTGCCGATGGATAAATTGCTGGCCCGTATCGAGCCGGAAAAAATAACCGAACTGCTGGCGGAAAAATCATTGACCTCGCCGGTGGAAACTTCGATCAATACCTATCTGATCAATACCGGCAAAAACCTGATCCTGGTCGATACCGGCAACGGTAAACAAGCCAATCCTGCCGTCGGGAAAATCCTGAGTAATCTGCAAGCAGCGGGCTATAAACCGGAACAGGTGGATACGGTATTGGTGACCCATCTGCACGGCGACCACATTGGCGGTCTGCTTAACGAAGGCAAACTGGCTTATCCAAACGCCACCGTTTATGTCAATAAGCGGGAAACCGATTACTGGCTCAGCGAAGAAAATCTGAAACAGGCCCCGGAGGAACGCAAACCCTATTTTCAGCGCGCACAGGAAATCTTCCGGCCAATTATCGCCGCCAACAAGCTGAAGACTTTTTCCGGTGAAGAAACCATTTATCCCGGCATTATCGCGCAGCCCGCTCTCGGCCATACGCCGGGACACACCGCGTATCGGGCGGAAAGCGACGGTAAGAAGATGCTGATGTGGGGCGACACCATCCACGCCGAAGCGGTGCAAATGCCGCTTCCCGCCACCACCATCGGCTTTGACTCCGATATGGATGCCGCCGCCAGTGCGCGCGCCAAACTGCTTGCTGATGCGGCCAGCCAGGGATTCTGGGTAGCCAGCGTACACATTTCCTTCCCCGGCATCGGCCATATCAAAGCCTTACCCGGCAATGACGGCTATCGCTGGGTTCCGGCCAATTACAGTCTGAATGGGTTAGCCCACTAACCGTACATTGCGCGGAGCGTAAAAAAATCCAGAAGCGAGCTAACGCTTCTGGATTCGTTGGTCAGTCGTGCTATGCGTAAGTCAGTTCTGACTCACGCAACATGCCGCGATTATTGACCTTTCACTTCTTTCAGACCGTTGAACGGCGCACGGTTGCCCAGCGCTTCTTCAATACGGATCAGTTGGTTATATTTAGCAACACGGTCAGAACGGCTCATGGAACCAGTTTTGATCTGACCTGCCGCCGTACCTACCGCCAGATCCGCGATGGTGGCATCTTCGGTTTCGCCGGAACGGTGAGAGATAACCGCCGTGTAGCCAGCATCTTTCGCCATCTTGATGGCAGCCAGCGTTTCGGTCAGAGAACCAATCTGGTTGAATTTGATCAGAATGGAGTTGGCGATGCCTTTATCGATACCTTCTTTCAGGATCTTGGTGTTGGTGACGAACAGATCGTCGCCAACCAGTTGGATTTTGTCGCCCAGCACTTTGGTCTGGTAAGCAAAACCGTCCCAGTCAGACTCGTCCAGGCCGTCTTCGATAGAAACGATCGGATATTGTTTGGTCAGATCTTCCAGGAAATGAGTGAATTCTTCAGAGGTGAACGCTTTGTTGCCTTCGCCGGCCAGAACATATTTGCCGTCTTTGTAGAATTCAGATGCCGCGCAGTCCATCGCCAGTGTGATGTCTTTGCCCAGTTCGTAACCCGCCGCTTTCACCGCTTCAGCGATAACAGCCAGCGCTTCGGCGTTGGAACCCAGGTTAGGCGCGTAGCCGCCTTCATCACCCACAGCCGTGTTCATACCTTTTGATTTCAGAACTTTAGCCAGGTTGTGGAAAACTTCAGAACCCATACGGATGGCTTCTTTAACAGTTTTCGCGCCAACAGGCTGAATCATGAATTCCTGAATATCGACGTTGTTATCGGCGTGCTCGCCGCCGTTGATGATGTTCATCATCGGCAAAGGCATGGAGTATTTGCCTGGGGTGCCGTTCAGTTCAGCAATGTGTTCATACAACGGTTGACCTTTGGATGCCGCTGCTGCTTTGGCATTAGCCAGAGAAACCGCCAGAATCGCGTTGGCGCCGAATTTGGATTTATTTTCCGTGCCATCCAGATCGATCATGATTTTATCGATGTTCGCCTGATCTTTCGCGTCTTTACCCAGAACCGCGTCGGCAATCGGGCCGTTAACCGCGGCAACCGCTTTGGTCACGCCTTTGCCCAGAAAACGGGATTTGTCGCCGTCGCGCAGTTCCAGCGCTTCGCGAGAACCGGTGGAAGCCCCTGACGGCGCCGCAGCCAGACCGACAAAACCACCTTCCAGATGAACTTCCGCTTCAACAGTCGGGTTTCCGCGTGAGTCGATGATTTCACGGCCAATGACTTTAACAATTTTGGACATTAGATTTTCCTCAGTACAAGTTAAACTAAAACCTCAGACGAACAACGCGCCATCCTGAGATCGCGCGTTGCTGACAAAATCCTTACTTCATCTGACGCTTTTGATACGCGCCAGCGGCTTTGACAAAGCCGTCAAACAAGGGGTGTCCATCACGCGGCGTTGATGTGAATTCCGGGTGGAACTGACAGGCAACGAACCAGGGATGATCCGGCAACTCGATGATTTCCACCAGTCGTCGGTCAGCGGAAAGACCAGCAACCCGTAATCCCGCCGCTTCAATCGGTTTCAACAACATGTTGTTGACTTCATAACGGTGGCGGTGACGTTCAATGATCGTCTGCTCGCCGTAAAGCTGACGAACCAGGCTGCCTTCAGTCAGGTGACATTGCTGTCCGCCGACGCGCATGGTTCCTCCCAGATCGCTCGCTTCATCACGTACTTCAATGTTGCCGTTTTCATCGCGCCATTCCGTGATCAACGCCACCACCGGGTATTTACAGTCTGGCATAAACTCTGTTGAGTTTGCCTGATCCATGCCGGCAACGTTACGGGCAAATTCCATTAATGCGACCTGCATCCCCAGACAAATGCCCAGATAAGGGACATTATTTTCGCGGGCATAGCGCGCCGTCATGATTTTGCCTTCGACGCCGCGGTAGCCGAAACCGCCGGGGATCAGGATAGCGTCCAAATCTTTCAGCACTTCCACGCCGCGTGTTTCCACATCCTGCGAGTCGATGAGCTTGATATTCACCGTCAGACGATTTTTCAGACCACCGTGCTTCAACGCTTCGATTACCGATTTGTAAGCATCCGGCAGGGCGACATATTTGCCTACCATCCCGATGGTCACTTCGCCGCCCGGGTTCGCTTCTTCGTAAACCACTTGCTCCCATTCTGACAAGTCGGCTTCGGGACAGTTCAAGCTGAATCGTTTACAAATATAATCGTCCAGGCCCTGAGATTTCAATAGCGACGGGATTTTATAAATAGAATCAATGTCTTTAAGGGAGATGACTGCTTTTTCCGGCACATTACAGAATAAAGCAATCTTTGCACGCTCATTAGCGGGTACGGTGCGATCGGAACGGCAAATCAGCACATCCGGCTGAATACCGATGGAAAGCAGTTCTTTTACCGAGTGCTGAGTCGGTTTGGTTTTCACTTCTCCCGCCGCCGCCAGATAAGGCACCAACGTCAAATGCATGAACAACGTATGCTCGCGACCGACTTCCACCGCCATTTGCCGAATCGCTTCAAGGAACGGCAGCGATTCGATATCCCCTACCGTTCCGCCGATTTCGACCAGCACCACGTCATGACCTTCGCCGCCTTCCAGAATGCGTTCTTTGATGGCATTGGTGATATGGGGAATAACCTGGATGGTGGCGCCCAGATAGTCGCCGCGGCGCTCTTTGCGCAACACGTCGGAGTAGATCCGGCCAGTGGTGAAGTTATTGCGGCGCGACATCTTGGTGCGAATGAAACGTTCGTAGTGACCCAGGTCAAGATCGGTTTCGGCGCCGTCTTCGGTGACAAACACTTCGCCGTGTTGCGTCGGGCTCATCGTGCCCGGATCCACGTTGATATACGGGTCCAGTTTCATGATGGTAACGTTGAGGCCACGGGCTTCAAGAATAGCCGCTAGAGAGGCTGCGGCAATGCCTTTACCCAGAGAGGAAACGACCCCGCCGGTCACAAAAATATAATTAGTTGTCATGCTGAACCTGAGAGTTTAGGTTTAAGGACGATGGAAGAACCAAGACGGGAAAGTAGTATACCGGAACCTGTTGAACGCCACAAATGTTCGTTTTACTCATCGTGGCGATCCCAACCCTCAGGTTGCGGGGGGGCAACCCCGCAAGTTAAAGTTGGATAACTTATTAAAAATCATTCGACTATCAAAGAAAGAATGAAAAAATATCACTTTTACGAAAAAAACCCGATCAATGCGTATTTTCCTGCACTTTTACTTTTTGCCACGCGGCTTCCATTTCTTCCAGCGACGCCTGTTCCAGTGTTTTGCCGGATGCGTTAACTATCTGTTCTACCTGACGAAAGCGCCGGATGAATTTGCGGTTAGCCGCCTGCAATGCGCGCTCGGCCTTATGCCCCAGATGACGAGAAAGATTGACTGTAGCGAACAATAAATCGCCAATCTCTTCACCCAGTTTCTCTTCATCGACAACGGCTTGCCGCGCTTCATGCATGACTTCTTCGATCTCTTCATACACTTTGTCGACCACCGGCCCCAGACTGTTCCAATCGAACCCCACTGACGCACAACGCTGCTGAATTTTTTGTGCTTTCATCAAGGCGGGTAAAGCATCGGGAATATCGTCCAACGGGGAATGACGATCTTTTTCCGCACGCTCTTGCGCTTTGGTCTGCTCCCAATTCGCCAGCACCGCCTCGCTGTCAGCGAGAACGGCATCGGCGAAAATATGCGGATGGCGACGTTCCAGTTTGTCGCTGATGGCATCGCAAACATCGGAAAAATCGAACAATCCTTGTTCCTGCGCCATCTGCGCGTAAAACACCACCTGAAAAAGCAGATCGCCCAGTTCACCACGCAGATCATCAAAATCTTTACGGCTGATGGCATCCAGCACTTCGTAAGTTTCTTCCAGCGTGTAAGGTGTGATGGTGTCAAAGGTCTGTTTGCGATCCCACGGACAACCCTGCTCAGGATCTCGCAGGGTTTTCATAATGGAAAGCAGGCGTTCAATAGCAGATACCGTCATCGTCTTCTCCACTCATCCTCCTTGCTGGCGGCGGGCATCAATCACGTCCAGCAGTTGGTTGAGTTTGGCTAATACCCGGCCCAGCACCTGCAAGTTGTAGATCTCGATATCCATGTCGATGGTCGCCAGTTGCTGTTTAGTATCGCTGCGGCTTGCCACGCCCAGCACATTGACTTTCTCATTCGCCAGAATGGTGGTGATATCACGCAGCAGGCCGCTGCGATCATTGGCTATCACCCTCACCACCAGCGAATAGCCGCTTGAGTAGCTTTCGCCCCACACCGCATCCACAATACGCTCCGGCGCGTTGCCGCGCAGATCATCCAGTTGTTCGCAGTCAGCGCGGTGAATGGAAATTCCCCGCCCGCGGGTAATGAATCCGACAATCTCGTCACCCGGTATCGGCTGACAGCAGCGGGCAATGTGATGCATCAGATTGCCTACGCCCTCAACCACCACGCGGCCATTGTCTTTACTGCGTGTCGTCGGCTGCTGGGATTTTTGCGTCAGTTGGCGCAACGCTTCGCGATCCTGCTCTTCGGCGCTGGGCTGGTTAAGCTGCGATTGCAGGAAGTTAATCAGTTGGTTGAGGCGCACGTCGCCGCCGCCAATCCCCGCCAACAGATCATCCAGCGAGTTCACGTTATAACGCGGCAACAACAGCTTTTCCGCCGCCTTAAGGCTAATTCCCAGATGCTCAAGCTCACTGTCCAGGATCTGCCGGCCAGCCAGTATGTTCTTATCGCGATCCTGCTTGCGGAACCAGTTATGAATTTTCGAGCGCCCACGGCTGGTGGTGATATATCCCAGGTTCGGATTCAACCAGTCGCGGCTTGGATTCGGCTGCTTCTGCGTGATCACTTCGATCTGATCGCCCATCTGCAACTGATAGGTAAAGGGTACGATGCGCCCGCCGATTTTCGCGCCGATGCAGCGATGGCCGATATCGCTGTGAATATGGTAGGCGAAATCCAGCGGCGTTGATCCGGCGGGCAGATCCACGACATCGCCTTTTGGCGTGAACACATACACACGATCGTCAAACACCTGACTACGGACTTCATCCAGCACTTCATCGGAATCCGCCATCTCTTCCTGCCACGCAATCAGCTTGCGCAGCCAGGCGATACGGCCTTCGTAGCCGGAGCGTCCGCCGACCACCGTGCCTTCTTTGTATTTCCAGTGAGCGGCGACCCCCAGTTCGGCGTCTTCATGCATTTGCCGGGTACGGATCTGGATCTCCAGCGTTTTTCCGCCCGGCCCCAACACCACGGTATGAATGGACTGATAACCGTTCGGTTTCGGGTTGGCGACATAGTCGTCAAACTCATCCGGCAGATGACGGTAATGGGTATGCACAATGCCCAACGCACCGTAGCAATCCTGCAAGCGTTCCACCACGATGCGCACCGCGCGCACATCGAACAGTTCGTCGAACGACAGGGATTTTTTCTGCATCTTGCGCCAGATGCTGTAGATGTGCTTCGGACGGCCATAGATTTCCGCCTGTACGCCTTCTTCTTTCATCGCATTGCGCAGCGTTTTAACGAAATCATCAATGTACTGCTCGCGATCGATACGGCGTTCGTGCAGCAACGTGGCGATACGTTTGTACTCATCGGGATGCAGATAGCGGAAACAGAAATCCTCCAGTTCCCACTTAAGTTGACCAATCCCCAGCCGGTTGGCCAACGGCGCATAGATATTGGTGCACTCTTTAGCCGCCAGCACCCGTTCTTCTTCGGGCGCATCCTTCAGTTCACGCAGGTGTGCGATTCGTTCAGCCAGCTTAATGACCACACAGCGGAAATCCTCCACCATCGCCAGCAACATCCGACGAATGTTATCCACCTGTTCAGAAGCAACCGAATCATGCTGCGTCGCCTTCAGTTGGCGGATTGCATCCATATCGCGCACACCGTGCACCAGTTCTACGATATTTTTACCAAATCTTTCCTGTAGCGTGGCTTCATCCACCACATTGGCATCGGCCAGGGGGAACAACATGGCAGCACGCATGCTGTCATTGTCCATACTCAGCGTGGAAAGAATTTCCACCATTTCGATACCGCGCCATAGCAACAGCAAAGCATCGGGATGATCTTGCGTGTGCTGTTCACAGTAGCGCCAGGTTTCGGCTAAACGTTCACATGACTGTTGACTGGCAATACCCAGCGAAGCAATCCAGGCGTCAGGTACGAATTCACCAGCCGTGTTCAAATGCGCACTTCTTACCGCAACCATAATTTCTCCCTACTTTACCGACTGCCAGAACCGTGCAAAAACAGTGCCATCGACTCAAGGTGTCCGGTATGTGGAAACATATCCAGCATCGCGACATTCGCCAGCCGATAACCGGCGGCGAGCAATATTTTACTGTCACGCGCCAGCGTCGTGGGGTTACAGGAAACGTAAACCACACGTTGCGGCGCAAGCCTGACAATTTGCGTCATGACGCCTGCGGCGCCGGCGCGTGCCGGATCAAGTAATATTTTATCAAAACCCTGGGCTGCCCAGGGTTGCTGAGTGACATCATCGTCAAGATTTTGGTGAAAAAATGTGACATTGCCCAACGCGTTGCGGCAGGCGTTCTCGCGTCCCTTCTCCACCAGCGCCATCACGCCTTCCACGCCTACGACGCAGGCCGCCCGCTGAGCCAGCGGGAGCGTGAAATTGCCCATGCCGCAGAATAAGTCCAATATTCTATCCTGTGGCCGTACATCCAGCCAGGCCAGCGCTTGCGCGACCATCTGCTGGTTCACCGCATCATTGACCTGAATAAAATCCCGCGGGCTGAAGGTCAGTTCCATGCCGGCAATCTGATACACCGGGGGTTCTCCGGCCAGACACACCAGCGATTGCGCATCGGGCGCCAGATAAACCGCCACAGCCTGTCGCTGCGCGAAATCACGCAGCGCCTGCATGTCGGCGTGACTCAACGGATCAAGGTGGCGCAACACCACCAGCGGCCCGTTATCCGCCAGAACCAGTTCGACATGCCCCAATCGCTTAGCCGCTTGCAGGCGGCCCAGACAGTCACGCAGCGGCAGCAACAGGCTTTCCAGTTCCTGGCGTAAGATCGGACAGACGTTGATGTCCACCAGTTCGTGAGAACCAGACTGCCGATACCCCATAATCAGCCGTTGCTGTTTTCCCTGAGACTGCTTGCCTTGATACTGTTTTCCTTGAAAATAGTATAACGCAAGCCGGGTTCGCCGCCGGTAGGCATAAGCGGGGCCGGCGATCGTCGTCACCGGCAGTGAAGCCTCATCCATGTCATGGGACATCATGCGCCGCAACGCCGACGCTTTACTGCGCTGTTGCAATGCGATATCGGCATGTTGTTGCTGACAACCGCCACAGGTAGTGAAATGCGGACAACGCGGTTGAACGCGTTCAGCGCTGGGCGACAGAAGGCGTATCAGTTTAGCATGAGCGAACTGGCGCTTTTCTTCGGTTAGCTGGATTTCCGCCCGCTCTCCCGGCAAGACACCCGTCACAAAAATAGTTTTGCCCTGATGCCGCGCCACCCCTTGCCCAAAAGGGTCGAGGGAGTCCACCGTCACGGTAAGCATTTGCCGGGTCGTCACGCGCCGGTTTGGAGAGTAGAATTGCGCCATAGTTTACAATCGTTTTTTCAGTACCATAATTTTACACTTTATATACCCGATTGATTGCAAGTTGCAGGCGCGATACATCTGCAATTTGCAAAATAACGGGTAAGCCGGGCTTAATTCTCCCACATTGGAACCTCATGACCAAATACAGTCTGCGCGCGCGTATGTTAATCATGATTCTGGCACCGACATTAATCATCGGGCTGCTGCTAAGTGCCTTTTTCGTCATACAGCGCTATAACCAACTCCAGGCTCAACTGGCCGAGATCGGCACCACCATCATTGAACCGCTGGCCATCACCAGCGCCTATGCCATTACGCAGAAACAACAGAAAACCATCCAGCCGCTGATTAATACCATCCACCGGAGTCATTCCGCCACGATTCGAACCATCAGCGTGTTTAATGAAAAAAACCAACTGCTGGCCAGCACCAACATTCGTCACAATAATTTATTGATGTCGTCGATAAATGACGTCCCCTTCTATCATGGTCTGCACCAACATCCGTCTGACAATTTTCTGATCCTGCACATGCCCATCATCGCCGATAGTGAAATTACTACCGGGGATATCACACCGCCCCTCCACGATATGATTAAGCCACTCGGCTATATCGTCATCGAACTGGACATAACGGCGCTCAAGCTCCAGCAATATCAGGAGATTTTCGTTGCCGTTCTTCTGCTGCTGCTTTGTCTGGCGATTGCGGTGCTGTTTGCCTACCACCTGATGCGGGACGTAACCACACCGATCCGCAATATGGTTGAAACAGTCGATCGTATCCGGCGCGGACAACTGGACAGCCGGGTGGAAGGCCATATGCTGGGCGAACTCGATATGCTGAAAAACGGCATCAACTCCATGGCGATGTCATTGACCGCCTACCATGAGGAAATGCAGCAGAATATCGATCAGGCGACATCTGATCTGCGTGAGACGCTGGAACAGATGGAGATCCAGAATGTGGAACTGGATATCGCTAAAAAACGCGCTCAGGAAGCGGCGCGTATTAAATCCGAATTTCTGGCCAACATGTCGCATGAACTCAGAACACCGCTGAACGGGGTGATCGGCTTTACCCGCCAGACATTGAAAACGCCGCTGAACAGCACGCAAACCGATTATCTGCGCACCATTGAACGCTCCGCCAACAACCTGCTGAACATCATCAACGATGTGCTGGATTTCTCGAAACTGGAAGCGGGCAAACTGGCGCTGGAGCATATTCCGTTTTCGCTGCACGACACGCTCGATGAGGTAGTGGTGCTGTTGGCGCATACCGCTCACGAAAAAGGTCTGGAACTGACGCTGGATATTCAGAACGATATCCCGGAACAGTTTATCGGCGATCCATTGCGCATTCAGCAAATCATCACCAACCTGCTGGGCAACGCCATTAAATTCACCGAACAGGGCAACATTGATATCCGGGTGGAGAAACGCCGACAGGAACACAACGAAGTCCATTTGGAAATTCAAATCCGCGACACCGGGATCGGTATTGCCAAAACACAGCAGGCGCAGCTGTTTCAGGCTTTCCGTCAGGCCGACACCAGCATTTCCCGACGTCATGGCGGTACGGGGCTTGGTCTGGTGATTACCCAACGGCTGGTAAAAGAGATGGGCGGCGATATCAGTTTCCAGAGCCAGATGAATCAGGGATCGGCTTTCTGGTTCCATATCAGTTTGCCGCTGGACCCGCATGCGACGCCAGCCAAGCCGGTTTACCGCCTATTGCACGGCAAACATCTGGCTTATGTGGAAGGTAACCCGTCGGCGGCGCAGGCCACGCTGAACATTCTTGGTCAGACGCCGTTGACGGTCAGCTACAGCCCGACGCTGGAACAGCTTCCCGAAGAGGCATTCGATATTATGTTGCTCGGCATTCCGGTGCATTACCGCAACAACCTGATGGACTATACGCCGAAGTTGCGCGATGTCTGCCGCCGTGCGCCCTGTGTCATTCTGGCCCTGCCCAGCCTGGCGCAAATGGACGCGGAGCAACTCAAACGCTTTGGCGTTCACGCCTGCCTGAGCAAACCTATCTCGGCGACGCGTTTATTGCCGCTGCTGCAAGACAGTTCCCTGTTCCAATCGTCACTGCTATCGGAAAATACGTTGCCGGTTGAAGACCAGACGGCGCATACTCTCCGGCTGCCGCTGAGCGTGATGGCGGTGGATGACAATCCGGCCAACCTGAAATTGATCGGCGCCTTGTTGGAAGAGCAGGTCGAACAAATTATTCTCTGCGAAAACGGCGCCGACGCCATCGAGCAGGCTAAACGCCAGAAAATCGACATCATCCTCATGGATATTCAGATGCCGGAAATGGACGGTATCCGCACCAGCGAACTGATCCGCCAGTTGCCCAACCATATAGAAACTCCGATCGTCGCCGTTACCGCGCACACCCTGGATGACGACCGCGAACATCTGCTGCAAGCGGGGATGGATGATTATCTGGCCAAGCCGATCGACGAACGGATGCTGAGAAATGTACTGATCCGGTATTCGCATCTTGAAGAGACGATGCCGCCGCTTGATGAACATGATGAGAGCCAATTATCGCTGGACTGGACGCTGGCGCAGCGTCAGGCCGCCAATAAACCCCAGTTGGCGCATGATCTTTTGCAGATGCTGCTGGATTTTCTGCCGGAAGTGCGTTGCAGAGTTGAAGACGTGTTAAATAATCAGCCTGACGACAACATCGTTGATTTAATTCATAAACTACACGGCAGTTGCAGTTATAGCGGCGTTCCGCGCCTGAAAAGCATTTGCTGCTATCTGGAACAGCAATTACGGCAAGGCGTTGACGCCAGTGAGTTGGAACCGGAGTGGCTGGAACTGCTGGATGAAATAGAAAACGTCATTGAAGCGGCGAATTTACATTTTCAGCATGTCTCTGCACGTGAGCAAGCGCTTTAGGCAAAGCGCTTGCCGCTTATCCTGACGCACTTTATCCTGATGAACTTTATCCTGATGGACTATGTTAAACCTTTCGACAACTTGATGACGGCGGCAATATTACGCGCGGTCATCCGTACATTGTCCGCGGCATTATCCAATGCTTCCTCCAGCGAACAGATGTTGTACAGCACGCTGAAAACGGCATCCAGACCGTGCTCATGCACGACTCCCACATCCGCCGTCAGGCTGCCGGCAATGCCGATCACTGGTTTATCGTAACGTTTAGCCACCCGTGCCACACCAATCGGCACCTTGCCGTGGATCGTCTGGCTATCGATCCGGCCTTCGCCGGTAATGACCAGCGAAGCGTCTCTGACCAGTTCATCCAGCCCCAGGGCCTCGGTCACGATCTCAATGCCCTGCCGTAATTCGGCGCCGCAGAAGGCCTGCAACGCCGCGCCCATGCCGCCGGCCGCGCCAGCGCCAGGCACCTGTTCAACGTCCATATCCAGATCACGGCGTATCACCGCGGCATAATGTTTAAGGGCGCCGTCAAGTTGTTCGATTATCTCAGCCGTCGCGCCTTTCTGCGGACCAAATATCGCCGAGGCCCCCTGTTTGCCGGTCAGCGGATTGGTGACATCGCAGGCCACTTCAAAGCGACAATCGTTAATACGCGGGTCCAGTTCATGAATATCTATACTCGCCAGTTCATTAAGCGCGCCGCCGCCATAGCCAATCTGGTTACCGCTATCATCGAGCAGCCTGGCGCCCAGCGCCTGCGCCATTCCCGAACCGCCGTCATTGGTGGCACTGCCGCCAATGCCGATGATGCCGATGATGCCGATGATGCCGATGATGCCGATGATGCCGATGATGCCGATGATGCCGATGATGCCGATGATGCCGATGATGCAATGTTTCACGCCATGCTCCAATGCACAACGAATCAGTTCTCCCGTTCCGTAGCTGGTAGTCAGCAATGGGTTGCGCTGCTGCGCG
Organism: Brenneria salicis ATCC 15712 = DSM 30166; assembly: GCF_003315515.1. Lineage (GTDB taxonomy): Bacteria > Pseudomonadota > Gammaproteobacteria > Enterobacterales > Enterobacteriaceae > Brenneria > Brenneria salicis. Next base: position 7,059 of record NZ_QNRY01000032.1, on the reverse strand, counting down.
GGTACGCGCTCCAACCCGCTGGCCGCCGCCATCTCGATAAACGCCGTTTTCTCATCACCCGACAGGCCGAAAAACGCGTCGATCCTGTCCCCTAGCGGCCCCGTCACCTTTACCTGTACAATCTTGCCGTGTGTGGCCGCGACCATCGCCTCCACCGTCCCCTCGCCCCCATCGGCGACCGGCAGTTTGATGTAGCTGGCATCGGGAAAGATGTCACGAAATCCCTTTTCGATCTGAGTGGCCACTTCGTGTGCGGACAAGCTCTCTTTATAAGAATCCGGTGCGATAACTATTTTCATAAACCATCCGATATCAAAAACCATCCGATTTCATAAACGTTCCGATTGCATCAATAATCTGCGCGCTCCTGAATCGGCGCTTATCAGAATGATTATCCTCAGCCAGACAAGTGCCGACGGCGCGCTTGTCTGGCTGGGAGCTCGTCACGATTTAGCGTGATACTTCCACTTTAGCCAATTTTTCATAGTAGCAGGCCAACGCACTGTGATCGGCGCTACCCAAATCATCCGCCTTCAATGCCTGCATCATCTCCATCACCGTGGCAGTCAGCGGTAGTTGCGCCCCCACGCCGTGTGACGTATCCAGCGCATTAGCCAGATCCTTGATGTGCAAATCGATACGGAAACCCGGCTTGAAGTTGCGATCCAACACCATCGGCGCTTTGGCGTCCAGCACGGTGCTGCCCGCCAGACCACCGCGGATCGCCAGATAAACCAGTTCCGGGTTGACGCCGGCTTTGGTCGCCAGCACCAGCGCCTCCGACATCGCCGCGATGTTCAACGCCACAATCACCTGATTCACCAGTTTGGTCACGTTGCCCGCGCCGATATCGCCGGTGTGCACCACGGAACCGGCCATCGATTTCAGGATGTCGAAACAACGGTCGAACTGTGCTTTATCGCCGCCGACCATGACCGACAAGGTGCCATCAATCGCTTTGGGTTCGCCGCCGCTGACCGGCGCATCCAACATCGCGATCTCTTTTTCCGCCAGCACGCTGGCTATCTCCCGGCTGGCAAGCGGCGCGATCGAACTCATGTCCACCACAATGCTGCCGGCGCGCGCGCCTTCGATAACGCCATTTTCCCCCAGCACTACCTCTTTGACATGAGGAGAGTTAGGCAACATGGTGATGATCACTTCACATTGTTCCGCCACCTGCCTCGGTGTTTGCGCGGCCAGTGCGCCCGCGGCGACAACCTCAGCGACAGCCTGCTGATTTCTGTCCATCACGACTAATGAGTAACCTGCTTGCAGCAAATTTTTACTCATCGGTTTTCCCATGATACCCAGTCCAATAAAACCAATTTTCATCGCTATAACCTCATTGTCTGATGTATTGATTACTGCCGGTGTGCGCTTAACGCACAGCGGAATTACGCTTTAAATTTGTCGCGCAACGCCTGTGTCGCGCCACGGAACACTCCCAGATCGCTGCCGACCGCCACGAAGGTCGCGCCCCATTCCAGATACCGGCGAGCATCGGCTTCCGCCGGGGCCAAAATACCGCAAGGCTTGTGGTGCGCCGCGGCGCGTTCAAAGATATGACGGATAACCCGCTGAACTTCAGGATGGTTCGGCTGCCCCAGATACCCCAGCGCGGCGGACAGATCGCCCGGCCCGACAAAAATGCCGTCAACGCCGTCCACGGCGGCGATCGCATCCAGATTGTCCACGCCTTGCTGACTTTCAATCTGCACCATGACGGTAATGTGTTGGTTAATGGTCGCGAAGTAATCAGGCTCGGTGCCGTAGCCATTGCTACGATGCGCCACCGATACCCCGCGGATGCCGACAGGCGGATAGCGGGTTGACGCCACCGCGCGAACGGCTTCCTCCTCGGATTCCACAAACGGGATCAAAAAGTTATTGAAACCGATATCCAGCAAACGCTTGATGATGACCGGTTCGTTACACGGCGGCCGAACCACCGGCGCGCTGCGGCTGCCTTGCAACGCCATCAATTGCGGAATAAACGTCATGACATCGTTAGGCGCGTGTTCGCCATCCAGCACCAGCCAGTCAAAACCCGCCAGCCCCAGCACTTCGGTGGTTATCGGATTCCCCAACGCGCACCAGCAGCCGATCAAGGTTTTTCCCTGCCGTATATCCTGACGAAAACGGTTAGGTAACAACGGAGTCTTCATTTTTTATCCTCATTCATTCCGGCGCCGCCCCGGTTGAGGCGACGACATAAAACAGCCAATAAAACCAATGGTTAACGAACCAGACACGGGCGTTTGTGATCAAACGTCCAACCTGGGATCAGATACTGCATGCCCATGGCTTCGTTACGCGCCCCCAGCCCCATGTTTTTATACAGTTCATGCGCCTTCATCACCTGCGCCATATCCAACTCGATGCCCAGGCCGGGTTTCTTCGGTACTTCCACCATGCCGCCCACGATCTGCAACGGCGTTTTGGTCAGGCGCTGATTGCCTTCCTGCCATATCCAATGCGTATCAATCGCCGTGATTTTGCCCGGCGCCGCCGCCGCGACATGGGTGAACATCGCCAGAGAGACATCAAAGTGGTTATTGGAGTGCGAGCCCCAGGTCAGGCCCCATTCGTGACACATCTGCGCCACACGGACCGAACCTTGCATCGTCCAGAAATGCGGGTCCGCCAACGGAATATCGACCGATTGCAGCGAAATGGTGTGCCCCATCTGCCGCCAGTCGGTGGCGATCATGTTGGTGGCGGTCGGCAGGCCGGTGGCGCGCCGGAATTCCGCCATCACTTCACGCCCGGAGAACCCCTGCTCCGCGCCGCAGGGATCTTCCGCATACGCCAATACGCCGCGCAACTGTTTGCCAAGCCGGATCGCTTCTTCCAGCGACCAGGCGCCATTCGGGTCTAGCGTGATGCGCGCCTGTGGGAAACGTTTTGCCAGTGCGGTCACCGCTTCGGCCTCTTCACTGCCCGCCAGTACGCCGCCCTTCAGTTTGAAATCATTGAAACCGTATTTTTCATAAGCCGCCTCCGCCAGACGCACAATGCTTTGCGGCGTCAAGGCCTCTTCATGGCGCAGCCGATACCAGTCGCATTTTTCATCCGGCTGACTCTGGTACGGGAGATCGGTTTTGTTGCGATCGCCGACGTAGAACAGGTAACCCAGCATTTCCACCGCATCGCGTTGTTGACCATCGCCCAGCAGCGACGCGACGCTCACATTAAGGAACTGCCCCAGCAGATCGAGCATCGCCGCCTCAATACCGGTGACGACATGGTTCGTGGTGCGCAGATCGAATGTCTGTAAGCCGCGCCCGGCCGCGTCGCGGTCGGCGAACTGAGCGCGAACCCTGGACATCACATTCTTATATTCCCCCAGCGTCTTACCCACCACCAGTTCGCTGGCTTCTTCCAGCGTCTGGCGTATTTTCTCGCCGCCCGGAATTTCACCCACGCCCGTATTTCCGGCGTTATCCTTGATGATCACGATATTACGGGTGAAGTAAGGCGCGTGCGCGCCGCTGAGGTTCAGCAACATGCTGTCATACCCGGCAACGGGGATAACCTGCATGCCGGTAATCACCGGTGTGGCACTTTGCAACGTCATATTTTTATCCTTTTTATCATTTAGCGGGGTCGCGTAGGGTTAGCGACCAAATACCGGACGTTTGCGATCAAACGTCCAACCGGGGATCAGGTATTGCATCGCCGCCGCGTCGTTACGCGCGCCGCTTGGCAATTTTTTATGGCGTTCATGCGCCTTCATCACCTGATCCATATCCAACTCAATACCGAGCCCCGGACGATCCGGCACCCGGATTGTGCCATTGACGATTTGCAGCGGTTCTTTGGTCAGATGCTGGCCTTCCTGCCAAATCCAGTGGGTGTCGATCGCCGTGGGATTGCCTGGCGCGGCGGCCCCCACATGCGTAAACATGGCCAGCGAAACATCAAAGTGGTTATTGGAGTGACATCCCCAGGTGAGGCCCCATTCATCGCACATCTGCGCTACGCGCACGGCGCCGTGCATCGTCCAGAAATGCGGATCGGCCAGCGGGATATCCACGGCCTGCAACATGACGGCATGGTTCATTTCACGCCAGTTGGTGGCGATCATATTGGTGGCGACCGGCAGACCGGTGGCGCGGCGGAATTCCGCCATCACTTCCCGACCGGAAAAGCCCTGTTCAGCGCCACAGGGATCTTCGGCGTAAGTCAGAACGCCTTGCATGTCTTTACACAGACGAATGGCTTCATCGAGTAGCCAGGCGCCGTTCGGATCGACCGTGATACGCGCATCCGGGAAACGTTGTTTAAGCGCCTTGACGGTGTCGATTTCCTGCTCGCCCGGCAACACGCCGCCTTTCAGTTTGAAATCTTTAAACCCATAGCGATCGGCCGTCGCTTCGGCCAGGCGGACCACCGCCTCGCTATTCATCGCTGGCTGATGACGCAGGCGATACCACTCATGCTTGCCCAGTTCACCGCTCAGATAAGGCAAATCGGTTTTTGTGCGGTCGCCGATATAGAACAGGTAGCCCAGCACCGTCACCTCATCACGCTGTTTACCCGGCCCCAGCAGTTCAGCCACCGGCACGCCCATAAACTGCCCCAGCAGGTCGAGCAAGGCAGCCTCCAGCGCGGCCACGGCATTCACCCGTAATTCGAACGTCCAGGCGCCTTTACCAAAGGAATCGAAATCCGAGGACTGGTTGCCCTTATGCACGTCATGCACCAGACGGTTCATACAGGCAATTTGCTGACCTTTCACGCGTGGAATCGCTTCTGCCAGCGTGTGGTAAATCACTTCGCCGCCGGGCGCTTCGCCGACCCCGGTATGGCCGGCGTTATCGGTCAGGATGACGATATTACGGGTAAAATAAGCGCCATGCGCGCCGCCGATATTTAATAACATGCTGTCATAACCGGCGACGGGAATAACTTTCATATCGGTGATGATGGGGGTATCCGAAACGTTATTGCTGCCCATTACACTCTCCTGGAATTAAACCGGTGAATAACGCTCATCCTGATGTTGAATAAGTGAGGATCGGCTGATAAAGAAAAACCAGAGAGTGGCGTTATTAAAAAGGCTCATTGATCAAATCATTAATAAAACAACACCATCATTACTTTGCTCTGTCGGCCTCGATTAAAATTATAAGTTTTCTTATTTCACAACTCATTGGGCAATAGCTCAGTATTCAACCGGAAAAATCAGATTAAATATGTCATCGGCACAACTCGATGGGATGTATTTCACGAAATATCCTATCCCGAAAAAACCGGTCGTCAGGGCTAAAATAAACACTGTGCCGCGCTATGGGAAAATAGCGCGGCGTTTAAAATATCAGGCAAATACCCGTGTTATTGACGGAAGGGTTTTAGTTCAATGCGCTTGATTTCACCCACAATAAACAGGTAGCTGATGATGGCGACCAGAGCATGAATACCGACATACACCAGACCGCCGTTGAACGATCCCGTCATACCGATGATGTAACCAATGGCGATTGGCGTCACGATACCGGAAGCGTTGCCGCAGGTATTAAACAAGCCGCCGCTTAACCCACTGATTTCTTTAGGTGCGGTATCCGCCATCACCGCCCAACCCAGGGCGCCGATGCCTTTGCCGAAGAAAGCGGCCGACATGACCGCGATAACCACCCATTCGGTTTCAACATAGTTACAAATCACCATCGACATCGAGAGGAACATCCCCAGCACGATGGGGGTTTTACGGGCAAAAGTCAGTGAATTGGTGCGGCGCATCAGGTAATCGGAAATCACGCCGCCCAGCACGCCGCCCACGAAACCGCAGATAGCGGGTACCGACGCCACAAACCCGGCCTTGAGGATCGACATACCGCGCGCCTGAACCAGATAAAGCGGAAACCAGGTGATAAAGAAATACGTCAGCGCATTAATGCAATATTGCCCGATGTAAACGCCAATCATCATGCGGGATTGCAGCAATTGCTTGACTTGATACCATTTTTCGCCTTTAACCGTTTCTTTCTTCACCCCTTTGGCATCCATATTGATCAGCGCGCCGCCCGCTTCAATATAATCAAGCTCCGCCTGATTGACGCTTGGGTGATCTTTCGGATCGTGGATCACTTTCAACCACAGAATACTGATGATGATCCCCAGCCCGCCCATAAACCAGAACACATGCGCCCAGCCGACCGCATGCGTCAGCCAGCCCATAATCGGCGCAAAAATAACTGTGGCGAAATACTGTGCGGAGTTAAAAATGGAGACCGCCGTACCACGTTCCTGCGCGGGGAACCAGGCGGCGACAATACGACTGTTGCCGGGGAACGAAGGAGACTCACACAACCCGACCATAAAGCGCAGGAAGAACAACGCAATAACGATGGATGCGGTGGTGGGGAACAGATCGACGAACCCTTGCAAGAGGGTGAATAACGACCAGGTAAAAATACTCCAGAAGTAAACACGTTTGGAACCGAAGCGGTCAAGCAGCCAGCCGCCAGGGATCTGCCCAATAACATATGCCCATGAGAAGGCGGAGAAAATGAATCCCATGCCCACGGCGTCCAGTCCGATTTCCTGGGACATCGCCGAACCGGCAATGGAAAGTGTGGCACGATCGCCATAGTTAAATGACGTGACGATAAACAACATCACGACAATCCAGTAGCGGGCGTTGGTTCTCTTTTGTATAGCGCCAGCCGCTGAGCTTGCTGTATTCATGATGAACTCCTGCTTCGATCGCGGTTCGCTCATTCATTCCGACTAACGGATAACGTAGGTAGGGTTATCAGAATGAAGATCAGTGGAAAGTAAATTGCCATTTTTATTTTTTGCGAATAGCCAGGCTATATAGCCTCAGCGTAATTAGCTGATATTTTCACTCGCCGGATAATTATAATTTTTACTCACGTCTTGCTCACTAAATAGCTGTTCCAAATAGTAGATCACTTTGAGGGAACTCAGTCCGAGTTGAGCGATCTGATCAATCGCTAAAAATCACAAATCACCAACCGGACTGAGCGATGCCGATCATAGCACCAATACCCCGTACCGAACGACGTCGGATGCAGAAAACCATCCATAAAA